>NZ_SJPG01000001.1:3852727-4452727 GCF_007859715.1 Rubinisphaera italica
CCTCATTAAGCAAGCCGAACAGTGGGCGGAAAACCGAGATAAGAAAAGTTTTCGCCCCGGCTGGCTGACCGAATTCATTTACGATGCCGCCGACCTCTTCACGCCAGTAGCCGATGCCGCCCGCGTCGGATACGACTGCCGTTTTAACGAGAACTGCTGGCAGGTCCTGTTTTATCTGGGCGATGGCGAAATGTTTGGCGGCAAGCACGACGGCAAACGTGCCCGCATGGCTTTTGAGTTTGATCTGAAAGATCTGCTCAATTGCTTCAAGCGTGTTGATTCTTTGATTTTCCGCACCTTGAACGACGACCTCGGCCTGACCATTGAAGAAGGCAACATGATCGAAATCGTCGGCGTCCTCAAAGAAAGTGATTCCGACGAAGCGATCACTGTGGGAATTCTTTCCCGTCCCCCACAGGAAGCGGGCCCCGGCATGAAGGTGCTGCCAAACGGAGAAGTTGAGCCTGTCTAATTGACTCTCCTGGAATATCATTGCGACAAAACATTGGGTATGGTGAAGTGAATAACTTTGCCATACCCTTTTTTTATTGAGAGCCTTAAACAAACCCAATATCATGAATTGGATCAGAATTTATAAATCGACATTACGAATTTGAGAAAATGAAAACCACAGAGAGATTTTTCAATTGGGAAAATCTGTAACCATCAAGATATTCAAAACTTGGGTACGCATTGAACTACAAAACTTCTCCGTGCCCTCTGTGTCTCTGTGGTTCTATAAATTCGATTTTGATGGTTAGTTAGTTTTCATACAATCTGTCTTCAGTTTTGTTCGGCGATCTTAGGTTGATTCAAGGAGATCTCAAGATGACACGATTCTCTACTTCATGTCTGTCTTTGATTTGGTTCTGTCTCCTTGCAGTATTCCTGACATCTTCCCTCAATGCAGAACAACCCGGAAATAGCCCAGATAACTCCGAACAATTCGCAGCTATCGACGAAGCGATCGCAGAATTTCAGAAACTGATCGGCTGCGATGCCGTCACGATTGCGATCTCCCGCAATGGAAAAATGATTTACTCTAAGGGTTATGGCTGGAAAGATACGGAGCACACGATTGAAACTCCAGCCGATGCCTTGATGCGGATTGCCAGTGTCAGTAAGTCGATCACATCCTCGGCCATCAAAACTCTGATTCGGGATGGAAAACTTTCTCTCGATGACAAAATCTTCGATCTGCTGGAATTGAGTGAACCACGTAAGAAAGAGTTTGATCCGCGCTGGCGAGACGTCACCGTGGCTCATCTGCTCAAGCATGAAGGAGGCTGGGATCGTGATGAAACGTTTGACCCTATGTTTCGTGCTCGCGAAGTCGAACAGCAATATCGGCTGCGGGGGAAAGCTCAGCCGGAAGATATGATTCGCTTTATGCTGGCAAAACCGCTGCAGTTCGATCCCGGCTCCCGTTCGTCTTATTCCAACTTCGGATACTGCCTGCTGGGACGAGTCGTCGAAAAAGCCTCGGGAATGCCTTACCAAAAGTATGTTCAGGAAAAGTTGTTTGATCCGCTTGGCATCAAAGACATTCAGCAAGGCCGGGATCGTCCGCGTGACTGGGATCCGAGAGAAGTGGAATACCCCATCAAAACACTTCGCGTGGAAGTGATGGATTCTCATGGCGGACTAATCGCCTCGGCTCCCGCACTGTGCAAGTACATGGAACAATACTGGCTCGATGGTAAGCTTCGTAATCCACAACGATATTACTGGACGTATTTCGGAAGTTTACCCGGAACAACTGCGATGGCTCTCCAGCGAATCGATGGATTCAATGTTGTGGTATTATGCAATGGCCGACGAGATGAGTCTTACAACGAAGACAATCAGTTTCTCAATAGCTCTATCGAGAGTGCCGTCGATGAGATTGCCAAGAGTAAATATGGATTCTGAAAGATATCAGAGTTCCTGTTTTTTAGAGGGAGGATATCTTCCTCCCATGCGTTCTACCTATGTACCGATTCATTTTTGAGGTGTAGGCGCGGCTCATCCATGCGGAAGGTGAGCAGGCCCGCGGTAAAGACGATTCCTGCGATAATCAGGAAAATCAGTCGATAGTTCCAGTCGATCAGATAGCCAACCAACGGGGCGAAGAATAAGGGAGCCGCCATGCAAACGTTGAGAGTGCTTAAATAGTGGGGATGCTGCTCCTCCTCCACAAGTTCAAGGACATAATTGAACATCGTTTTCATTGTCACGGGAGTCAACCCGAGTAGAAGAAAAGTGAGCGTGTACCAGCCTCTCGTTTCGGCAGTCAGTATTTCGGAAAGGCCAATCGCAACAATCGGAACAAATGCCAATGCGAACATCTCCACACGAATCACAATACGATAACCATAGCGGTCTCCGTAATACCCTGTGATCCAACTGAAGATTCCCACGGACAAATTCTGCACAATCACCCACATCATCAGGTCCGTGGGACCGGCCCCGAGGACTTCCTTGCCCAGCCATTGGTAATGCGGGAAGAGCAGAAGCGTACAGATAAAGAGCATCGCCGCCAGTGCAACGCGTTGCATCGAACGATTTTCGCGTAAAGTTCGCCAGACATTGCGGAACAGTTTGCCCGGATGAGACTCCGTTGTTCCCTGTTTGTCTGCCGGTTCGTGAACGATCCACAGGATCGCACTGGCAAAAACAAAACAGAGCGAAGTGAAACCGAAAATCCAGGAAAACCCACGACCTTCGGGAATGGCCAGCCATTCCGTCAACAGAAAATAAGCCCCCACCATGGCCACCAGCGAGCCTGCCATGCCGGCAATCGACATCAGGCGCCCTCTTCGATGCGGTCTGATTAATTTTCCCTGCAAGGTATTGAAGGAAAGCTGATTGACACCAGTAGCAGCAAAAAACATGGCGTAGATGATGAGAAAGACAGCCGGAAACCAGGGCATCGCTTCTTTGCCAAGGTTCAAACATAAAAACGAAAGACAGCCAAACAGAAACGCCATCAGCATGGTGGTCTGTTTCATCATGCGGACTTTACAGGGCATGTTCCGCAAACTTGCTGAGGCAAGGACGGGGGCAATACTCTGACTGATCCGATTAAAAATCGGCAGACAACCGCGAATCCAGCCCGCTCCCGCAATCACATCCAGAAAGGCTGGCATAATGACTGTTTCGGTTTTGAAGATCCAGGCCAGTCTCATAAAAACATGATGAGCTGCCAGCGTGAGCAAATTCCAGAGTTCCCATTCCGTTCGCTCCTGCTGTTGCTCAATACCAACCGGTAATATTTCAGGAGTCGGCGTCTCAGAAGTGCGCTCGGAGTTGACGTTGTCGTTTTGCAAAATGCACTCTAAAAAAGTTAGTGGAACAGGTCGAGAGGATCGCTCATGAAAATCCGTCGAGCAACACGACACTATTGTAGACGACGATCCAGATGAGAATACCCTCCGTCGACATAAACAATTTGTCCCGTCGTATGAGACGACTGAGCCGAAGCCAGAAACACAACCATCGCGGCTATTTCTTCCGGCGTGGTAAAGCGATGATTCAAGGGGATGCTTGCTTCAATTCTTTGTTTTTCTGCCGCAGGATCAGCAGTCTTCCCCAGCCAGTTCTCATACATTTTTGTCCAGACTTCTGCTGGAACAACCGTATTGACCCGAATTCCAGCTGGCGCCAATTCAACAGCCCACTCCCTGGTCAACGCATTGACACCACCTTTAGCAGCCGCATAACCGGAGGTTCCCCCCTGGCCAGTCACTGCGACTTTCGAACTGATGTTCACGATCGCTCCGGCGGGACTGGCTTTTAAATGCGGCAGACAATAATGAGTCATCGAAAAATAATGAACGAGATTCTTCTGGAGAGACTCTGAAAATCTCTCGGGGGCACACTCCAATCCCACGGAATCATTCGTCCCTGCATTATTGATCAGGTAATCGATTCCACCAAATTTGCTCACAACGTTTTCGACTGTTTTCTCACATGCGTGGAGTTCCATTAAGTCTGTGGGACAATACAGAACCTGCTCATTATCGAGGAGACTGGAATCGACTGGTGGCTTCAAATCAACAATCGCAATTCGACATCCCTCGCTGAGAAATGCCTGCACGATGGCCAAACCAATTCCGGAAGCCCCTCCTGTGATCACAGCCGTGCAATTCTTTACACCAAGATCCATTGATTAAAAACCCATATATAGACTGCTGACAATTGGAGTGAGGCCAATAAGTTGAAATTGCACCCCAAAAAAATGCACAAGTGCGCCTTGAAATTGATCGATGAACACTCAGTCTGAGAAGAAATCGCTCAGATTTCGAGCCAATAAGCAGAATTAGACTGACATTTCCCTTAGATAAGAGTTCTCTCTTCATTTGGCACACGCCATGCACCATTGATGAGATGAGGAAATTCTATTTTAAGAGGGGTGACAGCTATGTCTTATCTGCAAATTCATCAAGTGATCGACCGCATTCAGGGATTACACACTCAGTTTGGAAGAGAATTGGCTGCATTAGTGGTTCCTGCTGACGATCCGCAAGGGCAGATGATTTTGAAAACGATCCGCGATTGTGAAAAGCATTTTGAGAATCGACTGTTAAGTTCAATTATCGATCAAGATCCTGCCATCATGGAAACATGGGTTCAATTCATACCGGATGAAGAAATCCAGGGTTTCTTTCATAAGCTCGATCCTGCTCATGCTGAATATGAGGAAGATCTACTTGTTACAACACACATGTTTTTTACATCTCTGAGCGTCTTTTATCATCAGATCGCCCAGCAGTTGCAAGGTGCAGAGATGGTTACGTTTTTGGAAGATCTGGCCAAATTCACTGAAGAGCAAAATGCAATGCTGGCCTGGAAAACGCGGGACAGCGATCTGCATGTTCCGCATCCGATGAACAAATCGATTTCCATGTAACGAGACAGTCCACTTGAAATAGCGAGTGAAAGAAAAGGTTCCCCATAAAGGAGAGGAAACATGTCCAGACCAATTGTTGGTATTTTTAATTCAAAACAGGAAGCGGAATCCGCGGCTTCAGAAATTGAAATGCGGGGCTCAGTCGCTGGTCAGTCGAGGACCAGTTCAAATCCGTTTGTCAGATTTTACGACCATCATCAACTTGATGAATCCTCTCTTTCGCCAATGGCAATCATTCAGTTGCTTTGTTTGGCACTATTCGTTGTCGCCATAGGAGTATTGGCCATTCAGCAGATGGTCAGTGAGCCTCCGCCTTTGTTTATAGCCATGATGTCTGGCGGTACAATTTTATTTCTCGTATTTGCTGCGGTCATGCTGCGAAGAACATCTCAACCTGATGTGACAGACCTGTTGAATGCCCGATTGAAATCCCAGGAAACGGCAGTGATTGTGGATTTCAATCGACTTGGCTCTAAACAAAGTCAAATCCAGCCGCACACAGTACAAACGATTATGGTTCAACATGGCGGACATTGCATCGAGCCTGATGAGAATAAAGATTGAGCCCCAGGTGGTTACCATTTTTGCATTTTTTACACACAGAAACAGGCATTTTCAGTATTTACCTCAAGCGGGAAATTTACCTACATTCGTCCAGCGTCACCTTTTCTTCATCGTTTTATCATTCACTGGTTCGAATGTCATGGACTATTGCCTCAAACCACTCTCTAAAACTTGCTCCTACAGTGGAGAACCATTACAACCGGGTGACCTGTGTTACTCGGTACTAGTCGAAAAGAATGGCCGATTCGAACGGCTCGATTTCTCTTCGGCTGCCTGGCAAGGAGTTCCCGAAGGAGCCTTAGGTGTTTGGCGGACTGAAGTGCCGGAACCGGAAAGTAAACCAGCCGGGTACCTCGACTTGGATCGCCTTTACGAATTATTCACGGAGTATTGTGAACAGGCCAACGACTATCAAAAAAAATTACGATATGTTCTGGCGCTCCTGCTCGTCCGCAAAAAGCAGCTGATTCACGAACAAACAACCGAATCCGAAGGTCTTCGCATCATGCAGCTTCAAGGTGCTCGTGGCGAAGGAACTTACGAAATTACTGAAGAAGCATTGAGCCAGAGTGAAGTGGCTCGTCTGGAAGCGGAAATTCAAACCTTAGGACAGCAACCTTTGCGTAACGCTGCTTAATGATCTTAGTTTGCCCAAGAGACCACCTTTCTGGATGAACTTCAGAAATGGCTGTGTCTTCGCGGGGATGACGCTTCACAGAGACGAATCGGCAAGGAGGCCGCAGTGACGAACCGCTCAGCAATAACAGACAGCGTATTGCGCTGCGTGATGCTGATTGGACTGTGTGTCCTGCCTGGTTGCCGCTTTTCATCCTGGGGAATGCCCCCACAGTGGCCAGCGATGTTTCACGGCACAGCGCGCATCCCATCCGATGCCACCAAAGAAGATATTCTGGCCGTCGTTAACGAATGCACGATTCCTATTCACTCCTGGCGGGCGACCTCTGCTCAGGTGGGAGTTTCTGGAATACCAGTTCCCCTCAAAGCGATGATTGCCGTTGAAGAGCCGAATCATTTGCGGATGACCGTTTCTGGTCCCCTGTCTGGTCAAAGCGAAGTCGAAATTGGCTCGAATTCTACTGACCTCTGGTTCTGGATGCGGGAAATGGAACCCAAGGCAATTCTGGCCGTCTGTCATCAAGATCTCGCCGTCATGCAGCAACAATTGCCCGTCCCTGTCCAACCCGACTGGATGATGGAAGTTCTCGGCGTGAAAGAAATTGATGGAGCGAATGCAGAATTACTCCGTGACCCCGAAAACCCTTATATCGCGAAACTGGTCAGTCATCATACGAATGAAACCGGACACACTGTTCGCAAAATCACAACGGTTGATTTGCGAAAAGGAGAAGTTCGCGAGCATGAACTTTTCGATGCCGACCATCGCCTGGTCGCCAGTGCTAAGTTGACTGACTATCAAAAATTCCCGAACACATCGGCCAAACTGCCTCGCCACATCAAGTTGAACTGGGCTCAGCAAGATAAAACCATGACACTGACACTCAATGGTGTCGAAATCAATCCGCCTCATATGCCCTCCTCATTGTGGGAAGCTCCCCAAATCGCAGGCTGCCCCGTTAAGCATCTCGGGCGAGATCAGTTGATGCAGCACCCGACCGCAGTCGCAAACAGATCACTACGCGACAAGCCTAAAGCGATTACCGAGTACGAACTCGACCAGCCCTCCGGCGCCTGGATGCAGAATCAGTTCATCAAAATGCCAGATCAGAATGGCACCGCAGGCAAAGTCTCGATCACGAGCAGCACCGCGGAGCCTGAGAATCAGCGGGAGTCTCCCTACTTCACACAGGCGGATCTTGAAGAATATCGCACCGTGAACGCGGCTGCGAAATCGACTGCTCAAGATGAATCCGTCGCTCCTCCGTTTCCGGGATTTGACACCGGAAGTCCTTCCTCGGCTCCTCAACCGCAACCGGGAAATTCATCCACTGCTGACCAGGCCGATCGCAGATCGCGCGATGGATTACTACTGCAATAACAGATCGTCATCAATTTCAGATTTCAATGATGAGATGATTTTGCAAGCGTTCGGTAAGAAATCGGGAAGTGCTTCCACAGGTCTTCATTCTTGAACACTTCTCTTCCAGCCAGCATCGCGGCTCCAACGGCAGACTGCTCTTTAAAATCTGGCGTGACCACATCGATGCGATAACGTTTCGCAAGATATTGAGCCAGCCATTCGTGATGCTCAAAATAATTCCCGCTCACAATAAGACGTTTCAAATCGGTTAGTGGGTTCTTTGAGTTTTTATAAACCCGATACAGCGAATCGACAATCCCACATAAAAGTCCGCGTGCCATTTCACTCAAGTTGAAATTGTGGCGACCGATATTGCTGATTGAAGCTCGACGCGAAGTCTCATTTCGAGTTCCCTGAAAAAACGGTTCCCAATAAACAGGCTCAATGTTATTGATGTCTGCGGGCACCTGACTTAATCGATTGAGCCGTTCGAGCACTTCGGTATAAGAGAGCTCAACTCCCATTTCCTGAAACCATTGCTGCACAGATTCTGCAAACCAGAACCAGGCCTCTCCGCCAGTTGATCCCGCGCCAACATTCAGCAACAGATTTTCTGAAAATGGTCGAACTTCAATCTCATCCGTTGGTTGAATGTCTTTCGTGCACCAGGCGATTTGCCCACCGGTGCCGACATTCATTAAAAGGTCATTCTCAGGATTTTCAATCGTTGCCCGTGCTGCAGCAGAATGATCTCCAATTCCAGTTAAGACCGGCACTCCTTCTGCCAAGTTCCATTCTCGAGCTATCTGCGTTGTCGTAGTCCCGCGTATTTTCCAGTTCGACTCCAACAGAGGAAACCATTTCGGTTTAAGTCCCGCTGCTCTAATCACGTCCTGATCAATCGACTTCTGCTGCAAATTATAGACACCCCAGGAAGCTGCAAATGTTGGGTCAATTCGGGCAGGAGTGCTGGTTAACTGACTTCCAATCCAGTCTGTGATATCAGAG
The DNA here is from genome assembly GCF_007859715.1 of Rubinisphaera italica. NCBI lineage: Bacteria > Pseudomonadati > Planctomycetota > Planctomycetia > Planctomycetales > Planctomycetaceae > Rubinisphaera > Rubinisphaera italica. The sequence goes on from NZ_SJPG01000001.1 coordinate 3,861,190, forward strand.
ATATGATGAAGCTTCTCCTGCAATTGCCCGGAACGATTCAGCATGTCCAGCGTTGCCAAGGCGTATCCCGGTCGAATCTGGCAGCCCAATCTCGATTGCAGGTTCTCAGGCAAGCGTTTCTGCAACGCACTCAACCACGTTTCATCTTCAATGTCGGTAGAGGCAAGCACTCGTTTGTCCTGCCAGGTGATGAAGTCGGAAATCGCGAATCCGGAAGCATCACAACAGACAAAGCCGTGCATCTGTCCGGTTAGACCGATGGCACTTGGAGAGCAATCGACGAACTGGACAATTTCTCGAATCAATTTCTGCGAAACCTGCAGCATCAGATCTGTCGATTGAACTGCGACTCGATCATCCTCAGACTTTATCGCTGCTTCGTGTGCATGATTCACAGCTGCCAGAGTTTTGCCCGATTGTTCAATCGCAACCGTCGAAATCGATGTTGTACCGAGATCCAACCCAATCACATATTTCATGGATTTCATTTTCAATCATCTTTTACAGCAACTGTCTGCAATTTCGTTAAGAGACCATTCTCATTTCATTATTGATTTGAGAAATCCTTCTGATATCTCTTCAACAGTCCCTCAATATCATTTGGCAGCAGGTAAACTTTGCCGTGGATCATTTTTGTCTCGCCCGGCTTCAGGCCACCAATGCGAAAATCGCTGTGAAGGCAGCGGATCACTCCCTGAAACAATTCCTGATACGGTTCCCAGGCCATCGCCAGAATCATCGAGTCGTCTTTGCTGAAGCAACCGATCAATCCATTGCTGGGAATTTCGGTGTTTAATGGCCGCGGATTCACATCATTGCGATCCACTCCGGGAGCCGCCCAGACTTGCCCGGGAATGTATCGAGCGGTCGTCGACCAGGGAGTCGTTGGCATCATCGCAAGTTTGCCATCGAGGAAGACAAAACTTTTCTGAATGTAAGCGTACTTTTCAGCAGGATCATCGCAGCCAGTAAATCCTCCGACACGCATACAGGGTTGTGCCCAATGAGCCTGAGATACTTTCTCTGTCGGATTGTGAGCTTTGACTTGAAAAGTGACTTCATCGCTAGAGCTTTTTATCGTGTGAACAACCTCAACTCCATCTTCCAAATTACACTTCAACTGAAGTTGAGCCCCGTCGTCATTACTGGAAATCAGTACCGTCTCGTGAGGAATCACGGTTTGATGCCAGTCTCGATCCGTCGAACCGGGACGGCAATAGGCTTCCAGATACCAGATCTCAATCACGCCACCCGGGATGGAGTCGCCATGAATCTGCAGGATGTTTTTCTCCCACGTCAACCGGAGTGGTTTCTCATCCGCATAAGAAGTTGAAGCAATCGTTGTGAGTAGAAGTATATGCAGGAAGATTGGAATTGAATATCGCATGACTGGCCCTTTGAAAAAACAATCGTGACACTGCACGCTACTTTTGTTTCGGGCGAAAAGCAATCAAATGATCGGGATTCGTTTCCCAATAAGGACCGCCCAGTAAGTCGATGCAATAAGGCACGGCCGGAAATACAGCGTCCAGGCATTCGGCAATCGCTTTCGGCTTTCCGGGAAGATTAATAATAAGACTCCCATTACGGATGCCAGCGGTTTGCCGGGAAAGAATCGCCGTCGGGACTTTATCGAGGGAAACTTTTCGCATTAACTCGCCAAAGCCCGGCATCATTTTCTGACAAATGGCTTCCGTCGCCTCGGGAGTGATATCACGGGCTGCTGGCCCGGTTCCTCCAGTTGTGATGATCAGACTGCAGAGTTCTTCATCGGCCAGTCGACACAGTTCGGCTTCGATCAGAGATTGTTCATCGGGAATCACAACGACTCGCGGTTCGAAAGGTGTCACGAGCACCGTCTGAAGATAATCGAATATCGCAGGTCCACCGAGATCCTCATATTCCCCCCGGCTCGCCCGATCTGAAACGGTTACGATTCCAATTTTTGGTTTACTTATGGGGGCGGAGCGATTCTGCAGGTCATTCATGAAATGTTGTTTTGCTGGGGAAGAAGTTCAATAATCCTACAAGCACGAAGCGAGAGCGGTGGTGATAAAATATGTTTTAAAACACACTCGCTTGCGCTTCGTGCTTGTTAAATGGCATCTAAGCGAATGTAGATATTATGGTTTTACATCCAGATCCAGGCCAAGGGTCTTCGCATCTTCTGGTTTGGGGTCGTTCATTGTTTTCAGAATTTTCGCAAAACGAGGATCATCCTGCAGGCTTTTGAGATCAGGATCGTTCTGTGTCCATTTACTGTCCTGATATCCCTGTTCAACACTCCGATCAAGTTCTTCAAATGCGAAATCGCGCAGGCGATCAATCCGTGCCTTATGCTCGTCTGGTACATACTGTTCAGGATGCTGAATCACATATTCCATCGCCCTGGCATATGTGCAGGCGGCGTTGTAAGCAAAGATGGAATCGTCCCCATGTTTCTCACGTCCCTGTTTCAACTGTTCGATGGCTTCATCAATCTTACCATTAATTGCCAACGACAGCGCGACGCCCGTTAAAGCGGTCATGAGATCGGGATCAATTTTTAATGCCTTACGATAATCCGCCTCGGCTTCCGGAAATTGTTCGAGCATCGAATAGACATGACCACGCGAAGAATACCAGGAAGCTTTTTCGGGTTCCTGCTCAATCGCTTTGTCGAGATAAGTTCGAGCCTCTTCGAAGCGAGTCAGAGACGTTAACAATTGCCCGGTTGATCCCTGAGCCGATGGCCATTTCTGATCGATTTTCAAAACGTTTAGATAGTCCGTTAGAGCGGCATCGAAGTCACCTAGATTCTGATAAGCCTGTGCTCGAGCCTGCAAAGCCTGAGGGTAAATTGGATCGGAATCGAGTACGAGCGTTAACTGTTTAACCGCCAGATCCGCTTTCCCGCTACGTAATGTCGAGAGTGCCTGTTGATAAATATGGCTCAATGGAGAACGGGAGTAAGAGGTTTCGAGGGCGGCTGCAGCCGAGCGACTGATTTGTTCGGAAGACTTATCCCGGAGATTCGTCAAAAATTCCCGCGATTGACGATTGGAAAAACCACCGAGGGAGCGGATCAGCGAAGTTTTTGAAGAACTTTCGTCAGGCAATTCTTCAATCATCGCGATTAACGCGGTTACTGCGTCTTCACTGGCAGATCCTTGCAACAGGCTGATTAACACAGACACATTCTGCTGTTCGTTCGATTTCAAAGCCTCTGGAGCAAATTTCATAAATCGACCTTCGTCGATAATGGCAACTGCCCGCAGGACCGTCTGCTGTTCGGCAGCGTTCAAATCGGGATACAATTCGAGTAGCGGATCGATAATCCGATTGTCACCAATGGCCGTTAATGTTTGCACCACCTGATTTCGATGGGGATGTTCCTGCTTCAGGTAAGGGAGCAGAATTGGAATCGCCCGCTGCGCGCGAAAGCGGGTAATTGTTGTCAACGATTGAGGTTCCGGGTAGGAATGTTCAATTTGATTCAACGCATAATTAATGACTAACTGACGGCTCTGTTCATCATCCTGTCCGGAGAGAATTTCCAGAGCGGTTGTTTTGAGCGGGTCGTCTTCGTCGGCCAGAATTTCTGTCAGGATGCTTCGCAAGTCGGGATGCCCCAGAGAATCGAGTGCCCGCAAGGCTTCCTGTCGAATTTCATCGTCCCCTTCGCGGGCAAAGCGTTCGAGCGTTTCTGACCAGAGCGGTCGTGGAAAATTCGCCATTGTTTTCACGATTTGTTTCTGGATCGACTCCTCATTCTGCAGCATCTTGAGCAATGTCTGATGATGTTGTGGAAAACGAGAACTTCCCAGACTGATTAACGCTGCCTGAGCACGTTCTTCGTTCGGATCCAGAGCATACTTGCGAAGCAGTTCGAGCGATTCTGACTGTGGAAACTCTGCCAGAGCCGTAAGTGCTGCTTTCTGCAAATCCAGATCATCGGAATGAGTGATAATCTCAGCAATTTCCGGATAGAACGTGCGCGGTAAACGTACGGAGCCGTAAATCAAAGCCGCACATTGAGACAGGCGATGTCCAGAACGAATTTCCTCAATCAGATCCTTCTGGGGAATCGTTTGATATATGGAATGAGAAGCAGCGATGTAGGCTTCGTTGAGTGTTTTGTGCTTATTCGCGGCAATATTTCCTGAATAATAATTACTGTTGCCCGGAAAATTGGAGAGGTGTAATTCCTGAATTAACGAGGGGATCGGCGGGAATTCCCAAGTGTTTTGCTGGGTAGAGTTCTGCCCCGCCATTCGTGAAGCCAGCTCAAACCATTGTTGAAGATGCGGATCGGGTTCGGGCGCCTCTTCATCGAAATGAATAATGACCCGTGCCACTTTCTTCGTCGCCAGATCAATCATCTGATTGATGATCGTCGAGAGATTCAGTGGATTCACTTCACCGTGAATTGTGCCGACCGCGATAATTCCATGTGGGCCAATCTGTTCCTGACGCCATTCAATTTGGGCACGAGCAGCTAAAGTGAGATTCACCGATACAGGACGGTCTCCCATTTTCCAGGCCAAATCGAGCTGAGGGGTATCCGAGCCGGGATCGAGTTCGTTAAAGACAATCCAACAAGAAGCAATTTTGCCAGCAGGAATCGTCAACAATTCTGGCACATTCAATTCGGTCAAATTGTAATGCCGATTTTGCCTGCGGAATGTAGCGTGCCCTGTGTAATCCTCAACTGGTCGATATTCATATTCCTGCCCATCGACGGTCAACTTCACAGTTCGCGGATTGAAAGAGAGTTCCTGTTTGGATTCATTCAGAATGACCAGCCTCCCGATCAGAAATCGGTACTGCTGATTCCCATTCCGATATTGAGCAAAGTAGGGGGCGTCGAAATAGCACGCATAATCATTAGCTTTTAAGGAAAGAGACGTGGGAGTTTTCAGCTGCAAGGCCGAGAGTTCTGTTGTGATTTGCTCAATTTTGGTTCGATACTTTTCGAGAACCTCAGCCTGATCCGTTCCTTCAATGGGCGGAAATTCTTCCTCTAACTGCTGATCCGCTTGTAGCGTCTGCGAGCTCACCAGTAACAGGCAGATCGATAAAGCACTCGTCGTTCGCCAATGTCTAAATTTCGGGTACAGAACGTTATAAAGCACGACAACGGAGTGCGTTGCAGCGATTAGACACCCAAAATAAAACCCTGACAGGGTACGAACCCATTGTCGTAATCTCAATTTCATATCGTTTCCCGGAGTCAGAATCCACTTTTATGAGACAGAACGATTATTGCGGATTCTGATTTAGTTTTTAGGCACTTTCCACTTGCGACGTTGTGCAAGTGCTAATGCAGTCCAGACTTTTCCATCCATCAGTTCTCCCAATTTTACGCGATCCAGCAGCCAGGAGGCAGCATTCTTTCGGGGAATTTTGTGAATTTGAATCGATTCGCCTGCGACACCGCCTCCAGAGCCGATTTGACGACAGTCGATCGCCAGAAACATTGTGGTCTGTTCATTGGTCAGTCCTGCCGAGGAACAGAAAGTGCCGAGTTCGGTAATTTTTTCAGTCGTGTAGCCGGTTTCTTCCTCCAACTCCCGGATCGCGGCGACAATTGGCTGCTCGGTCACATCACCATCATCTCCGACTAAACCAGCCGGCAATTCGATGACTGGCCCCCCTACAGGCAGACGCATCTGCTCCACAAACAACAAATCATCATTTTGCGTTAATGCCAGAATCGCGATGGTGGTTGTGGAATTATTGCGACGGACGTATTCCCATTTCCCCTGTGCCACCAGTTCCAGAAAGCGACCTTCGTACAGGATCTTTGTTTTCGACATTTCCGCAACCTCTTTTTTGGGATGGCTGATCAGTATTCTTTGAGAGTCCCCTGCACCCTGGCAAAAGTTACTCAGGAAGGTTTAGTAAACGATCGAGCCGGGCCTGATATTGGGCTTCTAACTCATTGCGAGAATACCCACATCCTGCTGCCGCTTCATGGAGAGTTCCAATCTCAGCCAACGCTTGCTTGAGTTCCTGCACTTCGCAATATACGGCCAGACATTCCTGAAGTGATTCCTCAGATTGCGATTGAATTCGAGTTTTTGCGAATTCGGTAAAAGCATTTAATGATTCTGCTTCGAGTGGAATAGACTGGACCATACTCATTCACTTGCTATCAATGACTGCTCGCAAATTACGAGTGTCTTCAATTGAATCGTTCAACAATCACTTAAAAGTACATTTGGGTTGAAGTCGAAGGGTTAGACCGTTGTAATGAATTAAACCCATCAACGAACATTCGTTCTTCATCAAGGAGCTATTCATGCTGTTTCACAACAGAATATTGACTCATCATCTATGCCTGTTTTTAATGGCGTCGTTTCTTCTGAACTCGCAATCAAGTTTTGCTCAATCAGAGACAGAGACCATCACAGGCAAGCTGGTTAGCCTGGATGCAAAAGGCCGTAATAAAACGCTGATCATAACCACTGAAGATGGCGAAGAGAAAGAGTTCCTGCTCAATTCACGTGTCCCGGTCGAAGTTAGAGCGAAATCAGATGAGTCGATGCTGGTCAATGGCTTCTTTGTGAAAGGGATCATCAATCGTCCCAACCAGGAAACTTTGATGGGGAAATCATTCGTCGTCTATCCTGAACTGAAAGGACGCTTACCGGTCGGAACGTTCGCCAAAGCTCCCCCAAAACCGGGGACAAGCAAAGGAGATTACTTCATCTCGGGAGAAATCACTGGACGAGGACCTGATCCGGATTATGCAGATTTCGAGCGACTGCTGATCACATTGTCCGGTAAAAACACCGCTCCCATTCTCATGAAAAAAAACATCTCCGTTTCCATCAGTCTTTCTGATGCCAAATACATTAAACCTGGCAGCCTGGTCACAGTTGAAGGAACGCCACAAAGGAATGGACGTTTCACCATTACAGAAGTGACGATTGCCACAGATGAAACATTCACGAGTGAAGATTTCCGATAACCAGAATTGATTACGAATGGATCGTTCCGATTAATACTTCGATTTGTGTGCCACTGACTTCGCCAGTGCAAGTCGAGACTAACACCGAAGTTACAAGGCACTGGCAAAGCCAGTTGCATCCTAATATTTAGTGGAAACAAAGCACGAGACCATTGTCAAATGGTTTCTGCAGTCGCTTGGACTGCCAATGCCCTGAAAACGCTGTGTTTGCTCCTGCCGGACGCTGCAGTTCATCTTTGAATATTCTCTAGATCGTTCAATGACAAAAGGAGTGAGTCGCACGTGCAACTCACTCCTTTTTCTGAAGATGTTTCAGGCTTTTCAACCTGCACACTCAGCGAATTACTTCGCTATCAACGGGCATCGGATTTGATGACCAGGAATCGCGTGAAGTTCCCCCGACGAACGAGCATCAACACGCCTTTGTCGAGGTCTGCATCTTTCATGGCTGCCTGAAAGTCTTCCAGAGACCCAATTTTTTTCTGGCCGACTTTTTCGATCAATTCTCCGACTTGCAATCCGTTTCGCCCGGCCACTCCATCCGCTTCGACAGAAGAGATAATCACGCCGGAAGCACTCTCAGGATATCCAAACTGTTCTGCCAGGTCGTCAGTCAAGTCCTGAACATTTAAGCCAAGACTCTCGGCATTGTACGATTCGGTTTCCTCCTGACGTTCGGGAGAATCACCCTCGTCTCCAGAAGTCAGTGAAAGTGTGCTTGGCATTTCAGCCATCGTGATCGTCAGTTTCTTCTTTTTGCCATTGCGGAAGACTTCCATTGGATACGATTTATCCACGGAAAGCTGCTCGACAATACCCTGCAATTCTCGTGTGCCACCGACAGAGCGACCATTCAAATTCAGGATCACATCGCCTGTTTCCAGACCCGCTTTGTCGGAAGGAGAGTTTGGAATAATCTGTGAGACAATGGCTCCTTCATTCACATGCAGCCCCAACTGATTCGCCAAGGCATTATTGATCGGCTGAATAACCACACCAATGTAAGCACGGCGAACAGATCCGCTTTCCATAATCTGGTCAGCAGCCCATTTGGCCATGTTGATTGGGATTGAGAAGCCGACACCATCGTAGCCACCGCTGCGGGATGAAATCGCAGTGTTGATGCCGATAATTTCCCCACGCAGGTTGACCAGCGGGCCACCACTATTACCCGGATTAATCGCGGCATCGGTCTGCAGATAATCTTCTCGTTCATTGATACCGGGGCCACGACCTTTGGCACTGATAATGCCTTGAGTCATTGTCAATTCCAGTCCAAACGGACTCCCGAAGGCCAACACGATATCGCCCACCTGGGTTTCGTCACTGTTACCGAGTGGGATTGGTTCAAGCCCTTCCTCTTCGATTTTAATGACAGCGACATCGGAACGTGGATCGGTCCCGATCAGTTTCGCTTCATATTCGCGACCGTCGGAAAGTCGAACGGTAATCAGTTCGGCATCCTCCACAACATGATTGTTAGTCAGGATGTGACCCTCAGTGTCGATAATGAATCCGGAACCCTGTCCCTGAGGCACAACTTTTCGCTTCGGCTGAGAATCGGATTTCGGTCTCAGATTTGGATTCTGTTTGAAGAATTTCTCGAACTGAGGATCGCTCTTGAAGAAGTCTTCGAGATTCAAACCTCCGCCGGTCGACTCGACAGCGATCCCACGCGTTTCAATCGCGACGATGCCGGGAAATGTTTCTTTGGCAATCGTTCGGAAGGCAGTTGATAAATCCTGAGCAGAGAGAATTTCCTGGTTCGGCGAAATCGGCGTACCCCGATCCTGACCAATCGTAATCGCAGCTGCAATAGCCAGGCATAAGCCCGAAACAGCCATGGCCCATACACTTAATGCATTTGAACTCCCTTGCCTGAGCTGGGAATCCGGTGTCCTGAATTTCATCTTTGTGTCCTTTCCTTGAATTGGCGAGACTTGCATGAAAAGTCTTTATTGGTAGGTTGCCCGCGAGGAGATGACCACATTGAGTGATCAATACTTAACTACGCAGGCACCAGGGCGTGCGCTGGAACAAATTTTCCAATAACTTTGTTTTAAACATTTGAAAGCAATTCTCAATGCCAGTTGGATACAATTTCCCAGACCACATCAAGCAGTATGTATGCAGGGATTAAAAGTCAAGCAGGAAAAGTGGTATCGCGCTGCCCGAATATCCGAGAATTCACTCTTTTTCCTTCCATTTCCTTATAAAGGACAGAGGTTTAATGTTCATAACTCAGAGAATGCCATTGGCAGCAGGGCCGACTTGAATCGTCGAAAGATTTCCGACACTTGGTTCAATCACGATAATTCTTATGCCGTTGATCTGCTCAAGTTGCTATTCTTGAAGCCGGAATATTTTTAGAATTATTTCGGTGACTTCACCTTTTAGTACGAAGTCCTCCAGTCTCCAGAGCGAATTCAGCTCTTTCAGCCTTTGATCTGACACGAAATCGAATTGAACATGACGACGGAATCTGACGATAGCTTTCTGAGCGAAGCTCTCTTGACTGCCTGTGAACAGACACTGGGGTATACATTCAAACAGAGATCGCTATTGAAGACGAGTTTAACGCACGCTTCGATTGCACCGACTCGGCTGCAGTCCAATGAACGAATGGAATTTCTGGGAGATGCGATTCTCGGGGCTATCGTTTGCGATCGACTATTTGCCCTCAACCCAAACGACGAAGAGGGCCCATTAACGCAAATGAAATCGGAAGTGGTCAGCCGGACAGCATGCGCTCAAGCAGCGATTTCTCTCGGTTTGCAGCAATTCGTTTTGATGAGCAAAGGCCTGCATCTGTCGCCGGAACTTCCCCATTCGGTTCTGGCAGGAATTTTTGAATCCGTTATCGCGGCGATTTATCTCGATGGAGGTTTTGAGGCTGCGTTTGCGTTTATCAATCGTAATCTCGAACATCTGATCTCTCATGCGGCTGAGTCCGAACATATTCGGAACTCAAAAAGTCTGCTCCAGCAATACACGCAGAAAGAGCTGAGCGAAACTCCGACTTATCGTCTTGTCGAAGAGGTCGGGCCGGATCACAACAAAAGTTTTCTGGTGGCCGCCGTCGTCGGACCAACAACTTTTGCCCCTGCCTGGGGAGCCAACAAAAAAGAAGCCGAACAAAAAGCCGCCCTCAATGCACTCTGCCAACTGCAGAACGATCCCATCCCCTATCAGCACGAAAATATTGCCAATCCCGACTCGATCAACTGATCAGAGATAAATCCCAGAGCATATTCAAAAATTACCTGTAGCGTTCAGCAGGAGCAAATGCAGCGATTTAAGCAAATAATCGTACATGCGAAAGCACACTGCATTTAGAAATGCTCTCATGGAAAAAATCTGTCTTATGATTTTTTTGTCGACGGTTTGATAACCCAGTCTGCTACTTTGTCTCATCCAGGTCGCAAATCAATGTCGGATCATTTTCTCCCAGACGAGTTTCCTCGGGCAATGAACTTTGAGCCTCCCACCAGGCGGCTGCCTGATCTTCATTCCAGAATGAGACCTGCTCACATCTCGCCAATTGCTCGGCCAGTGCAAAAGCGGAATCCGGTCGTTTTTCTATCGACTTATTGAGGCAATTCATAATCAGTCGTTCGAGATCTTCATCAATTTTACGGCCGAGTCGTTTAGAAGGGGAGATTGGGACTTCAGAAAGTTGCTTCAGACAGATATCCACGGCGTTGTTTCCTGTAAACAATGGCTGTCCAGTTAACAGGAAATAGCCAACCGCTCCAATGGCATAGAGATCGCTCGATATCGAACTGGTTCCCATCGTACTGATTGTCTCGGGAGCCAGATACAGCGGAGTACCAGTAATGACTTTTTCATTGGAGCCGTCTTCTTCCTGCAAATTTCGAACCAGTCCAAAGTCGAGAACGGTCGCATGATCGGACATGTGCAACTTACGTGAAAGCAGAATGTTTTCCGGTTTGATGTCGCGATGCACCAGCCCGGCTCGATGAGCATTCTCGATTGAACCACAAACTTGCTTAAGTATAGGAATCACACGTCCTTCAGGCTGAGGACCGTATAATTGCACCAGTTGTTTCAACGAATACCCGTTCACATATTCCATTGCATAATAGAACATTCCATCATTCGTCCGACCGAAATCATAGATGGAAACGGTATTGGCATGTTGCAGCAGACTCGTCAGTTGCACTTCCCGCTCGAAACGGGCGATGTCACTTTCGGTTAGTTTTTCCTGAGAAAGCACTTTCACAGCTGCGGGGCGATTCATCATCGTATGTCGGGCACGATACACAGACCCACTCGCACCGTTTCCAATGCACTCTTCCAAGATATAATTTCCAAGCTGACGATTTTTCAACTCGGTTAGAAGCCCACCGCTGGAGAGATGACTCATCAGGCATTCTTCAATTCGCACGGCTAACGATTCCCGATGACTGCCGGCGTCTTTTTCAGTTGTGTATTCAGAATCGACTTTTTCAGCAATTTCGAACAAATCGTATCCGCTGTCGTGTTGATCCCAGATCGATAGCGGAATCGCCAGTTCCCGATGCTGCAAAATCGAAGTCGGTATCAGTGATGAAGCCGCGACGGCCTGCACGTGAGTACCGACCAGTCCTAAACGATCCAGATGCTCATAATCCATGTGATGGCAAAGAATGCTGCAGATCAGATCATCTGGGACATTCCACTTCATCAGGCAAATAGCGCCCACCTGGGCATGTTGAACACCGAATTTATTATGTTCATACTCATACAGATCACAAACAGGCTTGTGACTGTCATTCCAATAGGAAACATACTCTTTGAGATTGGTATGGCCGAGAATCGGGATCAGAAAATCCTGCAGCATCGCTCCGGTATAAGCCAGATCGACATCCGCGCCAATTTTCTCGGCAACCGCTCGGGAAAATCTGGCTCGCTCCAGATTATCCGCCCAGAATTCATGAAGATCGAATAAACGGGAATTGAACTTCTTAACCGTTGCATGCACAGCAGCTGTCAGAATCAGCATTTTGCTTCGCCGAATCCCCAAAGCCATCAAGGCATTTCGAATTGTAGAAATCCGATGACGCAATCCCAAGGCCGATGAATTGACATGCTTGAGTAATTTGCATGACAGGCTGGTGTCCTGCTCAACGATTTTCGTCAGCTTTTTAATGTCATAATTGGGATTGCTGGCGTGCTGCAGAAATTCGGATACTGCCTGAGGCAGTATGGGAAGTTTCCAGGAGGATGGTAGCAGCGATTCTGCACCTTCAGGGAGAAGCTGAACACGAATCGCACTCCAGTCAATCACTTGTGAAGTTGTCTGCTGACTCATGAACGGCCCGACCTGGATGGATGAAATATTTCCGGGAATAGCAAGATTGTGCCCGAACTTCTGAATGGGAAATCAACCTCAGGATTTCAACTCTTCCAGAAGAGGGTGCAAATCAACTTTAGGTCAAAAACCGTCGAAATGCTGTTTCTTGTTTTTGGAGTCACTGTGCAAGAAGGAATTCCGAGCCAACTTGTAACGATTACAACGGTTCTTCAGAGAGACGCACAACGGCGTTTCAGACTGTAATAATAGGCTCAAACGCAAGTAAGAGTTTCGACTTTAATCAAACATCCAGTCTTTCCGAGAATTGAAATAATTTCGATTGACCGTTTTCAATGGTTTCCCGTACTTTTCCGACTCAACGAGACGCACATTTGATTGCCCATCCGGTACGCGTTTCGTTACGAAAACCTTTCTCAAGACAGACATGAAAATGTCTGTCACCATTCAAGACCCTGAACTGCTGAGCCTGCGATGTGGTAAAAATCGCAGAACAGGCTCACAAATCCCTTCATAAAGGAACCTCGAAAATGACTCGCCTGGCAACACTTGCGATCACTGGTTTGATGCTGATGTCGACTGTTGGATGTTTCCGATCACGCTGTGCCGGCTACGGCGGCGGCTGCTCACCATGCGGCGGTGCTTGCGGTGCACCAGCTGGCGGAGTTTATGGAGCCCCAACGGGCGGTGGTGGCTACTACAGCCCAACAGGTTCCAGCGTTAACCTGGGAGTTCCCAGCAATGGACCAGTTGCTTATGGTGGATATCCAACCTACAGCACTCCTTACCCAACCACAGCTTTCGCTCCAATGGATCCACTGCCAACTTATTAAGAGCAATTTGCAAAGTGGACCACGGCATAAGTTGCCAAGACCAATCGAGAGTTGAAGGGGTCCACTGCTGGCAACCCGGCAGTGCGTTCAACTCGGGTAGAAGAGTGACGAGTTGAGTGCGTATTGACGCTCAGAATTTGCGAACCATGATTTCGTCAGGCACAGCCTGACCTACGGGTTTATTGCTGGAAGAGATTTTAAACGGGGGCAATGCTCAAGCCCCCTGTTTGTTGACGCGTTGGTTATTCTCCGGGTAACTCACCCACAACCTGACCATCATTTCGGCAGCCTAATTTCTGAAAAAGGCCTCCGACGTCGCCTTGTCCAGGACCACGAGGTTGTGAATCGACTTGATCGCTGAGAAATCGCACTGAGCCATCGCATAATAATATGTTGGCTCCACCTCGATGTGGACTTGAAAATGAATTCAGTCCGGAATTGATTTCATTGCCGTAGCTTGTGTCGGTTACCTGATCGGTTTCTGAACTATTCGACCGCACCCCCGGCCAGATGCCAGCCGCGCTTTTCACGGAACGCTCGCTAATCATCAATGTGTTGCTGGTTCCATCGGTGATATCTCTAAAACCAACCCGACTGTTCCACCAGCCGATCCCGTTAGTGTGGAGGCGTGTAGGCAATGCTCCGGGCCAATTCATTGAGCCGTCCAGAGGAGTCATTCGCGGGACAGGTTCCGTTCCATAATTCATTGAATAATTGGAAGTCCCCCAGTCGCCGCGCATCGGATTAGTCACTGGAGTGGAGTCTGCCGGACAGCGATAAGTTGAAATTTCTCTCTTCAGGTACTTCGCTTCCACATACTCCAATGCACCCTCATTATTAGGGGCAGAAGGACGAATGGCATCATATAACGGTGCCTCTTCAACAAATGGCAGGATTGAAACTTGCCAGCCAAAGCCACTGGGAGATTGTGCATAAGGTGTTTTACGAACCCAACCTGGTGGAAAAGTGCGATACACATCGTGATAGTTATGCATTGCCAGCCCCAACTGTTTCAGGTGGATAATGCACTCTCGTTCTCGTGCCTGATTTCGCGATTCCTGGATTGTAGGTAACACTAAACTCGTGATGACTACAATGATCGCCAGAGTAATCATCAGTTCTATGACTGTGAAACCTTGGGAATGGAGTTTCTGCGATTCCATAGTATTTCTCCAATTGGCATTTCCGTGATTAACTCAAACAGACGAAGGAATTGTGCATCGAGAAATATTAAAAAAATGGAATTTCAACGATTCGCCATTCTGAATCCTTCAGTTCCCATCGTAATTGAATGAAACCATCCCGTGACAAGCCTCCTCTTGCTGACTGCAATGCTTCGCGTGCCTGCTTATTGCCATCGACAAATCGCCAGTTTTTGCCGACCTTCTCGAACGCAACAATTCGATCGCTGGGTGCACCAAGTTCATCAAATTGATAGCGGTACTGATTCGCATTCGGATAATTTTTGCCTGTGGAGATCTGAAAAACGGCTAACGTCATCCCCTGAAAATTTGTGATCGTTGCCTCGATGCTCAACAACTGCTGAAAATCCTGCTGCAGTTGCTTCAATTGAATTTCATTTTCTGAAAGCTGTTCAACAACCCACGATTCCTGCTCCTCTTCTTTCAACTGTTCCAATTCGGCCAGAGGATAGAGTTTATTGATGAAGTCCTGGTAATTCTTGGCCTGCAAATCGGCCAATCCACTTCTTATGACTTTTGAGATATCATCCCCGTATCCGGTGACATCGAATTCGGTTTTCTTTTTGACTGGTGAAGGTGGGGCAAACGCTTTCGATTCTTCCTCAGTCATTTTGACGAACAGGACTGCTTCCTGATTTTCATCCATTATGAGCAAAGGGGCTGCTGCAAACAGGTTGAGGACATTTCGCATCCGCTCGATTTCAGAAGGAACCGGCTTTTCTTCTGAATAGCCGAAGGCGTCAGAATCGAGATACTTCTCTGTAAAAGCAGTGAAGTCCTGATTCAGCAATTTAATCGCATCAGTGGTGTCTGTCTTGAGGCGGTCTTCAAGACGCTCCCTCAACATCTCCTCCGAGCGACTCCGTCTTGCTCGTTGATTCCGCTGAGCCTGCACCGTTTCGGCAAAAAATCCGATGCCAACGAGGATCATCAAACCGGGAATGATAAAACGCGTGTTCCTCATCATGACTGATCCTCTTCTCCTGACTAAAGGCGAGCCGAGCCAGTCATGGCTCGGGGGTTTTCACGAGTCCTGTGTATCATCTTCTTCAAGCGACAATCACTCCGCCCGAAACACTTCATGACATTGATCACAGGAATGATTACTGATTTTGTAAAACTCAGCGATTTTCGCTTTGTCCTTTTCTTTGATCGCTCCGATCATATTTGTCATCGCCTGCTGTCCATCCTTCGCCCACTTGTCCCATTGCTCAGCTTGGGAATCCTCTTCGAGATAGCTGTGATCAGCCAGCATCGCCAAACCAAGAATCGCATTGGTCGCAGCATTCAGCTGTTCTGAAGCTTTACCGCGTGTACGAAGCAAAGAACGAGATAAACCCCCATTGCGATCATTCATTTCTTCCATCATGTCATACATCCCGATCAACTCATCCCAGGGATGCATCTCTTCATGTTCGCCCGAAGCTTCCCCCTTCATGGCAGTTTTGATTGTCTGCAATTGCTCAACACAGGCTTCATGCCCTGCATAATCCTGCAAAGCGAGCCCGGCATCACGGAGAGTCGGAGCAGCAATTTTCGTCTGTGCTCCTCCCTCATGTTCAATCAATGCCTGCGAGAAGCAAGCCAGCACACCGCCAGCTCGCACAATGAATTCTTCATTGTCATCATACTTCTCAGGATCTGCCAGTAATTTTTCAAGCGTTTCGACCTTATCCTCCATCCCAGCAACAATTAACTCGATGGGGGCAACTTTGGTCGGTGAGACGGGAGCCTGGGCGAAACTCATCGTCGTAGTAGCAAACAGCAAACAGGCAGAGAATATTAACGATTTCATGGAGAGAGCTCCTCAAATTTCAGTCAGCAGGGGAGAGTTCAGTTATCATTTGATTCTCACATGTCTCAACTTTGAAATCAACTCTCTTTGAGTGGCCAGTATCGAGTGGTGAGAGAGTCGATTTCCTGGAACCCGGGTGGCGGGGGCGCTCCGCTTTAGCGGAAGCCCCCGTAAGTTTTACGATTCGGGGGATTCTCTTCGAGAGCGCCCCCGCCACCCGGGTTTAATGACTTTCGCAAAGAACTCCATTCTGAGTCAGTCGTCTGTATTGTTGGGTTACGCTTCGCTATCCCAACAAACATCGATCAAAACGAAAACGGCCCTTCACAACTGATCTCATCGACCGGCTTTCTTCCCGTCGGTTCTTCTCGTCCCCGTAATTCTTCCGATAGCACTTCCAGTTCTCCCGGCTGGCCAATTGCAATCATTGCTTCGACGGCATAGTCGTCCGGGATTTTCAACTCGCGACGAGCATTGGACTGATTGAACCCGGCCATGCCATGCACGACCAGTCCCATGGTTGCTCCCTGCAAAGCCAGATTCTCAAAAGCAGCCCCGGCATCAAAGGTATGGACTGGATTTGGATTGCCATTTCGGGAAAAGACTTTGTGCGAGACTACTACCATCAGCACGGCAGCCTTGTCGCACCAGGCTTGATTAGCTTCCATCAACAGGTTGAAGAATGTCTGCCAGTGCTCGCTATCGCGAGTCGCATACAGAAATCGCCATTCCTGCTCGTTGTATGTACTCGGTGCCCAGCGAGCCGCTTCGAGCAGAGACATCAATTGAGCCTCTGGAATCGCCTCCCCCGAAATCGCCCGCGGCGACCAACGCATCAAAAACAATTCGTTAATCGGATGATCTGACTGACGATGATCCAGTGGGTTGGGTAACTGTGTCATTTGTTTTTCCTTGAAATGAATTAATTCATGGCATTACAAGCACGAAGCGCAAGCAAGTGTGTTGGAATTTTTCAATACAAACTCGCTTGCGATTTTTGCGACTCTATGAGGAGACTATTCAACATCCGTTTGTTAATCCTTGCCGGAAAAATAAGCGGATGTGCCCGTTGCCATCACTGCTGCTCCAATCCGATTGAGTGCGAGAACATAAGCAGCCGTTCGCATCGAAACACGATGTTCCTCCATCAGTTCATAGACATGTTCAAACTGTTTGCACATGTTTTCCTCCAGGCGATGATTCACTTTTTCCTCTGTCCAGTAATCACCTGCCCGATTCTGAACCCATTCGAAGTAACTGACCGTCACGCCCCCCGCATTCGCGAGAATGTCCGGCACGATGATCAAATCTTCTTTCCGATCGAGAATCGCATCGGCTTCAATGGTAACAGGACCATTAGCCACTTCGACTATGACACGAGCAGATATTTTCTCGGCATTGTCTTCGGTGATCGCATCCTGCAACGCAGCCGGAATGAGAATATCGACATCCAGTTCGAGCAGTTCTTCATTGGAGATCGTTTTCGCATCGACCGCTTCACAAACCGAGCCTTCGCAATAGACCGCTTTTAATTCTCGGCTTTCATTCTTTGCATGCATCAGGCTGGGCACATCGAAACCTTCCTCTCGATAGATGCCCCCTTTGGAATCACTGACGGCTACAATGCGATACCCATCTGCATGTAGCAATTCCGCGACACTTTGACCGGCATTCCCAAACCCCTGGACGGCCACTGTAACCTCTTTCGGATTCCAGCCCCGCTTCTTTTCCAACTGTTTCACACAATGATAAGCCCCACGTCCGGTTGCGGCGGAACGTCCCAGAGAACCGCCCAGTGCAATCGGCTTGCCTGTGATGACATCGGGCGAATGCTTGCGGACAATCGTCGAATACTCATTCATCATCCAGCCCATGATACGTTCATTCGTGTAAACATCGGGAGCAGGAATGTCGGTATCGGGTCCAATGAAATCGGCAATTCGTTCGATAAAGCCTCGCGAAAGTCGTTCCAGTTCCAAAGGGGAGAGTTCTTTCGGATTCACAATCACCCCCCCTTTGGCACCGCCGTAGGGAATATCCATCACCGCACATTTGCAGGTCATCCACAACGAGAGAGCCTTCACTTCCTCCAGATTCACTTCCGGATGAAAACGAATCCCGCCCTTCGTCGGCCCTCGTGTCGCATCGTGTCGAACCCGGTACCCCGGAAAGATTTTCAGCGATCCATCATCCATGCGAACGGGAATTGCGACCTGAATAATCTGAATCGGATGCTGCATCCGCTGAATGGTTTCCTGATCAATCTCCGCATACTTCCCGGCTACATCCAACCGGCCAAGCGCATCCTGAAAAATAATTTCGTGATCCTGATTGGACATCGGCGAGGCTCTTTCGTAATCCAGAGAGTAGTGGTGTCAAGTATCAATTAATCTCGCTTATTCTCGCAGGTATCGATCACGATGCAAACTCAACTTCTCATTTTCTTATCAACGATAATTTGGGTCGCAAATTTTCATACTCGCTCTAACATGTGATTGACCCCGATTCTCTCCATTTTAGCGTACTCACTTCCATGCGAAATTTGATACTTATTCTTGGCGATCAACTCGATCATCACTCAGCGGTTTTCAATCAGTTCGATGCCAAAACGGATTCCGTCTGGATGGCAGAAGTTGCCGAGGAAGCGACGCACGTCTGGTGTCACAAGCTTCGCATTGCGATGTTCTTCTCGGCGATGCGACATTTTCGCGATGAACTCCGTGAAAAAGAAATCTCAGTTCATTACCACCAACTTCCCCAGCAACCCTCTAAAGATTCCGGCTCCTCGTTTAGGGAAGTCCTTAAATTGGATATTGAACGTCTCCAGCCTCAGAAGCTCATCCTGGTGCATCCGGGGGATCATCGGGTGCTGAAAGCATTTCAAAGAGCTGTCAAAGAATGGGACATTCCTCTGGAGATCCGTGAAGATCGACACTTTTACTGCACGCTTGAAGAGTTTGAAGAATTCGCAGCTGACCGCAAAGAACTCCGGCTCGAATACTTCTATCGGATGCTGCGGAAACGAGAGAATATTCTCGTCAACGATAATGGAGAGCCCGAAGGTGGGGAGTGGAATCTGGATCATGAAAATCGGGAAGCGTTTCCGAAATCGGGGCCGAAATCCGGATTGAAGCCGAGACGATTCCGACCGGATGACATCACAAAACAGGTGATCGAAATGGTCTCCGCTCGTTTCAAAGATCATCCCGGCTCTCTCGATCACTTTGACATTCCGGTCACACGATCCGAATCGTTGAAGAAGTTGAACCACTTCATCAAAGAGTATCTTCCCAACTTCGGTAAATATGAAGATGCCATGTGGACCGACGAAACGACCCTTTATCACTCACAACTCTCTGCTTGTCTGAATCTCAAACTGCTCAACCCCCGCGACTGTGTCGACCGAGCCCTCAAAGCCTGGCAGAACGACGAAGCGCCCTTGAATTCGGTGGAAGGCTTTATCCGGCAGATTCTCGGCTGGCGGGAATTCATTCGCTGTGTTTACTGGTCGAAGATGCCGAAGTATGAATCGCTCAATCATTTTGAAACCACGCATGACGTTCCCCAGTTTTTCTGGGATGGTCAGACCGATATGGAATGTGTCCGTCAGTCGATGAATTCCGTCATCAATCATGGTTACGCCCATCATATCCATCGCCTGATGGTCCTCGGGAATCTGAGCATGCTTGCCGGGGTCGATCCCTACAAATTCCACGAATGGCACATGGCAATGTATCTCGATGCCATCGACTGGGTTTCACTTCCGAACACTCTCGGCATGAGTCAATACGGCGACGGCGGCATCGTTGGCTCCAAACCGTACTGCTCGTCGGGCAACTACATCAACAAAATGAGCAACTTCTGCAAAAACTGCCGCTATAACTTTAAAGAGAAAACCGGGGAAAAAGCCTGCCCCATCACAACTCTTTACTGGGACTTCCTCGACAGAAATTATAACAAACTCAAAAACAATCCGCGGATGAATTTTCAGGTGAAGAATCTGGAAAAACTCCGGAAGAAATCGGATGAGATGGAAGCAGTGCGGGATCAGGCGGAGTCCATTAAGAGTGACTGGCTTCAATGATTTTCCAGATGAAAGGTTGAAGTCACAGCCTGAAGAGAAGTAAGTTTAGTTCGAATCGTACACTCTAAGAGGAAACCAAAACATGCAAATTCATGCCTTAGGAACAGGCGGTTATCATCCCAACGAAGTCCGGCACACCGCTTCGTTCTTACTGCCCGAGGCTGGAATTCTGTTTGATGCCGGGACAGCCACATTCCGTGTCACTGAACGACTCCTGCGTAAAGATCTGCATCTGTTTCTGACGCATCCGCACTGGGATCATATTATTGGTTTGACTTATTTGTATGTGCCGATGCTGCTGGAGCAGATTCAATCCATCAAACTGTATGGCAATCGCTACACGTTGGAAGCAGTCAAAAAACATCTGTTTGCCGAGCCGACATTTTCGCACATGCCGGCTTTTGAACTGATCGAGCTGGAATCGTTTGAGCAGCCGGAAGTTCAAATTGATTCGTATCTGGTCCGCTGGCAACCACTGCCGAGTCATCCGGGAGGATCGACCGCTTATGTCGTCGAAGAAAATGGCCAAAAGTTTGCTTACGTGACCGATACTTATGTCGATGGATCGTATGAAGATTTCATTCGCGATGCTGATTTGCTCATTCATGAATGCTACTTCAGTGACGAAACCTCCGAATGGGCTGAGAAAACCGGACACAGTTATCTGACACAAGTCGCCGAACTGGCCAGCAGAACAGACGTCAAAAAACTTCTGCTTACGCATATCGATCCCAGAGAAAATACTGAGGAACCCTGGGATTTGACGGAAGTGAAAACCGTCTTTTCAGAAATTGAGTTTGCGAAAGATTTGCAGAGTTTTCAGCTTTGAATCGATCAGTGAATGGAATGTCAGTCTCTGAATAGCTTTGACGCACATCGATTTTCTCATTAGCGTAACATCTTATTGAACAATGAGAACGTCATTCTACGTTTATCATTCCAGTGTTCGTTGCTATGCTGCGACCTCTTGCGATGCACTCTCGATTACGAAGTTTATGGAACAACGGGCATGAAGAAAATTCTGGGAATCTTGGGATTATTGATTTTTGTCTGCGTGATCACAGCGATTAACAATCCCAAATTTCTGCTGGCCAACAACATTGAACAACTCCTGCATCGGACGGCTCTGTTCGGCATCATCAGCCTGGGAGCTGCATTCGTGATTATGACGGGCGGAATCGATCTTTCGATTGGTTCTGTCATTGGATTGACAGGTTCACTGATGCCACTCCTGTTAGTCGAAAAACATTGGTCAGTCCCAGGGACAATCGCATTTGTCGGAAGTCTCTCTCTTGTTATTGGCTTGGCGCATGGACTGTTAATCACGAAATTAAAAATCCAGCCATTCATTGTGACTCTCTGCGGACTGCTCCTCTATCGTGGCCTCGCCCGTTGGATCACGGAAGACAGCAACCTGCGGTTTGGATCGGATTATCCGGGTCTGATGTGGTATGTGAAATCGAAACTGGAGATTGGCTTACCGGTCGCCATTCCAGTGCCAGCGATCATCTTTCTGATTCTGGCAATCCTCTCCTGGATTTTTCTGAACCGAACCATCTGGGGACGTCACCTGATGGCTCTCGGACGTAATGAACAAGCCGCCCGATTCAGCGGAATCGCCACCGACCGGCTGACCATTCTCGCCTATGTGTTTTGTGCAGGATTGGCTGGTTTGGGTGGGGTGCTGTTTGCACTGGATCAAAACACTGTCCAGCCAAGTGCCCATGGAAACTTTTACGAACTCTACGCCATAGCCGCAGCTGTGCTTGGGGGATGTAGTCTGCGTGGTGGAGAAGGAAGTATTATCGGCGTTGCAATTGGAGCCGCGTTATTACGCGTCCTCTACAATGCTATCATCATGGCCGACATTCCTTCGCAACTCGACTTCGCAATCATTGGCATGGTGATTCTGGGAGGAGTGATCGCCGACGAATTGATCAAACGCTATGCCGCCAGGAAAAGACTTCAGGCTGCTCGTATGCAGTCGACGAAAGAGTAAGTTAGCAATCCAGACAAGTAGGACAGGCATCCAGCCTGTCTATTTTCGAGAGTAGTAGAAAGTAAAACTTCACCATGGATGGCACGTCCCAGAACGAAGTGTTGGGCGTGATGATTTCACCAGGACACTCCCTTCTCAATGTTCAAAAAGGTGTAAGACAGGCGTTGCTTGACCTATGACTGTCAATAAGAGCGATGAGCGATTTAGACAGGCTGGAAGCCTGTCCTACGAGTTTTAGATATTCGATTTCATTGAAAGTCTGCTGTGAGTCAAGCTGAAATCATAACACCTGACACAATAAAATCTTCGCCCAGATCCTGGCAGAATCGTCTCGGGCGATTCCTTCTATTGCTACTGATTTTATATGTGGGAGTCATTCTGGTGCTCACGCTGATCCAAAGAAAATTGATTTATCATCCCACGAAGGTCGCAACTTTAAATGTAAAAGACTGGGAATTTGCCGAAGGACGCTGTCTACCCGTAACCTTTGAAGTGGAACCTGGTTACACACTGCATGGCTGGCATGTGCTGCCGCCAAGTCATCAGGCTCTCAATCGCAAAGAGCAGCAACAGGAACTGGATGCGGGGCGTCCTGTCATCATTTACTATCCGGGCAATGCCGGGCATCGTGGCTACCGGGCTGATCAATTAAAACGACTCAGTTCTCTAAATGCAGACATCTTCCTTATCGACTACCGAGGCTATGCCGAGAATCCCGGCAGTCCCAGTGAAAAAGCTTATCTTCACGATGCCCGATTCATTTTAGATGCTCTCGTCGCAGAGTATCAAATTGAACCTGCACGATTTGTGCTATTGGGGGAATCGCTCGGCGGAGGCATTGCGACCGCTCTTGCCAACCAGTTATCCCAGGAAGGAACGGAACTGGCAGGCTTGTTTCTGCAGGCTCCGTTCAGTTCGCTGGTTGCGATAGCTGGAGAACGCTTTCCGTGGCTACCGGTCGACTGGATGATGGTTGATCGATATCCGTCTATCGAACGAATTCCGGAAGTGACCTGCCCCATCACTATCATTCATGGACGGCAGGATTCCATCATCCCTTTTGCCCAAGCTCAACAATTATTCGAAACGGCTCCCGATCATTCCTCTGCTGGAATCTCAAAAACATTCCTCGAAATTCCCGGAGCCGGCCATAATGATATTTTCATGATGGCAGAAACCGAATATCTGCGTGCCCTTGAGAAAATGCTCAAACCAATTCGACAAAGTAATATTCCTAACCCGTAGGTCAGGCGACTGCATACGGCTTCGGATCAATGCTCGGCTGCTTCTGCAAAATCAATTCTGAAACTAGTCGGCCCGTGGCGGGGGCAGTCATAATGCCGATCATATTGTGGCCTGCTGCAACGAAGACATTTTGATATTTCGGAGTCGGGCCAATCAAGGGTAAGCCGTTCGGAGTCATTGGTCGCCAGCCGTACCATTGTTCTTCGATCATTTTCCCGACAGGATCCCGCATATACTTCGTGGCTCCTTTGGTCAACAATTCAAGACGTTTCGGATTGATCGTCGTATCGTAGCCAACAAATTCCATTGTCGAGCCGAGTCGATAACCACTTGCCATTGGTGTGATGGCGACTTTTTCATCTTCCAGAATCATCGGAATTTTCGGACAGATTTCAGGGCGAGGCATGGTCAGCGAATAGCCTTTGCCCGGCTGAATCGGAATTTTATAACCGAGTTGCTTATTCAGCATTGGAGTCCACGAGCCTGTCGCAACTACAAGGGCATCGCAAGGCAGAGTTTCCGTTGCATTCGAATTGACGTCGCAAACTTCAATCGATTTGATTTGTCTTTGAGCTGGTACAAATTCTGAAACGCGTGTCATTTCACGAAACTTCACTCCGCGTTCTTCGAGAAGTTTCCGCCAGCCTTTGATCAGTTTATCGGCTCGTAAATGAGCATCCTGTGGGTAAAACCACGCTCCCGCTGCAACTCCCGGCAAGAATGCTGGTTCCATCTTCTCCAGTTCATCGCCAGTCAATTTCTCGGCACCAACGCCGTACTCTTTTGTCATCATTGCATCAAATTGATCGTGCTCATCGAGCGTGTGCTTCGTGCCGTAAACGAACAGGCAGCCCCGTTCTTCGAAGTCGCAATCGATTTGATTGCCTGAGATAAAATCTCGATAAAACTCCCTCGAAAATGTCAATAAATGATGCCGGGCCCAGCCGGCATGACGCATTGCTTTCAAATTCCCATTTCTGGCAAAGCGCAGCAACCAGAAATAGAGTTGGGGATTGAGTGTTGGCTGAACACGAAATGGCCCATTGGGCTTTAACAAAGCCTTAATCGCATTCTTGAATGCCCCCGGACGCGGCAGCGGAAAAACATGGCTCGGATTGATCAGACCACAATTCCCATGCGAACAAGCCGCCCCGATCTTTCCCTGATCGATCACCGTCACCTGCACGCCGGCTTCACTCAAAAAATGAGCCGAAGATAATCCGATGATACCGCCACCAACAATTAAAACATGCTCAGGAAGTTTCGCCATGGGTTACCGATAATCGCAGGATTGGTGGGAATAAATTTCAGTTATAATTCTAAACAGAGGTGTGATCAAAGAATTGATTCAAATCAATGATTTGTCAGTTAAAAAAGACCAAAACTTAAGATCAACAGAGTCCCCTCTCCCTCGGGGAGAGGGTTAGGGTGAGGGGAAATCGATGTCGAATGCATTAAAATCGCTGAAGTCCCCCCTCATCAGGCCTTTGGCCACTTTCTCCCCAGGGAGAAGGAAGTAAACCGCTCCCCAGGGAGAAGGAAGTAAACCGCTCCCCAGGGAGAAGGAAAGTAAATCGCGCTCCCAAGGAGAAGGAAACATTAACTTCCGGGGGCTTCCGCTAAAGCGGAGCGCCCCCGCCACCCGGTTATTTAAGCTCGACTACAAAATAAACTTACTCAAATCTTCATCACTCGCAATTTCGCTCAATTGCTTTTTAACATACACGGCATCGATCACAACTTCTTTTAAATCGTCATTGGGTGCCTGGAAACTGACATCTTCAAGCAAGCGTTCCAACATCGTATGCAGGCGGCGGGCTCCAATGTTCTGGGTGGATTGATTCACCTGATAAGCCATATCAGCCAAAGCATCGATTCCATCTTGAGTATAAGTCAGAGTAACCCCGTCAATCGCCAGCAGTTGTTGATACTGAGTCGTCAATGAGTTTGTGGGTTCGGTTAAAATTCGCAGTAAGTCATCACGATTCAAATCCTGCAGTTCCACGCGGATTGGAAATCGACCCTGCAGTTCCGGCATCAGGTCTGCTGGACGAGACCGATGAAAAGCCCCAGCTGCAATGAACAGCATGTATTCGGTTTTGATGGAACCATGCTTGGTTTGCACGGTGGTTCCTTCAACTATCGGCAGCAGATCCCGCTGCACTCCCTGACGGCTCACATCCGAATTCTTACCAGAATCCTGAGAGCCGCAGATTTTGTCGATCTCATCGATGAAGACGATACCGGAGTTTTCCGCCAGAGCGATCGCTTCCTCTGCAATCGCGTCGCGATCCATCAGCGCATCGGTTTCCTGTTCGAGCAGAATCTTGCGGGCATCGGCAATCGAAACTTTGCGATTCTTCTGCTTCTTCGGCATGATCTTCTCAAACATGTTCTGGACATCCATATCCATTTGATCCATGCCCATGTTGGAAAATACCTGCACGGGAGAGGAGCGTTGTTCCACCTGTAGTTCGACTTCACGTTCTTCCAGAGAGCCATTCTTGAGCATCTCGCGAAATTTCTCACGGCTGCGCGCGTGCTTGTCGTCGAAGTCTTCGGATTTCACATCAGGATTCCAGGACGTCGGAGCATCTGGCAGCAGCAATTCCAGAAGACGATCTTCAACTCGCTGTTCGGCTTTGCTGCGAACTTCGATACTCTTCTTGTTTCGTACAAGCGTGATCGAAGCTTCGACCAGATCGCGAATCATGCTCTCGACATCGCGACCGTAATAACCAACTTCGGTATACTTCGTCGCTTCAATTTTGATAAACGGAGCCCCGGCCATGCTGGCCAGTCGACGAGTGATTTCCGTTTTCCCGACGCCAGTCGGTCCAATCATGATAATATTTTTCGGCGTGATCTCTTTACGGACATCATCTTCAAGTTGACGCCAGCGGTATCGATTTCGCAGAGCAATCGCGACTGCTCGTTTGGCCTGTTGTTGTCCAATGATATGACGATCGAGTGAGTCGACAATTTCCTGTGGTGTCATTTCGAAGTAGGAAGCCGGGGTGGGTTGATCAGTTGTGCTCATGAGCTGTTCCGATGGTATTTTGCTGAGTCAAGGAATACTTGACTAGATCATTAAAATGTAAAACCACAGAGACACAGAGGACACAGAGAGCTGATAATCAATTCAATATTCTCGTTGATTTGATCTCTTTTAAAGTGATCAGCATGGGCAGTCTCTGTGATCTCTGTGCCTCTGTGGTATAAAAAACAAGCGACAAAAAGATTGATTCTCAAAGTAAAACTGAAAATGACAGTCCATAAATTAGATGTCATTCTCAGTCTCGACCTTATTTATTTGGCTTCATCAATTTCTTCGATTGTCAGATTGCTGTTCGTGTAAATGTCAATTTCCGAAGCGATCGTTAATGACTGTTCAACAATTTCTTTGGCGGACAAATTAGAATGTCGGACAAGTGCCCGTGCAGCGGCGACGGCATAATTACCTCCCGATCCAATTCCAATGATGTCATCCTGAGGACTGACCACATCGCCCTGGCCAGTGATTAACAGGGAATGATCAGGGTTCACCACAATCATCAACGCTTCCAATTTCCGCAGCACACGATCTGTCCGCCAGTCGCGGGCCAGTTCGGTGGCGGCTCTAGGAATGTTACCGGGAAAGTCTTTGGCTTTCGTTTCAAAGCGTTCCATCAGGGCGAATGCATCGGCGGTCGATCCTGCGAAGCCGACGATGACATCGCCATTGAGAATGCGGCGAACTTTTTTCGTATCGTTCTTGAGGACATTATCACCGTAAGTCACCTGGCCATCTCCACCAATGGCAACCTTACCTTGATGCCGAACGGTAAGTATGGTTGTCGAACGGGCTTTTACTTTGGAATATTGAGTCATAGATATTGAGCGTGTCTGTTGGGAAAAGTGTTCAGGATTAAATATGTTCAGGAATCACCTGTATCGAGTGTTTTCAATTGTCGTCAGGCTAACACCAGCCCATCAATCCGGCAACTGCAGAGAGATCTCTGTGGAGACTGTGAATTTGACCGTTGTATGCCATATAATCTAATCAACATTATAGAGTCGCAGGACGACACGAACAGTAATAGTCTCAGAACATTGACCCAAAGGCGAAAAACGTGACGCAGGATCAGGATTCTTCCCTCGAGCGGATTGTGAGCCTCGAATCGCTCGTGACGCATCTGCAGTATGATCTCGAACAGATCAGCAAAGTAGTGCATAGCCAGCAACAGAAAATCGATGATCTGCAGCGGCAGATAGATTTGTGGGTAGAACAGTCTGAATCCGACGGCTTCGAACTGCCAGATCCTTTACAGGAAAAACCGCCTCACTATTGATCAGCAAGATTTATACCTGATAAATTTAGAATTCGAGTTGTAACTCCCGCATTCAATCATGGAGAAGCCTGATATGCAAATACGAAACTTCATTTTGCTGGGGGTGATTACCTTTAGCATTCTCATGCTCAGCACTTCAGAAATGAAAGCTGATGTGTCTTCCGATATCCAGACGATTCAGCAGGTTGGCCACAATGCTGAGAACTACGCGGCTGCTCAAAAGGCGTTGGACAGTCTGCAATCCAGTGGCCCCGAGGCTCTGTTGCCGATTCTTTACAGTCTGGGAGATGCCAATCCTCTCGCAGCGAATTATCTACGAAATTCGTTTGAAGTCATCGCGAACAAAACGCTAGCCGATAAGAAATCGCTGCCGCTGGAAGACCTTTTGAATTTCGTCCGTCGGACAAAAAACGATTCTAAAGCTCGTCGCCTTGCTTTTGAATGGGTCCGGAAAGAGTCGCCAGAAGAAGCTGACCAACTCGTTTCAAACTTTCTGAATGATCCAAGTGATGAACTTCGTCGGGAAGCCGTGGCAAAAATCCTCAAAGAGGTTGACGAACTGGCCAAAAATGATTCCTCTGCTGAGGCGCTGAAACGCTCACGTTATCTGCAGGCGTTATCGGGCGCGAGCGATGATGATCAGGTTCGGAAAATTGTCAAAGGTCTCGAAGCCTTTGAGATCAAAGTCGATCTGCAGGAACATTATGGTTTTCTCAGTGACTGGTATCTGATTGGCCCCTTCGACAACAAAGACGAAAAGGGGTTCGATGTCGCTTATCCTCCTGAAAATGAGATCAAACTGGATGCCGAGTACGATGGTCAGCTGGGCAAAGTGACCTGGCAGAAACACGAAACCGAGGACGATTACGGCAAGCTCAGCATCGCCGAAAAAGTCGGCCCGCATAAAGGGGCGGTTGTTTACGCGTATCGGGAATTTGTCTCTAAAGATGAACAACCAGTCGAATTTCGTCTGGCGACTCCCAATGCCTGGAAAATCTGGTTGAACGGAGAGCTCGTTTTCGAACGGGAAGAGTATCATCGTGGCACATTTTTTGATCAGTATCGCATTCCTGCGCTGATGAAAGAGGGTAAAAATACCCTGCTGATCAAAGTTTTGCAAAACGAACAGGATCAATCGTGGGCTCAGGACTGGCAATTCCAGTTCCGCATCTGCCAACCCACCGGCATGGCTCTTCGCCCGGAAAAGGAATAATTCAATGAGAACATTTATAATTTGTACTTTGATGCTCTTTGGCACTGCTACCGTTCAAGCAGACGACTGGCTGCAGTTTCGGGGCACATTGAATAACGCCATAGTCACGGGGCCACAACTCCCCGATTCATTCGACAACATTTCCTGGACCGCTCCTCTCGAAGGTCGAGGGACGTCTTCTCCAATTGTTGTGAGAGATCGAGTGATTGTCACCGGCTGTAAAGGACCGCGGCAGGATCGATTGACTGTCACCTGCTTCAATACAGCTGATGGTTCACAGATGTGGCATCGTGAATTCTGGGCGACCGGACGCACAATCTGCCACGAGAAAATGTCCGTCGCCACTCCAACTCCAGCCAGCGATAGCGAACGTATTTTTGCGTTCTACTCATCGAACGATGTCGCTTGCCTCGATCTGGAAGGAAATCTGTTGTGGTATCGCGGGTTGACGTTCGACTATCCGAATGTGAGTAATAGCCTCGGGATGTCGTCCTCTGTCGTTGTCAAAGATGGAACCGTTGTCTGCATGGCTGAGAACGATACCCAATCGATGACCTTCGGCTTGAATGCCGAAGATGGCACCACCCGCTGGCAGTTAGAACGTCCCCGAGCAGCGAACTGGACTTCGCCAGCCGTCTGGCCGGGAGAGGAGTCGCTGGTCTTGTTGCAATCGTCGGAAGGGGTGACCGCCGTTGAAGCTCAATCCGGCAAAACGGTCTGGGAATATCTCGATGGAGCCTCGACAATTCCCTCGTTAACGGTTCTCAATGGCGTGGCGTTTGTCCCCTCGAACGGCCTGACGGCTATCAAGCCAGGCGTGAGTGATTCTACGGTTCCAGAAATCGTCTGGCAGGGAAGTCAATTGAATCCGTCGACGGTCAGTCCAGTGGTGACTGACACTCAGGCATTCGTCATCAATGGAGCGGGTGTGCTCAGTTGTGCGGATGCAACAACAGGCGAACGACTCTGGCAGTGTCGACTTTCCGGAAAATTTAGTGCAACGCCGATTATCTCCGGCGACAAACTGTACTGCATCAACGAACAGGGAGTTGCCCAAGTCGTACAGTTAGGACCAGAAGAAGGCTCTGTAATCAACAGCCACGATTTCTCAACAACAATCCTCGCCGCCCCAGCCGCAGCTGATGGTGCGATTTATTTTCGGGGTGATAATCAGTTGTGGAAGGTGGAGTAATAGGCGTTAGTTATTAGTCGTTGGGCGTTAGGAAAGTCATCCATCGGCAATTTGATGTTTCCGCTTTCGGCTTTCCGTCATCCGCTTTCCAATCAGTCGTTAGAACGAATCGTATGTTTCTCGATGTCATCGCAGTCGGTTTAGGGGGAGCAGTCGGGGCAGTTTCCCGATACTTTCTTTCCGGTTGGATGATGCAGAAATATCCTCAGTTTGAACCAGCCGGCACATTGCTAGTGAATGTGCTGGGCTGTTTTCTGATCGGCTTGCTGGTCGCATTGGAGATGCAAAACGTAATGACCGGCCGGAAATGGCGAGCGTTTGCCATCACTGGCTGCCTCGGCTCTCTCACTACGTTTTCAACCTTCGGCTATCAGACAGTCGTACTCGCCCGAGACCGCAGCTTCGGTTGGGCAACAGTGAATGTGGCCAGCAATCTGATTCTAGGCATTGTCGCAATACTGATTGGAATGTTAATCGGGCGACTGTTTGCTCGTTAGCTACAGCTGTTTCAGTTTGTTTTTCAATTTCTGAACAATCATCCGTTCGAACATTGGCCAATACTTCTGGTGTTCCTCTGGGACGCGGTTATGCAAATGCTCAATGACATCGAGCCTCTGTTGAATCGGCATTCCTTCAATAAACAGCGGGATCCGCTGCCGAGCATCTTTCACCACAATCACCCGGCTCATAGGCCACCACGATAGTTTTGTGATACCATCAAGCGGAATCTGTTTTTTACGAAAAAAGCCGATGTGCGTGAGGGATTCATCATTAAGAATCCAATACTCGCGATAGGTGATCAAAGTGAGCAACAACAGCACAAACGAAACCGCCAGCCAGCTGAGCAGGATAATAGCATTTGTCTCAATAATGATTTTCAGACTGCTCATCCGCGGAGGCCAGCCGACCAGAGACAGAAATTCGGGAATGTATAACGCCCCCGCTCCGAGCAGGCCACCGAATGAGAGTGCGGTCAAAAACAAAAAGACACGACGAGCCAGCCGCATGTGTAGAATCAGATATTCTTCTGGGGGAGCGTCCGACACTTCAGGTTTCGATCTATTTACGACGGGTGTCGGGGGCGCTCCGCTTTAGCGGAAGCCCCCGGAATTATACCGTTTGGGGGCTTCTCTTCGAGAGCGACCCACCACCCCATTCATTTAATCAGACTTAATGTTATGTTTGAACAGCAACATCTCGACCAGCCAGGATTTCGGCAATATGCATTGTGCGGATTGGTTTTTTCTGGCGTTTGATCAAGCCATCCAGGTGCATCAGGCAGGACATATCTCCCGCAGTAATCACCTCGGCTCCGGCATGTTCATGGTCGTGAATTCGGTCATTTCCCATCATGCAGGAAACCGCTTCCTCCGAAACGGCAAATGTTCCACCGAATCCACAGCATTCGTCTTTACGGGTTAAATCGACCAGTTCAATCCCGTCGACCATTTCCAAGAGCGTGCGGGCTTTGCTGAACTCTTCGCCCATCACTTCACTGCAGGAGCCGAGTTGAAGTTCCCGCAAACCGTGGCAACTTTGATGCAGTCCCACTTTGTGCGGAAACGAAACGTCTAGTTTCTCGACTTTGAGAACATCGGTCAGAAACGCACAGAGTTCAAACGTTTTGAGGCGGATACGTTCGTATTGGGCATCTTCACCAACGAGATCGTGATAGTGATTGACGATCATCGAGGTGCAGCTTCCGGAGGGACAGACGATGTATTCGTATTGGTCGTACTGCTCGATGAAACTTTTCGCCAGAGGCCGGGCATCGTCCCAGCAGCCCGTATTGGCCATCGGTTGTCCGCAGCAGACGGGGGCATCGGGAATGGTAACTTCACAACCGAGCTTTTCGAGCAATTCGAGAGTCGCCCAGGCCACATTGGGATAGAGCTGATCGATATAGCAGGGAACAAACAGGGCAACTTGCATGAGAGCTCGCAAATTCAAATCGAAAGTAGGAAATATGACGAATCAGGAGAAAATCCAGATTTCTATCCGTCATAGTGAAAAGATCGTCCCGTAAGAGTATTGCAGAAACAGCCCGATTTCAAACCGGGATCGATGTTCATTGAAATGAAGTTTTCTTAATCTCACTTCGATTCCCCATAAAACCGCCCCCCACGTTTTTTTCTCAGGCCGTAACTCGGTATTCTCAGGGGAAATTGTTGAAGGTTTAAAGTTGAAGGTTGAGGGTACTAATTTCATAAATTGACTCTCAATCGCTCAATAACCTTCAACACTCAACCCTAAACCCTAAACCAACGGAGCTCTCCTTGTTAGCCGGACCGATTTTTACCCGAGAAGCCTTAACGCTGCCCCGTCAGATGAAGAGTTATCTGATTCGAGCCGGGTATCTGTTCGCGTTCTTCGTTCTTTTGTACACTGCTTCCCAGGCAACATTCGGCTGGCAGCAATATCGCAGTATTGGTGCGACCGCTCGATTTGGAGCCTACGTCTTCCAGATTTTTGCCTTCGTTCAGCTGACGTTGCTGATTTTTGCTGGCCTGCTGTTCTCTGCCGGGAATGTCGCTGCGGAGAAAGATCGCCGGACGATGCTCCTGCTGCTGATGACCGATCTGAAAGATCGTGAGTTAGTCATCGGAAAGCTGCTGGCGAGTTTGCTGAATGTCTTCACATTGCTCCTCTGCTCGCTGCCGATGTTTATTTTTATCCGGATTCTGGGTGGGGTCAGTCTTTCGCAAATCGGCTGGGCGCTGGCAATCACCGCTGCCTCGACCTATGTGGCCGGAAGTTGGGGCGTGTTTGTGGCGTTCTGGCGGGAAAAGACATTTCAGACACTTTCCGTTGGCTTGCTCGGCTTTGTCGCGTTTCTGGCTTTCGTTGAACTGATCACATTTCTGGTCGGGGCAGAGACGACAGCCGGGCGGTGGATTGGAGCTTTGGATCCTTATCGAGCCTTGCTGACGGTCGTCAGTCCATTTTCTTCGACCGATTTGACCCGCATCGGCCAGCTTTCGATGTGGCCAACTTTCAGCGTGCTCGTCGGACTGGCGTTGATCTTGAACGTGGCCACGATCGTCAATTTACGACGCTGGAATCCTTCGAAGACGATTTATATTGCCGCGAAGAATAACGAATCGGGTGGCCGAACCCGTGAAGCGCGGACCGTCTGGTCGCAGCCGATTATCTGGCGCGAAATCATGACGAAAGCATACGGGCGTAAGGTCTTTCTGATCAAACTCGCCTATGTCATTTTCGCCATTTTCATTGGCTACGCGATGCTCGGCACCCCCTCCTCGGCTCTCGTGCTCGGCATGATTTCCTGGCCGGGGCTGGGATTCATTTTGCTCGGCTTGCTGTCCCTGTTGTTAATCAATGCTCAAGCGGTGACGTCCGTGACAAGTGAGCGAGATGGGCAGACGCTCGAAGTGCTGCTGGTGACGGAAATCAGCGCCAGCCAATTCATTTACGGCAAGCTCGCGGGTGTGTTCTACAATGCCAAAGAAGCGATTTTGCTGCCGTTGATTTATGTTTTAACGATGTACGGATTTGGGGCGATTTCCGGAACACAAACCTTTTATGTGGTGACGGGTTACCTGATGCTCAGTATCTTTTGTGCGATGCTCGGCATGCATGCGGCGATCAGTTTTGAGAACTCGCGAACTGCAATCATAAACAGCATGGGGACGGTCTTTTTCCTGTTCATCGGAATTTTCATCTGTATGATCCTGATCGTCGAAGCCCGCTCTTCGTTTGCTCTGCAGTTGCCGAGTTTCCTGATCTTTATCGTCGGCGGAAGTATTGGCCTGTGGGTCTCTCTGACACACAAAAACCCCTCACCTGCCTTAACACTGGCAGCCGGCGTCCTCCCCTTCGGCACCTTTTACGCGATCACCGCGTTCCTGCTGGGAGAATCCTTCAGCGTCTTCCTCTGCGTCTGCGTCGCCTACGGCTTCACCGCCCTGGCCATGCTCGTCCCCGCCATCAGCGAATTCGATTTGGCGCTGGGACGATCCTCGATTGAAAAATCGTAGTCTTACCGGGTAGCCCAGAGAATCCTGAAAGGTTCTCTGGGTGGCGCAGCCACAAGAGGTCATGATCTTATCCCGTTGGACACCATTCGATCGGAATTCCAACGGTTCGATTCCACTCATAATGTCGGGCAGAACTCCATCTCCAGTCAGTCGCTCTATCAACGAAACCTGCACGAACGGGATTGAGATGCATGTAGTTTAGTTTCTCGATCAGTTTTTCATCGGACCAGACTTGAAACGCATGATATTTGCGTTGCCAGAAGGCACTCCCATCTTCGATTTGTTTCTGGTAAGCCGGTAACATCGGCATCACATCACGACGGATAATTTTTGAGGTTCGTTGTTTCCACTGTTTCATGAATTGTGAGAGCTGGCCTGTTTGCGGAAACCAGATCAATGCATGCACATGATTCGGCATCATCACAAATCCCAATATTCTTGCCGACTGGATTAGTCGTTGAGAATCGAGGACACCAAGCACCACGCGTTTTGCCTGATCGTGATCAAGTAAGTTTCGATTTCGATAACATGAGAACGTTACGAAATGAGCATACAAAGCATCGTCATGGCTTGATTTTGTTATCATCGATTTATGATGATCAAATGGGGCTTGGAAATGCAACCTCTTGTGGCTGCGCCACCCAGAGAACTCTTCGAGATTCTCTGGGCTACCCGCTACCCGCTGTAAAAGAAGAATCTTACGACTGCGCCACCCCAAATGAATCTTTCGGGGCCACCTGCGACTGTTTTAGGGTAGTGACTCAGGAGTGGTTTTCTATCAGCTTCACCAAATCAGTGTCACCAATTTGCTTGGCGAAATCGATTGGTGATCGCCCATATTTATTCTTTTGGTGTGCGGTTTTCGCCGCACCTTTCGCTAACAGCACATCCACGACATCAAATTTGCCTCTTGCGTTGAACACTGCCGTCCAAAGAGGCGTATTCCCATGTTCGTCCACAATCACAATATCCCCGCAGTGGTCAAGTATTTGCTGAGCAACCATCGCATTCTGATAGGCACATGCAACATGCAGTGGCGTTGAGCCCTTTCGATCCTGAGCGTTGACATCAATTCCTCGCTGAATGAGTTCAACGGCAACATCGGTATTCGCGTAGGCTATTGCAACATGTAGGAGATTTTCGCCATCATCATTCCTTATGTTTACATCATCGAGTTTCTTAAGCGCTGACAATGCTTCATAGCCATCAAATCGCACATTTTGAAAAAAATCATCCATCCGCATCATTCCCATTTGTGGCCTTGGTTTTCCAACCAATCTTCTGGCCAATATTTGTTTGGGTCTATGTATCGCGAGTGACCCAGACAGCTTCGCTATCTGGGTGGACGAAATCTATAAGAGGCTTTCTGATTGCGAGTGAGTTGTACAATAAGGATCTTACGACCGCGGACAACCCTGCGTTTGGCGAAATCTCTTATCGATACCAAGATACCACCCCGCAGTTTCTGAATTTAATAAATATTCAAGAACTTCAAAAGTACAAATACCTCTTGTGGCTGCGCCACCCAGAGAACTCTTCGAGATTCTCTGGGGTACCCGGTCCCCTTTTAAACCAAAGGCGGGATTACATTCTCGCGGTTTTTTGTCGGCACAGATACACAATCATCGGGATAGCCAGTCCGACTGCGATTGCGATAAGCCAGAGGGGGTAGTGGACGCCGAATTCGTCGCTGACGGTGAGCGTTTTTGTCAGTGAAGAGGTTTGACGCATCGATTCCAGATTTCCGTGCAGTACTCCGAGGGCATTATTGCCGAAGTGGAACAGCATGGCCGGAAAGATGCTGCCGCTTTTGACGACGAGTAAGCCAAGCAGCATTCCGAGTAATGCGGCATTGAAGACCTGTTGGGGGATCATGTGCATGATCCCGAAAAGGAGTCCGGAAAAAACGATCGCCAGTGTATGCCGGCCTGTCTTGCGAAAGCCCGCCAGAATGAATCCTCGGAAAGCGAGTTCTTCGCAAATTGCAGGAGTGACGGCGAATGTCAACACAACCCAGAACCAGGGAACACTGCCATCAGCCATGGTTGCCAACGCGGCTTTGGCGTGTTCCGGTAATGAGGGGAAAAACCAGGCAAGCCGCACGGCCAGTTCCACGACCAGCGGGTGCATAATGAGCGGTAGAAAGAGACCCAAGGCCAGATATTTCCAGTGCGGGATTCGCAGTTGAAACGTTGAGAGTGGACTGCTCGTCAGGAGTATGCCCATAAACAGAGCCGGGCAGGCGATGATTGCCAGTTGCTGGATGACCAGCAGCCGCATCATCGTCCAGCTTTCCTGACCAGCCGGTGCATTCTGTAACGCGTTGCCGAAGGTTTTCAGCATTGCGAACTGTAACAGCATGATCAGCACGAAGCAGAAGATGGACTCCGAAAAGCTTGGCAATCGTTCTTTGTCGCGGAGCAAATGTTTGAGCCAGAGGCGCATATCAAAGCGTTCAGCTTCGCGGAACAGAACTTCTTCCCGCTGAAACTGATCGATGGCCCACATCAAGGCGAGTCCGCTGTACATGAAGCTACTCAGCAAAACGGGGACAACATACCACATCAATTGCATTTGACCATTGGGGTCAAGCAGCATCCCCTTGAGCAGCAAAGCTGGCCCCATGACCGGAATCAAACTGTAAAAGGGTGTCAATTCGACGGCTGGCGAAAGACAGAAGACAGTCAGCCCCATTGTCACCGTCAGAAGTGGTGTCAAATAATATTGCCCCTCTTTTGTACTCTTGGCAAACAGAGCAAATGCCAGACTGAGTGACGCGAACAGAGCGGCGAGGGGAATTGCAAGAATTCCGACCCAGATCAGTACTTCAAATCCGGGAATAGCCGAGTCGCCCAGAGCCGAGAGTTGTCCACTGCTGGCGGTATTCAAAACGTGGAGACCTGTCATCCCCATGCTGATCAGATTGAGCAGAGCCGTGACGAGACTGAAAAGCAGGACTGTCAGAAACTTTCCGATCACAATTTCACTGCGAAGAGCCGGGCAGATGAGTAGGGTTTCCATCGTGCCCCGCTCTTTTTCACCCGCTCCCAAATCGACTGCCGGATAAAACGCCCCAGTCATCGCCATCACAACCAGCATCGCAGGGAAGAGTTTACTCCAGACATTAGCCGCGAGTTCTTCCCCCTTAGCCAAATCGACGAGTTCCTCGTTGACAGGCCGTGTAAGATCGGTCGGCAGGTTTGCCATTTGCAGTCGCTCGCTGAGAATCGCCTGCTCCCAGTTATCGAGGGCTTCGCGAACGCGGCCGTAAGCGATGAGCGATTTTTCATTGGCGGAATTCCGGATGAAGATCGGACGCATTCGAGTAAGATCATCTTCAGACTCCCGGGAGGCAAGCCGTTCGTTTTCTGAGCGAATATATTCGTCAAAACCTTCAGGGATCAGAATCAATACCTGGATATCCGACCGGGCAAACAGCGTACTGACCTGTTCGGTCAAGGCTTCAATCTGCCCCTGTTTCATGGCGATAACATCGGGTTTCGCACTCTCGTCGGCTTGAGCGATTTCTTCTTTGAGTCGTTTGAGTTCATCGAGCCGGAGTCGGATATCACGAGCGACCTGAAGAATTGTTTCACGTGCATCGAATTTGTTTTCTTCAGAGGAAGTATTCGTTGGTACTTCTGTGGATTTTCCCTCAGGATCGGGAATCATCTGTTGATCAACCGATAAATCCGAAACGACATTCAGCGTGAGCGAATCTCCCTCATTGACGAACCACTGGTCAATAATTCGCGTGCCATCTTTGTTAAGGAGCGGTGGGGCAGGAAGATCATTTGCTCCCAAAATGACAACCGTTCGCGATTGTTCGGAGAACAGGAGCGTCATCTGCATCATGCCGATGCCGAGTGCCGGGTAGAGCAACAGTGGGAGGACGACCACCATGAATAACGTGCGGCGGTCGCGCATTTGATCTGCGACTTCGCGGGAAAAAATCAGTTGAATATTTCGCCAGGTCATCCGGTTGCCGTCTGGTTCGTCCGTGGTTGTTAATCGATGAGATTATAGTAGATCAAGTCTATCAGCAAAATATGCTTAAGCTGGGTGGCGGGGGCGCTCTCGAAGAGAAGCCCCCGAATCTTTGAACTTCCGGGGGCTTCCGCAAAAGCGGAGCGCCCCCGCCACCCCGAATAAAATATAGTTCAAGTTTTCAGTTGTACTTGTGGTCGTGAAACAAGAAATGTGGTTTCCATATGAAATAGGGTTTAGAATTGAGCTTCATACTTTTTGGTTGAGTTCCTTCTGCTTCGTTTCAAATTCTTTGATCAGATCAAAGAAGAGTTCTTCCATATCCGGCTGCTGATGTTCCTCGGCTAATTCCTCCCGAGTCCCCATCGCGAGGATCTGACCTTTATGAATAATGGCGATGCGATCACACAGTTTCTCGACTTCTCGCATAATATGTGTCGAGAAAATAATCGATTTTCCCTGAGTCCGCAGCGAATTGATCGCTTCGAGCAAGGCTCGCGCGACCAGCACATCGAGACCGGAAGTCGGTTCATCAAAAATCAGGACGGGGGGATCGTGAATAATTGTGCGGGCGATGGAAACCTTCTGTTTCATCCCAGTCGACATTTTGGAGCCGAGCACATCGCGGACATCGTTCATCTGCAATGTGTCGAAGACTTCATGCAATCGATGCTGCAGCAAATCTTCAGGCAAGCCGTACAATCTGCCAAAGTATTGCACAAGTTCCCAGCCTGTCATGCGATCGTAAATGCCGGTATTTCCGGACATAAAGCCAATATTCTGACGAACTTCTGTCGGATGCGTGACCACATTAAAACCTGAAACAACCACTTCGCCTTCAGACGGCTTAAGGACCGTACTGAGAATTCGTAGAGCCGTCGTCTTCCCGGCTCCATTGGGACCAAGCAGGCCAAAGATTTCACCCGGCTGAACATCAAATGAGACATCCTTCAACGCATAGACACGACCTCGTTTGAGGTCTTCAAAATGCTTGGAAAGATGTTCGACAGTAATCATCTCAACGACTTTATCTTCAAGTACTTCATGGTGTTGTAAAAATTGAAGTTATTAGCCGAATCGTATCGATTTGTGCAAATGGTGGGAACCGTTACCAAAAGAAAGAGAAAGAGAGAGCGTCTCTGAATAATTCCGTCGAGCTGGTAATGTTTTAAGTATCTCCCCTCGGTTCTCGGCAGAAGACAAACTCATTACACCCCAGTCCAACCGTCAATTTCTCCTGCACAAGTTGGAAACCCCGTTGAGAGTAGAATTCCCGGACCTCTTCCGGTGTCGCCACTTCAAATGGATATCCCCCAATCCAGTCGATAATGTCCGTCACGACCGACATTCCTCGGGCATCGTGCCGGGAGTGGTAGCGGGCGAGAGGATTTCTGAGTCGAATTAGATCGCTGACCAGAAATCCAATCAGGAAAAAGGGGATGAATATCGCATTCATCAGCCAACGTCCCGGTAAGCCGCTACAATATATCTGCTTGACGACTTTCCAGAACTTCGATTTCCAGCCTTGATCGTTATACAGGGCAATCACCAGCAAGCCACCCGGTTTAACCATCTTAATGATATTATCGAGAGCCGACCACATTTGACCGGTGTGATGCAGGACACCCCAGCTATAAACGATGTCGAACTGCCCCAGCGAACTGAGATATTGCTGGTCGAGAATGGACCCCTGCTCCACATTCCAGTTGGGATCGTCCGGAAAATATCTGGCTTTTAACGCACGCGTGCAGGCGACCGAATCGTCATCGTAATCAAACGAATGCACCTCTGCCCCGAGATTACGGGCAGCCAGACTGAACGTACCGCTGCCAGACCCGACGTCCAGAAATGTGAGTGGCTGCGACTGATCAGGCCAGAACTCTTTCAGTGAATACTCAGCCTTTTCCAGACGTTCCCCATCGAGAATCCGCAGGAATTGCTTCCAGTTTTTCCCAAATGCAAAACGAAGTTCTTCGATCTGTTCAGGATTCTGAGATGGAGAACTTGTCGGCATATTGAAAACTTGATGAATCTGTAAATTCAGGTTTAGTCGGTCGATCAGGCAATCGTACTGGATTGCTGAACGTAGATCATACGCAATTCGTGCAATGTTGTTTCGATGAGCTTGTCTTCGTTGTCGTCCAAGTTGCCCTTACTCTTTTCGTCGATCACGGCGAGCAAATCGATGTAATGCTTGGCCAGAGCCAGCTGTATTTCGCGTTTGCCGGTAATCGGATGCGGGATCAAGCCCAGAGCCGACATCGCCTGTGTCGAGAACATTGTGACCAGCAGTGTGAAGCTTGGAGGGGGAATTTGTGAAGGATCGATGTCCTGAGATTGCCCCTCTTCTTCAACCGAAGGGTTCTTTTCACTCCTGTTTTTTTCATCGATCGCTGCGTTTTCCGCTTCCACCTGAGATTTCCAGTCGCTATCGACAACCAGTTCTGGTTTTTCTTCGGGGGATTCGTTTGTCATGGTTTCGCTTTCCTGTCAGTGTGACAAATGATTTCGCATCTCAAACCCATTATGATGATTCGCTGGCAGACTGCAATCTTCTCCACCAGGAGAAATTCTCACCTAACAGACACAGATTTTGAAAGCCGGGGGCGTTCGTATGTCTTATTCTCGTTTGGGAATGTTGTTGATTCTTTTTGTTTTGATCCTGCCCTGGATGCTCAGCAACCCAGCCAGTTCCGATCCTTCCGAATCGACGACCCCCGGCTTCATAGAAATTGCAGCGATACCCGGTTCAGCCGATGACACAGAACGAATTCAGCAGGCAATTGATCGCGGCGTCGGCTCGATTCGCTTTTCCAAAGGGACTTATCGAATTTCCAAGCCTATTGAAATTCATCTCAATCGAGTCGGTTTTACGTCACTTCATGGTGAGGGGGTCGCCAGAATTGTCATGACCGGTCCCGGTCCGGCTGTTCGCTGGATTGGAACTCATGGCGGGACAGCTGCTCCGAAGACCGTTAAGGAAGAAGTCTGGGATCGCCAGCGCACTCCATTGATGGACGCTCTGGAAATTGTCGGTCAGCACGCAGAAGCCGATGGGGTGGAAGCCCATGGAACCATGCAATTGACATTATCGCGAATGACGATTCGCAAATGCCGACATGCCGTGCATCTGATCGATCGCAATCGAAATGTGACACTCTCGGAGTGTCACATTTACGAAAATCAGGGAGTCGGCGTTTTTCTCGATCATTTGAACCTCCACCAGATCAACATCGCCAACTGCCACATCAGTTATAATGCGGGCGGGGGAATTGTCAGTCGACATTCAGAAATCCGAAATCTGCAAATCGGAACCTGCGATATTGAAGGCAACATGGGCGATGAAAATGCTCCACCTTCTGCCAATATCGAAATCGATGGCAGTGAAAGTTCCATTGGCGAAGTAACGATTGTCGGCTGCACGATCCAACATTCACATGTGGCGAATGACTCTGCCAACATCCGCATCAATGGAATCGGAACACTCCAGAAATTTACCGACGAACTCCGTCACGGACACATTACGATTGCCGACAATATCCTTTCGGATGTGCAAACCAATATCGAGCTGATCAACAGCCGTGGTGTCACGATTACCGGCAACACAATCTGGAAAGGGTACAACCGCGATTTGCACATGGAGAACTGCAAAGATATTGTGCTCGCCAATAACGCGTTCGATCGGAACCCAAGATATCATTATGGAGATGGGACAGAAGCAAAGCAGGGAATTCTCATTCAATCCTGTCAGGATTGCAGCCTGAATGGGAACCTGATAACCGGCACACAGCACAAGACGGCGGCCGTCCATCTGATTGAATGTGATCGTTTCAACATTACCAATTGCTCAATCCTGGAATACGGCCAGTGCGGACTCCAATTGGAAAATGTCTCCAGATCGCGAATCTCCGATTGCCTGATCGATCAGCAGGAACAATCGGAAGTCACGCCATCTATCCGTATTCTGAATAGCAATAAAAATATGCTTCGAGATAACCTGCTGGGTGGGTCAATTGAAGATCCCCAGAATTCTTCCAATGCTGCAGGAAATGAATTCCTGATTATGAATTAAAAACCTGGTGACTTCGGGAGACCTAATCAGCATGATCCAAGCAGGATAAACCCGCAATTCACAAGTTAGGCTTCGCAACATCCCAGATTGTCACGTCATCAATCACGGCTTCTTTAGGCACACTGAAAGCGATTTTTCGTTTCGTTGGATGG
This sequence comes from Rubinisphaera italica, assembly GCF_007859715.1. Taxonomy (NCBI): domain Bacteria; kingdom Pseudomonadati; phylum Planctomycetota; class Planctomycetia; order Planctomycetales; family Planctomycetaceae; genus Rubinisphaera; species Rubinisphaera italica. Next base: position 3,903,562 of record NZ_SJPG01000001.1, read on the forward strand.
GCAAAGCCAGGTGACTGATGGGAAATGGTTTGTTTGCCATCGACGGTCGCAGTAATGCGATCGCCTTCGATGACAATCACCATTTCATGCCACTGATCGGGAGTGATCGAAATTTTCTCGGCTCGATTATAAAGTGCGACCTCTTTGGCGATTTCCTTTTTATCGGCTCCTGCCTTTTTGCGATTGTATCGCTCAATCTCAAAGTTGCCATATTTGTGATCCTCAACCGCTAACCGGTTTGTTGTCACCTTCACCCCGGCTATGTGACCAGCATGGACAGTTTTCAATTCCGGGTCGCTGAAGTTGAATCCAAGTTGATGCTTATCAGCAATCTGGAAGCGGAATTTGACATAGCAGTCTGCAAAGTCGAGTTGATGCACAACAGTGACCGCGTGATCGGCTCGCGGCGAAATTTTCACAACCAGAGTGCCATCCTGCAGGTCGACCTGCTTATCCCCCATCGCGCGTGATTTGCTGTTCGTCGTCCAGCCATTGCCAACCTGTTCTTTGGCATCATTCTTTTCCGAACGTTCAAATTGATCGGATAATATCGGCTTCGCTTGAGGCTCGGCTTGCACAAATGACGAACAACAAACCAGAACAGCAGTTGAGAAAAGCAAAGTCTTCACGAGAGATCTCCCAGAAAAGTGAACATCCTCTCATCAAAATAATGAGCTGGTTCAGTCTAATCATCTCGATGAATTAATCGAAGGGAATGGCAGTATTGTGAAGTTCAGATTTCTCAAATCTTCAATGTTCAATGTTCAATCTAAAATCTCGGACTGATTCAACCTCAGGAAGCCACTTGATGGGCAGCAGGAAGTTCAGAAAGTGTGAGTTTGGAATCTCTGGTCTCCAAAAGGCTTGAACCAAATTTTAAAATCGCATCAGCGACAACTGCCCCTTGTGGTTCATTCAAGATCTCGTGATACCAGTTTTCCAGCATTCGAAATTGGACCTTTTGTGAAGCCCCGGTGGCCTCACTGTTATTCACCAGACTTCCCCACACTTTTGAGGCCAGAGGATCGACCACGTAATCTGCCCCGCTCTGGAACAACAGCGTAGGGACCTGAATGCAATCCACATCACTGAAAGCGTCATTGATCGCTCTACGCATTTCCCAGAACCACCTGGCAGTGACCGCTCCTCGAATTCGCGGGTCGGATCTTTTGGATTCGACCACTTCAGGATCGTGCGAAAGCAATGTCAAATCAATCGTGCTGCGAAAACGCGTTCTCGGAAAAGTGGCACTCAATCCACGGGCAACGATTTTCTTCCACATTTCAATCGGATGCCGAATCCCCAGCAAAGGAGACAGCAATACTAAACCCTTACATGGGCAGCAGTTGTGGTCTCGCCAATAATTCTGCAGTGTTCGAATCGAAACTAATCCCCCCATGCTGCAACCCAGCAATACGGTTGATTCCGGGGGAGCCTCAACATGATTCATGACAGCCAGTAAATCCTGAGAATATTCCGCAAATTGCTGGACATGTACGTAATCACCCGTCGATTGCCCATGTCCTCGCAAATCGATTGCAATGGCAGTCCACCCTTGCCGGGCGGCTCGTTCGAGCAGATCATTATAACGACCACCGTGCTCGCAGGCTCCGTGAGTGACGATGAGAAATTTTCTTTCTCCTTCCGACAGTTTCGGTTCCCATTTACGAGCATGCAGGGTAATTCCAACATCTGCGGATACCTGGAAACTGGTTTTTGTCACGTCAGAGTGGCTCATACTCATGCCAACTCCTCTAAAAATAGAAAATTTCCTCGGAGGTCGTAATTGATACTATCGGCTCAATCCTTAGCTTCACCCGTGGTGAATTTTACGAAACTACCGGAACTGATGCATTTTTTTCGATAGATTTCTTCACTATCTGAGGTTTATAATAGTAGAGATTCATAAATGGTCACCTCGTATTTTACGAATATTGCACAAGTCTTGAACTTGCAGGGATTTCCGTAAGATCTGCTTGAGATTTCGGCGGATTCAGGTTATCGTTATTTGAAATAGAGGAGCTACGTTCACTAGAGTTCCGTTTCTGCTTTATTTTCCGGTAGAATAGTTGTTAGACACAATAGCGAATTGTTCAGCAGTTGTTCGAATACCAAAACAAAGCCCTGACAGGGCACTATTCTCGATCAGGAATGTTCGGAGTCCCGATACATGATGAACAAATTTGACAATGTCTATTTGGATCACATCAAGGATGCCCCCGCATGGGCGGTCAGTCTGGCAATTCATGTTGTCATTCTGATGCTGATGGCGAGTATCACTTATGTGGCTCAAAATCCAGACCGAAACTTGCTGCTCTCCAGCACGATCGATGAACCGCTCGACAACAAATTTCAGTTTGATGTCACGGTTTCCGATCAGTTGGGAACGGAGTCAAACTTCGATTCCCTGACGGCTTCCCTGGCCGCAACTCAGGATCCTACAAAAGCCGATGTCGATCCTGTTCAGGAAAAACTGCAGGAAGAATTACTCGAAGTCGAAATGCCAAATACCGATCTGGTCTCGCGTCCCAGTGATGCGGAACTGGTCGAATCTGTCGAAGTGGCAGGCCAAACCGAACATACGGGTGGTGTCGAAGGAGCAATGGATCGACTGACACTCGAAATTGCTTCTTCCCTGAACGACAAACCGACCCTGGTCATCTGGTTGTTCGATGCCTCACTTTCTCTAGATGAACGACGCGAAGCCATCGCGAAGAGATTTGAAATCGTCTACAAGCAACTCGGCATGTTCGATGAACAGAAACAGCATAAAATCCCGCTGGAAACTGCGGTCGTCAGCTACGGGGAATCGACCAATTTCATTACTGAAAAACCAGTCGAGGATGTTAAGGATCTCGTGAAAGCAATTCGCGAAATCAAATCCGATGTCAGTGGGAAAGAGTTTGTTTTTGATGCCGTCGACAAAGCCAGTTTCAAATGGTCGAGCTACAAAACAAAACTTCGCCGCAATGTGATGATGATCATCGTCACCGATGAAAAAGGGGATGATGTTGATCATCTTGAAAAAACAATCGCCTTCAATAAGCGATTAGGCATTCCCATTTATTGCGTCGGCAATGCTGCGGTTTTTGGTCGTGATAAAGGGTATATGCCGACCACCTGGACAGAAGGGGAAAATACTTTCACAGAAGACCTGCCTGCGGATCAAGGGCCGGAGACCATTTATCCCGAACGACTGCAACTTCCCTTCTTCGGTGGGGATCAACGTCAATACGATCGCATGTCGGCCAGTTACGGCCCGTATGCTCTGACACGTTTGTGCGCAGAAACTGGCGGATTGTATCTGGTTTCAACAGATGTACAGAATGGTCCGACCTTCGATCCCTCGATCATGCGAAGTTATTCTCCCGACTATCGACCGATTCGACTTGTTGATCTCGATTTGCGACAAAATAACGCTAAGCAGTCCCTCTTGATGGCCGCTCAGCGATCCCGCGTGGGTGACATTCCAATTCCCACACTTCAGTTCCGGGCTGATACCGATACGATTTTGCGTCAACAATTGACCGAAGCCCAGAAGCCACTGGCAGTCCTCGATTACAAACTGCAGGAATTGATGTCAATCCTCGAAAACGGCGTCAAAGATCGAGACAAACTTGTCGAACCGCGGTGGCGTGCTGGGTACGATCTGGCTGCTGGTCGTGTGCTGGCGATGCGTGCCCGAGCATTAGGTTACAACGAAATGTGTGCGGAAATGAAATCCGTTCCCAAGAAGTTCGAAGAGGAAGGAAACAATCACTGGCGACTCGTTCCTTCTGCTGAAATCTCAGCTGGTTCCACCGTGAAAAAGTTTGCCGACAAGGCTGATGAATATCTCAGCCGTGTGATCACAGAGCACCCAGGCACCCCATGGGAAATGCTCGCCACGCGAGAACGTGAACAACCTCTGGGTTGGGAATGGCGTGAATTCAAACGGGAAGTGTCATCAATGAATGGCATGAATCCCGATGACCCCATGCTACTACTGGCTGAAGAAGAAAAGAAAAAGAAGATGGCTAAGCAGCCTCCAAAACCAAAGAACGTACCAAAACTTTAGTATCGAGCTGGTAATTTTTCTTCGAGTACAGAACGGAATTTCGAGCAATCAAATGGAATTGAATAGACTCGAGTAAACTCAAAACAGAGTTGACTTTGCTGACTGAAATTTAAGAATGAATGAAACGGTTCTGTTTTACTCATAATATAGTCCTACAGATTCATTTCACTTAGAACTACGTTGTATTCCATTTAAAGGATCGCGGCTGCTCCCGCGAACAAATCATATGTCGAAAATATCCAGTGACTCGACCGCGTTGACAATGTCTGTCGGCGTTCATGTCGTCATTCTTGTCCTCATGGCCCTGATCAAATTCACATTGCTCGATGACGGCAGCGAGGTTGCTGTCGAAACCGTCTTTACTGACGAGCGGGAACAACAGGAGTTCACTCAGGAACTCGATATCAACACAGAGGTTTCCGAGAACCTTTCGGTGATCTCAGGCGCTACAATTTCAACGGCTTCTGGTGGATCCTCTGCACCGGCAGTCAGTCAAACAAAAATAGAACAATCTGAATCTCTCAACGAACCTGAAATTCAGGTCAATGTTGCCTCAGTCACCATGCCTGGTGCAAATATGCTCGGTACGGACTTAGGCGAGTCGGAAATCAAAGGAGAAGCCGGAGCCGTCGTTGAAGGTTATGGAGCAGCCATGAGCCGGTTAACTCAGGAGCTCATTCGACTGATGCGAAATGATAAAGTGCATGTCGTCTGGCTGTTCGATGAATCCGGCAGTATGAAAGATGATCAGAAAGAAATTCGCGATCAGTTTGCTAAAGTTTACGAGGAGCTGAAAATTGCTCAGGAACAGGATGAAAAACTCAAAAGTAAGGCTTCTGATGAAACATTACTGACGACAATTCTGAGCTATGGTGCAGGAATACATACTCATACAGCTAATCCAACAGGCAACATTCCTGAAATTCAAAAAGCGATTGACAATATCCCTGTAGATCAAACCGGCGAAGAGAATCTCTTCCAGTCAATCATGGCAGTCTGCGACAAATATGGCCAGCTGGCATTTCGAGCTCAGCGGAAACTTGTTCTGGTCGTTCTTTCCGATGAAGGGGGAGACGATGGTGGAGCAGTTGAAGAAGCGATTTCCCGCGTGAAGCGTTTCAAAGCCCCTGTTTATATTATGGGACGAGAGGCGATTTTCGGTTATCCTTTTGCACGGATGAGGTGGACCGATCCTAAATTCGGTCTCAATTTCTGGATTGATGTTAAACGAGGCCCCGAAACCGCGTTCGTGGAAGCACTGCAGTACGATGGTCTTCACCGACGCTGGGATTCATTCTCCAGTGGATTCGGCTGCTATGAGCAGGTTCGTCTGGCTCGGGAATCGGGTGGTGTTTACTTCATGCTTCCGGGCGATGAAGAAAATCTCGTTGGACGTGCTGCTCATCTGGAACGTAAATTTGAATTTCTGGCGATGAAGGAGTATCAACCACTCCTGCTTGCGCGTCGAGACTATGAGCAGGAGCGATCCAAGAGCAAGTTCCGCGCAGAAATCTGGAACATCATCAATGTGCTCAACCCATATCAGGATGACAAGCTCAACATCAAGGAAATCTGGTATCCATTTACTCCTGATGAATTCCGACCAGAGGCTTTGGAGCATGCCAGCCGTGCATTACGAGCATTCGGTATTATGAACGAAGCCATCCGTCGGCTTGAAGAGATTCAACCCCTGCGAGCTCGGGAAGATTCGCAGCGGTGGCGTGCCGCTTACGATTTGGCTTATGCCCAGTGCCTTGCGTTTCGTGTCCGCCTATTCCAGTTCATGTTGGCCGTCGACACTCAATTGAAAGACTTCCCCAAGCCGAAAAGTCCACAATCCAACAAATGGAATGTGGTGCGTACCAAGAAGATGAAGGAACCTGACGCGGATCAGATCAAGCGAACAAAAGTCGATATGGACGAGTTGAACAAACAGCTTGAAAAAGCGAAGGAGCAATTTGCCTTCGTCAACAAGCAACATCCTGGAACTCCCTGGGCACAACGTGCAAACTGGGAATTGAACAATGGCTTCGGCTTCGAATTCCGCGATGTCTTCCGTGACCCTCGCTACGACTCAATGCGAGATCAGATCAAAGTACCGAATCTGTAAAAATAGACTTCATATTCACTCAATAAAAAACGCCGCATACACTGCGGCGTTTTTTTGTTGATAATTGAAACATCATTTTTTGAACGCAGATAAACGCGGATATTCAACATCTGCGTTCATCTGCGGTTCAAAAAATATAATAATGGTGTAATTACATCAGGCGAGAATCTCTTTAACTACATGTCCATGCACATCGGTCAGGCGATAGTCGCGTCCCTGGAAGCGGTAGGTGAGTCGCTCGTGATCGAATCCTAAAAGGTGCAGAATCGTCGCCTGGAAATCGTGGATGTGAACTTTGTTTTCGACCACACCGAAACCGAGTTCGTCGGTCTGTCCATGGTTGTATCCGGCTTTGACTCCACCCCCTGCCATCCACATTGTGTAGCAATCGGGGTAATGATCGCGTCCGAGTATTTTACTCTTCGCAGTCCGGCCTTCCCGGAAGGGAGTTCGTCCAAATTCTCCGCCCCAGACGATGAGCGTATCTTCAAGAAGTCCTCGCTGTTTCAAGTCTTTGATTAAGGCGGCGACAGGTTTATCCATTGTTGTGCATTTGTCTCGAAGGCCTTCACCGATCCCCGAACCAGCGCTAGTGCCGTGGTAATCCCAGCCCCAGTCAAATAGTTGCACAAACCGGACCCCAGATTCGACCAGCCTGCGCGCGAGCAGACAGTTGTTCGCCAGTGAAGATTTTCCTGGTTCTGCTCCATAATTTTCCAAAGTCTGCTTTGTTTCTTTCGTGATGTCCATCACTTCCGGCACGGAAACCTGCATCCGAAATGCCAGTTCGTATTGAGCGATTCTCGTGAGCGTTTCTGGATGTCCGACACGCTCGGCTTGCATTTCGTTCAGATCTTTCAACGCATCCAGACTCATCCGCCGTATATCACGACTCATACCATCAGGATTTGAAACATACAGGACGGGATCTCCCTGGGTTCTGCATTGCACACCCTGATAAACCGAAGGCAGGAAACCACTTCCAAAAGATTTGTTGCCGCCGTTTGGTTGAACGCCACTGGAAATCAGTACGACAAAGCCGGGGAGGTTGTCACTTTCGGAACCTAAGCCATAAGTGGTCCAGGAACCGAGGGAGGGACGCCCGGACTGTGGAGAGCCCGTATACAGCAGAAGTTCAGCAGGTGCGTGATTGAACTGATCGGTCGTCATCGAATGTACGAGGCACATTTCGTCGGCGACCTCCTGCAAATGCGGTATCGCTTCCGACATCCAGGTGCCTGCTTCGCCAACCTGTTGAAATTTCTGAGGAGTTCCCAGCAATTTCGGCACCCCCGATGTGAAGGCAAACTTTTTGCCTTCCAGGAAAGACTGCGGACAATCTTCGCCGTCTCGTGTGATCAGTTCCGGTTTGTAATCGAACAGATCGAGGTTCGGCGGAGAGCCAGTCATATGCAGATAGATAACCCGCTTGGCTTTCGGCTCAAAATGCGGTTTTTTGGGAGCCAATGGATTATCCCCGCCTGTCGGAGCCCCCAGGGTACTGCCCGGCATCATAGATGCCAGAGCCATACTACCTAGCCCGACGCCGGATCGATTCAGAAAATGACGTCGCGTCACATTCAGTAAGTGATCATGTTGTGTCGACATTTCGTATTTCTTTCCGCGATTTGTATTACGGTTTCATCAGGATTTCGTCGAGATTCAACAGCACATTTCCAACCAGTGTCCAGGCGGCGAATTCCGCAGGACTCGCTCCTTCAGGTAACGGACCTAAGGGATCCGTTGCCAGTTTCAGGGCTTCCTCTGGTGTTTTTGCATATTCCTCTTGAGCGGTTTGGTACAGAGATACCAGCCGATTCGTTTCCAGATGAGTCGGCTTTCTCGATGTGCACAATTCAAACCCAAAAGCGATTTTTTCGGAAATCCCCTCATCAGATTGTTCTTGCATGCGACGTCCCAAAGCCTGGGCTGCTTCGACGTAAACGGGGTCATTCAATGTGACAAACGCCTGCAGCGGAGTATTCGTCCTGTCACGTCGAACGATGCATGTTTCCCGATTGGGGGCATCGAAGGCCGCCATCGAAGGATAGGGATTTGATCTTCGCCACGTTGTATATAATGCTCGGCGATATCGATCTTCTCCTGAACTTGTTTTCCAATCGATCCCTCCACCAAACGCAGCTTTCAAGCCGATGTCGGGCTGAGGAGGATTAACAGGTGGACCAAACATTTTCTCGCTGAGCAGGCCACTCACAAACAGAGCCTGGTCCCGCACCATTTCCGCAGAGAGGCGAAATCGCGGGCCGCGTGAGACGAGACGATTATCGGGATCGATCTCGAGTAACTCGGGCGTCGAACGCGACGACTGTCGATAGGCAGCCGACATGACGAGCGTTTTGATGAAGGCTTTAGAGTCCCAATTGAGTCGATGCAATTCCGTCGCCATCCAGTCAAGTAATTCAGGATGCGAAGGGAGTTCACCCTGAGAGCCGAACTCTTCACTGGTACTGACCAGTCCGATGCCGAACAGCTTTTCCCAATAGCGATTGGCAATCACACGAGCAGTGAGCGGATTCTCTGGGTGTACCAGCCATTCTGCCAACTCGAGCCGACTCGGTTGTTCTGACTCCATCGGAACCTGAATCAGATCAGGCAAGCCCTCCTGAACTTCGTCTCCTAATGAAGTGTAGTTACCGCGAATTTGAATATGAGACTTCCTGTGCTTCTCTTCAGGGAGTTGTTGCATGACAGGGACTGTGGTCGTCGGCTTCATATTTTTCAATTGGTTTTCTAATTTGGAAAGTTGCTTTCTTTCCGCTTTTAAGCCGGGGGCAACATTTGCCAGAAAGTATTCTGTCAATTGTTTCTCTTCAGCTGTCGTTCGTTCATCCCCTGTTTTCTGGACGAGAGCTAATATTTCCGTGGGTAATCCTGCTAACTCGGAAGTTCGTGGATCGGAGATCAACTGCAGACGAAAATGTCCGAGCGTGTGCTGAGCATACTTGGATTTCTGATCGATCGTCACCGTCAGAAATTCATTTTCTTTCAACTCAAAGGGAGCCGACGAAATCAACGTAAGTTGATGAGCCTGCGAGGCCTGACCGGCAACGGCCCAGCCCGTTTCATGATTTACCGGCGAGTCGATCACCCCTGCTGGATCAAAACCAGATTGACTGTAGTCAGCAAGAGCAGAAGAGAAGACAACCGTTCTGTCTCCAGAAATATCATATGACTTGCTGGGATTTGGCGAATCGCTTTCCATCTGCTGCCAGACGACATTTCGGTCGGCATCGAGAACGGAAATGCGAAAGTCTTTCAGTCGTGTGTGCAGGTTATTATCCGTTCGATTCCAGATAACAATTTGATCAATCGGCTGAGCCGATGTGAGATCGACTTCCCACCAGGGATCTTTTGAAACGGTTGTGTGCGTTGTCGAATTGACTGCATAGTCGCCATTCGTGTTTCCATCGATTGCTCGTTCTGGCAGTCCGTTGTAATCGGTACTGCTTTGAGTCGCTTTTCCGTTCTTCGCAATGTTCTGAGCCCCGGAAAGAACCTGTACTTCGGCCAGCGATAACAGTTTTTCGTTTCCAGGCATTTCGACACGCACATAACGACCATTAGCGGATTGACTTCCTGCCGAATTGATTGTTGCTTTCAAGTCAGTCACCACAAAATTGCCATTAGCATGACCTGCCCCCTGGCCGGGGAGCGTTTCCAGTGGAAGCGTCTGCAGTTGCAGGGCATAGTATTTTTCTACGGTCGCTTTAGCTGGCTGTAGTTTCAGAGTATAGCGGTCGGTTTCATGAGCTTCCGGTACGAGTACAGCATGATCTGGAGTCAGTTCTCCAGATGTCTTACTTTCTGCTGTGAATTCAGTTACAGCCAGTGGAGTCAACTCCAGTGGCTTTGAGAGTCGTGATTCCCACTGGGCTAACTCATCACGAAGAGCAGGAGTTGGAGTCTGCAGAGTTTTTTTGAGTTCTTCAATCTGCTGCTTCCACTCGATCTGCTGCTGCTTCTGTTCGGGTGTGTAATACTGCAGCAACGGAGATTCATCCCGCTTATCTGCGTCTTCCGTATTATTGAAGATGGCAAACAATTGAAAATATTCTCTCTGGCTGATGGGGTCGTACTTATGTGTATGACATTGAGCACAAGCCATAGTCGTGCCCATCCAGACGGCGAATGTCGTATTCACGCGATCGATGATTGCTGCGTTGCGGAACTCCTCGTCAATGGTCCCGCCTTCGTTGTTCGTGAGCGTATTTCGATGAAAAGCCGTCGCAATGAGTTGTTCGTCTGTGGGATCTGGAAACAAGTCTCCCGCCAGTTGCTCTTTCGTGAACAGATCGAAAGGCTTGTTTTCATTTAGCGACTTGATGACATAATCCCGGAACGCCCAGATGGTTCGGGAAGGATCGTCGGCATAGCCAGCCGAGTCGGCATAGCGGGCCAGGTCGAGCCACATGCGGGCCCAGTGTTCGCCGAAAGTAGGCCGGCTCAAGAGTTCATCGACCACTTGCTCATAAGCATCTGAATTCTCATTTAGAAGGAATGCATGAACCTCTTCTGGTGTCGGTGGTAGGCCGGTGAGGTCGAGGGTCAATCGTCGAATGAGGGCTGTTTTTTCGGCGACCGCTTGTGGTTTGAGACCTTCCTGTTCGAGTCGCTGGAGAATGAAATAATCGATTTCATTTCGTGGCCAGTCTGTTTGTTCAACTTTAGGGAGTTCAGGCCGTTGTGGTTGTTGATATGCCCAGTGACCGGCATATTCCCCTCCCTGTTTAATCCAGCGGCGAATCAAATCGATTGATTTCTGATCGAGTACTACGCCCGATTCCGGCGGTGGCATGCGCTCGGATTCATCGGAGCTGGTAATCCGGCGATACAGTTCGCTTTCTTCGAGACTTCCTTCAACAATGGCTGGCAAGCCGGAATCGGTTTCGCCGAGAGCGCCGGCTTTGGTGTCGAGACGTAATCCGCCGTAACGTTCGGCCTCGTCTGGTCCGTGGCAATGGAAACACTTGTTGGACAGGATAGGCCGAATTTGCGTTGTGAAATCAATCGGCTTGGAATCCTCGGCCAATCCCATACCGGGAGCAGCAAAAATGAGGAACAGGCAGGTCAGGAAAATATGGACTTGAGATTTCATGGAGTGATCACAACTTCCAGAGTTAAGCTCAGAGGGAACGTGAGGCATGAATTCAGGCAGGCAAGATGACATCAAACATCTCGTATATATTATGACATGCCAGAACCACTATTCCAAGAGTTATCAAGGTTTACAGCCCAAGAGATTGCTAATTATTGAGGAGTTATTCTGAAAGCGTGCGGGAATCTTCGCCATTTCAATCTTCTAAGAATAGTTTTCTCTCCTGTGTTGGTTGGAACTGTTCTGGGAACCATTTAGAATTCAGCAAAAATGAAATCACAACTCTTTCCTACGAATAATCAGGTGTCCTAATGGCTAAGAAAACAATTGAAGATGTCGATGTCTCCGGCAAAACTGTGCTGATGCGAGTGGACTTCAATGTCCCGCTGGATGACTCACAGAACATTACTGATGATCGGCGAATTGTGATGGCACTCGATTCCATCAAATCGGTTCTGGATCGTGGTGGCAAACTGATTCTGATGAGCCACCTGGGACGTCCGGAAGGGAATGGATCTCCAGAAGATCAGAAATATAGCTTGAAACCGGTTGCTGATCGTCTCGGGGAAATTCTCGGTACTCCTGTTGTATTTTCAACAGACACTGTCGGTTCCTATGCCGATTCTAAAGTTTCTGCACTGGAACCGGGAATGACTCTGGTTCTGGAAAATCTGCGATTTAACAAGGGCGAGAAAAAGGGAGATGCCGATTTTGCTGCCAAACTGGCCAGCTATGCAGACATTTACTGCAACGACGCCTTCGGCACCTGCCATCGTAAAGATGCTTCAATGGTTGGCGTTCCTAAAGCAATGGGAAGTAAGCCGAAAGTTGTTGGCTTCCTGGTGAATAAAGAGATCAAGTACCTGACTGAGACCATCAGCAATCCTCAACGCCCATTCGTCGCGATTCTGGGCGGCGCTAAGGTCTCCGACAAAATCAAAGTCATCGACAATCTGCTTTCGATTTGCGACAAAGTTCTGATTGGCGGAGCGATGGCTTATACATTCTCACTGGCCCAGGGCGGAAAAGTTGGTGGAAGTCTTGTCGAGAAAGACAAGGTCGATCTTGCTAAAGAGTTGATGGAAAAAGGCGAAGGCGTGTTGATGCTGCCAGTCGATACTCATTGTGGTGATGATTTCAGCTCCAGTTGCAACAAGCTGGTTGTCAATGCGGGAGAAATTCCGGATGGATACGAAGGTCTGGATATTGGTCCTGAAACGGCCAAGCTGTATGCAGAGACTGTGAAATCAGCCAAGACGATTGTCTGGAACGGTCCAATGGGCGTATTTGAAATGCCTCCTTTCGATGAAGGAACCAAGGCCGTCGCTCAGGCGATTGCCGATGGCGATGGAGTCAGTATTATCGGAGGCGGTGACAGTGCAGCTGCGGTTCAGCAACTCGGATTTGCTGATCAGGTCTCTCATGTGAGCACAGGCGGCGGAGCCTCTTTGGCAATGCTCGAAGGTCAGACTTTTGCAGCCGTTGAAGTTCTCGATGAGAAATAAATCACTCTTTGAATCACGGATATAGACCCGGGTGGTGGGGGCGCTCTCGAAGAGAAGCCCCCGAACCGTTGAACTTCCGGGGGGCTTCCACTAAAGCGGAGCGCCCCCGCCACTTGGTAGATGCTTATCCCATCTACCATTGGAAGTCCGGTTTGCATTTGGAACGGGTTTAAAATTCAATGATAGCCGTGAGAATCATCCCCTCGCGGCTTTTTCATTTCTTATGGCATACCGATTGCACTTTGCATTAGCAACGATCGAGTCGTATCTCGGCCAAACTCAAATGCTATTTTTACAGAGCCGACACATCACACAAGAGACCACTTATGTTTTGATTATGTAAAAATTGCAATCCGGGTCAATTTGAAGGTTGACAAATGGATTTGTGATGCTGAACATAGTGTATCACACCTTTTAATCCACATCTCAGTATCGTACATGGATGACGTTCTGTCGGTTTCATATTTTCCCTGCAGCTTTCTGCTGAAGGTATCCAATCCCTAAGAATTCCAGAAATCTGCCAGCATTTGATGAGGCGGTCCGTTCTCTGTGAACCACTTCGAGAACTCAAACGTATATCAATAGAACCCTGTTACAGCGTTTTGAATCAGTCATTTCGAATTTTTGATGATCACCGAGTTAAATGCCTCAGACCGATTCCCGATTTGCAGTGTTAGGTTTTGCGGGAGGTGTTGGCTCGGGAAAAAGTACACTCAGTCGGATGTTGGCTGAAAAATTATCGATCCCCCGTATCGATGGAGACGAACTTGGGCACCAGGTTTTGAAACTTAATACGGTTCGAGATCAACTGACAACGATCTTTGGATCAGAAATTTTGAATCAACAGGGAGAAGTCGATCGCCCGACCCTCGGTAAAAAAGTGTGGGGAGAAGACAATACAGCGATACAAAATAGAAAACAGCTGGAAATCATTGTTCATCCCGAGATTAAGAATCTGATGCAGCAACAAATTGACTCTGCTCGAGAACAGGGAGTCAGAGGTGTCCTTCTGGATGCAGCTGTCATGCTCGAAACGGGTTGGGGAAATGTTTGCGACAAAATCGTTTTTATTGAGACCTCTCAGAATCAGCGGCTGCAAAATGTGACGGAATCACGCAACTGGACATTGGAGCAACTGCAGAAACGGGAACAGAGTCAATGGAGTCTGGAAGACAAGAAAAGTCACTGTGATGTCACAATCGATAATTCTGGACCTTTAAATAATTCATTTCAACAACTTTTAAACTACGTAGAACGCACATTCGGATGGTTATAGTCACAATTGGATTTTTTGTCGGCTTGTATCGGGTGATTTCCTCCCGAATCAGGCCATAATTGAACAACTTTCCTGTGATCATAATGGGCTAATCAGATCACTTCTCGATAATTTTGATACTTCACGACCTCAACACCATACCTTTCTCTCACATCCCTGGCTCTTCCGAGCAGACGTCCTTTCTGGAATTCGATCATGGCTACTGAAACCCGACAGGAAACATCTTCCTCACGCACTTCCCGTTCGAAATCGAACAACGATACCGATAAAGCTTTTGAATCGCTCGATGCGAATGAAGTGAATATCGCGGAATTGCAGCGTCTGACGATGAAAGATCTGCTGGAACTGGCCCGCAGCGAAAAGCTTTCCGATTACACCGGGTTGAAGAAGCAGGATCTGATTTTCAAAATCCTCAAAGAGCGGACCAAAATGAATGGTCTGATGTTTGGGGAAGGGACCCTCGAAATTCTGCCGGATGGTTTCGGCTTCCTGCGAAGTCCAGACTATCACTATCTGCCCTGCCCCGACGATATTTACGTTTCGCCCAGTCAGATTCGTCGTTTCGGCCTGCGAAATGGAGCGACGGTAGCCGGTCAGATTCGTCCACCTAAAGAAAATGAACGTTATTTTGCTCTGCTCCGCGTTGAAGCGATCAACGGACAGGATCCGAATCTGCTGTCTGACAAAGTCTTCTTTGATGATTTAACACCACTGCATCCGGAAACTCGTCTGCGACTTTCTGCTGATCCAAATGACTTGAGTTCACGGATTGTTGATATCGTTGCTCCAATTGGAATGGGTCAACGCGGGTTGATTGTTTCTCCACCACGAGCAGGTAAAACGATTCTGTTGCAGAATCTGGCAAAGTCAGTCATTAGAAATCATCCCGATGCCTACGTGATTATGCTGTTGATTGACGAGCGTCCGGAAGAAGTGACGGACATGGAACGTCAGGTCAAAGGCCCTCAATGCGAGGTTGTGAGCAGTACATTTGATGAGCCGCCGAGCCGACATATCCAAGTTTCGGAAATGGTCATTGAAAAAGCCAAACGGATGGTAGAGTACGGTCAGGATGTCATTATCTTCCTCGATTCAATCACTCGTCTGGCTCGTGCCTGGAATACCGAAGTTCCTCACTCTGGAAAAATTCTGACAGGTGGTGTTGATGCCAACGCGCTGCAGCATCCGAAACGTTTCTTCGGAGCTGCCCGAAATGTGGAAGAAGGCGGCAGCCTGACCATCATCGCAACCGCTTTGGTCGATACCGGCAGCAAAATGGACGACGTAATTTTCGAAGAGTTCAAAGGGACTGGTAACACAGAATTGCATCTGGATCGACGGATGGTTGAGAAACGAATCTGGCCTGCGATTGATGTTAACAAATCGGGAACTCGCCGCGAAGAATTGCTGATGGACGAAGAAGAACTGCGACGCGTCTGGATTCTGCGTCGTGTTCTCAACGATATGAATCCTGTCGAAGCGATGGATTTGCTCGTCAATCGCATGAGACGAACCAAAACCAACGAAGAATTTCTCAAAAGTATGAACTTGAGCTAGTGCCCTTTCAGGCCTTAGATTTGGGCCTCAAATAACTGTAACGCACTCCGTTGTCATGCTTGATAAAAAATGTACCCAAATAATGAGTGTGGAAGTCGCACTAGAGCAAAGGGAGACAAGTCAGTCTTGACTCGGATATGTTGCTCAACCATGCGGGCTCCAAAGATCTTGACAACACCCGTGGCATAACTTTCACGGCTCGCCTGAGACATTTCTTCACACCGCATTTTTCACTTACAAACTTGAAACATTTAGAACGCTCCCATGACGCACACGATTTCTGGACAGATGCTTTCCGAGAGTGGCAACTTTGCCATTGTTGTGGCCCGCTGGAACGAACTGGTCACCGGCCGATTACTTTCTGCTGCCATCGATACCTTTCGTCGTCACGGCGTGGCTGAAGATCGTATTACAGTGATCCATGTGCCAGGATCCTTTGAAATTCCATTGGCCGCCGAAACAGCCGCTTCGTCTGGAAAATATGTGGCTGTCTGTTGCCTGGGAGCCGTCGTGCAGGGAGAAACCCAGCATCACGATTACATCAATCATGCGGTCGCTCAGGGGTTAATGACTGCGATGCAGCGGACAGGTGTTCCAATTGCCTTTGGGATTCTGACTTGCGAAAATCTGGATCAGGCTCTCAATCGAGCTGGCGGAAAAGCAGGCAACAAAGGGGAAGAAGCCGCCCTGGCCGCCATCGAAATGACGAGCCTGCTGACGAAAATCCCAGGCCCCACTGACGGTTAAATCCACGAACCCATAGTGATCGTTCCCGTTAATACACCGGGTTGTGTGCCACTGGCTTCGCGAGTGCAAGTCGAGTCCAGAAATGATGTACTATGCACTGGCAGAGCCAGTGCCACCCTGATTTTCACTTGGACTTAAGCAGTATCAACATTTTTTAAATCATCCTGTAATCGTCGTTAACACATTATTATTTATCTGAGACCGCATGTCGAAACGCTCCAAAGCCCGTGAATTAGCACTGCAAATGTTGTTTCTTGTCGACATGAATCCCGATGTCGACGGCGACGCGATTCTGCACATGATTCAGGATCGGATTGACGATCCCGAGGTTTCCCGCTTCAGCTGGCAGCTCTTTTCAGGCACGCAATCCCATACCGAAGAAATCGATGCGGCAATTACCGCTGTTGCAAAAAACTGGTCCATCAAGCGGATGGCTCCGACAGATCGAAATCTGCTGCGACTGGGTTGTTTCGAACTCCAGCATCTCGATACACCGTCCTCGGTGGTCATCAACGAAGCGATCGATCTGGCCAAAAAGTTCGGAGCCGAAAATTCCGCCTCCTTTGTGAACGGAATTCTGGACCAACTCAAGACGTCCGATCAGGCCAAGAATTGAGATTTCTCCCATTGACTTGAAATACATCTGAACCTGAGTCAGGCTTTGCAACTCATGATGTGAGAATCATACAATAGAGAGTGCTCAAATTGCTGCGACAATCAAGCAGTGCACTCGATCAGTTCAAAAGGCAGGAAAGTCCATTACGATGGCGACTAAGAAAAAGAAAACGCCAAAAGGAGATCCGAATTCACAGACGGCAGCCGTCAATCGCAAAGCCCGGCACGACTATGAAATTCTGGACGAACTCGAATGTGGCATCGTTCTCCACGGCAGTGAAGTCAAAAGCATCCGTGATGGTCAGATTTCGCTGGAGGAAAGCTACGCGCACATCAGAGATGGGGAACTCTGGTTGATGGGCTGTCATATTGGCGAATATCCACAGGCAAATGTGATGAATCACATCCCTCGACGCCATCGGAAATTGCTGCTCCACAAAAAAGAATTTCGCAAGTTTGCCGAGACAGCGACCCAGAAGGGACTGACGCTCATTCCGCTCTCGGCTTACTTCGTTCGCGGCATTGTCAAAATTAACATCGGAGTCGCCCGCGGTCGCAAACTTTACGACAAGCGCCAAAAGCTCAAAAAAGACGACGTCCAGCGGGAAATCAAAGCGGCGATGTCACCTAAGTTTCAACGATAGATTCTTCAGTCACTGGCTCTTGTGACTTCGTCACACCGGTAGCCGCTTTGCGTCAACCGGTGCCACCCTCCACTTTGTCATTTAAAGTCACCTGCTTTAGTTCGAGTCATCCCTAACCTGCACCTGCAGAGCTCCCAGCATTTTGGTGATTGTCTTTTCTTTATTGCCGATAAAAAAGACGTTTTCGAGCACAATCACACGGCGTTCGTTGCTCGGATGCAGAATGAGACGTCCTGAGCCGAGTAGCATGTACTCGAACAGGTCGTTGATCTCTTTATCAATACGCAAGTTCGGAGCTGAGAACCGCTCCATGTCGCTCAGGAATCCGTGATGATGCAAAAGTTCGTTCGGACGGACTTCCCAATAGTCAAATTGCACGCCCATTTTGACCAGCAAAAAGAGAACGACAAACATCCCAAAGATCAGGTAATAAAACTGAGCATTCGCCACCGGGCGGATGCCCATAACCAGCCCACTGAAAAATGGCACCATGTTGGGATAATTCACCAGCATGACGTAGCCTCCAAGCGCAAAAGCTGCGATGAAGAAAAAGAGGGTCAGCGAAGTCGTCCGAGGAAAATCGAACGAGATCACGACCATATTCAATGTGAAAATTGCCAGAAACGCAGTCCCGAGAAAGTAGGAGATCTTTCCCATATCTTCCGTGGCATAAAGCCCATGCGAAAGATGCATCCAGATCGCAACGATCAGAGCCGTCAGGACAGTTGGATACATGAACACAATTTTGGGATACGACACCAGATAAATGCTTTTCGGCAATCCCTGGCGTTCGAGCGTTTTTTTAGCTTCTGGAGAAATCGAATGATCGTCCGACATGATATATCCTTTGCGAGCCGTCTCTTGGAATTTGCGATTGATTCAATGTTGTTCAAGTATCGTGACGGTTTCATGACGCGAATGCAATCTTGATCGCACTCGACACATCGACTTCAGTAACGAAAGTGATGACATCCTGGATCATGGAAAACTGAATCAAAATGACATGACGATCATGTTCGTACAGCAGCGATTCGAACATGTATTCATGACTCGCGAGTTTGAAGTCGAAACTGTAACATCAATATCTGGCAATATGACAGATCCAAGTATCAAAACAGTACACATTAATTAGCGAGATAGAATCGATGGCTGAGCTGAATTTCAAGCAGGAATTGACGAGTGTTTTCGGGCAACCGGTGGCCGAGAATCCGACGCAGGCGATGATTGAAGCCGCTTATCGCCATCACAATCTCGACTGGCGATACCTGACGATAGAAGTCGCTCCCGAGGATTTGCCAGCTGCGGTTCAGGGGATGCGGGCGATGAATTTTCGGGGCGGCAATTTGACGATTCCGCATAAAGTCGCCGTCATTCCGCTGCTCGATGGACTTTCCGAAGCGGCCAGCCTGATGGGAGCCGTTAATTGTATCGTGCGGGACGGCGACAAACTGATCGGCGAAAACACCGACGGCAAAGGCTTCGTTGAATCCCTCCGCGGGGTGACTGATCCGTCCGGAAAACGAGTTGTCATATTGGGAGCCGGCGGGGCCGCTCGCGCAATTGCTGTTGAACTTGCCCTGGCAGGGGCCTCAAACTTCACCATCGTGAATCGCTCTGCCAGTCGAGGAGAATCGCTCGTTGAACTGCTCAACACCAAGGTTCGTGAACTTGCAGATGTGCATGCAGAATTCGTCAACTGGGAGGGCGACTACGATATTCCTGAGGGAACCGATATCGTCATCAATGCAACGTCCATCGGCCTGTTTCCCGATGTCGATGCCCGCATCGCTCTCAACACAACGACACTCAGCCCGAACATGGTCGTAGCCGATGTCATCCCCAATCCCCCTGAAACCCGCCTCGTACGAGACGCACGTAAAGCCGGCTGCCACGTCCTCGACGGTCTTGGCATGCTCGTCAACCAAGGCGTCATCGGCTTCAAACTCTGGACGGGAGTTGATCCTGATGCGGGTGTGATGCGAAAGGCGTTAGAGGATGTTTTTGGAGCATGATTCACTTACATGTTCGGATAGCATAGTGAAACACCGTAAAGACAGAATAAAACTCTTACTAACCACAATTACAAGCAAATTGAGTTACGCTTGACGCAAACTCAATATACGAAAAAGACTTCCATTGCCGATGCAAGAATAAGTCAATTCAAAACTGAATATCATGAAAAGTACGTCCAGACGAACCCTACTCGACTACATTACTTAAAAAACTCAGACTATTGACATTTGTTGCAGAGGTGATTTTATGGTAGCTGACAATGTGCTTAAACGTATTGTCTTCAAAAAGTACAAAGCACTTAGGAATTTCCGCTTAGACATACGTTCAATGAATGTATTAGTTGGGCCAAATAACTGTGGTAAATCCACTGTATTATCTGCATTACGAGTTCTGGCCGCTGGACTCTCAAAAGCACGAAGTAGAAATCCAGAAGTTTTAGATAGTTCAAAGGGGCCTTCTCGAGGGTATCAGTTGGCGAATGCCGATCTTCCAATTATTACAGGCAATATTCACACAGATTTACAAGACACAGACACTTCAATTGAATTTGAATTTCAGAACTCAACATCAATTGAAATTGAGTTCCCAGAGAGTGGCGGTTGTATGATGTTTGCAAGAAATTGTGACAAAATCCCTACATCCGTATCAGCATTCAAGAAAGCTTTCCCCTTTGTAGTTGATCATATCCCAACTCTTGGACCACTAGATCCAGAAGAACGCCCATTGGAGAAAGTTACAGTACGTCGCAATTTAAATTCTCACCGAGCTTCTGCTAATTTCCGTAACTATTGGTATCACCATGGAAAAGACTTCGCACTGTTTGCAAATAAATTGCATGAGACATGGCCATCGATGGAAATTGAATTTCCATATCTAGATTTTGGCAGTCACGCTTCTGCAATATTCATGACCTGTAAAGAGAATCGAATGTCAAGAGAAGTTTTCTGGGCAGGATTTGGATTTCAAGTATGGTGTCAGCTATTAACTCATCTCATTAGAACTAGAAATTCTGATTTAGTGGTAGTTGATGAGCCAGAAATTTATCTGCATGCAGATCTCCAACGACAATTAATTCATATTTTAAGAGAAATGGGGCCTAACTTTGTCATTGCTACTCATTCAAGCGAAATTCTATCTGAAACTGAACCAAATGAAGTAGTAATCATAGATAAAGAATCGAGTTCCGGTAGGAGAATAAGAAAGGCAGCTCAAGTTCAGGATGCATTGGATGTTTTGGGTTCTGGACATAATTTAATACTAGCAAGAATCGCTCGAAGTAAAAGAGTCTGCTTTGTAGAGGGTACCGATAGCAGAATGCTGAGAATGTTTGCCCGAACATTGTCAAAAAATGAACTGGCCAGTAGCGATCAAATTATTTTCATCCCAATAGGTGGATTTAGTGGATGGCCTCGTATAGATGCTTATAAATGGGCGTTTGAGCAATCTGTGGGAGAGAAGATGATATTTGGTGTTGTATTAGATCGTGATTTTAGAAGTAATGAAGAAATTCAAGAAATCGAAAATCAGCTAAGCGACAAGCTCAATTTCGTGCATATACATAAAAGGAAGGAAATAGAAAATTATTTTCTTGTGCCATCTGTATTAAAGAGATTCGTAGATAAAATCTCTGGAAATGAAGATGATTTTCTCAAAATAATTGACAGTTTGTCAAATGAAGTTCGTTCTGACTTAATGGCTAAATATTCTGCATGTCATAGTACATATTTTCAGAAATCTGGTATTGATCCGGTTACATCAATTACCGAATCGAACAAGAGATTTGAAAGCATGTGGAACACATTAGAAACACGAATGAATATAGTATCGGGGAAGAAGTTTTTATCTATTGTAAATCGTGAAATCCAGAATAAGCATAATAAAACAATTAGTCCATCAAAGATAATTAACTCTATGAAACTTCACGAAATCCCGGAAGATATGGTTTTGTTGATTAACAAACTTGAAGAATTCCGAACTTCTGCACACTTAAAAAAGAGAATGAAATAGAAATTCAACCGAGCACATAAACCGCTCGAAACTTCGTCGTTAAATGATCCACCAGCGGTTGAGCGTCGAATTCGTTTTCGGTGACGACTTTGACGAGTTCGGCGGCCGGGTATTGCTGGCCTCGTTCGTGGATGTTTTTGTTGAGCCAGGTTTTCAGTGTGTCGAACTTACCCTGTTTGAACTGGAGGGAGAGGTCTCCGAGTTGGTCTCCGGCTGCGGCGTAGAATTGGGAGGCGTAGACGTTGCCCAGGGCGTAGGTTGGGAAGTAGCCAATCAGACCGGCTGACCAGTGCACATCTTGCAGGCAGCCGTGAGTGTCATCGGGAGGGGTGATGCCGAGGTAGGTTTCGAACTTCTCGTTCCAGACGTCCGGCACCTCAGCGGCGTTCAATTCCCCGCTGATCAGCATCTGCTCCAATTCAAATCGCAGCATGATATGCAGGTTGTAAGTGACCTCATCGGCTTCAACACGAATGAAAGAGGGCTCGACGACATTGATCGACCGATAGAAGTCATCGAGCGACACATCCTTCAAGGCGGTCGGGAAGTGAGCCTGAGCCTGGGGGTAGAAATGTTTCCAGAAGGCGTGCGAGCGTCCGACCAGATTTTCCCACATACGGGACTGCGACTCGTGGATTCCGAGCGAGACAGATGAACCCATTCCCAAGCCGAAGGCTTCTGGATTCAAGCCTTGTTCATACAGACCATGACCAGCTTCATGCAAGGTGCCGAAGAAGGCCATGTTGAAGAAGTTTTCATCGTAACGGGTCGTTAAACGACAATCGCCAGGGCCAAAACCGCTGCAGAAAGGATGAGCAGATTCATCGATGCGGCCACGTTCGAAATCAAAGCCAATTGCCTTAGCAGCCTCGGCTGCAAACTTCTTCTGCTCTTCAGCGGGGAAGTTGCGAGAGACTATGGAGGCATCGGGACGATTGGAAGCCTCAGCAATTTCAGCAACCAGTGGAACAAGCTTTTCCCGCAACGGCTGGAACGTTTCCTGCACCTGAGCGGTCGTCATTTCCGGTTCGTAGCGATCGAGCAAGGCATCGTAGAGTGGACCATCGCCATTTCGCAGGCACTGGGCTTCTTCCCGTTTTAGATCGATGACCTGCTGCAGCCAAGGCTCGAAGGATTTGAAATCGTTGGCTTTCTTAGCACGACTCCACTTTTGTTGAGACAAGGCAGTTACACGGGTCATCTCTTCGACGAGTCGTTGTGGGAGTTTGGTGGCTTGTTCAAATTCCCGTTTGGCCTGCCGAATGTTGACTGCTTCTGGGCAGTGCGGATCGTCAAACTTTTCCGTGGAGAGTTCGTCGAGAATCTCGCCCAGTTGCGAAGAGGTCGCCGCCTGATGAGCCATGCCGGCAAGCAGACTGAGCTGTTGCGACCGCAGTTCCGCCCCGCCTTCAGGCATATAAGTTTCCTGCTCCCAACCTAGGACGCTGCCTGTGGAGCCGAGGAGTGCGAGTTTGTGCAATTGACTGACAAGTTGTTCGTAACGTTCGTTCATTTTTCAAATAGATTTCGTATCGGAGTATTTTATTAATCACAGAGTTTTAAATAAGGGATGGCCAAGGCGCACAAATCCAGGCCATCCCATCCCATTTCATAGGTGCTATATCAAACCAAACCAAAAGCTTTGTCCATATTCGCAGAGACTTCTTTGAGGCGTTCCAAATCCCCTCCGCCGACTTCGGCGGCACACCAGCCCTGGAAATTGATTTTCAGCAGAGCTTTTTGAATCGCAGGCCAGTCGATATCGCCTTCACCGATTTTTGTGAACTTATCGTCTTTGCGGGAGAAGCCTTTCACATCAAGTTTAATGATGCGATGGTCGAGTTGCTCGATCCACTCGGCTGCATTTCCGTATTTCCAGTGGTTGCCAATATCGAACTGCATGCCAACCCATGGGGAATGGAATTCATCGACATATTTGATGAACAAATCGGCGGATTGTTTTTCGTTGCCGTCGTGATCGTACAAGAATTGATTCCAGACATTTTCAATGGCAATGTGAACACCGAGTTCTGCAGCCAGCGGAACCGCCTGAGCAATGTTCTCGACGGAACGATCCCAGCATTCCTCGGGGGTTCCATCTTTTCCATGTCCAACAACCAATAGAACCGTATGCCCTCCGATGGCGTGTGTATCCCGTAAGGCCTGCTTGAGAGTTTTCAGGGCTTCAGCTCGGACGGCAGGGTCTGGGTCTGTATGTCGCACTCCCCAATGCCCCGCACAAACGTTTCCATCGACAGGAAAATCAACTTCCTGAATGGCGTGATTAACTTCATCGATATTGAAGCCGGGAGCGCTGAGTTCAATGCCATCAAATCCAGCATCTTTAGCGGCTCGAAACTTATCGACCAGCGAGCCCTTCACGCCAACCATGCCGATTTTGAGGGTCTTGTAGAATCTCCCCTGAAGAGAGTCGTATTGAACAGGCATGGCGTAGCCGAGCATAGGAAGGGACGCGGCCAGGGCAGCAGAACCTTGCAGAAAACCTCGACGGCTGAGTGATTGATGATACGTCATAGGAGTAACCTTCACTGAGGGGCAATAAGGACGGTCTGGTCGTCTTCGAGCGAGTCTTCTCATCAGTTGAATGATAAATCAAGACAATTGATGAGTAATTGCATTGTGGCTTGAAACTCAAGAAATGTCAAAACGATTGAAGGGTCAATCACGTTTCCAAATTTCGCATGGAGCCCCACATGTGTACAAGCACGAAGCGCAAGCGAGTGTGTAGATTAGCGTGATGACACACTCGCTTGCGCTTCGTGCTTGTAAAAAGGATTACGTTTCTTCAATCACCAGGATCACCGGGCGATGCAATCCGCACAGTGGATGCCCCGAAGGATCGCAAACCATCTCCACAACAATTTTGTTATTCAACACAAGTTGACTGGTAACATCAATCTGCAATCGTTGATCATCCATACCAAATTCGATGAGCTGCTCACCGTTGAAACTTACCGTTCCATAGCCGTGGAGTTCTTCCAGGGATATTATGAGAGTTTGCTTGTCGATGCCTGTGGGGGAGTTGAAAGTCCGCGTGAATGTTGCCTTACCGGATGTTGTCCCAAAGAGTTCTGTCCACGAGGCAGGCATCTTGATGCGTCGACTCGCTGTCGAATCCCCCTTCTGGTCGACAAACCGTAAACCGTTTTGCGGTTGCACGATCCAAGGGCCAATCAGTCGAATGGAATGGGACATGAATTCTCTCGTGAACTACATAATTTCCTGCAGGGCGTTGACGAGTGTGGCGATCTGCTCGTCAGTACCTATCGTAATTCTCAGACCATCGACGAGTTGATCGAGTTCTGGCCCGGCATTCGGGAACTTCATGAAGCGGACGAGGATTTTTCGTTTCTTGAGTGCTTCAAAGATCTCGGCATGGGAGCGTTCGGGGTGCGTCGTCCAGACAAAGTTGGCTTGGCTGGGTTGGACATGGAAGCCAAGTTTTGCCAGGCTGGCCGTTAAAGATTGGCGAGTTTTACGGATGGTCTCGACATGCTCCCGCATGCCCTGCTGATCTTTAATGGCAGCGGTCGCGGCTGCAATTGAAATCGCGTCACAGTTATAACTGTCTTTGACTTTTCGCATCCCGGCAATCACTTCCGGGTGAGCAACAGCGAAACCAAAGCGAATGCCAGCTAATGAATAAGACTTACTCAGCGTACGAGTCACAATAATCTGCTTGCCGACATCACTATCGAGTAAGTTTCGAGAAATTGATTCCGTTCTGAAGTCGCCGTACGCTTCATCGTGAACCAGGACCCCTTGTTCAGGGACGAGTTCCAGAATTTCCTCAGTTGTCCAGACAGTTCCCGACGGCGAATTCGGATTGGGAATCAGTACCATCTTCTGCTGCTTCGCGGTTGCGATCGCCTCTCTTGTGAGTGACCAGTCGGCATTGAGAGCCAGATGTTTATACTTCGAACCCTGAATTTCGGCCAGCGTGCCATATAACACGTAACTGGGATAGGGAAATGCGATGGTCTCATGAGGATCGACAAAAGTGCGGAAGAGAATTGTTAAAATCTCGTCGCTGCCGTTGCCGGGGATGATCCATTCGGGATCGACATCAAACAATTCCGCAGCCGCTTTGCGGAACGAGGTGACGAGGGGATCGGGATATTTATTCAACGACGATTCAGCCGCTTCCCGCATTGCGGCCACGACTGCAGGTGTCGGCGGAAACGGGTTCTCGTTTGTATTCAGTTTCGTCCAGCCCGCATCCTGAGGCTGCTCGCCGGGGATGTATCCCTCAAGTGCTTGAACAGCGGGACGGAATAATTTTTCGATCGATTTCATAGTCATCTCAAAAAGTGAATTACAGAGTCGATTGGAAAGCAATCATTCCCCAAACAGATTTCGACCGGCGGCTTCGTCTTCTTTTGTGGAAGCCGATTTGTTCTGTTTGCGTCGACCGGCTGATTGTTCCCGTTGATCAAGAGTCGCGGACGCGTCGAAAGGTTCGGTTTCCAGATTCCCCTCAGCATCTTCTCCGGTTAACAGTTCGATTCGCTGTTCAGCATTCTTCAATACCGAGAAGCATTGACGCAGAAGTCCGGTCCCCTTTTCATATTGTTCGAGGGATTCTTCCAGGCCGAGTTCTCCCTCTTCAAGTTGCCCGACGATCGTCTGCAGGTCAGAGAGTGCCTCTTCAAAAGTGGGCATTTCCTGTTTAGGTGTAGTTTTCTTTTTTGCCATGATCAATTTCGTTTACTTGAACCCTGATGAGTAATATTTATACAAGCAAGAAGCGCAAGCGAGTGTGTTGACTTGTAATGATGATAAACACACTCGCTTGCGCTTCGTGCTTGTAAAGTGTTCCCTGTACTTGTTATTTACTCGCAAGTTCCCGCTGCTTGACTTCGCAGGTGATTTCTCCGGTTGCGAGTTTGGTTTTAACGGTCTGGCCAATTTCAACTTGATCCGCCGAGCGGAGAGTTGCTCCAGTTTCGGCATCGCGTGTCAAACTGTAACCTCGTGCCAGTACACGAAGTGGGCTTAAGGCCTCAAGTTGAGACGCGATCAGTTGCAGACGGGACTGGCTCTGCTCACATCGATCTCTCATCCGCCGATTCAATTGTTCATCGAGTTCATCGAGCTTGCGGCGGACATCGCTGAACAACTCGCCTGGCTTGGTAAACAACCGACGGTTGGCCAGTGATTCAATCGCGAAACGAGCCTGCCGGGCTTGATTGATCAGAAGTTGCCGCAAACGTCCCCGGGTTTCGCTCAGAAAGCTGAGGAGATCGGCCTGATCGGGAACCGACATCTCAGCTGCTTCGGTCGGCGTCAATGCGCGACGGTCGGCGACCAGATCGGCGATGCTGACATCAATTTCGTGACCAACCGCACTGATAATCGGAATCTCCGAAGCGGCAATCGCTCGGGCGACTACTTCTTCATTGAAAGGCCACAAGTCTTCGAGGCTTCCCCCGCCGCGGCCCGTGATGATTAAATCGAGATCGGGGATTCTGCCCGCCAATTCAATTCCTTGGGCAATCTTGGGAGCAGCGGTTGCTCCCTGTACGGGAACAGGTACGACAATAATTTCCGCGAGTGACCAGCGTTTCGTCAGTACTTGCAGCATGTCGCGAACAGCCGCCCCTGTTGGGCTTGTGACCAGTGCGATCTTGCGTGGAAAGCGAGGAAGTGTTTTTTTTCGATCGGGATCGAACAGCCCCTCGGCGGCCAGTTTTTCCTGCAGTTGTCGAAACGCGAGTTCGAGTGGGCCAATCCCCTGAGGAAAGGCTTGCTCGACAATCAGCTGATAACTTCCGCGGGGTGGATAAACTTCGATCGGCCCCATGACTACGATTTCGAGACCATCCTGCAAATCAAACTTGAGCCGTTCCGCCCTGCTCTTCCACATGACTGCTGAAATCTGAGCTTTGTCATCTTTGAGCGTAAAATAGAGATGCCCGGAACGAGCCAGAATCAAATTCGAGACCTCGCCCACGCAAGCGACACTGTCAAAATTCGCCTGCAACAAATCGCGGATTTCCCGCGTCAATTCCGAAACGGTCACTGGTGATGTCGATGTCATGCTCATGTGGTTAATAGTATCGCACTAGCGAAAAAATCAAACCGTAGCACTTCTCCTTATCTGGTGGACATACGATGCGAATCGGAACAAAATCCAATAAGACCGGTTTATTAAAGTATCGATGGCCCAATAACTACAAATTCATAGACATTGATTAGACATTAGGCTATGTTTGGAAAGACTGCCACGCCTCGTATCCACCCTGCCTGACGACTTGTGACTATCATGCCCCGATACTTCCTGCTTATTGCGCTGATGCTGATTGGCTGTTCCGAATCAGAAGCTCCGAAAAGTTCTGCTAAATCGACTGAATTACCTGTAATTGAAGCAGAAACGATTACCGTATCAGAAATGGACTGGCCGCGAATCGTGCGGAGTCAGGGGAGTCTGTTTCCGGATGAAGTCGCCACGCTGGGAATAAAAGTTGAAGGTCGTGTGGTCGATGTGCATGTCGACCTGGGAGATGTTGTTTCCGCTGGCGAACCGCTGGTCACTGTATATCAGGACGATTTCAAACTGATGGTTGATCAGGCCGAGGCTCAACTGCGGCAAGCACGCTCGGCTGTCGGACTCAAGCCGGATGATCCCATCGAAAAACTTCAGCCAGTTAATGCTCCACCCGTCAAAGAACAACGGGCGTTATGGGATGAAGCCACTGCCAACTTAAGACGAGCCGATGAACTGCTTGCTCAAAATGCAATAGTCAGAGCCGAATACGATCAGATCGCCTCCGCCGAGCGAGTTGCTGCCGCTCGATATGATTCTTCGTTAAACAGTGTGCAGGAGAAGATTGCCAATATCAGTGTCCAGCAGGCGATGTACGAACTGGCCAAAGAAGATCTGGCGAATACCGTCCTTAAATCTCCGTTCAATGCGGTAGTACAGCGTCGGATAGTTGCACCCGGAACCTATGTCAAAGTGGGAGACCCGCTGGTTGTCCTCGTTCGCGTCGACAAACTTCGTTATCGCGGCACAGTCCCGGAACGATTGTCTCAAATGATTAATATCGGCCAGCCGGTCGAACTTGAAATTGAATCGATTTCTGATCCTCAAAAAACAAATGTTACCCGTATCAGCCCTTTGCTCGATCAAATGAGCCGAGCACTAATGTTTGAAGCGGTTGTGGAAAATTCCGAGGGGATATTGCGAGCCGGTCTGTTTGCTGAGGCTAGCGTGATTGTCGATCCAGATGCTCAGGCCGTCGTCATTCCCGTTGATGCGGTCGTTCAGTTTGCGGGCTCGGAAAAAGTCTGGAAAGTGGTCGAGGGTAAAGTCAGTGAACAAATAGTTCTGCTGGGAGATCGTCGGGAAGGCCTGGTGCGGATCCTGAAAGGCTTGGAACCGGGGGATGTCATCCTCGGCAATGCCAAGGGGGGACAAGCGGGCGTGATGGCCGATGCCAAACCAGAGGAGAAAGTAGAAGAAGACAAATCATCGTAAAGTTCCCTCTCCCTGTTGGAAAGCAGCGGGTGGCGGGGCGCTCTCGAAATGTATGAAATGACCAGACTGTTTCGACAATAAAAGTCAGAGGAATCCAATTTGTACTGGTTAGCAGAAGTTTGTGTGAAGCGACCTGTGTTCGCTCTGATGCTGATTCTGGCATTGGTTGTGGCTGGCGTCGTCGCGTTTCCTCAGTTGGGTGTCGATCGCTTTCCCAACATGGACATGCCTTCGATTTATGTCAGAACAAACTACCCTGGAGCCGCTGCTCAGGAAGTCGAATCGGAAGTCAGTTCAGTTATTGAAGATGCCGTTGCAACGGTGGCGGGGATCGATGAACTGCGATCCATCTCCCGCGACGGCCGTTCGTTCGTCATCATTACTTTCAATCTCGAACGCGAAATCGACCCGGCTACGCAGGATGTTCGCGATGCCGTCGCCAGTGTGATTAATCAGCTGCCTCCTAATATCGATCCACCCGTCGTCCAGAAGCGGGATCTGGAATCGTCTCCAATTATGACGCTGACCGTTTCCGGCCCACGAACTGCACGCGAGCTGTATCTGTTTGCCGATCGTTATGTCAAAAACGTGATTGAATCCTCCCCCGGTGTCGGTGAAGTTTCCATCGCCGGAGCTGCGGATCGTGCGGTGCAAGTCGATGTCGAAGCCGATCGATTGGCCGCCTATAACCTTTCGATCCTGCAAGTTCGCGATGCCCTCCAGAGACAGAACACCGAAGTTCCCGGCGGGCGATTTGATCAGGGATTACGAGAGCGAGCCATGCGCACGATGGGTCGTGTCGATGAGTCGGAAAAGTTTGACGACCTCGTTGTCGAATCCGTCAACGGCACCCCAATTCGCCTAAGCGATCTCGGCACAGTGACCGACGGAACCAAAGAAGTCCGCACCGTCGCCCGTCTCAATCAGGCCCCAGCTGTCGTGCTACTGGTGCAACGACAATCGGGCGAAAACACGGTCGCTGTGATTGAAGGCCTGAAAAAGTTGTTGCCCCGCAGTCAGGAATTGCTGCCTCCGGATGTGAAAGTTTCCATCATTCAGGATCAATCCCGCTACATCGTGGCGGCTCTGGAAGAAATCGAACATCACCTCATATCCGGCAGTATCCTCGCCTGCATTACCGTGCTCATATTCATGCGATCCTGGCGTTCGACCATCATCGCCTCAGTCGCAATTCCCGCATCGATTATCGCCTCGTTCGCATTTATGAAATGGTTTGGCTTCACACTCAACAATGTGACGATGCTCGCACTCGTCTTGATGGTCGGCGTTGTAATTGACGATGCGATTGTTGTACTGGAGAACGTCTTTCGCTGCATTGAAGAAAAGGGGATGAATCCGACACAGGCTGCGATTGTCGGCACGAAAGAAATTGGCCTGGCGGTGCTCGCGACCACGATTTCATTGGTGATTGTCTTCCTGCCCGTCTCATTCCTTTCCAGCGTGACAGGACGACTGCTTTATCAATTTGGCCTGACAGCCACTGTAGCGATTCTGGTTTCGATGCTCGTCAGCTTTTCACTCACTCCCATGATGTGCAGCAAACTGCTCAAGCCCGGTATGCCTAATCCTGATGGCCCTTCTTCCCGAACCGGTTTTTATCACTGGATGGAGACAGCATATTTATGGATGCTGCGAGTCTCTCTCAAATGCCGTTGGTTGGTTTTGCTGGTTTCGGTCGCCGTTATTTACAGCAATGTGCCGCTCTATCATCTCGTGAAGCAGGATTATATTCCGCTCAATGTGGATGAATCTGAGTTTGAAGTGCGCATGGAAGCCAAGCAGGGATCGACACTTAAATCGACGAAGGAAGTCGTCCTGCAGGCCGAAGACGAATTGATGCAGATCGACGGCATCGAAACGATTCTCGTCAGTGCCGGCTCACGTGGCTTCGGTGAGGTCAATCGAGCCGGGATTTTCGTCCGGCTTACCGATAGTGAAGAACGAACATTTTCATTAGGGCGTTTTTTCGCAGGCGCACTCCGTGGCGACTTTCAGGCCGCATTTCGAGGCAACTTCACCCAGCGCGAGAAAATGGCCGAGGTTCGTAAACGACTCAACACGATTCCTGATGTCCGAGTTTCCGTTCGCAATTTAACATCCCTCCGGCAAGGAGCTCCGGTCGATATCGACTTTTCGATAACCGGTCCCGATATGGACAGCTTGCTCGCTTTCAGTACTGAAATGCGGAATCGAGCCAAAGAGATCCCCGGCATCGTCGATGTCTATTCCACTCTGCAGATTGATAACCCCGAACTGCTCGTGCAGATCGATCGTGAACGGGCGGCTGCATTAGGAATCGATGTGATGGAAATCGCCGATACACTTCGCGTTGCAGTCGGTGGGGATGATCGCGTTTCCCGCTACCGCGACCGGACTGTCGATGATGCTTACGATGTTGAACTCCGTCTCGTCGGCATCGACCGGGACGATGTGCAGTCGATTTCTCAGCTGTACGTGCGGGCCAATCCCACCGCATCTCAGGAAGCGATCAATGAGACGATTGACAGGTCGAGCACGCCGTTAACGCGCATCGATAATGTCGTCAATTTTGAATTCAGCGAGGCCGCTTCTCGTATCGACCGTTTGAATCGTCAACGTATGGTCGCCGTGCGTGCGAATATTGCCAGTGGGTATGCTCTGGGAGATCGCATCGATGCCATGAACGCTCTGGCTGAAGAAATTGGCATTCCGGAGGGATTCAACACACTCGTCCTTGGTGGCGGACGGGAACTGGAACGAACACTCGAAGATTTCGCCTGGACGATGGTGCTCTCGTTTATCTTCATGTATATCGTTCTCGCGGCTCAGTTCGAAAACATGATCTATCCGCTCGTCATTCTGCTCTCACTCCCCCTCGCAGTACCGTTCGGATTACTGAGCCTGCATCTCGGCGGCGAAACGCTCAACCTCTATTCCGCGCTCGGAATTCTGGTGTTGTTCGGCGTGGTGAAGAAAGCCGCCATTCTGCAGATCGATCACACCAACGCCCTGCGACGCGAAGGCCTGGAACGACACCCCGCCATCATGCAGGCCAACCGCGACCGCTTGCGCCCTATTCTGATGACCACCCTCTCCTTCGTCGCCGGCCTGATCCCCCTCTTAATCGCCACCGGCCCCGGAGCCGAAGAACGCCGCTCCATCGCCGTCCTCGCCGTCGGCGGACAAACCCTGTCACTCCTGTTGACCCTGCTGGCGATACCTGTACTCTACACATTCTTTGATGACATCTCGCAGTGGTTTGTGAGACAGCCGGTGCCGGTTGAAAAGCCGGTTAGCAAGCCTGTTGAGACACCGGAGTTGGTATCGTAGTTGAGTATATTATTCAGTAGAATTGGACCTCATTCCTTGAATCTGCATAAATCTTATAAAGTTGTGTTTGCAGGGACATCAGGTTGATACAAAGCGGCTACGTGTGTGGCGAAGCCACATGAGGTTTGCTGTTGGTGATTGATTTTATTCTCGCGTTCCTTGAAAAAACATTCTCTTTGTATAGCCATTTGAAATAATCCAACTCGCCCTGTGTGGCTACACCAGCCAGACAACTTTTCGAGATTCTCTGGATACACGCTTAACTCCTGGCGACCGCTGGTGTTTATGTGCCGTCCGCTGGAAAGAAGCCTGGGAAGCCGGCAATGCTCCCAAAGTCGTCCCCGAAGCGACGCACACGGCGAAATTGGAATTCGTCTCGCTCGAAGAACTTCAGGAATACGCGACATCGGGTAATTGAAAAGTATATTAATTTTAGTTAGTGGCATTACTTTTCATATTTCTGAAAATTAACTGACTTCTGGAACATTTTCCCAAACTCTTCTTCCAGATGAGAAATCATGATTCTTTTTAATAAGCTCCCGTACATTTGCCTCAGGAATACCATACTTACACAACATAAGAATACTGATCATTGTCTTAAGTTTGAAGGTTGCCCAGTGTAGTTGATTACCTTCTAAAACTCCTTTACTTGAATCAGAATAGTGAACTAACTGATTGCGAGTTTTCACTATCCCTTTTGCAAATTCTTCAGGATTTACACAAAAGAGTTTTACCGTTTCTGGATCCAAGCCTTTAATTAAATAATGAAAGCGATCACGAAGCGTAGGTTCATTAGCAAACTGGAAACTTCTTTTTAGTGATTCAACAAATTTCATTGGAGTTCTTTTTGGTAGTGCATCTATTGCTAAATCACGTATTTTACGAAATTCACTTTTCTCAAGAATTGTTTTAGTGTCAGTAGAACGAGAAAATACTTCTACCGCTTGAACAAGAGGTAAGAATCGCGACTCCATGAAAGGCGCGGGACTTTCAAGTGTTGTAAACACTAAGCGATGTGCGTGCTGAACCTCTGAAGGTAATGTGAGCCAAGTCCTCATAAAAACGGGAAACCAATCTTGAACATCTGGATACCTGCATGTAAATTCAAACGGATTTAGTGGTGATTGTTCAATACTTTTTCTTCTAAAGTAGGCAGTTGCCTCATCGTGATTATCTGCCAATGATAATTCATAATTCGAAAACTGAACCACACTGCCCACAAATAATGTAAACATTCTTTCAATTTGACAACAGACTTCGATAAACCAATCAAAGCTTCGCGGTTTAATGGGTTTTATTGTAATGAATGTCTTATTAGTTATAGTGAATTCATCCCACTCTATCGGTGGGTAACTGACTATTGATTTAAATTCTATGTCCCCAATATTCTCATCAATTTTAAATATTCTAGGTTCAGGGTGTGTGTATTTCAAATCAATAAATTCAGGTAAATCAGCTTCAACCGAAAATGGTAAATCATTTAACCATCGGTCAAAATTTGGAAATGATACTCTACAACTAGAAAAGCACTCTGAATCTACAGAATTTAAAAAAGCTCCATGGATAACAGCGTTGCAGCAGATATTTGAACTTGTTACTTTAATTGGTAAATTAAGAGACAAAGTGCTTTTTTGATTTGTATAGAATGAATTTAAAAGGGAAATCGGCGTTTGATCAACAGTCAAACCATGTATCACTGATAAATCAACGTCTGGAAAGTTGTGAATTAAAGGATGCTCCTCTAAATCATCAAATGCACCAATTAGATCGAGTTGTATTTTGTGATCACTTTTATGCAAATTCCCATGTTGACGATATTTACCGCCGGGGCGCCACCATGTCCCATGAATTGAGAAATCTTCACTAAAAGAATATTTTGGGACTGCCATATACAATTCGATCGTTCATCAAAATCTAACTGAAAGATATAATATTAAGCCTTAATTAGACGAACTGCATGTCAAATTGCATAGTATAAAATCACAGCAAATCGCTGGCAATCTCGGCCAACTGGCTTCGTTCGCCTTTTTCCAGGCCGATATGAGCATACAACGGCTGGCCGACCATGCGGTTAATCAGATAGCTGAAGCCGTTTGAGAGCGCATCCAGATACGGGTGATCGATCTGATGAATGTCACCCGTAAAGATGACTTTCGTTCCTTCGCCTGCCCGCGTGATAATCGTTTTGATTTCATGCGGCGTCAGATTCTGGGCTTCGTCGACAATGAAAAAGATACGCTGCAGACTTCTCCCGCGAATGTAAGCCAGCGGTGTGATTTCCAGCTTTTTCGTGTCGAGCAGTTCCTGAATTTTATCGCCGGCAGCCTGATGCTGATTTTCATGTCGGATAACGGTCAGATTATCAAATAATGGCTGCATATAAGGATCGAGCTTCGCTTGAACATCGCCCGGCAGGTAGCCGAGATCGCGATTGCTCAACGGCACAATCGGACGAGCTAGCAGAATCTGGCGATAGTTTTGTCGCTGCTCTAACGCAGCCGCCAGTGCGACCAGCGTTTTCCCCGAACCTGCCTTCCCGGCCAATGTGACCAGTTTGATTTTATCATCGAGCAGTGCACGAATCGCAAAGGCCTGCTCGGCATTTCGGGGAGTGATGCCGTAGGCGGATGTTTTTTCGACGCGATGAAACGAGTTGTCCTCGGCTGTATAAGAAGCCAGGACAGATTTTGATCCATTACGAATGATGAAGTTTTCGTTCGCGATCGGTGCCACAATTGGCGGGCCATTTTCATCGGCTGGAACAGTACCGTGTCCCGTATAAAAGCGGTCAACGAGCTCTGATTCCACGCCATCAATACGCCGTTTGCCGGAATAGAGTTTGTCGAAGCTTTCGACTTTATCGTTGCTGTAATCCTGAGCGACCAGTCCAACCGCTTTGGCCTTCATTCTCAGGTTCGTGTCTTTGCTGATTAGAATGACCGGTCGATCATTGATTTGATCAAGAACCAATAAAGCTGAGCTGAGAATCCGATGATCGGGGACTTCCGGAGAGAGAATATTTTTGATTCGCGAATGCAGTGGACCGCCGAGAATGACCCGAATGTGTCCCAATCCTTCCCCAAGCGAGGCTCCTTCGTCGGAGAGGACATCACCAGTAAGATTATCGAGCGTTCGCAGAAACTGTCGGGCCTGAAAGTGAATGTCGTCATTCCCTTTCTTGAAGCGATCGAGTTCTTCGAGAACCGTCATCGGGATGGCGATGTCGTTCTCTTCAAACTTGCGGATACAGTTAGCGTCGTGAAGTATGACGTTAGTATCGAGGACGAAAACCTTGGGAAACGTCACGCGGGAACGTGGCGGACAAACAGAGGCGGCGTGATCAATCATGCGCTTCCTTGCGTCTAATACCTGGGTGGTAATTTCGTTCGGTTTCAAAGGTATATCAGATCCCCAGAATTCCCGAAACGCCAAAAGCTGCGTTTAGAACATGTTCATTACATTTTAATATTCATGGATGGGTTCAAGAATCAAACCAGAGAACGCCAGCACGCAGCGTAAGCGATTGTGTCTCCATGATTTAGCACACTCGCTTATGCTGCGTGCTTGTGGATTTAATGGAAGGAAGCCTCCATTCCATTCCTGACAACTCTCTTCTCGGAATTCCAGAAAGGGCTTGGACTTCTGGGACTTTCGTGTCTATAATGCAGACTGAAACAAAAGACGCTCCCTGTCCGCGCTTAGCGAACACCTGCATTTGGGGTTTTCAGGCGAAGTTACAGGGTGAAGATAAGGTTCATTTCAACACAGGAGAGTGATGCCATGGCAGTTACAGTTACCGAAAAGGCCGCCAGCGAAATCAAACGAGTTCTTACAGAACAGACTACAGCCGAAACCACCGTACTTCGCATCGGCGTTCGCGCCGGCGGTTGCAGTGGATTCCAGTATAATCTGGCTCTGGATGACAAAATCGACAACGCTAACGACGACATCTCCGAACATCACGGCGTGACCGTCGCTGTCGACAAGAAAAGCATGCTTTATCTGGACGGCACAACCATCGACTACTACGACGGCTTGGAAAAACGAGGCTTCTCGTTCGACAATCCAAACGTCGTCAAAAGCTGCGGTTGCGGAAGCAGCTTCCAGGCATAATTAAGTAGACAGAGAAGTGAAGTCATAAAAAGCCAGCTCCAAAATGAGCTGGCTTTTTTACGTCTGGAGGTACTAATAATACAATTGATGAAGTGTCGATGCTTCCGCGCAAAGCAAGAAATTGTCCATGCGCACACTGTATTAGCAGTTACTAACTGCAAATCTCATGAAATTTCTTTGGATCTCAGTAAAACTACCTATAAGTATATGTACTTGGATGCATAGTTGACATATCATTGATTGGATCGAGTACTTTCAAATGAGATATTCAATTATCCCCACAATTTAAAGTCCTTCCATCATGGACAGATTTGCTCTCGCGTAGAGTGATTGCTTGTCTGCCCGCAGTAATCTTCCCGAACAAAAATGTCGTACTGATTACGGCTTTGTTACACAAATACCCCTGACGAATGATGAACGTCCGCATCCTTACAGGGGTTGAATTCTTACTACTATATGGAGCTGTCAAAATGAAACATGCCTTTTCGGCCAGACGTGGATTTACCTTAATCGAATTGCTAGTAGTTATCGCTATCATCGCTATTCTGGTGGCATTGTTGTTGCCTGCCGTTCAGCAGGCACGCGAAGCAGCTCGAAGAAGTTCTTGCAAGAACAATCTGAAGCAATTGGCTCTGGCAATGCACAACTATCACGATGTCCATAGTGTCTTCCCACGGGCTAACTTCGAAAAAGTGGGTGGCAATGCTTACCGCGG
This sequence comes from Rubinisphaera italica, assembly GCF_007859715.1. Taxonomy (NCBI): domain Bacteria; kingdom Pseudomonadati; phylum Planctomycetota; class Planctomycetia; order Planctomycetales; family Planctomycetaceae; genus Rubinisphaera; species Rubinisphaera italica. Next base: position 3,940,868 of record NZ_SJPG01000001.1, read on the forward strand.
ATTTTCGGCTCAGGCAATGCTCCTCCCCTTCTTAGAGCAAAGTGCACTGTACGATCAGTTCAACTTTTCCTTGATGGCTGATGAAGGTGTCAACAACACTGCAAAACAGAATACGATTGCTGCATTCCTCTGCCCATCAGATCCAAATGCCATCCCGAATGGGGGTGGATATAACAATGGTCCCGGAAACAACTATGTCGTCTCAGCTGGTCCCTCGGTCTTTTATAATATTGGAACAGCCGACCAAGTGGGGATGTTCAATTACCGAAAACGGATTTCATTCCGAGATATCACTGATGGAACTTCAAATGTCATCGCTGCTTCGGAACTGATTAAAGGGGACGGAAACAATTCTGCGACTGCAATTTCTGATGCCGACGCGATTAAAGACATTGCGAAACCTGGTGGAACACCCAGTTCTTTCCTGACACCTGCTCAGATCAATGCCTGGGGGCAACTGGGACTCACCGCCAAGAACGGAGGCAGCGCCCTAACTAACGGCTATGTCGGCGGAAACTGGGCCATCGGTAATCATGGATTGACAGCCTTCAATACTCTGTTGACGCCGAACTCGACTTACCCGAATGTGATTCAATGTTCTGGATGCCAGACTTTCGATAACCAAGGCATGTTTGCAGCACGAAGTCAACACAAAGGTGGTGTTCAGGTTGCCATGGGGGACGGCGGCGTCCGCTTCATCAGCGAGAATATCGACCATCAGACCTGGATTTATCTCGGTGGAATTCAGGATGGTAATGTGATTGGTGAATTCTAATCTCAATAAGACTCAGGCAAGTCCAAATGTCTGAATGGAATAAAAAAGCCAGTTCGAATATGAGCTGGCTTTTTCAATAAAATCAGACATCAACTTACTTCCCTTTTTGAGTCACCCGGAAGTTGTCGAAACGAACCCAATGTTCGGCGCCTTCCGGAGCTCCTGTTGCGCAAAGACAGAAGCCCCTCTCTTTTGAATTTTTGCGGATCGCAGAAGAGAAAAAGTTCTGGTATTTGCCGTTGTCATTTGGACCTACCTGAAAATAGGCATAATGACTGCGAACGATAATCCTTAGGGTCTCTGATTTCTCTGAGGCAGGATGATAGGTATATGCATAATTGCTCAAGTCATCTTCATGACCTGTTTCGCCAATGAAATTCACGGCTGGAGGTGCAAAGAGGAGCTTACGATCGATTCTTGCTTTGGTTGCTCTAAATTCCCGTCCACTTTCATCGATGAGAAACATCCCCACCATTTCGTCGGAGGCGGTGAATTTGTCGAGAATTTCGACATCCACCGATGCGATCACGGAACTAGAGGATGTGAACGGGAGTATGACTTTGATCATTGGTGATTCGCGAGTATAGGTGTGACTCTGCACTCGAAATTCAAGCCCTCCATCTTTTATCCGGTAATCGTCAGATGAGAGCCCCACAATTTGCCATTGTTCAGACATTCCACTATTAAAATTATCCTCAAAGAGAACGGGCTCATCTGCGTGAGTAACTGCTAAAGACAGCAGCGAGATTGTTAGAAGCGAAATCAATTTTGCCAACATGATTATACCCTGACTGAAAGGAATCGTGTTTATAGTTCGCATCTTTTAAGCTATCGAGTTGAACGCATCACCACAACTTAGGCAAACAAATTCGCTTTTGATCATAAGCCTATGCAAAGATAAGCTCTCAATAAAAAAAGCCCACGACATGCGTGGGCAGGGAATACGATTTTCCAGCTCGATTAGAATTCGCCGAGGACATTGCCGTCCTGCTCATCAGCTAAGTTGTTATAAGTTCCCAGGTCGATGTTCTCGGAGAGGAAGTGCACACTTCCATCGGCAAAGACAAACTGAGCTCCCCCCTTATGCTGGCTGGAGTACGTGTTTTTCTGATGATTGGATGGGTTTGAAGTTCCGGTGCCATCAAAGTTGATACGATAATCTTCGCCTGTTCCTGTATTTCCCTTGGCCTTACCGAGGATGCTTTCTGAAGTCACGTTGGTATCCGCAGATCCCCATTTGTGAGCTCCCATCCAGATTCCGGCATAAAAGGAATTCAGAGAGGTCTTTTCACCAACAAACAAGGTATTACTGGTCCCATCAGTGATGTCACGCATCGCAATTTTTGAATTGGTGCCGAATGCCTGATCATTAGCCATATAATTCGACTTGGCGGCTCGGTTTCCAGTGAGCGTTGTGTTAATTCCCCAGTCTGTATTGATTGCTCCCCCTGGATCTGAAGGGCAGAGATTTGCATCGATAATCGAGTTGGACAGATCAAAAAGAGTCTGATTATCCGTATTCCAGTCAACAGCAAAATTGCTGGAAGCGGCTCCGATGGCATCGTAAAGAGCAGATTGTTCCATTTGAGGCAAAATCATAACTGCCCAGCCAAAATTCGGGAACCGAGGTACAGTCGTATTTGAATTGCGAATAAACCCAGGAGGAAATACCGAATGAGTATCATGATAATTCTGAAGAGCCAGCCCGATCTGTTTCAGGTTGTTTTTACAGGAACTCCGACGAGCAGCTTCGCGGGCCTGTTGAACCGCAGGCAGCAGTAAAGCGACCAGAATAGCGATGATCGCGATGACAACGAGGAGTTCGATAAGAGTAAAGGCGCGTCTTAAGTTCATTTATCAGCTTTCAAAACAAGAAAAAGTGGAGGGAATTTGCTGGAATTCTAGAACAAAGCAATGAGCAATCAAGTGAACAATAATGCAAATGTTGAATTGTAATGCAATGACCTTAGGGTCATAAGGAATAACAGCCAGACGAAGTGCTCACACGCGCATTTATTTGCAATGCAAGCGAGTCTGATTCATCAAGCTTGATGGTTTATCCCACTACACCTCCGTATACATAATTGTTTTTATAAACTCACATCTCTTTTGACTCACCCCAAAAATTCTTTATCGATTTATGAAGTCTCGATATAAGAAACGAACAGACAACATAGGTAGAGCATCCTCCGACAACCCAGATGTATGTGATGAAAAACTCGGGAATGAAGGCAGGTCTCAGGAAATAGATTTTGATGGGAATCAATGAGAAAAATGCTGCGTGTGTTATGATCAACGAGACAGTCAACCAAATAGGCTGTTTGCTGAAGCTACATATTGCGAGGCCGACCACAAACATGCTGATTGCGAAGATGACATGAATGAGTCCGCGATTAACATTTTGAATCAGATTAACTTCAGGAGAAATCAGAGCATAATATTCGACGCAGAAAATGAGTACCCCCAGCACGATTCCTGAGACTATGCTAATGGGCTTTTGCAATGTGTTTCGATTCTGGAATATTTAAATTCACTCAGTTTCTGAGCAGGAATTCTGTCTTATTTACTGTGCCATATTCTATGTCTTGTCGCAAGAGTCAATATCATCACCCCTGTCAATAAAAAGACACCGCAAGCATTACACTTACGGTGTCTTCATCAATTCATCGCCAAGATCAACTGAAGCTGAACAGGCAATTCTGTCTAATCGAAATTAGACAGGTCGTACATTTTCAGCGCGTGGGCCTTTGGGGCCCTGGCCGACGTTGTAAGAAACCTGTTGACCTTCTCGCAGGTCGTCAAAGCTCATGCCTTCGACGGCTGAGCTGTGGAAGAACATGTCTTTGCCAGTTCCGTCTTCGATAAATCCAAATCCCTTGGTTGTGATCCGCTTGATTGTGCCTTCGGCCATCTCTGTCTCCAAAAATCCTGTAAAATAGTCGCTTGTGTGTGAGAAACTCACAGCACATTGATCGCCAGTTGGAATGAAGTATTCCTGAATTGTGATCCTCTTAGATCACAATTCGTAAAGAGCTGTCTGCTCGATCAATTCTTGTATCAACACTTCAATAATGATGCGTTGTGTTGGTTATAGCTGCTGAGGATTCAACAGCTCAGCTGAGTTATTCAGGAACACATTCAACAATGTTGGATCTGCCAAGTGTCGCAAATCACTATTAAAAATGCTTAGATCGCATCATCCGGTAAATCCGGCTCGTCGATCACTCCCGGGTTTGTCACGAGATCGTCATCGGAAGTTTTACGCTCCTCACGACGTTTTCGTTTTTCCTGGGCTTTGTATTTTTTTTCCATTTCGCGTTGCCGCTTAGCGAATGTGTTTTGTTTCTTAGCGATAAAGTTTCTCCTGATAAAGATCAGTAATTCGCAGAGGGTCACTACAACTAATATAACAAGATGTGATGAATCCAGACATCATCACACCAGTGGATTAAGTCGACTGCTTCACTTTAGGACTTCGCTTTGTATCCTTGCGAGCCGGTTTGCGTCGTTTTGAAGGACGTCCCCCTTCGCTGGAATTATCCCCCGATTTGCGGAATGGCTTCCGAGGATTGAATTTTCCGCCGGAAGGCTTACCTCTGAATCCGCCGCCACCACGACGTCGGCCTTGTGAAGCCGGTGGATTTCGTTCGGTCGAATTCGGGTCTGAAAGATCCTGATCGATATCAAGTTTCTGACCAATCAAGCGTTCAATCGCACGCAGTTCGCGACGTTCATCGCCTGCACAGAACGAGAGAGCAGTTCCTTCGGCATTCGCACGGCCTGTTCGGCCAATACGATGCACATAGTTTTCCGGCTCAATCGGCAAGTCGAAGTTGACAACATGGGTAATATCATCGATATCAATTCCGCGAGCCGCAACATCGGTCGCAACCAGAACTTTGACCTTATTGCGACGGAACGCATCGAGGGCACGCTGACGAGCGGCCTGAGATTTGTTGCCGTGAATCGCAGTCGAGGCAATGCCACCGCGTTGCAGTTTTTCAGCAACCTGATTGGCTCCTCGTTTGGTTTTGGTGAAGACGATCACACGATCGACACCATCAGTTCCGAGAATCTGTTCGAGCATCGGTTGTTTATTACCCCGCTCGACATACACGACTCGCTGTTCAATTTTCTCGACGCTTGTTTTTTCCGGTGTCACATTCACACTGACTGGATTTCGCAGCAGGCTTTGTGTCAGTTCAACGATTTTCGGTGAAATGGTCGCCGAGAAGAACAACGACTGTCGTTTTTCAGGCAACTTACTGATGATCCGTTTCAGGTCCGGCAGGAAGCCCATGTCGAGCATCCGGTCGGCTTCGTCGAGGACGAACATTTCCAGTTGATCGAGTTCGATATGACCCTGATTCATCAGGTCGAGCAAACGGCCCGGTGTTGCGACCAGAATGTGTGCTCCCCGATTGAGGGATCTCACCTGATTATACTGGCTGACACCGCCATAAACGAGAGCTTGTTTCAAGGTCAGGTGCTTGCCGTAGACTGTGAAACTGTCGCCAATTTGAATGGCCAGTTCGCGTGTCGGTGCAAGAACCAGGACCTGAGGTCGGTTTCGCAGAGCTTTTTTGTTCTGTTTTCCGAGTTGATTCAGAATCGGCAGGGCAAACGCAGCCGTTTTGCCAGTTCCCGTCTGGGCACATCCCAGAACGTCTTTTCCGTCCAGTGCAGCAGGAATTGTCTGAGCCTGAATTGGGGTTGGTGTTTCGTATTTTTCGTCAGCAAGTGCACGCTGCACGGGCTTAATTAAGTCAATTTCAGCAAATGTCTTCAAGATTGTTCCTTACGCAGTATTATGGATTCAGTACGAGTTCTCGATTTCCGTGATCACTCGGCTGGATTTTTTTTCAGCTCAAAAGTGTTTAGACAGGAACAGAACGTAGACTCTCTACGACAGTTCATGCTCGGATAACCGATGAAAAAGGGGTCGATTTGAAGAATACGGACACACAACAGGAGTGTTGGAAACCCTCTTTAAAATCAGCTCTGAATACATCAGTGCAGAACATAAGGGTAACAGGTCGCGGATTCCTCAGGAGTTCGCAACTCAGGTCGAGCCTGAGAGAAGAAGGTCGTGGGACTCAACTCATAGCAAACGCCGCTTTGGGGTGAATACTGGCCAAACAAGACAATTCCAGTATTCGGTGCGTTCTTTCGAACGCGAGCGGCTTTCCAGAGCGGTCAACTCAACCGGTGGTTGGCAGCAGAATGCATCGCTGTTCAGCGATACATCAGTAGTGGAGTTGCAAGAGGACCTAGCTCTGCCCGAAAACCCCACCCAGCCGGAAAACGCACTCCAATTTCCTGAATCGCGTTACTCGCTTGATTCCGACTGCATCGACACAATTTCAAATCAGAAATTGGTATCTGCATCGAACTATACCCCTGACATATCAAATCTGCAACCCACAAATTTTCAACACCGATAGATTTTACAGAATCGTTTGTGTAATGAGAGTTTTACTCAAACCCGAACATAAAACCGACGTCGATTCAGAAACCAGCCCAACAATACCGCTGCCAGACATGCCAGCAGCATCTGTATCAATATAGTCAATTCAGCTGACATTTCTCCTCCAGCCAAAGTACTCATAAATGGCTGAGCATGTTTGAAAAGTTGATTTCCCAACCACGTTGTAAATCCCAGGCTGGCCAGATAAATCAGCAGAGAGTTTCTTCCGAGGATTCGCAGTGGTGCAAACAGAAAACTGGCATGAATGACTTCACAGAAGAATGCACACCCGGAGAACAAGAGCAGACTGTACCCACCAGCCAACAGCACCCACGACGTGGAAAGTATCCGTTCGATGGCCGGGCAAAGCCATTGATCAACTCCAATTCCGGCCAGCACCAAGATAATGCCCATCACTCCGCAGAGCAGCACTTTGAAAAACCGTGATTTCTTTCTGCTCAGAAACCATTGCCCCGTCAGCATGCCCAGCATCATCAGCACAGTCGCCGGGAGGACATTGAATGTTGTTCGTCCAGATTCCCGATATGCCGCATCAGGTTGCCCCGGAAAATTACTCAAAAACTGACGATCATACAGTTCAACCACATTCTTATGCTTTGCCCAGGCAGGTTTTCGATCAGGAGTCTGCTCAGATTCCGAGATCATAATCCCTTGCACTTCTGCGGGGTATGTGATGGGACCAGAAAGCTCGATCCAGGCAAATTGACCAATCAGGATCGCTATGATGAGCACACCCTGCCACCAGACAGGCCCACGTGCAATCAGAAAAGTGAGGAAAGTCGCCATTCCAATCAAAGTCAATGGATCGATAAAAACCCAGCGAGTCATTTCAGAATTCAACGACTGCAGAAATATTCCCAGCAGCATCAGAAGCACAACACGGAAAAGGATCCGACCAACTATTTCCCGCTTCCGCCACTGCAATCTTACCCGCCTACGTTTCCAGAAGAACAACGATATGCCAGCCGCGAAGAGAAATCCGCTCAGCAGATAATCGCGAACCGTAATCACATGCAAGCCGTACAGGCTTTCCCAATCGGAAGGCTGGGCGTTGAATAAGAATCGGGAAAACCAGTCTCCCGTGGAGTAAATCGGAGGATTGCCGGGAGCGGTCAACAATTGAAAATTGAAGAGAAACGAGGCTCCCGCCACAATGGTCAGCAACAGCAACCCTCGATACAGATCCAGAGCGTCGAAGCGGCGGAGATCTTCATAGGTGGTAGTCGGATTTGTCGACTCTCTTTCTGTCTTACGAGAAGCTGGATCGTAACTGACACGACGTAATGCCGGAGCATCTTCGTCAAAATCTCCCATTGGATTTTCTTCAGACAGACGGTAGGTCTCAGTCATCTTCCTTAAAATCTCTCAAATAAATGTGGTTCGATGCGTTGTCAGCTATAGAGTTTTGCTGTAAACATTAAGTCTGACCCAATGTACGATGATCGTTTCGATAGCCTGGCATCGTTCATTGCACAGAGTGCGTTCAAAAAATCTGTGCCCCACCCAAAGATATTCCAATACTGGAATCAATCCCAATTAACTCACTGTAGGAGAACACTGATGAAGCAAATTAAAGTGACTTGCTGGCTGTTATTATTGTCGTTGTGTGTACCGTCATTGTCACGCGCCGATGTAAAATTGCCGAATGTTTTTACGGATCACATGGTCCTGCAACGCAATCTGGAAAACCCAGTTTGGGGTTGGGATGAACCCGGTACTAAAGTCACTGTCAAAATTGGAGATCAATCTCACTCCGCTGAGGCGGACAAAGATGGTCGCTGGCAGGTCAAACTCTCTCCACTTCCAGCCGGTGGTCCACATAAGTTGACTGTTGCGGGAACATCAGAAAAAACGATCAGCGATGTTCTCGTCGGCGAAGTCTGGGTTTGCTCTGGTCAATCCAACATGGCCTGGCAGGTTTCTAACGCCAACGATGCCGACCTCGAGCGGCTGACCGCCAACTATCCTGAAATCCGTTTAATCACGGTTCCCAATCGTGCTTCACAGGAAGACGAAACTAACTTTGATGGCGAATGGAAAGTCTGCTCTCCAGACACAGTCAACGATTTCTCAGCCGTCGGCTACTTTTTTGGACGTCAGATTCATCAGACATTGAACGTCCCCGTCGGACTGATCGACAATGCCTGGGGGGGCTCTTCAGCAGAAGCCTGGGTCAAACGGGATGTCATGAATAACGACAAGCGTTTTGCGGAACTGGTCGAAAACTGGGAAAACATCGAAGCCACTTACGATGCTGAGGCTGTGAAAAAAAGCTATCAGGATCAACTTGCGAAATGGAAGGAAGCAGTCCAGGCCGCCAAAGCTGCAGGTAAGCCACAACCTCGTCAGCCGCGAGCTCCACGAAACCCTCTCACTGGCAATCATCGTCCCGGTAACCTGTTTGGAGGATGCCTGCATCCGATCATCGGCTACGGCATCAAAGGAGCGATCTGGTATCAGGGGGAGTCGAATGCGAACCGTGCGTATCAGTATCGCGACCTGTTCGCATTAATGATTCAGCATTGGCGTGCAGAATGGAATCAGGGAGACTTCCCGTTCTACTGGGTTTCTCTGGCTGACTTCCGTCGTGAAGCCGGTGCCCCAGGAGAAAGTTCATGGGCTGAATTGCGTGAGGCTCAAACGATGACTCTTGCTCTTCCTAACACTGGCGAAGCGATCATTGTCGATCTTGGCGAATCCGACGATATTCATCCGCGTAACAAACAGGATGTTGCAATGCGATTGGCCCGACTCGCCTTGAATCAGGATTACGGGATCGATGTAGTCGCCCGTAGTCCACGTTATGAATCTCATGAAGTCAAAGGCGATCATGTCATTGTCACCTTCCAGGATGTCGGGACTGCACTCGATACCTTCGATGTCCGCGAGCCAGTCGGCTTCACCATCGCAGGCGAAGATCGTGTCTTCCTGCCTGCCCAGGCTAAAATTGTTGGCAACGGCAACAACAAAATCGAAGTCTGGAGCGACAATGTGAAGAACCCGGTTTCTGTCCGTTACGCCTGGGCCGATAACCCTGTCTGCAATGTACAAAATACCGTTGGACTACCGCTAACTCCATTCCGAACTGATGACTGGGAAGGTGTGACTGCGAACAACAAGAAGTAATTGATGAGTTCACTCGAATCGAAAGGCCGCTCATGAACTTCATGAACGGCCTTTTTTATCAAGTTCTCCATCTTAAAGATCTATCTTTTATTACTAACTGAAGTTTTGCAAAACGCTGGAATTCAAAACGAATGAGAAGTCAGCGTATGAAATATCGAGAGTATCTTAACCCGACGCGTCAGCGAGGGGACGGCTTCTGATTAATAATTCGGTTAACTCTAAAACCAGTTGGCTACTGTTATTTCACATGAAAATTTGCACTGTGAAACATAAACCCTGGTTGTATATACATTCGTTTAATCGGGTTTTCAAAGACCATATCCAGCAGATTATCAAATTCACACGGGCCCCTCGCTGACGCGTCGGGTTAAGATTTTATTGAAATTTGCAAAACTTCAGTTACTAATGTCGACGTCCCAAAAGAGAGCAGAACCGTTTATCGGTTGAACTTACAGGGGAACTGGTCATGATTGAGGAGTTAATCAAATCGGATCAGCGCTCGATCGATTTGTTAGGGAAGAGTTTTCGTCCAGGGAGTCGACAAATTCATGGCTGATTTTGCGCAAAATGGGGTCATCGGTACGCTTCACAATTTGAGACATCGCACGACTGAGGAGCTCGATGCGGATCTCTCGGAATGGTCAGCCGAACGGCCAATGGCGTTGGTGCTGCCTTGCTTGTATTCCGAGTTGGAAGGCCCGGCTCTCAATTCAATCATCGAGAAACTGGCTCAGGCTCCGTATCTGGAAGAGATCATCATCGGACTTGATCGAGCAGACCGATCTCAGTTTGAGAATGCCCGCAAATTCTTTTCGCGCCTGCCGCAGCGTCACGTCATCTTGTGGAACGATGGTCCGCGACTGCAGGCTGTCGATGCCGAACTTTCGAATCGCGGACTAGCGCCGATGGAACTCGGCAAAGGTCGAAATGTCTGGTATTGTCTCGGCTATTTTCTCGCAACAGGTCGTTGTCAGGCCGTTGCGTTACATGACTGCGATATCCTGACTTACGAACGGGATATGCTCGCTCGACTGCTCTATCCGATTGTCCATCCGACCTTCAATTACGTGTTCTGCAAAGGCTATTACTATCGAGCAGCCAATGGCAAATTGAATGGACGTGTTGTCAGGCTACTCGTCACCCCCTTACTGCGGGCGCTGCAGTTGACCATCGGGCATAACGATTATCTCGACTACATGAGCAGTTTCCGCTATCCGCTTTCCGGCGAGTTTTCGATGCGGGCAGAAGTCGTCCCCTCTTTGAGAATTCCTTCCGACTGGGGACTGGAAATCGGCACGCTTTCCGAAATGTATCGCAACTATTCGCACCATCGCATTTGCCAGGTCGATATTGCCGATGCGTACGATCATAAACATCAGCCGGTTTCAGAAGACAATCCGTCAGGAGGATTGCATCGGATGTCGGTCGATATCTGTAAGGCACTGATCCGAAAACTGGCCGTGAATGGTAAAGTTTTTTCGCCGGAAGTCTTCCGGACTCTCAAAGCCAGTTACTATCGAGCTGCTCTCGATTTAATCGATCACTATCACAACGATGCCCTGATGAGCGGGCTAACCCTGGATCGACATTCCGAAGAAGCGACCGTCGAGTTATTCAGTCAAAGTCTGATGTCAGCTGGCGAACAGTTTCTGCGAGATCCGCACGTGGCCCCTTTTATTCCGAGTTGGTCTCGGGTCACCAGTGCTGTACCAGACGTGTTTGAATCGATTCAAGATGCCGTTATACAGGATAATGCTTGAGTGTTATCTATCACATTTTCAATGATGAACTGCAGCAGAAGGCAGGAGCAAACACCGTGTATACAGGCATTTGATGCCCATGCGACTGCAGAAACTATTTGGAATTGGTCTGGAGGCTTCGCTACGGCGACATGTTTTCGTCGCAGTGTTCGAGAATTTTATCGATATTGGTGATCACTCCCTCTGAAACCGATTTCCAGAGAACTTGTCGACTGGGGTCGATTAAGACCAAACCATGCAATTCGCGGCGTCGATTGTCCAGGGATTCGAAATCGGAGAACATTTTCAGGTTCGGATCGGTGCATTGTGGGAATTCGATATCATTCGCGCGACGAATTCGCTCGACGGTCGACTGGCTGGGTAATTCGTGGCTGATCGCTACAACTTTAATTCCCCGCTCGGCAAATTCATCCGCATGTTTGGCGATTCCCGCCAGTTGCTCCATGCAATGCACGCATTGGACACCACGATAGAAAACCAGTAGAACGTGAGCGTCTTCGTAATCGTTCTGGCTGAGCTTCTCGCCATCGTAAGCTCTAGCCGACCAACTCGGAGCTTTAGTGGCAGCTTGAGTGACACTAGCAGCAAACATCATCATAATAATGGTGAAGGTAATTATCTGGAGTCGCATGAGAACCTCATCGGTTTGTGGTCAGTGTTTTGTGAAATTGAGCCTTTCATCAGTTTAGATTCTATGCATTCATTAATTGGAAATCAAAAGGCGCTACTGTTTTCCCAAATTTTTGATGTATGCATACAGATTTGCTAAATCCTGATCGGTGCAGTCTTTGAGCAGATTTTCCGGCATGAGCGATTTATCGAGCTGCTTCCGAAATTCGATATTGTCGGCTTCAATGCGAATTGTCCGGTGTGAGGTATCACGTAAAAGCAATCCATCAATCGATTCGTAAATGATAATTCCATTGTATGTTTTGCCTTCCATCGTTGTGATCAATGTCGAACGATACCGCGACGAGACATCCTTATGCGGGTTGACGATTGCCTCCATCAAATCCTGCTGAGAAAAGCGATTGGTCACCCCTTCTAAATTGGGGCCAACCGCGTTGCGACCGTTATGGCATTGGTTGCATTGTTTTTTTACGTAAAGTTCTTCTCCCAAAGCACGCTGGCCTGTCGTCCAGTCGATCGAATACAGTCGCTCCCGCATTTCGGCCCAGGCATCGTTTCCGGTCCGGTTATCGAGAGTGATGGTCGTCTCCGGGAATTCGGTTTCCATCCAATCGGCCCAAAGCTTTGCCAGCTCCCGATGGCTCATCTCTGCTCCCGCAATGGATTCTGAAGGTCGCGGCAAATCGACTTCCTGTTGCCGTTCTTCAAGCAGTTTCACCGCCATTGGATCGAGTTGGTTCAGTGTTTCATTCCACATCGCTTCCACGCCTTCAAGACTCGCAAGTCGATTCAGCAATCTGACCAGAGCGGCCAAATCATTTGGTGAATAGTCTTTCCAGGCGGTCGTTGCTTCCAGACATCCCGCAGCTATGTCCAGTTCGTCAGAGCTCAGTCCATCGAGAATCACTTCTCGATCTTCGGGGAAATTCTTTTCAGCCAGAATATTCAGAGCCGTGCCGTGAAGTAAATCGTTGTCTATTGATTCGCGAGCCAGTTCGAGGACTTCCTGAGAGTTTTGCTCGCCGAAACGACTGAGCAGATCGACCGACAAATCGATTTCTCCCGACTGGACCCGCTCCAAGAACAGAGCGATCGCCTGATCCCGAACTTCACCCTGCATCGCATCGACGAACAGATTATGTTCCGGACGTCCAAATTTCGCATGATTCGCCACCGTTTTCGACAATTCAGGATCACGAGCGGACAGCGCTTCGTACATTTCCTTAACACGGGGTTCCCAGTTGCGGTCAATCGCCAGTTTGCGTTGCTCCAGTTTTTCATGGAGTTCCAGCAGTGCCGTTGCAATTTGATTCGTTTGATCCGGGCTTCGAGGAGTCGTTATTGTCGCTGTGATGATCAGATGATGAATATCGGAGATCGGGTCAGACTCACTTGTAATGTTCTGCAGGATCTTTTCCAGCAGCACGGGACTCTCCGCAGTCAACATGGCGGTCAAACGTCCTAGTTCCCAATCGAGCGTTGCGTTTCCTGTCGGATAAACTTGTTCAATCGCCTGTTGCAAATCTGCCAGTTGCGATTCCTCCTGATTGAGCGGCAGCCGGGGCATGTAACCATCGAAAACTCCCGAATGTGCAGGACTGTCGCCAAATCCGCCAAAAGAATGTTGAATCAGCAGGACAGCATTCAACTGCAGTTGAGGATCTTTCAGGCGAGACAAGGCAGCGGTGCCGATATCGTGCCAGCCGTAGGGATGTCCAACATAACCTCGATCCACAAAGGCCCATGCCATCAAGATGGATTCCGGCCAGCCTGACGTTCGTGCCGCATCTCCGACGGCTCGAAAACTATTGTCCGACATGCGTGTTGCAACCTGTACAGCCAGAAAGCGAACAACGTGATCTTCATGTCCCAGACATTTGGCAATCTCAGATTCAAAACCGACCAGCGTTTCTGCCGGGCAAGTGATCAGTCCTTCGAGTGCACTGCGGACGACAGCCGGGCTTTCGTCGTTCAAATAAGGCTGCAGAGTCAGCAAATCGGGTTTGCCGGCATCGGAACGTCCGTAAGACCAGGCGGTTCGGGCACGGAGTTCGCGATCGGTTTCCCGTTCCATCGACTTCATGAAGTCGACATCAGGACCCTGAAATTTTTCTGTCAGCACTTCAATGGCTCTCAGGCGTTCCGGGACAGAGCGACTGCGATCCAAAGCGGCTCGGAGAAAGGCTTCTTCTCCAAGCGTTTTTGTGAGTGGTTCCCAACGGGCTCGCGACCACGCTTCGAGAGGTTGGTCAGCCTGAAGAACGCGTTCGATGGGAGGCAACACTTTCTGAACAGAGGTTTGATCGCTCCCGTCTGCATTTTCATAAGTGATTCGAAAAACCGATCCTTGAGTTCCTCGTCCGCCGGCTGAAATGTATAACGCTCCGTCAGCCCCTACGACGGCATCGGTTGGAGCAAACCCATACGGGCTGATTCCCTTGGCAAACTCACGCGATTGAGCCTGCCAGGAGGCTCCCTGACGTTTCATTTTGACGGCGATCACTCTGCCGTAAGTCCAGTCAAGAACGAATAGCGTATTCCGGAACTCTTCCGGGAATTGACGGTGCTGATAGGAAACAACTCCAGTCGGCGAGCCTCGACCCGTTTCGACCATTGTCGGGCTCATCTCCAGAAAATAGTTGGGCCGTTTCCAGCTGCGGGAGACCCAGCCATGATTCATCCCGGAAACACTGTTGAAAACCCGTGTCGGACGATACCACGGCAATGAGATGTCTCGCTCGCCATCACTGTCGTATGCAAATAGATCTCCGACAGAATTGAAGTCAAAATCGTATGCATTGCGATAGCCGTCAGACAGAACCTGCAGTTCGCTGAAATTAGGCGAAAACCGCAGTAGTAGGCCGGCGTCGGGTTTGCGAATGGGTGAGGAGGCATTGTCGATTAGCGTCTCATCGATACCAGTTTCATTTCCCTGAATCAGATAATACCAGCCATCAGGACCTTTACGGATCGCATGAGCAAAATGTTCGCCACCGGTTCGACAGCGATAAATCAACTCGGCTTCACCATCGGCTTTACCATCGCCATCTTCATCGAGATACAGCATGATGCCATCGTCGCCAATGCAGTAAAGCCTGGTTCCGTCAAAGCAAAGCCCCTGGGCTACTGAAGCGGGTCCATTCGCAAAAACTTCGAACGATTCGGCCAAGCCATCGTGATCGGCATCGATCAATGTGTGAATATAGCCCGGTCCCGAGACAACGATCCGCCCTTGGGAATCGGTTGTCATGCACTGCACGCTCGGGGCAATATTGTCGGCTGCAAATAGCGTCGCCCGAAATCCAGGGGGAAGTTCGAGCGGTACGTCTGCCGCCCTGACTTCTTGAAAGTTCGTAACGGCCGCAGTCAGGCAGAAAACCGCCAGCAGAACTTGATTGATCGACCAGACTGGACTTGGTATTAAAGATTTCTTCATGAATGGGATCGCTTCTTCCTGTCACATCCTTAGTGATTCCCGACCTGCAAAAGCCAGCAGATCGCAAGTCGCTCGCAACTTGTGAACCCATCATAATAAGATATTCCAATTGCGAGAAGACGACCCGCGGCACAACTTTGAGGTTCTTATGCGATTTTCATTTTCCGTTTGTTCTTCCTCGAATTCTTACTGTAATCCCCTTGTATTCAAGGGTCTGGCCCTCTTGCTCTGCCTCTCAAGTAGTGCAAGCCGCCTTTCAGCGACAGAATTATTTGTCCATAACTCCGTTGGGAATGATTCGAACAGCGGCACCAGGGAAGCTCCTTTTGCGACGATTCAACAAGCGGTCAAACTGGCTCAGCCGGGAGATCAAATCACACTCCTGCCGCCGCGAGCCATTTATCGACAATCCGTTACGTTCAATAACAGGCAGGATTTGACCATCGAAGGGAATCTGGTCACGCTGGAGGGAGCGGATCCGCTGCCTGAAACAGGCTGGGAAGATCTTGGGAATGAGTTATCTCGCAGATTGATGCCACGAACAACTTATGATCGCCATCTGCTGATTATCAATCATGTCACCGAGCGGATGGGACGGACTCAATCGTCTAATTCTCCAGAGTTTCCGAAACCCGAACAACTGACTTCAGGACAATTCTGCTTTGAAAATATCGATGAGAAGCAGGGCTGGTTGTATGTGAAAGGCTCGACGGAAAACCTGGAATGGTCTGTCCGTGTCAATGGAATCGCGACTGGAGGAACGACCGAGCGCATCACCATCCGTAATTTGAATGCCCGACACTTCCTCAATGATGGCTTTAATGTGCACGGAAAAACGACTGAATTTCGCTGTCACACCATTCAGGGGTACGACTGTTTCGACGAAGGCTTCAGCGCCCACGACGACTGCGAATGCGTCATCCAGAAAGGTGATTTCTGGGGCAACGAAAACGGCATTGCTGATGTCAACCGGGCAATCACAACTTACGAAGAATGCCTGTTTTACGACAATGTGAACGTCGATGTCCTGCTTATTGGGAAACGACACATTCTTAAAGACTGCAGTATTGTCAATCAGACGAATGCGACTGCGCTCACGGCAGGCCCGCGGGAAGTGAGTACAGAGGAGCCTTTTCGATTAACAATGACTGACGTCTCAATCGTTGGTAAGCAGAAAAATCCTGCCAGAGTCCGCATTAATGGCGGACTCCTGAAAATGCAGGACTGTCAATTTGAAAACGTGGAACTCAATACGATTGGAGCAGAAATCGTTGAGTGAGAAGAACGGCTGATACAAATTACCGGAAAGATGATTTGTTCCAGTCGCGGACTCTTAATCCTTGTCCACATCAACATCGACTTCACCAGTATCTTTATCACGATCAACATCGAGATCACCGCTGGGGGTCTCGACATCGAGCACATCCTGCTCATTATCACAGCCTGTTGAGAGCGAGCAGCAGAGTGCAATCATCGCAATTGAAAAAATCTGTAATGGCTTGAATTTGAAATGGTTCATTGATGAATCCTTCTGGATTGAAAGTCAAAATTTGTAATGACAATTTCACTAAGCACAATTCATACCATTTGAGATTCAACCATACTTTGTCTTAAAATGTCTCAATATCGAAGCGTATTTAGGCCGTCCAGGCATCACGATGACCGCTAACCATTCATTGAAATGGCTTCTACGAGACTTCATCATCCGGCAACGTCTCATTCCCCGTCGCCCGCTTGCGTTTGCCGGCATCGATATACTCTGCCCGCATTTTTGCATATTGAGCCGGTGTCATTTCCGGTTCGGGATGCGGACTTTTCGCTTGTGAATCTGAGAAATATCGTTCCAGATAAGCCACGCACCAGCCACAACCGGTTCCCGCGCCGCCACATTGACTGATTTGACTGGCCCGGCGGGGTTTGTGCAGCCGAATGTAATTCAGGATCTTCCGCTTGGAGACATGAAAGCAGTAACAGACTTTATCATCGAGTTCCATAAGTCAACAGATTGTTAATTGTTTGATTTTCTTTCAACATTCGATCAGGACTTGACCGAAGTCTTTCCTGTTCCAGTATGATGGAGTCCAGATCAGAAGTCGAGAGGGCAGTGTGATGAAGCGTCCACCATCGCAGCTGAAGAGGTATGAAGGGTCCGTAGATGATTCAATTCGAATGTCCATATTGTCAGGCTGTCCTGCGAGTTCCCGACTCTGCAATGGGGCAGCAGGGGGCCTGCCCAAAATGTCAGAAATCGTTGCTGATTCCCAATCCAATGGCTCAGCAAGCCTCTCCAGCGGCACCTGTTCAGCCCGTAACATCGCAGCCTCCATCTGGAATCTCTGGGGCAACTCTCCCCCCTGCTCCGCCAAAATCAGCGGACGATGCCGTCGGCGAACTGTTTGAAGCACTGTCGCACCCCGAACAACATACGCCGAGTGAAGACCCACTCGTACGGGTTGCAGTTCGTAAACGAAGATCATCGGGTTCAGTCCTCACTGGAGCGGTCTTTATCCTGATCTGCGTTGCTGGACTTTACTCGCTCTACTATTTTCTCAATCCCAAAATGCGTGGCGAACTGACGGGAACGATTGTCAAAAGTGATTCCATTCCCTATATCAAAATCCCGCGACTGCAAATCGCCGACCAGGCTGTCTTCGAAACCTTCCTGCAGAATTACAATGGCGATCGCATCAGCATCAACAGTCAGATTTTGAAATCCTCCCTCGAAGCTCATGCGAAAGGAATCGACATCAAAGTCGATGCCAGCACAACCACAAAAATTGTGCGAGTTGATGTCCTTCAAAACAAACCGTTGCGGGAATTTCATCGAGAAGCCTTTGCAAGGATCGATAAACTCCGCAAAGAAAAACTGGCAGCCGCGATAACCGATTTTATGACACGAGTCAACGAAACCGATCAGGTCCTGCAAAGTTCCAGAACACTCCTGGAATTTCGCGATCGACTTATATTACCTGCCTGCGTTAATGGACTGGGCTATCGACTGATCGCTCAAGCCAAAGGCAAACAATACCCCTGTCTCTGGCAGGATAAAGAGGATCGACTTTACTTTGCGGTCCCGTTTGATGTGAATCAGTTTGAAATTATCGAGCGGGAAATTCTGGGGGACGCCCGTCAGTTTCCTGCCAATCTGTTGTTCACCGTTAACATTCAAAGTAAATCGGCCACACCTGCTGCCAAAGAAGAATCACCAACCCCAACGGAATCCGAATTAGAGGAAGCCGGAACTTCAGAATCAGGAATGGCGACTCCTGAAATGACAACGTTCGGACATAGCATGACTCCGAATGATAAGATGGAGTAATCTATTTTTCTCTGAGGAAAATTTACCGCCAAGAAACACAAAATGGAATTATAGACTCGAAACTTATAACCCAGACTCAGCCGATGCCGCAGCAAATCGTGAAGTCGGCAATGCAATCGTTCGCGACATTGAGAAGGGGACCGCATTTTCATTCCCTACAGACTGGAGCAGCACCGTCACTTCAATCGCAGCAGGCAGGCCACCATCCAGATCGCTGTCCCATTCTTCGAGCCAGCTTTCTCCATCAAAATACAGAAACTGCATTTCGACCAGTTCGGGAACTGCCAAAGCATCCAGCCAGTTCTGCGTGGAGAGTTCCGCATCGGTCAATGATTCCGCACGAGCTAGAGGTTGCTCGGGATCCAAACCTTCTAAACTCAGTTCCAGTGTCTCGGACGTATTGTATCCCCAGGTGAGCAATCGCTGCTGTCGTTTTCCGATGTCCGAAGCTTCGACCGGATCGATATCCAGCGAAAACTGTCGTCCGGTTCTCAACACCGGTTGAGCCAGAAACTGCAAGGAGAGAGTATCTCCCATTAAAAACTTCGAGACGGCCGTCGATTCGGCCGCTTCATCGAACATCAGCATCGTCTGATCTTCATCGAGGGCCAGAATCGAGCCGGCATCGTTGTTTGTGCTCGATGTTCCTGACGTTTCCGTTGCAGGAAGTTCCCCGGCAATCGACTGCAGATCCCACTCCAGTTGACGCAGCAAATTACGTCCTGTCTCTGCCAGATGCACGCTCTGTCCCGATTCCGACTCCACCTGATACACAATGAGTATCAACCCACTGATTCCCAACAGCACCAGCGAAGTCAGCGCAGCAGCAAGCACCAGTTCCAGTAAAGTGAAACCGTCGTTCGAATAAGAGGGTTGCTGCTTTGAAATCTTCACAGCGATTCTTCCACCTCTTCGGGCACGTACAGATACCGCGTCAACGAAACATCGGCATCAATCCGCTCATTATTGTTGAGGTGTTTCACCCGCACTGTCGTTACAAATAATGTCGTCCAGTCGGTATCAGTTGAGCTGACGGAGTAGGTCCATTGAGGATCTTCATTCAAGACTTCATTAGCGACTTCGCTCGGTATCGTCTGGCTGGCGACCAGTTCCGCAAGTATCGATTCTGCATACACCAGAGCTTCAGTCTCGCGAGTTGCCTGGGTCGAACCGAGACGAGCCGATTCCAGCAATTGAGCCAGCATCCCGGCTGAAATCGCCAGAATGGTCAGTGAGATCACAACCTCGAATAACGAGAACGCATTGCGAGAATGATTTAACCGATTCATGGCCTGAGAGCCTCCAGTCGATCCGGCGTATGCTGATCGATCGAAACATACCCGTTCAAAGTGGAGACTTCAAACAGATATCCCTTTTTAGATTCTTCTTCGATCAGAAAAATCATCCCACTGGCGGTGCCATCAGCAAAATACAGCATTTCCGGAGACCAGCGATGTTCCTGGGAATTCAGGCCGAGTTCTCCGAGTTGTTCGGACGTCAGTGTTTCTGCAAAGTCAGAAAATCCAAACTTGAGCGACTCCGGCAGCGTGACACTCGAAGTCGCGGGCTCATTAAAGACACCCGCAATGAGCACATGATCGCCCGAGGAAAAGCGAATCCAGCGGGGTTGTCCAGACCGGACGGCATCCCGCCGCTGATTATTCAGAAACTGCTCGATTCGTCCAACCACATCCAGCATTTGCTGTCGGTAGAGCAGAGCATTAATCGTCGGCACAGTAATCGAGATCAAAACCGAAAGCAGGGCCACACTCAGGAGCAACTCCAGCAGTGTGAACCCTGATTTTTTCACGATCATTACTCGATTCATCTCAAATATAAGTTAGGTGCATTCAGTGAAAGTATGGAAAATAGCTAATAGTCAGTTCCCTCTCCCTGAGGGAGAGGGGGAATTTAGGTGACATTCCATTAGAACGTCGAAGTGCGCCCCTCATCCGGCCTTTGGTCCCAACCGCTCCCCAGGAGAAGTAAAATAAACTTCGGTGTTCTGCGGGAGCAAACACAGCGAACACAGCGAACACAGCGAACTCAGTCGTTGAATCGCTCATGCGACCGCCACTGGTAGAGCAGAATGCTCTAGGTTTCGCCCCAGTTGGCGACGTCGTCGCCGCTGCCTTGTTCGTCGGACTTATTAGGTCCCAGTGACCAGATGGCCGGTTCGGTGCCATTATTCTTGGAACTTGGATATTCATACATCAATTGTTGTCCCCAGGCATCTTTGGGAATTTCCGGGAGCAGTGGATCGACAGCATTTCCTTCGGAATCTTTATTCGAAGCCAACAGTTCGAAGACTTCCTGACCGCCGTTCGGATATTCCCCTCCATTGGCAACGGCATACAGTTTCAAGGCCTGTTCCAAGCCGTGAATACTGGATTCGGTCGCCTGAATATTGGCTTTCTTCTGGCTGCCGAGCAGGTTCGGAACAACCATCGCCGCAATTACACCCAGAATTGCCAGAACAATCAGCAATTCGAGCAGGGTGAAGGCGTTTCGCGAGGAATTTCGGATCAATTTACGAGTCATCGAGCGTTTCATGGCAGGCCTCCGTCTTTCGACAGATTTTATAATAGTGGGGGGGATTGAAGTCCACAATTGGGACTGTTTTAAACATTTCGGTGTAGGTCAGGCTATGCCTGACCTACGAGTTTTCGAGGATTTTATCCCCTTCTATCAATTAAACCAGACTTGAGCTCTGAAGTATCGGTAAAAGGAGTGCGAGGAGAATAAATAATACGAAACCGGCCAGGCCAAGCAGCATCACCGGTTCCAGTAATTGTACAAGTGTTGCCAGTCGTGTCTGGACTTTACGTTCAAGTTGGTCGGCTACTTCAACGAGCACCCGTTCCAACTGGTTGGACTCTTCGGCGACCGCGATCATTTCAACCACATCGGTCGAAAAATGTGTCGAATTTCTCAGTGGCCCGGCCAGCGACTTTCCGCTCGCAACAAACCCCGAGGCACTTTCAATCGCCCGTTCGATGGCGATATTGCCACTCGCCTTGCGGGCAATCGAAATCGCACGCAGCATCGGCACGCCGTTTTGCAGCAGGGTTCCGAGCACGCGGGTGAATCGGGCAACCGCCAGATTACGAAAAATTCCTGCCAGCCCGAACTTCAACGAGCCGACTTTCCATTCCTTGATCAGCAATCCATCCAGTATTTCCCGACCACGGTCGGTTTTCAACCACCTCAGCATCAGCCAGATGCCCAGAACCAAGCCGACAAACAACGGCAACCAGTAAGATTGCAGGGTATTACTGATCGCCCTCAAAATTTGCGTCGCCCACGGCAAGCCCCGCTCGGCTTCCATGCGATCGAAAATCGTCTGAAACTTAGGCACGAAAAAGACCAGCATCACGACTGCAATAATCACACTGAAAGTGCCGACAAAGGCGGGGTAGATCATCGCTCCCATCACTTTGCCTTTGAGCTCATTCTGATGCTGCACAAATAAGGCGAGCCGTTTGAGAGCATCTTCCAGAAAGCTTCCCTCTTCCCCTGCTTCAACCAAGCTGATGACCAGCGTCGAAAATGTAGCAGGATGCCGTGCAAATGCCTGAGCGAGCGGCCTACCATCGGCGACCTGCTCACGAATGTCCGCCACAATTCCCTTTAACGTTGGATTGGCGGCCTGATCTTCAATCAGCTTCAAAGACCGCAACAACGGCACACCGGAAGTAAGCAAGTCGGCCAGTTGCGAATAAAACGCGACCAGAGCCGTCGTTCCGACCTTTTTTTCTCGGGTAAAAGCAGACATGACCGATGCGGGAGCCGGCTCGACGCGAATCGGAAACAGCTGCATGTCCCCCAGCAGCGACAACGCCTCCTGCTGATCTCCAGCCGCCAACGTCCCCGCCACCGACTTTCCGCTCGTATTTCTCGCTTTATAAATAAAATCAGGCATACTTCAGATCATAAAAAGTCTGCAATTGAGAGTCCCTGCAGATTTTAACACCGAAGAGAAGCAAATAGACCTGTGATGTGGGAGGAAATCCACGGGAAGATATAAAAATTACTGAAGAGATAGTAAGCGATCTGTTATCGTGAAAGAATCACCCAGTAAAAATAGATTGTCAATGCAAATCCATAGAGTGTAATCAGGATCACAACGATGCCAAATATTCTAAAGACAAGTCGCATGAATTTCGAAGGTGGTTTGTGTCCGTGATAGAGGCTGACCATGAGATTGTCTTACTAGCTCAATCGCCGATAGAGCTCTCTGTTTTTCTCCAGTACATACTGAGCAGCACGATCAAAATCCTCATCGGGCTTTGTGAGAAGATCGTTAATCGCTGCACGGGCGAGGTCGTGAGGATCAACTCCTAATTCGTTGGCCAGTTCGTTTACTGGCGATTGGATTGTTCATTCGTGAGCTCAAGTGAGAGATTCATATTTCCTCCGAAAAGAATCATTTGATCCTCAGTATATGACAGAGTTGATAATTCCGTCTATAAAAAAACGCGCCTTCGTGATGAAATGAAGGCGCGCTAAAGAAGTTCCGTTACTTAAAACTCTCCCAGCACCTCGCCTCCTGCACTCGTGGCAAGTTGTCGCCAAATGTCGAGGTTGATGTTTTCGCTGACAAAGCGGATGCTGTCATTGACACAAGAGTGACATGTTCTCCAATGTTTTTCTTCATAAACTCAAGTGATTCAGGATTCGTTTCTGATGCAGAATAATTTGCTGCCCGTTCGTAAGAGAATCGAGCCATTCACGATGGCTGCTCCATAAACAGTCGGTCGAGAAAACATAACTGCCGCTCGTCTTCGTTCTTCTGTTTCTTCTTCAGCGGTTGGGGCATTGTTCACCGGAGGGCTATCTTCAGTCCAAAGAGTGTTCTCTGATAGGACTTCAAATTCTCGCCCCGCTTTGATGACAATCGTGAGTCCATCTCTTCCGAAGACATAGATGCGATCGCCAATTCCTACAGGAGTTGCCCATGCGGATTGAGCGAGTCTTTCGGTGTAAATCGACTCCCCGGTTTCCGCATCCAGGCAATAGAGTACCCCGGCGCGATTAATCCAATACGCCAATCCATTATGTACAAACGGTGAAGCCCATGAAGGCACCGGACTGGGATCTGTCCAACGGAACTCAGGTTGCCAGATCTCATTGATTTTTGAGACCTGCATGACTCCATTCGATTTCCTTGCCAACTCTGAATTTTCCCCGTCTCGTCCCGGAGAAGCCGCGATCAAAAAGCGAGATTTACCAGCCGTTAACGGAGTTGTCCCTGTATTACCACCAACTTCTTTCCAGCTCCATAGCAGTTCACCTGTAAGTGGATCATAGCCATCAATCGAACCATCCGAACTGCAAATAATTTGCGGTTGATTTTCAATGGTGATCAATGAGGGAGAACTCCAACTGCGTCGACTTTTACGGTCAGATTTCCAAATCACTTTCCCTGACTTTTTATCAAGCCCCACCAGATACGATGGACCGGCATCATCAATCAGAATAATGAGTGTATTCTGATATTGAACGGGAGAAGCTGATAAACCGAACTCATTTTCGGGGGGACCGTAAAGTTCAGTTAACGACTGTTTCCATAACAATTTTCCAGTGTGAGATTGAGCGATGACGTCGCCGCTTTCAAAGTAGGCATACACACCTTTGGAATCGACTACCGGAGTCGGGGCGGCTCTACTCACATAAACACTGCTCTTCTGAGGTAATGAACTTGTAGTAGAATAGTTCCACTTCTGTTGACCAGTCTTCAGGCTTAAACAGGTCAACAACAGCGTTTCCTTTTTTTCACCAGAAACCGCTGTCGTATAGACATTATCACCATAAATCACCGGACTGGATTGTCCATATCCTTCAAGTTCTTGCGACCATGCAAGATTATCTTCCGGCGACCAGGAGACCGGAATTGTTTCTTGAGAAATCGTGGTTGCTCCCTGGCCAAGAAATCCCGGCCACTGCTCAACCTGAACAGCCAATGTGACACACATGAGAATCAGTTTTAATAACATCTGGTATCCTTGAATCTTTGAATTGGTAATTAACTGTAAGACGAATTTTAAAATTCTCCGATAACTTCCCCATCGTTACGAGCGCCCAGGTTTTGCCATGTTTCCTGATGGATATTCTCGCTTACAAAACGGACACTTCCATCTGCCAGCAATGCTTGAACACCACCTTGATGCCGACTTCGAGCAGATTTGATTGCCGAGGATCGTGAGTAACAATCGTTAATAAAAGAATTTGGACTACGCAAAGTGTTAAATCCTGTATCTCCAACCGATCCATCAGCCCATTTTTGTCCGCGTTCAAATGTGACGACTTGAGAATCATCCAGACACCAACTGTCTTGAACGGTAGCGGCTGTAGCATTCCAAACCATCGCCAAACTTCCTTCAGGCCCCATATTGGCAGTTCCTCGTGTTGAATCTGCAGCACCTGATCCGATAAGCGTTTCCGACATAGCCACTGTGTTGGAAGTGCCATCGGTCACGTCACGGAATTTTGTTTTGGAATCAATAAAGAAGATGCCGTCAGTGTCTTCGTATACACCTCCATCACGCCCACTTCCCTGACAGGCGACATAATTGGTTCCTGCCCAGCTATCACTGTTTCGCTCATTCACATCACTTGGGCAAAGAAAAACAGGAACTTTGATTTTAACCCAATCGACGTTATCTGGATGAACGAACCCGGTCGCAGCATAGGTTGGATCGGGGGCACCGGGAGGTAGGAACATAAAAAGGGGAACTTTGAGATTTAATGAGTCATAAATATTACTTTGTTCAAGTTGTGGACTGAGCATTGCCAATGCTGACCAACGATAAAATCGTTCATCATGCCCGGGAGCCTCTGGTGCTTGATAGTTATCTCGTTGAGATGGCATGTATCCGAAAGTTGATTCAAAATTATGTAACGCCAGACCAAGTTGTTTTAGATTATTTTTACAACTCGATCGCCGAGCCGCTTCACGGGCCTGCTGGACTGCTGGCAGGAGTAAAGCCACGAGTATGGCAATGATTGCGATGACAACGAGTAGTTCGATCAGTGTAAAACCACGCGGATTTTTTATGGATTGAGACTGTTGATTAAACATGAAATAACCTCAGCAATGAAATTGAAAAACAGGAGATGCTGCGGCCCATGATGGCACGCTCACACCGGGCGCGGGACTACCTGTGAAGAGTGAGCCAAGTCCCGAGTGAGCGCGCGAACACAAGCCGCAAGCTGTCAAAATGGAGCTGAGATTTGAGAGGAAGGATGCTTAAAATTACGTTGTTCAAAAAATCAACGCGGGTAGCGGGCGCGCTCCGCTTCAGCGGAAGCCCCCGAACGTTTAATGTCCCGGGGGCTTCTCTTCGAGAGCGCCCCTGCCCCCTATTAATTAAGCTTCTCAGATTTCAGCGAAGCCGTCGCTTTTCAAGCCAGCCGCGGTGGAGGTTCGGGGGGATCGAGCGGGCACTCGATCAGCGTTTCAGAAACGAGGCAGAGGTTGCCAGTCAATTTCATAGCAGGGAGCACGGCTCTGTTCACAACAAGATCACTCCAGGGGAGCGAGTTCCAGAAGAAACTGCTTTGACCATGGCATCGTAACACAAATGCGGTCAATACCGTCTGAGTTCTGGCTGGAGTCTTTTCAACTTCTGCAATAGTTGTTGAAGTTTCCTTGCAACAACCTGTAGGAACGACAGATTTGCAGCAAGCTTTGTCAGCAGACACAGGTTTCTGGCAACAGCTGAGAGTGACCTTCTGAACGACCTGAGTTTGAACAGGATGCTGAGCACAGCAGCTTTTCTCGACCTGAGATTTCTCTGAGGCTTCTTTCTCAGCAGCTGCAATCACATAATCGGGCGGCGTGACATGATTCGCTTTCGCCCAGGCCAGTTTTTGAGAATCATTAAAACAGCAGCAACTTTTCCAGCACTGTTTAGCAGAGGCACAACCACAAGGTCGATCCTGACAGGGAAAAGGAGTTGAACGGTCTTTGTCAGAAATGACAGGGACAGCCATCGGAAGAGGGACAATCGAAGCGCACATTCCCAACACGACAAGCAGGGCAATCGCCTGTCGGAACGTGATTCGAATTGACTTCATTAACCGAGGAAGCATGCTGGTCCAGTATCATTTGCAGACGCAATCGTTGCTTATCGGCTCACTCTCCACAGGCTGAGTTTACCAAGCCGGACAGAAGAATCCAGCGAGATTCACGAGAATCTAAAGAGTGTGACATTTTGACAGAATGGGCAATTGACTTCACCATCATTCCATTCGTTCCATGTGCCTCGTAGCGCTGCAATCTCACTCTGGTGATTCACACTCTCTGAACTGCTTGACTGCCATTGATTGAAAAGTACTCCCAGTGAAAACTCTCGTACGCCTGCGGAAAGTTACTGGTTGGCATAATAATAGAAGTATTCCAATTCCTCATGAGTCGTCACTTGATGTTCTCCTGAGTGTGAATTTGAAATAATAATCGGGTGTCATGCCCATGCTTGCGTGGGCATGTTTCTTGAGACGATCGAGTCAAATTTCAGTCGTGAAATTTATTTGATTCACTATGGAACTACCCTTGCATACAGCTAAATTACTTCCAACTGGCTTCAGCGTCCATTGCACGCTCAAATAAGTTTGAGCATGGCACTCAGTTAATTTAAAAAGCCCACATCATTTCTGATGTGGGCTTTCGATTCAATTCAATGTTCCGTTCTGGTCCGCACAGCGGACCCTACATTAGCCCTGCATGGCACCGGCGGCCATTAGCGATTCCAGGAAGCCTTTCAATTGGTGGCTGCGCACGGGATGCTGCAGTTTGCGGACGGCTTTGGCTTCGATTTGGCGGACGCGTTCACGGGTCACTTTAAAGATGC
Organism: Rubinisphaera italica; assembly: GCF_007859715.1. NCBI lineage: Bacteria > Pseudomonadati > Planctomycetota > Planctomycetia > Planctomycetales > Planctomycetaceae > Rubinisphaera > Rubinisphaera italica. Next base: position 3,968,254 of record NZ_SJPG01000001.1, read on the forward strand.
GGCCGACTTCTTCGAGGGTGTAGGTGTACCCGTCGCCGAGGCCGTAACGCAGTTTGATGATTTCGCGTTCGCGGTAGGTCAATGTTCGCAGGACATGATCGATCTTGTCCTTGAGCATCTCCTGAGTCGCTGAACTAACCGGACTTTCTGTGGACTGATCTTCGATGAAGTCGCCGAAGTAGCTGTCTTCACCTTCACCGATCGGGCGATCGAGACTGATCGGCTGGCGTGAGATTTTCATCACACGACGAGCTTCCTCAATACTCACTTCAGCTCGTTCGGCCATTTCCTCAACAGTCGGTTCGCGTCCCAGTTCCTGAACGAGATCTTTGGAGACTTTTCGTAAGCGAGACATGGTTTCAATCATGTGCACAGGAATACGAATCGTACGGGCCTGATCGGCAATCGCTCGGGTGATCGCCTGACGAATCCACCAGGTGGCGTAAGTCGAGAATTTGTAGCCACGGCGATATTCGTATTTGTCGACGGCTCGCATCAGGCCAGTGTTGCCCTCCTGAATGAGATCGAGGAAGTTCATGCCGCGATTACGGTATTTTTTGGCAATCGAAACGACCAGTCGCAGGTTGCCGCCGGAAAGTTCCCGCATGGCAGTTTCGTAGGCGGAGAATCGACTTTCGATTTCTTTGATACGAGCCTGCAACGATTCCGGAGTTTCGTAGGTCATCACCATTAAGTCGTGAAGTTCACGTTCGATGGCAGCTTTTTCGTTCTCCGAATTCTGTCGACGGCTGACAACTTTATGCTTGTGCTTCAACTCGTTCATACGAGCAGAAATCTGCTGCAGACGTTTGAACAAGGGATGCAGACGTTGCGTACGTAAGCTCAGTTCCTCAACGAGCGTCGTCATTTTACGACGTCGGGTATTGAGCGAATGACGAGCCTGCTTTTGTTCTTCAGATGAAAGCTCTGGGTCGATGGAGCGTTGGAAGTCGTGCTTGTTCTTCTCCATCAGGTAGTCGAGAGTTTTCAGATTGTGCGGCATGCGGCCGAGAATCTGTTCTTTCTCGAGACTTTCCGTCAAAGAAACTTTGATCGTACGATCGAATGGCAATTCTCCACGATGCACTTTGGCCAGTGTTTCGATGGCAGCCTGCATCGCACAATCGTTTTCCATCAGATGACGACGGAATTGCTTGCGAGTCACTTCGATTTTCTTGGCAAGCGTGATTTCCTCAACACGTGTCAGCAACGGGATTTCTCCCATCTGTGTGAGGTAAATGCGTACGGGATCGTCGATTCGCTTGGAACCTTCTTCTTCCGCGATGAGATCTCCTGAACGTTTTTCTGATTTGGAGGTCTTCTTTTTCTTGGCGGACTCCAGTTCGGTTTTCCGTTTGGAGACGTGCTTCTCAGGAATGATGTCCATTCCGAGTTCTTCCAGAGAATGCAGCAGGTGATCGAGCTTGTCCGGATTGACCCCCTCATCGGGCAGGTAATCGTTGACCTGACTAAAGGTGATGTAACCCTGTTTGCGTCCAGATTTAATCAATTGCTGTAGGTTGTCATCAAGCTGATGCATGGATATCTCCTCGAAGTTGATCTCTCGTCTGTTGTCCGTTGCAGTGATTGTCTCATTTCACTATAGGACGAAAAACGGACAGAGTTGAGATTATTGAGACGATGCAGTATTGCGCGTCACACGTTGCTGGTGAAATTGAGCCGCATCCTGCAGCATTTGTCTCATCCGTTCGTCGACCGATGTTGGTTCGTGATTTTCGATCGCAACAGTACGCGTCGACGTTCGGTGCTGGGATTCCCTCTGTTCCCAATTCAGTTGCTCGATCACCTGATTCAGATAAAACGGAATGCGGTTCCCCTCGGAATCCTGCAGCGTCTCCTGAAGTTTGTCGGTAATCTTCTTCTGTTCGGCTTCGGTCGTTATCGCCATAATGAATCGCTTCAATTCTGGCTCTTCCAACTCGCTCATCAGCGAGTCGACTCCGGTGTATTCTCCTCTTTGATTCTGCTCGGCACATTGCGAGAGAAGTTCCAGGACAATTTTGTTTCGTATGATTGTCATCGTTTCCCGTTGTAAAACCACCGTGATGCATTCGGGCATCATGATGATAATTTCCAACAGGTCTCGCTCAAGAGCAGTTCTCCGATTCAAGTTCGGCTTTAAAAGCTGATCGATCTGTTTTCGCAGAGACACCTGAGGAACGTCCCGAGATGTTTCCTGAAAGACCTGATTGAACTCTTCCCCATTTAAATCGTTCGTCTGCTGGTGAAAAAAGTCAACATCTGCATCGTTCGGCTGTGAACGTGAGATGCTATGTTGACTTGACGCAACTTTCGGGCCTTTCGCTCGCAATTTTGCCAAATCACTTCGTAATTTTTGCTCCTGAGAGCCCCGCAAGCCGACTTGATTGGCCAGTCGATTCAGCAGCAGATCTTCACGTTTTGTGCCTTGCAAAGCGGGTGCGACGGCGATCAGAGCGAGCATTTCCTCAGTGATTTTTTCACTGGCAAATGTTGAGTTGGAATTATGCTCTCCTGCAAGTTGCTGAAGTTTAAAGTCCCACGCTTCCTGTGCTTTTTGCAAAAGATTTTGAAATTCCTGCACGCCATGTTTTTCAAGATACTCGGGCGGATCCATTCCGTCAGGCAGTGCCAGCAGCTTCAGTTCGATCTCATGCGACAATAAACGTGGCAAGGCTCGGTTAGCCGCGTTTTGTCCCGCTTTATCACCATCAAAAATCAGAATCACGTTCTGACAGAACCGTTTAATCAAGGCAACATGCTCATGAGTTAACGCTGTTCCCAAGGTCGCCACAACGTTGGGAATTCCCACTTGGTGCAGGCTGATACAATCTGTATAGCCTTCAACGACGATAACCTGATTTCGACCACGCATCGCGTCTCGGGCATGGTCGATGCCGTAAAGTTGCTTGCTTTTGTTAAAGAGATAACTTTCTTTGCTGTTCTGATATTTCCCAAATTTCTCATCTTCGCTGCCTGGCAGCACCCGTCCTCCAAAGGCGATGACTTGGCCGCGTTCGTTGCGAATCGGAAAGATGATACGGTTACGAAAGTGATCGAAATATCCGCCGCCGTTGGCTCGCTGGGCAATTAATCGAGCTTCTTCAAGTTGTTGTTTCGTGAACTTTCCATTAGAGGAATTCCCCAGCCACTCCCAGGGACCGGGATGGAAACCGATTTCAAAGTCCGACCAGATTTCCTCGCAGAAGCCGCGATCGAGTAAATAATCCCGAGCGGCTTCGGCTGCGGGATCTGTCAGCAGACAATTGTGAAATTTTTGACTGGCCCAGCCGAGAGCAGATAATAGAGTATTTCGGTCTGTTCCTCGAGTGCCGCTTTTCTGCTGGTTTTTGGGCATTTCCAGACCAGCGCGGTTGGCGAGTTGCTCTAAAGCGTCTCGAAATTGCAGTCCTTCTAATTTCTGGACATAGCTAAAGCAGTCTCCGCCTTCATTACAAACCCAGCATCTGTAAGTCTGGCGAGAGGGATCAATCGTCATTGAGGGATCATGATCGTCATGGAAAGGGCAGAGAGTGACATATTCACTTCCCCCTTTTCTCGGCGTCACTGTGCGAGTTTCGCCAATGAGCGCAATGAGATCAGTCTGGGCGCGAACCTCTTCTTTGAATTCGCTCCACTTATCCATCTGCACGTTGATAATTCCCCTCAAGCCTGTTCGCACTTCACTGATTCAAACTCTTGGCAATACATCTCTTCGCTGACAGGTCAATCAGCAGAGAGATCCCCCGGCTCACAATGGCATTGCGTTCGCGTCTGTCCTCAATGGAGCATTTCCCTCGACAGCGATTCAGGCAAGTCTACAGTTGTTCATTTTGTATGCTGGCGGGACGACCAAAGGCGTCACATCACAACTCTACCACCAATGCAAGCCTCCGCAAATGAAATCCATAGAAAGTTAAACAAACAGAGGATCACGTAACCCTATAAATAGTAGAGAGATAAGGGCCATATTCATAGTGCCTGTCTTCACTGTCTGGGAATGTGGCCGTATTTCAACCTGTTTGTGGAATTGTTACGACTGGGATCATTGATTCAACCGCACTAAACTTTCTGGACACTTAGTTTATAGGACATGGCTTGGTTTTCCTGAGTTAATTATTCCGGCTCAAAGTGGTTCAAAGTTCCTATAAATCATGACTATTTATTGATAATGAGAAAGGCCCGTCTGTCACTGGCTCCTCTGGAAGTCAACCCCTTTGGCTGGTTGAGTGCCGTCCCCTCGCTGACGCTACGGGGTAAGTTCGCACTCACTCGTTACTATGGTTTACTTACGCAGGATATCTCCGAAAGATCCTTTCGGGGCGGCTCAGCTGCAAGAAGTTCCTTTTGGAGTTCACGATCAACCACAAGTAATCTAGTGGACTGCGACCAAAAAGATCACGGATCGATCAGGCATATCCAGCTTCGATGAGTGTCACACACTGGCTTACGGTGCGTGCTTGTAAGTTTGATACTTATTTGTTGGAATGTTTTGAAAAGCATTTCGACAGGATTCCATAAACTATGGCTCAAATTTCCCCAATTATTCGATTGAACTCTCTTGATAATGTCGTTGTTGCGATTCGTGAGATTCCTGAGGGGACAACTCTGGAAGATCTGTCTTCACAAATTGTGACTCGAGTACTTATTCCCGCTGGCCACAAGATTGCGACACGAGAGATTTCAGCTGGAGAGCCGATTTTCAAATATGGTCAGACGGTCGGGTTTGCTTCTAAAGACATTCGTAATGGAGATTGGGTCCATACGCATAATGTCGATTGTGGTTCTCTGAATCTGGAATATCGATACGCGGATGCCCTTCCTGAGACGGATTTCTTTTCCGAAGTCAGGAAGTTCCAAGGATATCGCCGGCCGAATGGCAAAGCGGCCACGCGAAATTATGTGGCGATTGTCAGTACTGTGAATTGCTCAGCCACCAGTTCACGACGTATTGCTGACCAGGTTGGGCCGGAGTTGCTCGAAAAATATCCTCATGTCGATGGTGTGATTGCTTTGACACACAAAGGAGGCTGTGCGTTCGAATATCAGGGATCGGACCACGAACAACTCAATCGGACATTGGCCGGTTATGCCCGACATCCAAATATCTGTGGATATCTGGTGATTGGACTCGGCTGTGAGACGGCTCAGGCGGATTATCTGGTTGACTCCCAAGGATTGGTCCAGCTGGAATCAGCCGACACGCCCGCGAAAAAATCGCGTCCGATGATTAACATTCAACAAGCTGGTGGTGTACGCAAGACAATCGAAAAGGCCCTGAGTGCCTTGCCGGAGATTCTGCAAGAGGCAGACCGTGCCCGACGGGAGCCCATCTCTGCTTCGGAATTGATTGTCGCGACCGAATGCGGGGGGAGTGATGGATATAGTGGGATCACTGCGAATCCGGCGATTGGCGTCGCCAGCGATTTGATAGTCCGCTCAGGCGGGACGGCAATTCTGTCTGAAGTTCCTGAAATTTATGGTGGCGAACATCTGCTGACCAGCAGGGCAATCAGTCGAGAAGTCGGCGAGAAACTGATCGAGCGAATCCACTGGTGGGAAGATTATGCGGACAAATTCCAACTCAAAATCGACAATAATCCTTCGGTCGGTAATAAGAAGGGTGGATTGACGACGATTTACGAGAAGAGCCTGGGAGCGATCGCCAAAGGGGGTTCGACGGCTCTCACTGCCGTCTATGAGTATGCGGAACCTGTCACTGCTAAGGGGTTTGTGATTATGGACACCCCCGGCTACGACCCGGCGAGTGTCACGGGTATGATCGCTGGAGGAGCGACCGTTTCCCTGTTTTCCACAGGCCGTGGAAGTTGTTTTGGAAGCAAACCGACACCGACTCTGAAAATCTGCTCCAATACGGCAACCTTCGACTATCTCAGTGAAGATATGGATATCAATGCCGGCGATGTTCTTGAGGGAACCAGCCTGGAACAGAAGGGGCAAGAGATCTTTGAGGAGATTCTTGCGGTCGCTTCCGGGAAAAAAACCAAATCTGAGGCGGCTGGGATCGGAGATGAAGAATTTTGCCCCTGGTCGCCTGGCCCAATCTTTTAAAGATTGTCTTAAGTTGTTTAATGGCAACACCTTACTGCTTAGTTTATGACGATTTCCAGAGAAGATGCTTCTGGAATAAACGCTAAAGTCGTCAGGATTCGCACGATTGTGAGAACCGTTACAGCCGGAAATCACCAAAAATACGGCATCACCGTCACAATCGTTACAGCTTCACAATCCCCACAACCGATACTACCGGCAGGTCCACAATTTTGCGCACTGTCTAGTGATGTGTGAAATTGATGCCAACAGGTTCCTCTGGTTCAGGTCAAGATCGATGATGCCTCAAGAGATAAAGTCGCTGATGACAAACATAACGAGAATTCTCGATCGGAACGGCTCGCTCCCCCAAAAAAGTCAAGGACGACCTCATATGCGAGGATTTCGCCGCTTCTGTGTCGGTATCGCTGCAATGGCTCTTGCCTGGTCAAGTACGACCGCACAAGCCCAGCCCGAACCGAGATATTACGAAAAATCGGCCACCCCAGAAGGGGGATGGTCTCCGAACAGTTTTCAACCTCAGGGGCCTTATGGTGCAGGCGGTCCACAAACCGCTGGACACTGGACTCCAGAGATGATGGCTGGCGGCGTACAACAGGCTCAATTTCAGCAGGGTCCCCCTTCTCCAGGTGGTCCGGGCAATTTTAATGGCATGCCTCCCGGTGGGAATCTGAATCCGTATCCTGGTTTGGACATGTACCGCTATGGTTTCCAGCAGACGACTAATGAAGGCGGCTTGTGGTACAAGCGTATGCTCAATGCGTCTCGTACCTATACGGGGAGCGTCGAATTCCTGGTCCCGGTTTACAATGAACCGGGAGGAGAATTATTCGGTTATGGTGGTATCGATACGAATGTCGTCGCCACCGACCGCATTCCTCCATTTTATTTCACGTCGCCTCGTGACCCAGGTGCTGTGGCCACAAATGGCGGTCAATCGTCTCTGCAGGGAAGTCAAGCTTTTTATGATCGTTATTTTCAGGCTAGAACTTTCGATCAAATGTTCAACGACATGTCTAGTGGCGGAGTGAAAATTGAACTCGGTGTCGAAACTGAAGATGGCAGTGGTTGGAGTGTGAATGGCTGGTACGGTGGAGAATCAAATCAGGTATTCCAATATGGAGATGACCCGATTCGATCCTACACACCAGTCGTTGGTGGGGATCCCTTTTCTTTCCTGGGCAACGACCCACTCTATCTGCTGGAATTGAGTGCCTTGACTGGTGGATTGCCAATCAATAATGGAAGTGGTGTCGCCGATACGATTGCTTTCGATACATTGTTCGAAGTTCAATACTCCCAGGAAGCCTGGGGAACAGGACTTCACTTTTATAAACCCGCCATTGCCAGTGGTGATGGATACCGGGTTCGTCCTATTCTTGGTTTGCGTTATGTCAATATCCGCGAAGGGTATAACTTCCGTGGATTGGACAGCGGTGGTGAATACGAGTTCCTCAACTTTAACGATATTGATGTCGAACAAGAGTTTGACACCGCTGGAAGCTTGGACTTCGGGCTCGCGACTGTTGGTGCTCAAACTGGAGAACCTGGTTTTGAGGGGCGTCCCACACCAGATTCCTTCAATGATGGAACCATTGAAGGTTTTATCAGCCAGGCGAATCCGCAAATCTCGTTACCAACGAATCCTTATGAAGTGCAGGTGGCGGCCTATAACCAGGCTCATGCTGCTGGACCGGAAATTGGGGTTGAAGCAGAATTTGGTGGTGATGACACACAATTGACATTGACTGCGATTGCAGGTTTGACCGCCACCAAAGAAAATTTGCGTCTCGACGGTTACGGAATTTACAACCATTTTCTGAACAATGTAGATCCCGACAATAATATTTTGACACCGGATGGTGGTGAAATGGGAACCGGAATTGGAGGCTTAACCAATGAAGATACCCGATTCAACGACCGAGCCAGTTCAACACATGTCTCCCCCCTGTTGGATTTGTCGGTTAAATTTGAATCCCGTATTTTTCAGTACATCCCTGGCTTGAATCGAATCGAATTCTTTGATGAAGCCCATTTCTCAACCAGTTACGGGTTCCTGTATGTGGGAAATCTGTCACGACCTGCCAACTCTGTTGAGTATGTGACCTTCCCGATCAATCCAAGTCTCGATCCGAACCGCAGCGGGTGGACGATGACCCAATGGACCTTCGGTTTAAACTGGGAACGCTAAGAATCCTTTGTATGAATAATAAAAAGCCCTGCAGTACAACTCGTGCTGCAGGGCTTTCTTTGATTGGCGTTTGTCTTTGGCGATCAATAATCGACTGTACTTCAGGTCACACTCAGTTCAGCCAGTCAAGTGATAGTCATCGACTAAACCGGTAAAGATTACGAGCGATCACTCACAGGAACATAAGATCGTTCTTCGTATCCCACGTAGTTGGCTTTTGGACGGATGATCTTGTTGTCCTGAACCTGTTCGAGCACATGGGCACACCAGCCTGTGATGCGGGACGCGGCGAACACACAGGTAAACATGTGGCCGGGAATTCCCATATAATATTGCAGTGAAGCCGAGTAGAAATCGACGTTGCAGTTTTTATTGATTTCGGCGGTCACGAGTTCTTCCATTTTAATAGACATGTCGTACCACTTCGGTTCGCCCGTTTCGATGGAAAGACGGCGGGAAAGTTCCTTGAGGTGTTTGGCGCGAGGGTCCTGTGTCTGATAGACCGCATGGCCGAAGCCCATGAATTTGCCTTTATTGGCTCGCACGGATTTAACCCAGCCTTCAACGTTCTCGACGGAACCAACTTCTTTGAGCGTTTCAAGAACAGCAGTGTTGGCTCCTCCGTGAAGAGGACCTTTCAGTGCGCCGATGGCACCGGTGATTGAGGAATACATATCAGTTAATGTGGCGGCAATGACACGAGCAGCGAAGGTGCTTGCATTCAAGCCGTGCTCGGCATGCAGGATCAAAATCAGATCCATCGCCTTTTCAGCATCTGCACTGGGCTTCTCTCCATTGAGCATATACAGACAGTTGCCGGCATGAGAGAGACTGTTATCCGGTTCAATCGGATCCTTGCCTTCAATAATCCGTTTGATGGCTGAGAGCAGCGTGCCAATTTTTGCAGTCAGCATAAGCGAGTCATCGAAGAACGATTCCTTCGAGTTATTGTCTTCATTGGGATCAAGATTCCCCAGCATGGAAACCCCGGTTCGCATCATCGACATCGGGTGAGCATCTTTGGGAAGTGCTTTCAAGACATCATAAACTTCCTGGGGAACGCTCCGTTGAGCTTTGAGTTTATCTGAAAACTCTTCGAGTTGTTCACTGGTTGGCAATTCGCCGTAGTAGAGAAGATAAGCCGTTTCTTCGAATGTGCTGAATTTTGCCAATTCGTCGATGTGGTATCCACGATAGATCAGTTGTCCTGTCTGTCCATCGACATGAGAAATACTACTATCGGCGGCAACAATGTTTTTCAAACCTTTGGAGGTCGTGGCTGTCATTGGTGATGAACTCGATTTTCTAACGGTATCTAAAACGGTGTGATAATCAGCTGATGATTTTTGAGGCTGAGAGTGAAGACTATTTGGTTATGTTCTCAATGCATGAGTCAAATTTAATGTTTAATTATAACGCGGAATTAGTGAGATTCCAACGGTGTCAACCCGATACGGCCAGTAGATTACCCTCGGGGATGACAAGCTCGATGGATCGATTTCAGTCGACTGTGCTCAACGTGTGTATAAATTTGAGTCGTACGGATGTTCGCATGCCCCAGCATTTCCTGAAGTGCTCGAATTTCCGCTCCCCCAGCCAGCATATGCGTTGCAAAGCTGTGCCGCAACGTATGCGGACTGACTTCACCACTACAACCGACTCGACCGGCATATCTCTTGACCAGTCTCCAGATTGTCAAACGTGTCAGTGCACGCCCGGTTCGACTTACAAACAAGGCGTCCTCTTGCGATCGGTTCGCAAGCACTGGACGTTCATGTTCCAGATAGGTCTCAATTGCCAGAATCGCAACAGGATTTAAAGAGACTATTCGTTCTTTATTTCCTTTGCCAATGCATCGGCACGTTTTCTCTTCCAATGAGATTTGCGACCGTGTCAGCGAAGCAACTTCCGAAGCTCGACAACCGGTTGCATACATCAAACACAGAAGAGCCCGATCCCGCAAGGGATAACCATCCTGTTTTGTTGGTGCATTGAGTAATGCGTCCACTTTTTCAGGACTGAGAACTTTGGGAAGATATTGCCACAACTTGGGAGAATTCAGCAATTCCGCAACACTCTCGGTCAGTTGACCTTCCAGAACGAAGTATCGAAAAAGTGTTTTGAGGGCCACCAGTTTTCTCGCTATTGAAGTAGCTGAGAGTTGCCGGTCGTGCAAAGACTGCATAAACAGGGAAAGAGTTTTCAAATCGAGTTTTCGGAGATCGCTGATTCTCCGGGACTGCATCCATTCATAAAACTGACGAATATCCCGTGTGTATGCCTGAACGCTGTTGTCAGCCATGCTGCATTCGGTTCGCAAAAAATGTGCAAACTCCTCAACCCGTGTCTGAGCAAATTGTTCCTGAACCACTTGGAGTGGTTGAGTTTGAGTCGGCTTAAATCGTGGAGGCATTCCGCTTTACTTTCGAATTCAGACAGGAACAATTCCATTGATTTCATCAAGCACTGCCTGACTCACCTTTACTGCTCAATCGAGCTTTCAATATTGACCTCAAATCGCAATTCCGCTGGTTATTTACTTTGTCGAGTAAGCATGCATTCACGACATTGAGCGATGTTCAGACTATTAGTCATTTCGTCGAATGCAGAGGACCAACTTCAATGGGGGTCTGGTTAGCGCGTTTATGAGGAGGTGCGGCTGGTCATTCCGTTCACTTGGGAACAAGGTGGATTATCATAGCCCGAAGCCTGAGCGAGGGGACGGCTTCCGATTAACAATCCCCTTAAACTCTGATATCAAAAAACGCTTTTACCATTTTATGCAAAAAAGTGGTCAGTCTTGAGAACAGGCGAGTGTGAAGCTCTGCTTCAAGTCTAAGTGCTCACGATTACCCATAAAACGTAGCGAGGCTCTGGGGGACTTGCGATCCCAGAAATGACCTTTGACCATTTTTAAATGGTTTCTGCAGTCGCTTTAACACCAAATGTCCTGAGATCGCTCTGTTTGCTCCTGCTGAACGCTGCAGGTAATTTTTGAAATACTCTGGGGAACTCTTTAGGACCACAAACCGTTGCGGGGGTGTTGTTCGGTCAGATCCGCGAATTTCTGAAACTGTTCGCGTGCGTCTGCGGAAAGTTCTTTGGGAACGATGACTTTGACGATAATCATCTGATCGCCGCGAACTTTCGTTTTGCTGTCCAGAATCCCTTTTCCCTTCAGTCGTAACTTCGCCCCGCTGGACGTCCCTGAGGGAATAGTGACTGTCACTTCGCCTTCATTCAGAGTCGGGACATCGACTTTTGCACCCAGAACCGCCTCAGCCAGACTGACCGGAACATCGAGCAAGAGATTGGCTCCCTCCCGTTTGAAATACGGGTGTGGAGCGATTTTGACTTTGATCAGCAAATCGCCGGATGGCCCACCCGTGACGGAATGTTCTCCCTGCCCGGCCAGACGAATGGTAGCACCATCGTGAATGCCCGGCGGAATCTTTACTTCGAGAGTTTCGTGCTTGCCCGCATTATTGAGCGTCAAACCGTATTTGCCACCTTCGGCAGCCAGATGGAACGGCACAGTGACCTGCGACTGGATATCGCGCCCTTTTTGCGGACGGGCCTGACGTCTCCCGCCACCCTGATTGAAGCCCCCGCCGAACAGATCTCCAAAATCGAAGCCCCCGCCTCCGCCTCCTCCAAAAATCTGTTCAAGATCGACCGGACTGGCTCCTCCAGAGGAACGATAATGTCCGCCGCCACCCATATTTTCGAATCCAGCACCGTACTGATCGTATTTCTGGCGTTTTTCTTTGTCGCCCAGAATTTCGTAAGCGGTTTGAATCTCTTTGAACTTTTCCGCAGCCGATTTATCGTCGGGACGACGATCGGGATGATAATCGCGTGCGAGCTTGCGATAAGCCTTCTTGATCACATCTTCAGAGGCGCCGCGTTCAACACCTAACGTTTTATAATAATCCTGGCTGGCCATAAATGGATCGAAACTTACTGATGAGAGTGAGGAGATTTGCTTACGCGATATCATATCCAGCAAGCAGAAATACCCTGCAGGTTGGTATGGAGCTTACATCATCTCAATTGTACTGGCAAAATATTGCGAATAAAGTGTAGGGACAGAATCTCCTCAGGACTGAGAATTATTACTGTCCATATTATAACTGACCTCATTGTGACTTGTTGATTCTTCGGTTTACCGCAGACGTAGCTCGTGATCTCGAATAATTCTTTGGGGGAAGAGTCAGAGGTATGTTTCTGTTTGCATCGCTACTTATCGGGCAGACAGACTCTTATGAGCTAAGTCCCCCCAAGACCATGGGGATTTTATCGGCTTCGCGAGTGTTAATAATATTGAACAGGGATGTTTTTTCTGCTGCAGTATTTTGTGAAAGTCTAAAAATTTTTCAAAATAATATGAACAAAAGTAACGCTCCCTACGTCTTAAGGTAACACGGAATTCATTCCATCCTTGTAATTGTGAAATCAACTCTGAACACATTCGCGAAGGAAAGACCCTTTACTCATGAAACGTATCAGTTCGTTATGTTTTGGATCGATCGCGACTATCTACTTGGCCTTGTGGATTTATCAACTCGGTTTTGAAGACGGTCGCTCCGATGCCAGTGCTGTATTTGAAAAAACAAATCGCGAATTGAATTTAAAAGTCAACTGGTACGAACAGCAATGTCGAAATTCAGAACTTGCATTCAGATGCCCATAAAGATTCAGGAGCTGATGCTCCTTGCATAGCTCCTGTAAATTTCTCACCAGAATTATCGACCAGCGATTTTGTTGAGGGCATCGCTTGAAATATAGGCCTGTTCTCCCTCAGCGGTTTCAATCAAGGAATAGCTACCTGCAGATTCCACCAGTTTTACTTCGGTTCCGGCTGTTAATTTTCCATCAGGTGGAGATCCCTGCTGAGGTCCACCTTTGTAGTATTCGGTCTCCACGGAAATGGAGTGAGTCATCGATGTTTTTGGCTCAGGAGAAACTTCTGGTTCCGATTGTCCCTCCGGGGGAGGCCCCAGCGGTTTCACCGGGGCAGCTTTTGGTGAAGGCGAGGATTGTTCCGTCTGATTTGAACAGCCTGTAGCAAAAAATAAGAGGCTTGTGGCGAAAAGGATAAAATGTGATTGCTTAAGTTGCTCTTGAAAAATCGTCATAGTCGTTTTCTGCTTTTTGGGGAGTCCAGGAATCCTGAGAAAAATGCAGGCTCTTCACATTAAGACCTGCAAGGTCATCACAGTGAATTAACAGATTTTTGGACCAGCGGCAATAACCTCTTCAGAGACACCATCTTCATAGGTTTTGAAGTTCTTGCAGAATCGTTCTGCAAGCCCTCGTGCCGCCTTTTCGTATTCGGCTTCGCTGGCCCAGGTGGTGCGTGGTGTCAAAATACCTTTTGGCACACGGGGACATTCTGTGATGACATCGAATCCGAAAATCGGATCCTTTTCGGTCGGTGCATCTGTCAGTTCGCCTGAGTGAATCGCGTCGACAATGGCTCGGGTTTGTGGCAGTGGAATTCGTGCCCCGACTCCATAAGCTCCCCCGGACCAGCCCGTGTTGACCAGCCAGACATTCGCATTGTGCTTTTTGATTTTCTCTGCGAGCAGGTCCGCATATTTTGCCGGATGCCAGACCAGGAATGGTCCTCCGAAACAGGGAGAAAACGTTGCTTCCGGCTCTGTCACACCAACTTCTGTCCCCGCGACTTTCGCAGTATAGCCAGAGATGAAATGATACATGGCGTGTTCTGGAGAAAGTCGACTGACCGGCGGAAGAACGCCGAAGGCATCGCAGGTGAGGAAAATCACATCCGACGGTGGTTCAGCCACACATGGGATGATGGCGTTACTCATGTGCTCGATCGGATAGGCCCCTCGAGTATTTTGCGTAATGGTCGTGTTATCAAAGTCGACATGATGACTGTCACGATCGTAAACCACGTTTTCGAGCACGGCTCCATATTTCAGAGCATTGAAAATTTCCGGCTCGCGTTCTCGGGAAAGATAAATCGCTTTCGCATAACAGCCACCTTCAACATTGAAGATGCCGTCGTCAGTCCAGCAATGTTCGTCGTCACCAACGAGATAGCGTTTCTGATCAGCTGAGAGTGTCGTTTTTCCGGTGCCGGAGAGACCGAACAGAACAGACGATTTTCCAGTAGCTTTATCAGCCGTGGCCGAGCAGTGCATGGAGAGAATATTGTTTTTCGGCCCCCAGTAATTCATGATCGTGAACACACCCTTTTTCATTTCACCGGCGTATTCAGTACCAAGAATGACGATTTCACCCATCTCGATATTTAAATCGACACTCGTTTTCGAAGTCATACCTGTGGTATGCCGATTAGCGGGGAATCGACCCGCATTCAGAATTGTATAATCAGGCTCTCCAAAGGTTTTGAGCTGTTCTTCGTTCGGTCGAATCAGCATGTTCGACATGAACAAGGCGTGATAAGGTCGCGAGCAGATCACACGGACCTTCAATTGTGTTTTGGGATCCCAGCCGGCAAACGCATCGATACAGTAAAGTCGATCCTGCGTGTTGAGGTAATCGATCGCCCGTTCGCGATTGATGTTGTAGGTCAGTTTATCGAGCGGCGAATTGACCGGACCCCACCAGACGTCCTTTTCGGATTCCTCGTTTTTAACAACACGTTTGTCTTTAGGTGATCGACCAGTTTTCTCACCAGAATAAGCAATCAGGCAACCGGTGTCGGAGAGAGTAGTGCCCCGATCAAATCGAATCGCTTCTTCATACAAAGTTGAGGGGGAAGGATTGCGGAGAACATCTTCTACCTGGATGCCGTGCAATTTCAAATCAAAGCCAGCCATACGTACGATTCCTTCAAGTATTCTGCTTACTGGGGACCTGATCAGATCAGATGTTATTTTTGTAAATGTCTTACTAAGTGTGTCACTGCTGGCTTGCCCGGCAGTGTTTCATTTGACGTTAAATATCTATATTTATGAAACCACGGATGGACTCGGATTTTCACGAATGTTTTTATTTGTGCAAATCTGCCTATATCCGCGGTTCTCTTTCTTCACGGTTCTCGTTCTTCCAAGTAGAGGGCACACTCGCTTGCGCTTCGTGCTTGTATTTCTTTCTTCCTGAGAGGCATTGTCGATCATTCGTCCAGATTGCACAACTCAAGAAACCCTCTCTTCACCTGAGAATTTACTACGACTAGAGAAAAAACGCATAGAAAGTTACTCTTGTCCGAGCGTCGTGAGCACAAAATAAAAACTTAAAGAGCGAATCCCCTTCGGAGTCACCGATGAATATTTTCAAAGCTCCCCTGCACATTCAAATCCTCGTCGCATTGATCGTCGGAGCGGTGCTGGGAATTGTGATGAACCCCGGAACGACTCAGTTTTCGGATCCGAACAGCGAATTTACGCTGCAAACTCAGGATGGAAAAATTCTGATTGTCGAAAAAGAACGTTCCGCAAAAGGGGAACTGGTTCCTGTCGTTCCTCCGGTCTCCGTGACTCCCGAACAATACGAAAAACGCTTTGACTATTTGCCGCCCGTTTCCGATGTCCAGGCTGGAGATGTGACCGTCAAAGTCACAGAGCGTCGATTTCGACTCGTGGAAGATTCCACCGGGATCGCCATCAATTATTCCCGGAAATATAACAATCATCTCCTAATGACTGATGATCGTGTTTCCAATCGGGCGGAACTGGAAAAAAAATATCCGGTCTTCCTGGCAGCATACGATAATTACAGTAGTTCTCTTTCCCGTCTCGTCACGATCAGTTCGAAATGGATCGGAGATCTGTTTCTGCGACTGCTCAAAATGGTGACGATTCCGCTGATCGTTTCCTCTCTGATTACCGGAGTGGCCGGTTTGGGAGGAACCGGAAAACTCGGTTCCATGTTCGGCAAGACGCTTGGCTATTACTTTGTGACCAGCGTATTAGCGATTACGACCGGCATCATCATGGTCAATTTAATCCGCCCCGGGATCGGTGCGACATTACCTGGTACGGGTGAAGTGACGACATTCGGAGAAAACGAGTCGCTGATCGGCATCTTCTCAGGCATGGTCGACAATATGATTCCCCCGAACCCTGTCGCCGCTCTGGCAAATGGTGATTTTCTTTCGATCATCTCATTCAGCATCCTGTTCGGTGTGTTCATCGTTCGATCTAAAGAAGCGACCCGTAATACAATGACAGGCTTCTTCAACGCGTTTTTCGATGTAATCATGGGCTTGACGATGTTCATCATTCATCTGGCTCCTATTGGTGTGCTCGCCTTTATGACATTCGCAACGGCATCGCAGGGAATCGAAATCTTCGGCACTCTCGCCTGGTATATGCTGACGGTCTTTCTGGCTTTGATGGTTCATGCTCTGATTACTATGCCTTTAATCCTGAAATTCATTGCCAAGCGTTCTCCTGTGGCTTATGCACGAGCACTCAGTCCAGCTTTGATGACCGCCTTTTCAACCGCTTCTTCCAACGGAACACTCCCTTTAACGATGACTTCTGTTGAGCAGAATGCGGGAATTTCGAATCGGACCAGTTCGTTCGTCTTGCCGCTTGGCGCAACCATAAATATGGATGGAACGGCTCTTTATGAAGCGGTTGCGGTTCTGTTTATTGCTCAGGCCACTGCAGGATTTGAGCTTTCGCTTTCAACGCAAATCATCGTTGCTATCACCGCTCTGCTGGCCAGTATTGGAGCAGCCGGAATTCCGCATGCGGGGTTAGTGATGATGGCGATCGTTCTGCAAGCTGTCGGGTTACCACTCGATGCACAGGGAGTGATTATCGCCGTCGACCGCGTGCTCGATATGTGTCGTACAGCGATCAATGTCTGGAGCGATTCCTGCGGTTGTGCAGTTGTCGAGCAACTGACTGCAAATGATGAAGAAAATACGCCATCAGTCGTCCAATCAACGCCCTCCTGAGGGGATTCGAATCTCTTCAAAATTTGACTTCGCTTTTATCCATCATTAAACATTGATAAACTCTGTCAATCTGCAGAGGTTCCCGATGTTTCACAAATTCTATGTGAATGGAATCCAGTCAGAGATTGACGAAGAGAACCCACCCTTGAACTGCTCTTGCGTTGCCTCAGAAAGTTCGCCATGAAGTACGTTGTCTACGGACTTGTTGTCCTCTTACTGGTAATCCATCAGGATTTCTGGTTATGGGATAATAATACTCTTATTTTTGGCTTCATGCCGATAGGCCTGTTTTATCACGCCTGCATTTCCCTGGCTGCCGCGGCGACCTGGTATCTGGCAACGATATTCTGCTGGCCAGCCGAGTTGACTTATGATGATCCTGTCACCACTCCTGAAAAAACTGGAGGTGACGCATGACGGAAATGATTATCATCGGAATCTATCTGGCCCTCCTGCTTGGGCTCGGAATTTTCGCCAGCACGTTGTTTAAGGGAACCAGCAAAGATTACATGCTGGCCAGTCATTCAATTGGACCGTTCCTGTTATTGATGTCCATTTTCGGCACGACAATGACAGCATTTGCACTCGTTGGCTCCAGTGGAGAAGCCTTTGCCGAAGGCATAGGTGTGTACGGGATGCTCGCATCGTCATCAGGCATTGTACACTCGCTCTGCTTCTTTCTGCTCGGTGTGAAGCTCTGGTCGTTAGGCCGCAAATATGGATACACCACACAAGTTCAATTCTTCCGGGATCGACTGGATAGCGACAAAATCGGCCTGCTACTGTTCCCGATTCTTGTAGCACTGGTCATTCCCTATTTGCTGATTGGGGTCATTTCCTCGGGTGTTGTAATTAACAGCGTAACTGAGGGCGCCTTTGCAGGCACATTTGCCAACTATGATTATGGCTTGCCGCCCTGGCTTGGGTCTCTCGTCATTTCTATTGTCGTTTTGATTTACGTCTTCTTCGGGGGAATGCGTGGAACAGCCTGGGCAAATGCCTTTCAGACGCTCGTCTTCATGGCTTTAGGAGTGGTTACCTTCTGGATCATTTCCTCCAAACTGGGAGGAGTTCAGGAAGCAACGAAAATGGTTCTGGAGAAGAATCCTTCCAAACTGATTCGCTCGGTCGATGAAGCCGACATGAAGCGCTACGAAACATCATTTGCCTCCTGGCAATCCATTGCCGAGTACAATTACGCGACGCGCACAGCCAAACTTTTCACTTTAAGTGATGAGCAGAAACAACAGGCTTATGCCGACTTCAAACCTCGGATGCCCAATTGGCAGCAGAAAGCCGAAACCGTGTTTGCCAAAAAGAACGGCTTGCTCAGTGACCTGACAATTGCTCAGAAAAATGAGGCTTTTCTTTTGCAGGATGATCGTAAAATTCCCGATCCTAAGCCGGAATGGTGGACGACGACATTACTCGATGATGAATCGATGACCCAGTATCCACGTTTCGAAGATGCTCAGCTTAAAGCCTATACAATTTTTAAAGATAAGATCGGACACCCCGATAAAATGCTGGATCCAGATGACCCTTCTCAAGGCAAGAACTGGACCCGCAAAAAAGCTCGTGGCGTTTATCGCGCGACAAAGTGGGCTCCCTCACATCCACACGGAATCGGTTACTGGGAGTTTCTAACATATCTTTTTGTTCCACTCTCCGTCGGCATGTTCCCACACCTGTTCCAACATTGGCTGACTGCAAAAAGTGCGAACAGTTTCAAACTGCCGGTCGTCGCTCACCCGATCTTTATTATGATCGTCTGGGTGCCTTGTGTGCTGGTCGGAATCTGGGCGACTTCAGCGCTGACACCTGACGGTAAGCCAATGTTCCCCCCGCACTTTCCTCCGAATGCGGTGCTGGCAACAATGGTGAAAATCATGACTGATCCCCTATTAACCGGACTGCTCACAGCCGGGATTCTGGCGGCGATCATGTCCTCACTCGATAGTCAGTTCCTGTGCGTCGGTACAATGTTCACCGAAGATATTGTCGTTCATTACGGCGGCAAAAATCGCTTCAGTGATCGACAGGTCGTGCTCATGGCTCGTATCTTCATCATCGCAATTGTCGCACTGACTTACTTCTTCAGCCTGTTTGAACAGCGTCGCGTATTCACACTCGGCGTCTGGTGTTTCAGTGGTTTCTCAAGTCTGTTCCCGCTCGTCTTTGCTTCTCTTTACTGGAAGCGACTGACAAAGGCAGGAGCCTACGCCTGTATCATCACAGCGATCACACTCTGGGTGTATTTGTTCTGGCGTTCGGACTTCGCAGCCATTGCGAACTTCACCATCAATTTCGGTGGAGACAAATTTATGAGTTTCACCAAACCGGGTGAACATCTCGGTCCGGACGTCATCAAAACGATGCCTGTCATGCTGATGGTCCTCGGCTCCACACTCGTCATGGTGCTCGTCTCATTGATCACCCCGAAACCGAAACAGGAAACAATCGAACGCTTCTTCCCGGAATCGAAGTAATCATCAAGCCTCTCAATCCACAATCCGTCTTGATCCATAATCAAAGGCGAGCCGAGCCAGTCATGGCTCGGGTGGGTTCGAGAAATATTATCATGCGAACCCAAACCCGATATCCTGCGTCTCTCCACAGATGCTTGCTATTCTCATTCCCGACTGTAGAATCGGAAAAAAAGCTCCTATAGCTCAATTGGCAGAGCAACTGACTCTTAATCAGTAGGTTGAAGGTTCAAGTCCTTCTGGGAGCAATGCTAACTCTAAAATCAGCAATGACTTGATAGCCCTCATTTTTTTCATCGAGGTGACGTTTTCATGTCACATTTGGTTGGCTAACATTATCCAACTTCGCTCAATCTGCTTGGGTGCTTTCCAGGCTTGGGCTACAAGTTTCAGAGTAGTAAGCAGATCGCCCAGAGAATTTGAAGCGTCTGATCATTCGCTGCCAGGCTTCCAGAAACCGACCATTTTTCATCCACTGCTGGAGACGAGAATGGTAGACCAACGTTGAGGGAAGCAACGCGGCAAATCTTTCCAGCGAGCCCCGCCCATCAATACCCAAAGAATACCTTCGAAGCATGCTCGATTCGCCTTATAGGGACGTCAACCATGGCGAGTCATCGGTAGATCTGGCAACAAATCAGTGATCAAATTCCATTGGTTATCAGACAAAACATAAGGGGGATCCGTCTTGGGTCCCGTATTTCGAAAAGCGTCTACTGTTCGTCGGAACAAGTATAACATCTGCAAATTTCCTTTCGGAAAAAGGGGAATGCAGATGGATTACCAAGCCTGATTTTTTTCGGTAGCTAAAGGAATACAGGACCGCCTCTAGTAATTAACTATGGCATACCCGAGTCTAAGGTCCGAAATCTTATAAGGAAGAATCATGATTTCTCATCGGGGAATAAAGTTGGGATAATATCTCTGAAGTGGGTTAATATTCAGAAATGCGACAAATCTTACTTCCTCTTGAGAAAATCAAATTACTTATTTCAATTTGCAGACGTTGCGTATTCCTGAAGCTCTTCGAGCGAGATGAATTCGAGTGTCGCCATGTGCGTTGCTTCGAGGATGACTTTGGGAGCAGTGCCAGCTTCGTAGGCTTCTTTCCAGCGGACTGCGCACAGGCACCAGCGGTCGCCGGGGGTTAATCCGGGGAATTCGTACTGCGGAATTGGAGTCGAAAGATCATTTCCTTGGGCTTTGCTGAATTCAAGGAACTCAGCCGTTGCTTCGATGCAAACCGTATGCACACCCATATCACCGGCTCCGGTATCGCAGCAGCCGTTGCGATAGAAACCCGTCATTGGGGATTCACTGCAAGTAATCAACGGCTGCCCCAAAACATTTTTAGCACCAGAACGCGACGGAGTACTCATAACTTTTTGTTTCTCTGTATTAAAATTCATACCCTGAGGAGAGCGGTTTTCTCTTCTTCTCCTAGGGGAGAAGGACCAAAGGCCGTATGAGGCGATGCCCTCGGCGACCTCATTCAGAATGACACGAATTTTCCCCTCACCCTAACCCTCTCCCCAAGGAGAGGGGACTGTTGCCTTCAACCCTCAACTTTCAACAAACCCCTACTTCCCCTCAATCTCAACCAGATCATCCTGCAGATCCTTCGCGGAATCAGCATCGACATAGTCGCTGTGGCAGTTGGCTTTCCCTTTATCGTCTGCTGGCATCGTTTTGACAGTTTTGGACGCCAACTTGTGAATCTCATTGGGACTGAGAACCCCCCGTTGTTTGAGGATAGCCTGTTGTTCCGGAGTCAGAGCGGCTGTCTTCTTGGCTTTTTCCCAGGCGTAGTTTTCATCTTTGCCAGATGCAAACTCGACAATTTCTCGGGAAATTCGCACACTGCACCAGTCGTGACCACACATTGCGCAGAAGTCAGTGTCGACATCGAGGTCTTCATCGTGATAGGCACGAGCGGTATCAGGATCAAAACTGAGCTCGAAATGTTTCTCCCAGTTGAGAGCGGCTCGGGCTTTGGTCAGTTCGTCATCCCGATCTCGAGTGCCAGGAATCCCAAGGGCGATGTCGGCTGCATGTGCTGCAATTTTATAAGCGATACACCCCTGTTTGACGTCGTCTTTTTTCGGCAAGCCGAGGTGCTCTTTCGGCGTGACATAGCAGAGCATACTCGCTCCGTGATAAGCCGCCGAGGTCGCACCGATACAACTGGTGATGTGATCGTAGCCGGGGAAGATATCGGTGATGAGTGGACCGAGAACATAAAACGGAGCCCCATGACAGATGGTTCGCTGCAGTTTCATGTTGTATTCGACCTGATCGAAAGGCACGTGTCCCGGCCCTTCAACCATCACCTGCACACCCTGTCGCCAGGCTCGTTCGGTCAATTCGCCCAGTGTGCAAAGCTCGGCCAGTTGAGCCTGATCGGTCGCATCGGCCAAGCCGCCGGGACGCAGGCCATCGCCGATACTGAAGGTCACATCGTATTGACGCATCACCTGACAGATTTGCTCCCAGAGGACATACATCGGGTTCTCTTCACCATGATCGATCATCCATTTGGCCAGCAAAGAGCCGCCGCGAGAGACGATTCCGATCAGGCGTTTCTTAACGTAATCGAGATGAGCTCGTAGGACACCTGCGTGAATGGTGAAATAGTCGACGCCTTGTTTCGCCTGATGTTCGATCGATTCGAGGATAATTTCGTGAGTCAGATCGCTCAGCTTACGACCAATGATCATCGAGTAAATTGGCACGGTTCCAATCGGCACGGTGCTGTTCTTGATGATCGCTTGACGACATTCGTCGAGATCTCCACCTGTGGAGAGATCCATGACGGTATCGGCACCCCATTTGATCGACCAGTGCAGTTTTTCGACTTCTTCATCGGTTCCAGAAGAAACAGGTGAAGCTCCCATGTTGGCGTTCACCTTGGTTAAAGAGGCTCGACCAATGCACATGGGATCGAGCTGATGGCTCAAGTGAACAGTATTAGCTGGGATAACCATGCGACCAGCTGCGACTTCATCGCGAACCTGCTCAGGAGTGAGATGCGGTTCACGTTCGGCAACACGCTCCATTTGCGGAGTGGTGATGCCCATTCGAGCCGATTCCAACTGAGTGATCGGTTGGAAACCTTCAGGAGCTTGCCAAGCCTCTGCTCGATGATAGTCGGTTTCAAAGCCATCTTTCTTTATCCAGCCTTCGGGCATGAAGTCCCAGGCAGTTTTCTCGGAGGGAGCCGGCATGCCGGAGGTATCTGGCGAGGCAAAAGTGCGTGCGCCTTCGGGTCCGGCCTGAATCGTGGGGGATAACGCAAACGAACCGGGATTCGTTCCCTCAGCATTGCTGGAAGGGTTTCCGCCAATATTCGGCAATTCGTAATTTGAGGAAGAATGTGTATCGCTCATACCAGATCCAATCGTTATCAGTTGTCCGTTACCTGATGGGCACGGATGTTTTCAAGTGGAAGTTACCACGGCAAAATTGATTCCTAATTTCGTTTGGAATTCGTAACCATTCATTGAACGATTGAAATTCCCATTTGATTATAGAGTCTTTTCAGAGAAAATCAGCTATCGTTCGCTTCCTTTCTGTTTCAATGGTAGTTTCGCCGAGTAAACTTACCTATCATTTGCGCTTTCTGCATTAAAATCAGCCACATTTATTTTGAGACAGTTTAATGAAACGTGCATTAATTACTGGTATCACTGGACAGGATGGCTCCTATCTGGCCGAACATTTGCTCGAGCTTGGATACGAAGTTCATGGCATTGTCCGCAGGGTCGCCCTGGAAGATCCTTCGCATCGGATGAACCGGCTCAGCGGAGTGCTCGATCAACTGCATCTGCACTCGGCTTCGCTGGAAAGTTTTCCCAGTTTGTACAATGTGCTGTCTGAAGTGAAACCGGATGAGGTTTATCATCTGGCGGCTCAAAGTTTTGTCTCCTATTCGTTTGAGGATTCCTTTTCGACATTCCGTGTGAATATCGATGGTACTCATTATTTGCTCGAATGCGTTCGCGATATTGTCCCCGAGGCAAAGTTTTATTTTGCTGGCTCCAGCGAAATGTTCGGTCATGCTCAGGATGTGCCACAAACGGAAAAGACTCGATTTTATCCCCGCTCGCCTTATGGCATCACCAAAGTGACCGGCTTTGATTTGACTCGAAACTATCGCGAGTCTTACGGCATGTATGCCAGTTCCGGGATTCTGTTTAATCACGAATCACCCCGCAGAGGTTTTGAATTTGTGACGCGGAAAATCACTTCGTATGTGGCACGCATCAAAAAAGGTGAAATCGACAAGTTGCCACTGGGAAATCTTGAAGCAAAACGTGACTGGGGATTTGCAGGCGACTACGTCAAAGCGATGCACCTGATGCTGCAGCAGGAAAAGCCCGATGATTTCGTCGTGGCGACCGGTGAAACCTGGACTGTCCGCGATTTTTGCGAACTCGCTTTCGCTGAAGTTGGTATGAACTACGAAGATCACGTCATCATTGATCCTAAGTTCTATCGCCCAGCTGAAGTCCATCTGCTGTTGGGTGATGCCACTAAAGCCAAAGAAAAACTGGGATGGGAACCGACAGTCAACTTCAAGCAACTCGTCAAAATGATGGTTGAGAATGATCTGGAATTGGTAGGTTTGTAAGTTCCTTTTGAAATCGGACGATCGGAATCCCGTTCAATAATAAATAAGCAGGTTCGAATAAAATCGAGCCTGCTTACTTTTATTGGATTGAGGTTCCCTGTAATCCGCATCTTCTCGTGTTATAGTAATCAATCAGTAAGGTTTGATTCGATACGAAGGATGATTGCACAATGAAACCAGTGA
This sequence comes from Rubinisphaera italica, assembly GCF_007859715.1. Taxonomy (NCBI): domain Bacteria; kingdom Pseudomonadati; phylum Planctomycetota; class Planctomycetia; order Planctomycetales; family Planctomycetaceae; genus Rubinisphaera; species Rubinisphaera italica. The sequence continues at coordinate 3,992,721 of NZ_SJPG01000001.1, forward strand.
AATCTGGCGGTGGCTGGCGAGCCATTCTTTATACGTTTTCCAAGTCCCGTGAAGTGGGTGGGCTCTGGAAACTCTGGAAAGCGATGCGTTCCCGCAATTCCTGTAAAACCTGTGCGTTGGGGATGGGCGGACAAAAAGGGGGCATGGTCAATGAGTTGGGATCCTTCCCCGAAGTCTGCAAGAAAAGTCTGCAGGCGATGGCCGCCGATATGCAAGGCGCCATCCCGGCTGATTACTTTTCGACCTACTCGGTTGCACAAATGCAGCAGTTTTCACCTCGTGAACTGGAACATGCCGGTCGACTGACTTCGCCGATGATTTATCGAGCAGGCGACAATTATTATCAGCCGATTTCCTGGGAAGAAGTGTTCTCGAAAATCGCAGAGAAACTCAAGTCACTCACCCCAGCGGAAACCTTCTGGTATTTCAGTGGCCGCAGCTCGAATGAAGCCGGTTTTCTTCTGCAACTTTTCGCTCGGCTTTACGGCACCAATAATGTCAATAACTGCAGTTATTATTGTCATCAGGCGAGCGGGGTCGGCCTGACGAACAGTTTCGGATCCGGCACTGCCACCCTGCTGCTTGAGGATGTCGAACATGCCGACCTCGTTTTCATTATTGGCGGCAATCCTTCGAGCAATCACCCTCGCCTGATGAGTTCTCTCAAGCATGTCCGGAGAAGGGGCGGAAAGATTATCGTGATCAATCCGGTCATCGAACCAGGAATGGTCAACTTCAGTGTACCAAGCGATCCGATCAGCCTGCTTTTCGGGACGAAAATCGCCTCATTGTATGTGCAGCCCAATATTGGCGGTGACCTGGCGTTATTAACTGCGATCTCGAAGCGCATTGTCGAACGAGGCGCTCACGATGAAAACTTCCTCAACACGGCTACGGAAGGCTGGCCCGATCTTCGGAACCATCTGGCTCAACAGGATTTGGAGGAACTGTGTCGGTTGGCAGGAGTCACCAGTGATGAAATTGAACAAATCACTGAAATCTATGCCAACTCGAAGAACGCCGTATTCTGCTGGACGATGGGCATTACACATCATGCGAATGGGGTCGAAAATGTCGAGGCGATTGGGAATCTGGCCTGTCTGCGTGGCATGGTCGGGAAACCTCATGCAGGCATGTTACCAATTCGTGGCCACTCCAATGTGCAGGGTATCGGTTCGGTCGGTGTGACACCTAAGCTCAAAGAAGCCATCTTTGAGCGTCTGCAATCGAATTATGGGTTGCAACTGCCTACCGAAACCGGCCTCGACACACTCGCCTGCATGGAAGAAGCCCATGCAGGGCGGATGAAATTCGGGTTGTGTCTCGGGGGCAATCTCTTCGGCTCCAATCCCGATGCGACGTTCGCCCGGGAATCTCTCTCCAAACTGGAGATGCTGGTCACTCTGAGCACAACTTTAAACACCGGTCATGCACATGCCCTGGCAAAAGAGACGATCATTCTGCCAGTGCTCGCTCGCGATGAAGAACCTCAGCCGACGACTCAGGAATCGATGTTCAATTATGTCCGCCTCAGCGACGGCGGGCCGAGTCGGCATCAGGGACCGAAAAGTGAAATTGAAGTCATTTCGCATCTGGCCAGCAAAGTTCTGGGAGATGAGGGACCAATTCACTGGTCGAACATGGAACAGACCGGCCGAATTCGGGAAATGATTTCCACAGTGATCCCGGGCTATCAAGCCGTTAAAGAGATTGACAAGACCAAGAAAGAATTCCAGATTGAAGGGCGGACTTTTCACACGCCAAAATTCCCCACACCGAGTGGCAAAGCGAAACTGCATCCGCATACGGTGAAGTCCTCAAACCCAGACAATCAACTGCAGTTGATGACTGTTCGCAGTGAAGGTCAATTCAATACAGTCGTGTATGAAGATTACGATTTGTATCGCGGAGTTGACCGGAGGGATGTGGTGCTGCTGAATCCGGAAGATGTCACGAGACTCGGCTTGAAAGCCAATCAAAAGGTGACCATTCAAAGTGTCGCAGGAGCGTTGAAGAACATTCTCGTCTACGAATTTCCGGGTATCAAAGCGGGAAATGCATTGATGTATTATCCTGAAGCCAACATTCTAGTTCCCCGCACACGGGATCCAAGATCCAAGACGCCTGCTTTTAAGGGAATACCGATTGAGATTCTGGCGTGAAGTTTTCTGCAAATTTGACAATCTCAGGCCTTAATATCGCAGCAAATAGACTCCTCTTGTGATGAGTTCCATCCCGGCTTATTGTTCCCGTTCGACATGAGCATGAGGCTCATGGGCAACTGTACGCGCTACCTGAGCGTGGGAACTTTTCAGACATGGATGTCTGTTTTATGGCTAAAAAAAAATCGCAAGCATCCTGGTGGATTGCTGTTGGAATTCTCATCGTTGGAATGTTCTCCTTCTTGGGGAAATTGCAACTCGGCAATGTTCTACCCAGCATTCCGACTGTTTCGACAGGTTCCACCTCTGGAGAAAACCCTTCCGGGCCGACGTCCCAACCTCCAGCCGCGTCCAAAGATTCCATTCGAATCGCCACTTTCAATATTCAGGTGTTTGGTGTTTCCAAAATGGGAAAGCCAATTGTGCGGGAACGATTGGCGGAACTGGTCAGACAGTTCGACCTGGTGGCCATTCAGGAAATTCGCTCGATCGATCAATCGGTTTTGCCAAATTTTGTCGATTTGGTCAATGCTCAGGGAGCCGACTTCAAGTATCTGATCGGTGATCGTCTCGGTCGGACATCCAGTAAAGAGCAGTATGCCTATGTTTATCGTTCCTCATTAATCGAACCCGTTCAAGGATCGATTTATAACATTGAGGATCGTCTGGACCGATTGCATCGAGAGCCTTTTGTCGGTTCTTTCCGAATGCGCAGCAAGCCGGGTGAAGGAGGCGAGCCATTTTCGTTCACACTCGTCAATATGCACACCGATCCCGATGAAGCGGAGTATGAAGTGGGACAACTAGCAGGCGTCTACAACTTTGTCACGACTTACCGTCCTGAAGAAGATGATGTCATTATTCTGGGAGACCTCAATGTCAATGCCTCGAAGCTGACTCCACTCACTAACATTCCCTTATTGCGTTCTGTTGCAGGAACTGGCCCGACGAATACTCGTGGAACTAAGCAGTATGATCATATCGTCGTGAATCATCAGAGCACGCTCGAATTTACTGGGAGAGCAGGAGTTTTGGATATGGCCAGTTTTCTGAAGATCTCGCCACAGGAAGCTCTGGACCTTTCCGATCACCAACCCGTCTGGGCAGAATTTCGAACGACTGAACAACGCGGCTCCATTCAGGTCGCTTCTCCGTTTACGGAGCAGACGGTGCGATAACCTGTTTTGTCGGGGAATGCACGCGAATGATTGATTCCGCTCGAAACGATTCAAACTCCACATCCAGAATGCTTCTCGAGTCACGATTGATCTCAATGGGGAGTGTCAGGATCCCCTTCTCGGAAGTAATCTCCCCCGGACCGTTCCAATTCCAGGTCAACTCCTGTGGGTCAAGCGTTCTGAGATAGTGGCCTTGGTCATTAAAAAGCAGGACCTGAAACGCCTGTTGATATCCAGGTGATAAAGAGATTGCAGCCGGTATTATTTGGATAGAATCAGGTTTATCAGAGGTCTCATCCTGAGCGATTTTGGTAAGTGGTATCATCAGCTGTGAGATTGCATCGTCATTATCGTATGGGCCAAAAGCGGTCAGCTCATTTATGTGTTGAACATAAATTTGCTTTTTGGAGATAGCGGGTAGAAACGGGATCTGCTTGCCAACTTTCTTAGTGTACAGCAATTCGCAAGCACTGTTTTTGCAGGAATATGCCTGCCAAAGTCCAGAATTAGTGGTGAGCAGAACTTGATCATCAATCCACTGGAGATGCGGCATCGTACCTTCGGCGGTGGGCAATTCGTGCAATCTTTTCTGCTGTTTAATGGAAAAGACTTCGAGTGTTCCGGCTGAATTCGCAGCAAATACGGCATCTCCATGCAATAAGGCAGTTGCCATCTCAGAAGATTGCAAGTCAAAATGAGCCAGCTTTTGAGGAGTCTTCAGAGCCGTGGAAGACTGAGACGATTCACTCTCGACTAAACGCCACACATCAATCCCCCAACTTTTCATTGTCGGATTGATTTCTGTAGACGATAAGGCAAGTAATTTTCCATCCTGATAAAGCAGTTCGTGAATCGTTTGAGATTTCCCTGAGGATTCCAACTTTGCAACGAACCGCCCTGTTCGAATTTGTAGTAACTCGACAGAGCCCTCTTCTCCTGGAATCGCCAGCACAACTTGATGATTTAGCACTGCTGGTGTGGGTGAACCAAGGACTTTAGTGCTCAGGGAACGCTTTAACTGCCAGCAAGGCAATCCATTTCGACGATCTAATGCCACGCAATGCAGCATATTTTGATTGTTTTGCGTCACCTGCCAGGTGACGATTAGTAAATGCTCAAATATCAGAGGTGCAACGGTTTGTGCCTGAAGATTATCGGAAACTGATTCATCGAACAGAGCATGAGTCCAAAGAGTATTACCGAGATCACTATCGAGGGCGACCACTTCTCCGGTGACATTCAGGCAGAACAATTGTCGCCAGGCTGGGTCGCCGACCAGATAGGGTTGTGGACATCGCTGAGGCAAGTCGGAGGAGATTTGCTGAGTGAAACGCGCTTCCGGATCGCGATCTTTTATCGACCAGGAAATGATGCCGTAATGGGAACCCCCTTTTGTCTCCTCAATTGGGGAAGTGAAATCAAAGAGGGCGTAAAGTTTTTCATTGAAGATGAGCGGCGTGTGCAATCCGGGAAGTTCGGTAATCGTCCACAGTTCATCCTGCTGGTCGGCATTCAAGGGGGAGTCATCGTCCCAGTCGAGCGGAATATTTCGTTCTCGGCTCACCCGATTGTATTCCGGCCCCAGAGGATGCGGCCATGTCATCGGCTCGGTTGCCTGAACAGTATCGATCAGGCTGATCGAGCAGACAATTAACAATATTCGGAATGCAGATATCATGGGAGGTCTCCTGAGAAAACCTTCCGATCATCCCGCATCCAGGGGAAGAATGCAACAGGGTAACGGTTTCGATTACCCGGCCAGCCTTGCTTCGCCTTTAGCCAGTGCAGGCAGCCAGATCGATTCAATATTCTGGACTTCAAACATCGTTGCCAGATGCTGATGGCAGGTGAAGAACAGAACTTGCCGCGTAGCTGCGAAATCGAGAAGTGTTTCCACAGCGGCTTCTGTTCGCTGCTGATCGAAATTAACGAAGATATCATCGAACACGACCGGCATCTCAATGCCATCTTCGGCGAAGGTATCGATCAACGCCATGCGAATCGCCAGGAATAATTGTTCGCGGGTGCCATCACTCAATTCGCCAACATTGCGAAAGGTGCCGCTCTGTTCGCGAATCAACAAGTCTCGTGAGCCGACAGGCGTACGGACCTGCAGGTACCGTCCACAGGTGAGCTTATCGAGATACTCGGAAGCTCTTGCCAGAGTTTCCGGCTGAAATCGTTGCTCGAATTCGGCAGTCAGTCGAGAGAGTGCCGAGGATGCAATGCGATTCGCCTGCAAATCTCGCAGCGAAGATGACGCCCGATCGAGAATTCGAGCTTGCTTCGTGCGGATGTCATCGGCACTGGTATCACCTTCAAGTGTGGCCAGCGTTTGTCGCATCCGCCCCAAATTTTCCTGAGAGTCAGCCAGATCTTTTTCGAGGTCTTCAATTTCGAGATCGAGCATTTCGATTCGCTCCTGATTATTGCTCGACTCGTATCGTAATAAGTCTTCCTCAGCAATCGCCAATTCCGGCTCTTCCCGACTGAGCGAGTTGAGTTGATCGTTCAAATCGGCAATCAAGGCTCGAAGTTCATCTGCTCGCTGCAGTTGCTTGGCTCGACGCCGAAACTCTTCAGGTGAGGTCACCTCGGCATGTCGCAGGAGTTGTGACAGATCATCCTGAATACGATTCGACTCCGACTCCGCTGCTCGATATTGCTTGACCACCTGACTGTAGTCCCGCTTTTTCTGCAGATAACTGTTATGCGACTGATCGAAATCTTCCAGCATTTTTTGCCAGTTGCTCAATGTCTGAGAGAGCGATAACCCATCAGAACCTCTCAACGACATGCGACCAGCAATCAATTCCATCTGCTCACGGAATTGATTTAACAATTCCTGATACCGCTGAACATCCTCTTTGGAAGCCTGCCATTGCTGCCAGGTTTGTTGAGCGTCGACGGCATGTTGCCAACTGAGAAACGCTTCGCTGGTTCGGACGGTTTCGTGAATTCCTAATTGTTTCAACAAGTCGCACCAGGCCTGACGCGTGGCACTGACGTCTCGCTGATACTCGGCCAGTTTGCCTCGTTGTACGGAGAGCTTTTTACGGGTCTTCTGCAGTTTTTCCTGAGTCCGAGCCAGTCCCTGCAAATCGACAATTCGTTGAGAAGCCTGACGAATCAATTCCGTCTCTGATTTCCGGTTTCGATTCTGTAACTCTGAAGGAAGACTTCGACGATGGGAGACTTCTCCACTGATACGGGAAATCCGCCCGCGGACATCGTGCAGCTCACGTTCACAGGTTTCAATTTCTGATTGAAGACGACGAACATAGCCATCGTTATCCATTTCGAAATGTTGTCGTAACGACCAGGCTAGTCCGCCTCCCATAATGCCGGTTAAAAGATAAATCCAGCCGATGATCCAACTAGTCTGCACACTTTGGACGATGCCTGCAATAATGAGGAAACCGCCAACCATGCTGAACAGGGTGAGCATCGATTGTCCCCACCAGGGAATTTCGCGACCGTTGTCCTGCTTATCAAGTTGTGTTTTTGCACTGCGAATTCGTTGTTCATATTCTGCTTCACGGACTCGTAATTGTGCCAGATTTTCGAGATCGACAAGCCGCCGTTCTGCTTCGCGAATAGCTTGGGGCAGCGAAGTGATATTCTGACGTTTGAGTGTATCCTGTAATTCGGATTGTCGCTGATGATGGGCATCGGACACTTTGCGGTATTTGCGTCGATGCCGTGCCCGTCGGCTGATGGCGGTCTGATAATTTCGAGCCGAAGTACTCAACTGCAGATGAGCCTGCGGGGACGTATCGACTTCAGCCAGTCGATTGATGGTCCAGTCGTTACCGAGTGTTTGCAGCTTTTCCTCCAACTCGGCTTTGAGCATGGAGGCATCGGCAGAGACGCTTGCCAAATGTCGTTCGGTTGATTCGACCAGGCTTTTCATGTCGATCAGAGCACGCACTCCACTGGCGTGGTCTCGCAGTTCCGCATTGGTTCCATCGGCTTCGAGAGCCTGCTTCAATCGGCTGCGTTCGCGTCGTAGTTTCTTGAGCTGCTCTTCGGCTGCTTTTTTCTGGCCATCCAGCTTCTCAAGACGACTCAATCCTTCTGCAGGGAATTGAATCCCTTCAGGCAGTAAGCGGAGTTCGTTCTGCAGATCGCGATGTTTCTTCCAGGGATTCCAGACTCGCTGCATGTAGCGATAATTGGAGCGTTCCCGTTTGAGTCGACTCAGGCGTTCCTGACGTTCGTCCTGTTTCGATTCCAGTTGACGGCATTCGGCCAGATGACTTTCATAACGATTGATCAGGCCATCGGTTTTCGAGAGGGCCTCATTCATTGAGCCGTATTGACCCGAGAGGTCGAACAGATGCCCGCGTCCGTGTTCGAGATCGGCAATTTCTCTGGCCTGGCCTTGCGTATGTTGCTCAGCATGCATCAGTCGTTGACCAATTCTGCCCAGCGAGGTGCCATAGATGTATTCACCAACCTGATCGGTCTGCAGTGTCGCCAACTCCCGCAGTTCTTTCAGGCCGAGCGTGTATATTGTGCGATAGACATCGGCGTCGACATCCTGCAGCATTCGCTCAAAGTCGGACTCAGAAATCGCTTTGTTGCTCGAATTGGCTCGGAACTGCTGACGTCCGTGGTCATCAATGTGTCGTGAAAGTTGCAGCGACTGATTTTCAGAACGGACCCGTAACGAACCACCCCATGCCTGAGAGTGATCTCCACGTTCGGAAGTTGCCATCCCCGCAGCGGGGTAACCATACAGCACTCCGCGTATAAATCGCATGAGTGTCGACTTACCCGCTTCGTTGGGGCCGTAAATTACGGTCATTCCATTCTCGTTGACTGGCAACAGCAAGTCCGACCAGACTCCGTACCGATCGATCATGACATCCGTGATTTTCATCGCCTGCTCCCTGGCTGATCGCTATCTTTTTTGATCCCTGTGTCAGATTTATTACAAGCACGAAGCGCAAGCGAGTGTGTCAAAACACCCGAATGAACACACTCGCTTGCGCTTCGTGCTTGTATTTCTATTAATACTTTTTAATAATTCGACACATCTTCTTTATCCCGCTTTTTGCTGGTCTCGCAACGCCTGTAATCCCAATTCTGCTGCGCGATGACACAACGTATTTGTCTCCAACTCCTGTTGCAATTCCTGGAATGGCAACAGCTTGAGTTTTGATCGATTCTGTTCGTTCAATTCCCTGTCCTGCAATGAACATCCTGCATCCGTCTGGCATTCTTCACTCAGAAACCTGAGCAGTTCTTCTTCAATCCATTCTTCATCGAATGCTTCCTCATGCAGGTGTGGAGAGCCTGATAGCTGAGGAATCAGTTGAACGTGATTAATTAATTCTGTCGCAGAATTTAATTCCGAGAAGTTTAAGTCCAGCAATTCCAGCAACGACTGGCTCGACCATTTGGCCACCGCCTTGCTCGAACCTTTGACTTTCCAGTTCAGATGACACAGCTTGACGCAAGCCGGCAAAGATTTTTCGACATCCTGCTCAATGATTTCCGCCATTTTCAGTTCGATGTCGTCCATACTGTCGTTATCACTCAGCTGGAAACTCAACTCTTTGTAGGCAACAACAGAGAGAGGTATCGCTTGCAGGTCAACTTCTCCGTTTGCATTCATTTGACACAGAGTCACCGAACGGACTCCAGGCACGGTCCCGTTGACAGCCTGCACGCTTCCAGCCGCATGTGCGATGGAATTATGGAGTTGCTGAGTGACAGCAGACTCATGAGCTGAGGAAATAATGAGTGGAGCAGTGATTCGATTTCCGTGAAGCAGGCGGTGATCCTCAGAAAAATGACCGAATGCGTCCCAGGTAATTCCGATATCAATATTTGATTTGGTGAGCGATTTTCGATGCTGTTCATCGAATAATGCCAAATGCAAAGAGGCAATTGAAATTTCTGTTTGATGTCCCGGTGCCAGCAAAGTCATTTCTTCCGGACAGCAGTTCAACTTCGTCAATTGACGGATTTGCTCGGGAGTCGGACCCGCATAGATCGTGGTGATCCCTTCTTCCTGCAGCGCTTCAATTCCATCCCGGAACAAAGCCGCGGTACGAATCGTCGGGAGGCGGTCGAATAGCGAACCGGTCAGCAATAAGGCATCGACACCTTGTTCAAGAGCCGTTTCGATGAGCCGTTCGAAGGCTGTGAGCGGTGCGTCGCGGAGGAGTTCGTGATGCGGATCACCCACGCCCGGCAGTCCGCGCAGCACTCCATCCAAGTGTAAATGCCCTGCGATAAGCAGACGAGGTGCCTCGGCAAGCATATCGGAGTCCTTTCCTGATACGCGAAATTGACGGATAAAATGAGAATTCCGCCCGACTGTAACAACTCAGCCCATTTTCGCAAAGACCATTTTGTATTTCTTGCAAAATGCGTTTGGCAAACGGTGATATGGAAGGACGAAGTCCACAAGAGGTAATCAGCTGGAGCGTTGAGTTAACAAAAGAACGACCGGGTGGCGGGGGCGCTCCGCACCAGCGGAAGCCCCCGGAAGTTCAACGATTCGGGGGCTTCTCTTCGAGAGCGCCCCCGCCACCCGGGTTTGATTACTTCTCCGCCCGACTCGTCACCGGCAAATCATCCGTTTCTGGATCTTCATCATTATTGTATCCCAGCCCGCCATCATCGCGCCCATTTTCGCCGACACTGTAAAGAGCGAATTCTCCGTCCTGAACCTGATACTGATAGGGTTCTTCAGAAAAAAGATCGAGTGCTTGTTCCGGGAGTGTTGCCGGATAGCTGCCTGTCTTCAGTTGAATTTCTTTGAGCTGTAAACCTAACAGACTCAGTTCGTAATAAGTCAGTGTTCGTGTTTCGGCTCGGGAACAGGAATCGATTGCGGGTAATAACATGCCGAGAAAGGCTCGGACGAATGTTTCGGTGATTTGTTCTTTGGAGATGCGATCTGCTCTGCGGGATTTTAGCATTCGCAATAAATTCGGATTGATCTCCCCCAAATTCAGCGATTCGTAATGAGCCTTCAGATTTTTAATCCGATCTTCCCGGCTCGACTCATTGAGAATCTGTACGACCTGGTCATAAGCAGAATTGACTTCTCTGAAAACCAGATCCCAATCCAGATTGGAATGCTGGCTGAGTTCTTCCAGAAGTTGCCCCTGGGAAGCACCTGCAGAAAGTGACTCCAAAGTTTCAGCATCTAATCGAGTGGTTGCGACCTGCTGCAGCATTTGCAGTGCGAGAAATCGTTCTCCCAGATCCAACGGCTTTGTCAGACTCGGAAAGGACTCTATTCCTGTCAGTTGTTGAATATACTTCTGGCAAACGTCCAGCGGCAAATCGGGTTGCTGGATGAGCCGATTGTCGCCCTGAAATGCAATCCCTTCCAGCGCATATCCAACAAGATTTTCGACCAGCGTTGCTCCCTGGGCAATTTTTCTAGCAAAACGATGCAATGTCAGTAAATCATCAGCAGCGGCCTGATAGTTCTTCTCTCCCAGATGCAGCATGGCCCTTGCCACCAGACAGCGACCAATTTCCCGACTCGCCTGGACATCCGGAAGAAGAGCGTAAACCAGCAGATCTTCATGTTCCTCATCGGAAATGATTGGTCGGAAGTAGCCCGGTTTTAACACCGCTTCAGAGACGAGATCCAAAGCGGTCTCATTCAATTCAATCCAGAGAGCCGCATTCGGAAGTTCATTCTTTCGCCAGAGGCGATCCATCGCCCGATCCTGAATTTCAAAAAAATCTTTGAACTCGCTCCCTTCGGCTGGTGCCTCAAAACCGTAGCCTTCTTTTCCGAATGAAACTGCTCCGGGAGCATCAGCAGGCAAGGGTGTGACGCCCATTGCTTCGCACAGCCGAACATGAAAATCATATTCCATTCCATCGGGATTCGGGCCGATCGCTTTGACAATCAGAACGGCAGCATTGTTTTCCGGAGTGACGCCACCCTTAAGGGCATTGTTCAGAGCGGCCGTATAATCGACGGTGCCGTCCTCCCGTATTGGCTTTATTGCACGAGTTGTTTCTGGAGAAACCGGAATCTTACCTGGCTTAGCCTGTGAATTTTGATCATCAGCCAAGGCGGTCATACACAATATCGGTAATAACAATGCAACAAGGAGAATTCGATTCCAAATAATGATGAACATCGTATTGAGCACCCGACAAGAGTTATGGCGAAGTTTTGAATAGATCAGCAGTCACTCTATGACAAGATATTTACGTGATTTTGTCTGGAAAAAATAAACCAGGAGAAAATATTTTTGTAACGCACAAAGTATACGATCATTCTACTTAGAAATTCGTGTTAATTTTGCAGTTTATTCAACATCACTAACGACGATAATTTTGCACGTATTGCTGAAGACTCGTCTCATTCAAAACCACTGGAGTTTCCTGCAAGGCTCGCGAACAGGCTTCATAAATCGAATATTCTTGCCGAAAATATTCAGGGAACTCACCGGGGAACTCTTCGCAGTCAAAGGCTGAAAAAAGCAGTAAGGCCGTCTGATGGTTTGCTAATAACTTCATGACCTGCATTCGATCCTCAGGAAAAACAGGTGGCTCAACAGCTGGTTCTAGAATGGAAATGATTAATGCCGATGAAATTTTATCATCCTCAGAAAACTGATCCGCCATTCTGAGAACCCATTGCCAGAGATATTCCTTGTGGATGCGACCCGACATCAAATGAGAAACATGAGTCAGTATTTGAGCATGCGATTGAAACTCAGGATTGGATAATTTTGTTTCGTATTCCTTGAGAAGAAGATGCAACTGTTGCAGATACTTTTGGTTCATTTCCTCTAACTTCATGGAACTTTTAAGAAATCCTTCCTCAATCTCTTCATCCCAATAACACATGGCAAATTTAATTCTTCATATCAATATGTGCAAAACGAAAGAATAAACAATACACGTAATGCACAAGTTGCTCGCGGCTTAAAAACATCCGTGTTTATCCGCGCATATCTGCGGTTCAAAAACAAATAGAACCTAATTTCCAGCCTCAATCGCCTTCAATAACTCTTCATCAATCTTACTCTTGACGGTCCTCCGATCCAGCCCCACCAGATTCGCAGTTCCTTCATAGGTTCCTTCTGCTGCATACACCCAGGTCACGTATTTGCTGACCAGTTCCTCAGCAGTCCATTGCCGTTTTTCAGCGGCCTTCAACCAGGCAAGATGCACGGGGGTGGATTCCTCTTTTTTCGAGGTTTGATAAGGTTGATAGCAATTGCGGATCATCAGATTCCTGACACACTGTTCCAGTTCCCGGATATTGCCGGGCCAGGTGTAATTGGTGGGCATCGAATTGTTGATCCATTGTTCTGCCTCCTCGGCTATGGAATCGGCTTCTTCGCCGGCAATGCGTTGAGCAAGAAGTTGGATCAATCCCGATAACGCCTGCGGGCGATCTGTCAGTTGTTCGTGCAGGCTGGGTGTCTGAATATGATCGGCGCAAAGTCTGTAATACAAATCGCGACGGAACTGCCCCGCTTCCATCTCCTCACCCAGATCGCGATTAGTCGCAGTGATCAGTTTTCCGAGAAACGGTCGTTCTTCGGTTTCCCCCAGACGTGTGTAAGCCCGCGACTGCACAACCCGCAATAACTTGACCTGAATCGCCAGATCGAGTTCGCCAATTTCATCCAGAAAAACAGCTCCCCACGGCGGACACTTTTCAAGCCAGCCTGCTCGGTCGGAAATGGCTCCCGTGAACGCCCCCTTACGATGTCCAAACAATTCTGATTCGATGAGAGTCGGCGAAAGAGCAGAGAGATTCAAAGCGATGAAGGAGTCGTCCACTTTGCCCGCGAAGGTTTCGCGATCCGTATCGAATGCAACATATTGGGAAAGCCCGATCGCCCGTGCGACCAACTCTTTACCGGTGCCGGAAGGGCCCGTGATTAGTGTGGCGACATCGGACATCTTTGCGAACAGCGTACGACGATAGCGTCGCATGTTGTGAGTAAAAATCGACTGCCACACCTCGGCTCGCAATTGGGCAGCTGGCTGAGATTCGCCCAGAATAAAGTGAAAGATGTGCCGAAACGCCCGCCGGACTTGATCCAGGCAGGCAAACATGTGACCGGGAGATTGCGAATGCAAACCAGGTCGTCCCGGCAATTCCAGATAGTAATCGAAGTCAGTCCGAAATGAATTCCAGTTTTTTTTAACTTGCCGGGAGCTGACCGATTCCTGACTTCCAACCAGCGAAGCGAAATAACGATAATACAGCACATAAGTGACAGCATCTTCATAATGACGTGCGGTCTCATCATTCAGCTCATGACCGTCCAGCAGGGCGGCGCGAATACGATCAACCAGTTGATTGGCGGCTTCTGTCAACGACACCACATTCGGCCGATCCGCTTCGAGCCATTGCGTCGTCCGACTCCAGGCAATCTCATCTTCGGGCACAAATTTCTCACGCAACGCGGCTCTCTCAAATTCAATCCGCTCAGGCTCAAACGGATTGCAATACGTCAAATTGGAGAGAATCGACAACAAACGCAAATCGTTCTGGGACAGTTCTGGCATATATCGACCACCTTTGAATGACTAAACGATCCCTGATTACTCCGGAAACCACAACCTTCAATGTACATTCATTGCATGCCCGCATGCAATGAATGCCTGCTCCCTCACTGTAAAACATTATCCCCAGGTAATGCAAATGCCATAAATCACTTCAAGGTAAGGAGATAAGGAGTTCACTCCAAAACCGGCACAGTTGCTGCTTAAGAAGAGATATCGATTCGCGTTGCTGGTTTGGGATGCCGGCTTGTTAATGACACGCGAACGAATCACACCTTGCCTTAGGGGAACTCATTGATGTCTGCCTCACTCGAAGATTACCAGTTTGCGATTGATTTCTGTCGCAAACAATTCCGGAACTGGTACGAAAACGACCTGCTCAACTATCAGCAGTTTCAGCAGATACTGCGTCACTACGAAAACGAATCAGCACAACTCACGGAGTCGCTGGAATCTGCCCGACCTCTGCCGGAAGCCCGCCCTTGTTCGCCTCACCTGATTGACGTGGAACGACGTGCCCGGGCTCACGAATACCTGTCTCAGGATTTGCGATTCTTTCAATCACAACAATATCTCCCCGAAACCTCCGCGCAGGTTTTTCTGAGAAAGGTTTCTATCAGTTATTCAGATTTACGCAAACAGCTGGATCAGAAATCGCCAGTCGCAAAGCCGCAGGAGAGTCTACCGAAGTTGAGTCTCATTGAGCGGATGCTCGACCCGAAAAGCCTGCATGCGTTGATGATGAGTGGCGGCGGATTGCTGGTGATTGGGCTGGTGATCTGGCTGTGGTCGATTGGCGTTTTTGAAAACTCACTGGTTGTCGCGGTTTGTCTGGGAACTGCCAATTTTGTAATGATTGGCGGAGGAGCCGCACTGGCACGATTGACTCGATATTTAACAGCCGGCCGAAGCATCGCCTTACTCGGCTGCCTGATCATGCCCTTGAATCTCTGGTTCTACGATGCACAGGGGTTGATCACGCTTGCTCACGGAGGCCATCTCTGGATTCCGGCCCTTGTCTGCTGTCTCATTTATGCAGCCATTGCTCGAATTCTCAAAGACGCATTATTCGTCTACACCCTCGTCGGCGGCATCGCCATGACGGGCCTTTTGTTTCTGGCCGACCAGCAAGTGGGGCGGTTCTGGGAAATCATTTCTCCCGCTTCTTTGCTGATTGTTCTGGGCATGATCTGCGTGCATCTCGAAAGATTGTTCGATGAGGCCGCAGAAATCTTCAAGCGGTCGACCTTCGGCAAAGCCTTCTTCCGCTCCGGTCATATCGTGATGGTTGCTGGATTGGCAGTCTTGTTTGGCGGACGCGTTGTTGGACTGTTGTTCGATCCGATTTTCGCTCAACTCGACTGGTTCCCGATTCCCGATGTCGCTGTGCTGCGTCACGTGCAGTTCATCGCATTGATGCTGACCTGCGGAGCCACCTACACGTATCTTTATTCACACTTTACCGTCAAACAGGCAGGACGATTCATTTATGCGGCTCTACTGACACTCATCTGGACAGAAATCATTCTGCTTGATCTGCTGGCCATTCCTGTGACTGAACAGGCTCTGCTTCTTGTCGTTGCCTTTACCGCCTTGTTGACGAGTACCACTGGATTGATCTCAACACGACTACGCAAAGATGAAAATGGTCAGATGACTGCTCAACAGCCTTCATCCATCGTTCGGATTGCAGGGGGCTCGCTCACGATGATCGCTGTGATCATGGGCTCACTCGAATTCCTGCGTTGGACTATGGGATCCGTTTTTGTCCAGACGGCTTTTCAGTTCGATTGGATCGCCGTGCTGACGATGGCGATCACGGCAATATCCGCTGCATTGATGTCTGTGACCCTGTCGCGAACGAATCGTAAATCAAGTGGCGAGTTTTATCTTGATGTGACAGCCGTTCCATCAATGATTGCCCTGCTGAGTGGATTGCATCTGGCTGGATTGGCCTGGGTTTATGTCCTGCCGATTGTTGCTGCGGTTATTGGAATTGGTCTGCTGGCCACTCGTTACCAAACGGACTCCAGTATGAGCAAAGCGTGCTTGCGAGTTCTGGAAGTCAGTTCAGCTCTGTTAATGACTGTGGGAGTTGGTAGCTGGATTGGTCATTTTGAATACATCCCCTCTGAATTTTACGCGACCTGCTTCCGAGTTTTGTTTGCTGCTGAAATGGCGGTCATCTTCGGCTGCTTCTCGGTTGTGAGTAAACGCGGGACTTATGTCGTGCTTTCAGCGGTTTCCGCCTGGGCTGCAGTTTGGAAATTACTGGTTGTGGTCGGCTTTATCACATACGCCCCAATGCTGGCCGCCAGTTTAATTGGTTTGATTGCCGTCTTCTGCAGTCTTCAACTGAAGCAGAAAAGCCGACTGCTGGCTGTCTGTTTACGGGATTCCGGCCTGTCTGCAATCACGATTGGCGGATTAGCTGGAATGCTGTTAACCGTCAATCGGGTGATTGGTGGCGATGCTCAATGGGCCTTGCTCGGCTTGATGGCTGGTCAAGCCGTGGCTGCTTTCCTGGCAAGCTCCCTTGTCAAAGCGAATGGGAAGAGTCGGGGCCTGATTGTCATTGGAATTCTGCATCTGATAACGGGCTTCCTTGTCATCAACGACCTGTCAGTGCTGACATTCTTCCAGAGAATGGAAATTTTCAGCATCGCAGCTGGAATTCTGATGTTGGTCGCCGGTCATTTGGGATGGCATCGGGAAACTGATGAAGATAACGATGGACTCGTCAGTCTGAATCTGGTTCTGGGCAGCCTGCTGGCTGCGGGTCCACTCCTGTTGGGCTTGCTCAGCCAGCGTTTCATGGGCGATGCTCCTGCCTGGGGCTGGATCATGTTCCACGAAATCGGCACCTTGACAATCGGCCTAACTCTGCTCGGAGCCGGCATCCTGTGCCGGATTCGCAGCACAACACTGGCCGGCATGAGTTCGCTGATTATCTATCTGATCAGCCTGATCGCCCTGATTCATGTTCCCGATCAACTGCAGACCGTTTCTGTTTATATGATGGTTGGCGGAGCGACTTTCTTTGGAGTCGCGGTGATGTTGAGTGTTTACCGGGACCGATTGCTGATGGTTCCGGATCGCATTCGTAATGGAGAAGGTGTGTTCAGCGTTTTGAAATGGAGATAAGGCAAGGCGTAGTGATTGCTTCCCACGATCACTCACCTGAGTCACCCGTCAAAGTCCTTTTGGATTCTGGCGGGTGATATTTTTATTTTATAAGAACCGCCAAGACGCCAAGGTATTGAGGAGTATGAGAATCCCTAAAAAACATAAGACTAAAACTGTCCCCTCTCCCCGGGGAGAGGGCCAGAGTGAGGGGAAATCGGCGTAGTTTTCAATTAGAGCGTCGAAGGACGCCCCTCATCCGGCCTTTGGCCACCTCTCCCCCAGGAGAAGGAAAGAAATCCGCTCCTCGTGGACAACAAAAGAATTTCACATATTTCAGCAGTCGCTTGAGCCAGGGGAGAGAATCTGAGACGATAATCGTTGCGAGATCATTTCCCACTCTTGGGAAATCTGTTGAACCTCGCTCATCTTTAAAATTATCCACCTGATTAATACGAGTCATTCATGTATCACAAATTGCTCTCATTTGTTTTGTTTCAGATTCTCATTCTGAGTACGACCAGCCTGCCCGCTCAGCGGGGGCTAACCGAAGTTCCTGATCCGAATCCGGAAAAGGAGCAGGCTTCATTTCAGGTGGCCGATGGTTTTGAAGTGAATCTTTTTGCAGCTGAGCCGATGATTGCCAAGCCGACGCAAATGAACTGGGATACTCAGGGACGACTCTGGGTGTCGACCAGCGAAACGTATCCGCATGTCAAACCGGGCGAAGATGCCAACGATAAAGTGATGGTTCTCGAAGATACCGATCATGATGGCGTTGCTGACAAATCGACTGTTTTCGCTGATGGGTTACTGTTGCCGACCGCGATTCTGCCTGGTGATGGTGGTGTGTATGTCGCCAATTCCACAGAGTTACTGCATCTCAAAGATAACGATGGCGATGGCAAAGCCGACGAAACTCGAATCGTGTTGAGCGGCTTCGGCACGGAAGACACGCATCATATTATTCACACATTGAAACGCGGACCAGATGGCGATATCTATTTCAATCAATCGATTTACACGCATTCGCACGTCGAAACTCCATATGGTGTGAAACGCTTACTGGCCGGTGGAACCTGGAAGTTTGATACGAAGACGCTTGAACTGGACGTCTACTCGCGTGGACTGGTCAATCCGTGGGGGCTGGTGTTTGATCCGTGGGGGCAAACCTTTGAAACCGATGGAGCCGGCGGACAGGGGTTGAATTATGTCTTTCCCGATACTGTCATGTTCACAGCTGCGAATGCCGAGCGAACCGTAACGGGACTGAGTCCCGGTCAACCGAAGCATTGTGGACTGGAGTTGCTGACGGGAGATCATCTTCCCGAAGGATGGTCAGGACGGTATGTCACGAATGATTTCCGGGGCAATCGGGTCAACAGTTTTGAACTCTCTGAATCGGGTAGCGGATATATTGCTCGTCAAACCGATAACCTGCTCACCTCGAATTATGTCTCCTTCCGCCCGATTGATATTCTGATGGGACCTGATGGGGGTATTTATGTGGCCGATTGGTATAACCCGATTATCCAGCATGGGGAAGTCGATTTCCGTGACGAACGACGTGATCACGAACATGGCCGGATCTGGCGAATTGTGCCGAAGGATTACAAGCCCGAGTCAATCACGCTGCCAGCCGAGGCGGAAATTGGGACGCTGGTCGATCAGCTGTGTAGCGATCAAAAGTGGTATCGCGATCAGGCTCGCTATGAATTATCATCGAGAAAGCCGGAGCACGTCTTTTTGATTCTTGATGAAGAAGCCGTCGATTCACATAAACCCTGGAACGAAGCCCAATTGAAATTGTCCGGGCTTTGGCTGTCAGAGGATTGGAATCTGCCGGAAGAAATACAGAGCCGTCTGCCCAAACTGCTGACGTATGATAATCCTCAAATGGAGAAGAGCGCGAATGTTCAAGCGGCTGCGGTGAGAATTGCGGGGGCTCATCCTGAGTTTGAAGATTGGATGGACTGGATGAAAGCTGCCATTGAAGATCCTCATGCGCAAGTTCGACTGGAAGCCGTACATGCATTAAGACATGCAGGCACGCTGGAAGCGATTCGCCTGGCCGCGACTGCTGTTCGTGAGGAGAATGATCGATTTTTGGAATTTTCTCTCTGGCAGACTTTCCGGGAAACGGAATCTGTCTGGCTGGAATCGTTTCTGGCTGACCCGAATTCGATGAGTAGCAATCCGAACACTCTGCTGACGATTGCCAATGCCGCACGATCCGCTGAGGTTGTCGATCCGATACTCAAGCTCTGGCAGGAAGAAGTAATTCCTGCAGAAAAGACTTCTGAGGTATTGAGCCTGATTGCTGAACGTGGAAATACTTCCTATCTCCAACAACTTTGGAGTGTTAGCCAGCAACCGAATTCGCCTCATACATTAGCAATTCTGAATACTCTGGTGAATGCAGCCGAGAGACGGAAAATCAAGCCGAATGTCTCTGATGAGGATTTGATGGCGTTGCTGAAATCGAAGAATGGTCAGATTCAAATTCTTGGTTGTCGTCTGGCTGGATTATGGAAAGTCGAAGCGAGTCGATCGGTTTTGAAAACTCTGGCTAATAAAGAAACACAACCTCGCAGCTTACGCAAGACGGCTCTTCAGTCTCTCGCTCAACTGGGGGGACCGGATAGTCGGGATTACCTGCTTTCGATAGCCAAAGGTGAACAACTCAAAGCGTTACAGGTCGATGGGATTGAAGCGTTGGCTTCGATGAATTTGAATCTTGCCGTGCAGGCGGCTGTCGAAACACTCAGTCAGACAGATTCTGCAGCCGAAGTGAATGCAATCCTGAACCCTCTGCTCTCAACAAAGCAGGGGCCGAATCTCTTAACCAGAGCTCTGCAGGATGCCCATTGGAACGCCGATGTCGCCACCGCAGCAGTGCGAATGGCGAGCAGTTTGCCGCAACAGAATCTCGCACTGGTGAGTGCTATTCGCAAAGCGGGGTCGTTGGAAGCAATGAAAGCCGAGCTCACTGCAGCCGAGATGCAGGAACTGGTTTCAGAGATTACCAGTCAGGGGAATGTTCATCGCGGCGAAGAAATTTATCGGCGGGAAAAGCTGCTCTGTATGAAGTGTCATGCTATCGGCGGAGCGGGCGGAAAAGTCGGGCCTGATCTTTCAAGCATCGGAGCCAGTGCGCCGGTCGATTATCTTGTCGAGTCGCTACTTGTCCCAAGTAAGAAAATCAAGGAAGGCTATCACGCAGTTCAGGTCGTTACGATCGACGGCATCGTCCTGGCTGGTGTGCCGATTCTGGAAAATCAGAATGAAATTCATATCCGCGATGCTGAAGGGAAAGTGAATGTGGTTCCTGTCGAAGATATCGAATTGAAAAAGAATTCAACGGTTTCCCTGATGCCTGCTGATCTCGTTGGAAAACTCCGCCGGGACGAACTTGTCGATCTCGTCCGCTTTATTTCTGCTCTGGGGAAAACAGGCGAACTTGTCGTTTCCAAGCAGCAGTATGTGCGCACTTGGGAAGTGCTCAACCCTGGCGATAATATGAAAGCGATTAACGATGCGATTCGTCATAATGGGATCGAACATGCCGCTACCGATGATCCGCTGCTTCCCTGGACCACCACTTACAGTCAGGTTGATGGTTCACTGGCTCTGCAACCATTGGCCTGGATGGGAAATATCGCGGCTAAGAACCTACAGTTCGCCCGTTTTGAGTTGAACGTGATACAAGCAGGAAAAATCGGCTTAAAAATTGATGACCCGACCGGGCTCCGCATCTGGGTTGATCAAATCGAAGTGAAAGTCGAGCCGGAAATTGCCATCGAACTTTTAACGGGCTCGCATCGAGTCACGGTTGCTTCTGAAAGTCAAGCTCGTTCGATGAAACCGATTCGTATTGAATTAATTGAGGTGGATGGATCGAATGGACAGGCGGCTTTAGTGAACAATTGAATCAACCCTAAAGGGGTATGCACAGAAATTCACTTCTCGTCTCGATTGAATAAGTTATAATATGTAATTATGTGTAAGTTTCTCGGGCGGTAATTCCTTTTCAAGCCCTTTCACTCCATTATTCTAGTACCTCAATTCATTTGATATTGTGGGTACAAGCGTTTGAGTTTGATACGAGCCTCGCTGGTTGTAAAGTGCCAGTCGACACCCGATTGGCTTTCGTTGCGATGGTTCATCCAAGCTGTCACTTCGCGGCTCAATGTTTCAATATCTCGGATGCGTCGCGTTAAACATTGTTTGGTCAACACGCTCAATTCGATCTCGGCGACATTCAGCCAACTCCCATGTTTGGGCGTGTATCGGATGTCGATCCTGTCGGCCAGGCGCTTCGCCTCAGCCGGTTCAAATGTTTCATACAACGCCCCCACGGTGTGAGTATTCAGATTGTCGCAAACCAGAATCACCATTTCCGCATTCGGATACTCTTCATCGAGCAACGCTTTGATCTCGGTGGCCCAGTCGCGACGCGTCTTGGTCGGACGCACGCTCACTTTTCGCCAGCCCGCTTTCGGTTCGGTAAACAGAAAGTGGTTGGCGGTTCCGTTTCGTTCGTACTCGTAGTCATATCGGGCAGGCTTCCCCGGTTCACAGGGAAGCGGCTGCCGGGTTTCTTTGATCAGTTGCATCGGTTGCTCGTCCATACACACCACCGGATATTCTTCGTCGTACTCCCACTGATAAATGTCCAGCACATCTTCCATCCGAGCAACAAACTCGCCATTCTCTTTGGCAGGAATCACCCAGCATTTGCGGCGATGAGGCTGCAACTCGTTTTTTTCAGCGTCCGACCAACTGTTGTCGGTGACACGCTCTCCACAATTTCCAACTCGACCATCCGATCGGCCAGTAACTCCAACGTCCAGGCCGCACGGCCTTCCGGCGCCTGGCTACAGGATGTTGCGATCAACCGAGCTTCTTTCTCGCCATCAAAAATGGGCTGACGGGAGGGACGCTCCTGTTTCTTTCGCTCCAGGGCCGTTTCCAGCCCTCCTTCCACAAGTCGCTGCCGGACATTCTTGACCGTGTTGAGATGACACCCGAATGCTTCGGCTGTTTTCTCATCCGACCAGCCAGGTCCCTCGGCATCCACCTTGAGCAGGATATGAGCATGCTTAATTTTGTAAGCCGCCGCCTTCCCCTTGAGAACGATGGCCTCCAGTAAATCCCGCTCTGCCGAATCCAACCGCACCACATACTTCTTATTCATCGCGATTCCTCCCTGAATCAAAACAGACATGCGAGGAATAATTCATTACTCAAAATTGATCAACAGACAAAATCAAATGAATCGAGGTACTAGGATCTAACTATGATGAATCTCCGTCTTCAAGTTCCTCGAAAAGCATTTACGCTGATCGAACTACTGGTCGTTATCGCGATCATTGCCATACTTGTGGCATTACTTTTACCAGCCGTTCAACAGGCTCGTGAAGCGGCACGTCGCAGCAGTTGCAAAAACAATTTGAAGCAAATTGGTTTGGCCCTGCACAATTATCACGATACTTACCGTGTCTTTCCTCCTGGATACATCAATCAATTTGATGATCCTCAGCCGACAAATTCTGGAGAATACTCAACAGCAGTCGGTGCTGAACGCAGTGCCTGGAGTTGGGGGGCTTTTGTCTTGCCATTTGTGGAGCAAAGTGCTTTGTATGATGTTCTTCAAGTCGGAGATATTCGAATCAAAAATGCTCTGGCCACGCCAGCCTTGCTATCCAATATGCAGAACCCAATCAGCTCTTTCCGATGTCCTTCAGATACTGCTCCAGATGTAAACACGTCAAAACAGGTACAGGACTCTGCTGGAACCGCCCGGAATATTGCGACTGCCAACTATGTTGCATCGAATTCAAGTCGAAGATGGCATTCCTCTGGCTCCTGGGTGACTGGACCAGGTTTAGGTGAACTTAGTCAGTGGGGTACACCTCCAAATGCCAATCAAAGCCCTAACGGTATGTTCTGGAGAAATTCGAAAGTCCGAATGCGAGACATTACAGATGGCACAAGCAACACAGTCATGGTTGGAGAACGTGCCTGGGAATTAAATAACCCTGCTGGAGCTACCTTTAACTGTCGAGCAGGAACCGTGCTTGGAACGCGAATCACAAATGAACAATCAGAAGTACATCGCGGACTGGCAGCAGCAACAACTGCAATAAACTTTGCCAACGGAAATTGCAATAAAGGATTTTCTAGCCGACATACCGGTGGAGCTCAGTTTGTATTGGCTGATGGAAGTGTTCGATTCCTGTCGGAAAACCTCGATCAGAACAATGCCACATTTGGTGGTACCAACGCGGTTGACTCCACGTTTGAAAGACTGGTCGCTCGTAACGATGGGCAAGTTGTTGGAGAATTCTAAAGGAGAGAGTCCTTAGTTTTAAAGCAGGGAAGATTGCTTGTTAGTAGTCTTCCCCTTTTTTGTTCATGCGGAAAATATCAATCGTCAGGAAATTTAGATGAAGCACATTGCGTACGCTATATTGGGATTTACCTTGTTATTTATTGGGATCGGTTGTGGGGGGGGAACTGGTGATTCACCAGATCTGGGAAGAGTGAGTGGTACCGTGCTGGTCGATGGAAAACCACTTGAAAATGTGTTGGTCTCATTTGCGCCTGAAGACGGTAGCCGAGCTTCAACGGGAGTGACTGATGCAAGTGGGCAGTATCAATTAACCTATAGTACCTCGGAAATGGGTGCTAAGATCGGCAAGCATAATGTCAAGATTTCCAGCTATAATGATAGTGATCCCAATGACCCAAACGCCCCTATGGTACCCCCGGAAATCGTTCCAAAAGACTATCTGGAAATCTCCAAACCTGTCGAAGTCACCGCAGGGAGCAATACCATTGATCTGACATACCCTTAAGAATTGCTCACTTCAATTTACCGGGGTAATGTAATTATCGCACATACAGAAACTCGGGCGAAAGACAGACGATCCACAGCAAATCCTCAATCGACTCTATTGCCGGTTCTACACCCAGTTCGACAAGCAAGATTTCTTTTTCCTGAGGACTCGGTTTTCTGCTGTAAGCAAATTCGTAAATGAATTCAATCAGTCCCTCAGGATTTCCCTGAAATTGCTGCTGGAGATGGCTGGCCCCGGCTGCCAGCGAGTTCATCAGAGTTTCGCCATTCGCAAGATTGATCGCTTCGAGTGTTGTCAATTCCTGGGGACGGGAGGTGACGATTTGATCGCGGTTTGGGCGGCCGAGAGCCGTCATGAGGAAATCGTTCTTCATCAACGCGGCTCGGACCATTGCGGGTTGCTGATCGGACAAGCCTAACGCGAGCGATTCACGAATCGGCTGGGCGGTCGATTTTGTCCAGACGGATAAGGCTGGCACAATTGTGACCGGCTGCCAGGTTCCGGTTATACGCCCCAATCGTCCTTCTCGTGGTTCGTTCAATGTTGGATTCCACTCCCAGGTTGCGTCACTGACCAAACTTGTCGCTTCTCCACTGGAGTGGAACATTCGAGCTTCGAAAAAGAAGCCGGCTGCGTTGGGTGTGGATCCTTCATTCGTTGCCCGGATGACAATTTGATTCCCGCCGACTTTCAAATGAGGCCGCAGTATTACGGTAGTCGGTTGTTGCCAGTCTTTATTATGTGCGACCTCTTTGCCATTCACATACACGATGGCTGCGTTGTCACAAGTCAGCACACCAACAGCTCTTTCCGGCAATTCATCGAGATTAAAGGTCTTTCGCAGCATGATCGACTCCCCTGCGGGAGGAACTTTCCCTTCTGCTGCGGAATCTCCCCAGATCCAGCTCGCTGTCAATTCGATTTGCCGGGCTTCTTCTTCATTAACAAGATTCCGCATGACGGGAGCATCGATATTATTCGGAGCAGAGTCCGTCAGCTGCCAGACGGCATCCAGGAATTGCTCAGCTGTCAAACGTCTTGGGCGTGGACCGCGATAAACATAGTCGGAATCAGATTCCTGCTGTACCGATTCCATTTGCGATTGATACGCCTGCGATGTAGCGATGTGGGCCAGCAGTTGTTTCAGGTCGTAATCGTGTTCAGCGAAGTAACTCGCCAGATAATCGAGTAAATCGGCACTCCAGGGTTCGGTGTGCATAGCATCGACTGGATGCACAATGCCGTGGCCCATCAGCTGGTTCCATAATCGATTGGCAATTGTGCGGGTGAGTCGTCCGTTGTCGGGATGAGTCATCAGGTTCGCGAGTTGTTGCAAGCGTTCGTCACGAGGAGCAGAGGCATCAATATCACCGAGTTCGGGAAAGATCCAATGAGCCTGAGCCTGTTCGCCGGTCGGTTTGTCGCAACGGTGAATTTCGAGAGGGCGTTCCGAATAAATCGCAGCCAGTCCATAAGCTTCGCTTAATTTCCAACGGTCAATGAAACTGTCGTGACACGATGCACATTTCATATTGATGCCGAGCAACGATTGCGAAATGCTCTGGGAGAACTGGATTTCGACCGTTTGCCCGGCACTCACTTCGCCCCGCCATTTGATACCATCGATAAAACCTCGACTTTCGCCGGAAGGGGGAGCGATCAGTTCGCTAACGAATTCGTCATAAGGTTTGTTATTGAGGAGAGCCGCGTAAAGCCAGCCGCTGATTTGACTACGACCTCCTGTAATAAATCCAGTTCCTGTATAATCGTTTCGCAGCAAATCGTTCCAGAACGTGAGCCAGTGGTCGGCATAGGCAATCGGATTGTCGAGCAATTCGCGGATCAATTCTTCCCGTTTTTCATGAGACTGATTTTGCAGAAACTGATCTCGAAGTTCAGGAGTCGGTAGCAGGCCAGTCAAATCAAGCGAAGCTCTTCGCAAAAATGTTTCATCGGAAATCGGTTCGGGAATCGACACTGAATGCTCATTAAGATATTGATCGAGTATTCGGTCAATTGGATGCGATCGGCCGGCATGGGTAGCAGGCAAGTCCGGTTTGCGGGGCAGAAGTGGAGGTTCATAAGTCGATTCGGCAAAAGTAAAACCCGGCTCCCATGGCATTCCCTCTTTGACCCAGCGAGTGAGTAATTCAATTTCAGCCAGAGAAACTCGATCCTTCTCGAACGGCGGCATCTGTAATTCGGGGTCGGGGGAGTTGATCAAATCCAGAAAATAACTGGACTCCGGCTTTCCAGGAATGGCGGCTTCACTTTCAAGAAACAGTGCCCGCGTATTGATCGAGAAGCCTCCCTTGACATTCGATTTGCCATGACAATCCACACAATGTTTTTTCAGGATTGGCACAATTTCATGTGAAAAATCGATCGGCTTTTTGTCTTCAGCACTCGCTTCCCCCAGTGTAAAAAACGAAAAAGAAATTAGAATTGTAAACCATATTAAATGCATGATGCTTTATTCCTGCTGAATCGCACATGTTGTGACACTAATCAGGGATCAAAATTATCCAGCTTATGGACAAACCCTTTCAATGAGCATGATCTTTTCAGCCCCCGTTCGTCAACCAAATGACAGCCGGGAACGGCAGTTATGAGACCGACTGGGAAAATCTGAACGGGACAGGATTTGTTTTTGAGAATCTTTTCCAACTCTGCCGGTGGCATTGTCCAGAGCAATTCGAAATCTTCACCATCACTCAAGGCGTGATCGAGTGGCGGAGTCTCATCGACAAACTGTCCAACATCCTCGGAGATGGGGATTTTTTCAGTAAATATCTCTGCGCCAACTTTGCTCTCATTCAAGATGTGGCCCAGATCGGAAATCAGGCCATCACTAATATCAATCATCGAAGTGACTTTGGCATTTTTACTGAGCCAGAGTGCTTCGGCAATTCGTGGAGTGAATGTAAATTGCCTGCCAAAAATACTTCCGCCTAGTGGACCACTGACACAGATTTGATCTCCCAGCTGGGCTCCTTTACGTCGAATTGCTTTCCCCTGTTCGGTTTCACCGTAAATTGAAATATTTATCGCCAGCGAATGCGACCAGGTATTTGTATCGCCACCAGCGATGGGAATCTGGAATTCATTGGCTGCGTGAACCAGTTCCTGAAATAATTGTCTCGCCTGCTGCGGTTTCCAATTTCTGGGAAAGACGACACTGACAAAAGCAGCCGTGGGTCTTCCCGCCATCGCAGCAATATCGGAAAGATTGACGGCCAGAGATTTGCGGGCAATTGATTTTATAGAGTCGATTTCCGTGCAAAAATGGACACCGTCGAGCAAAAGATCGGTTGTGATCAGGGTTTCATAACCGGTTCGCTGAGATATAATCGCACAATCATCTCCAATTCCAAGATTGACTCTGCTATCATCACCCTGTAATGATTTAAGTTCCTCGATCAGTTCAAACTCGACCACAAAAGTCATCCTCTTTCGCGGGCCTGTGCAAGCAAATCTCACAGAACCTTCATAATTAATGACACCACTATGCAATTAAAATTGATACATCAGCTGTTTATTGTCTCACAGCGGAATTTACTCCTCAGGATACGATTCTCTCCGTCTGAGATTGCCACCGCAACCCTGGCCTTGCTCTTCATACTGACTGCAAGCCAGGCCAAGGCCCAGTTCGGCCCCTCTCCGGTTGTCGTTTCGCCTGTAGTCAAAGAGCAGGTGTCTGTTGGTCAGAATTTTGTGGGCACGGTTCGTCCAATTAAAACTGCAGCAGTCGGAAGTGCAGTGAATGGTCGAGTTTCTGAGTTTCCTATTAATGAAGGGGATTATATCGAGGCGGGCTCTCCACTGGCTCAATTATTAACGGAAACGATCAGGTTGGAGCATGAAGCCGCTGTTCACGAACAGGATTTGCGAGAACAGGAATTAAAAGAACTGGAAAACGGTTCGCGACCGGAAGAAATCAGTCGGGCAAAAGCCGCACTGGCCGCTGCGAAAGCCGCCAAAGATTACAACGAGAAGAAACGTCAGCGGGCAGAAGATTTGTATGGCCGCGGAGCTATTAATTCCGACGAAATACAGTTGATTTTATCTGATTATATCCAGGCCGAGCAGATGTTTGTCCAGATGACCGAAGCTTACGATTTAGTTGTCCAGGGGCCTCGAAAAGAACAAATAGCCCAAGCTCGTGCACAAGTCGCGATTCGCAAAGCGATTGCGAATCGGTTGGCTGATCAACTCAAAAAACACACGATTCGTACTCCATTCAATGGATTTGTCTCCGCAGAGCATACCGAAGTGGGGCAGTGGGTCAGTCAGGGAGAACTGGTCGCTGAAGTGATTGAGCTCGATTATGTCGATGTCGAAACCTACGTTCCTGAACAATACATCGCCTACATTCATAAAGGACAGCAGGTGACCGTGGAAATCCCTGCCTTACAGGATCATCTGTTTACAGGGACCGTAGAAATGGTGATCCCTCAGGCGGATACTCGTTCCCGCACCTTTCCAGTAAAAGTACGCCTCAAAAACACGATTGAATTTGCTGAACCGAGTGAAGAGAAATCAGAAACCATCTCGATCAAAGCCGATCCTCTGATCAAATCGGGAATGCAGGCTCGGGTTCATTTGCCAACGGGAAATAAGCAGGAGGCTCTCCTGCTGCCGAAAGATGCTCTGGTACTTGGTGGTCCGCAGAGGATTGTGTACGTGGTTGTCCCGGGTCAGGAGAAAGAACCCGCAACGGTGAAACCAGTTCCAGTGATCGTGGGTGTTGCGAACGGAGATCACATTGTGGTTCGCGGGGATCTGCAGGAAGGCGACCAGGTTGTCATACGAGGAAACGAACGCCTGCGTCCCGGTCAACAGGTTATTCCTCAACTTGAGAAATCGAAACCTCAAGTAAAAAAATCAAAAGAAGGCGGCGAGCTTGCTGCACCTCCGGCTCCTAAATAACTGATCCGACTCTAATCCTCTATTGGCTATCCTTTCATGTCGCTTATTGAAGCCATTATCAAAAACCCGATCAAAGTCATCGTTGGCATCTTGATGATGGCGCTGTTCGGATTCGTCGCTTTCATGCGAATGCCCATGCAGTTGACCCCGGAAGTCAACCGTCCCACGATTACCGTGGAAACGAGTTGGCCAGGAGCCAGTCCCCAGGAAATTGAGCGTGAGATTGTTGTCGAGCAGGAGGAGTATCTTAAAAGTGTTCAGGGGATTATTAAGCTGAAATCCGAAAGTGCCGACTCGAAAGGGACAATCACTCTCGAATTCCAGGTTGGCACGAACATGGATGAAGCGCTGCTCAAGGTCAACTCCCGCCTGCAGCAAGTGCCCGATTATCCCGAAGATGCCGACCAGCCGGTCATCAGTACCGCAAACTCCTCCGACAGTCCGATCGCCTGGTTCATTCTGAGTGCTCGCGCTCCTGATGCGGAACAATTTGATGCCTTTATCCAGAAGTATCCCAAGTATCGTGAAGAGATCGAAAAAGCCCGCAATTCTCATAATGTTGGTTTGACGATGTTGCGTCTGCGGCAGATGGCGGCTGTCAATCCCGTAGTGAAAGAATTGCTCCCCCCGATGACCTGGATGTTCCTAAGTTGCGTCGGTTTGCTGAAGACGAAATTGAAGCACGCTTTGAACGGGTCTCTGGGGTTTCGCAATCGAACGTAATTGGCGGCCTCGAAGAAGAACTGCAGGTTGTCGTCGATCCCGAGAAACTCGCTTCCCGACAATTAACAATTGGAGATGTCCGTCGCGTATTACGAGGGCAGAATGCTGATACTTCTGCGGGAGATTTCTGGGAAGGCAAACGCCGCTGGGTCGTACGGACCCTCGGTCAATTTCGCGACATTGAAGATGTGAATCAACAGTTGCTGGCCGTGCGGGATGGTGCTCCTGTTTATGTCCGCGATGTCGCTGAAGTCCGTCTTGGCTACAAAAAACCTTCGGGACTCGTCCGACGTTTTGGAGAATCGAGTATTGCGGTCAACTGTATTCGGGAAACCGGCGCTAACGTACTCGACATCATGGAAGGTCTCAAAGAAGTTCGAGCGGAAGTCGATGAGAAAATCCTCAAGCCGCGAGGTCTGCAACTTCTGCAGGTGTACGATGAAACCGAATATATTTATTCGTCTGTCAATCTGGTCCAGCAGAATATCTTCATCGGCGGGGCGTTAACAATGATTGTCCTGATGCAGTTCTTGCATCTCAATCTGCGGACATTGATCCTGACTCCATTCATTCTGTTCTTTGCGATGGCGGCGGCTTATGTCAATCCCTGGTTCTTTGCGATTAGTCTCGTGCTCATTCTGATTGCCGGTTTCTGGTACGCTCGTGGAGCCTTAATTGTCGGCCTGGCAATTCCGACAAGTATCATCGGCACATTCCTCGTACTGGGAATGCTCGGGCGATCTCTCAATGTGATTTCTCTGGCAGGACTTGCATTTGCAGTTGGTATGCTCGTTGATAATGCCGTTGTAGTGCTCGAAAACATTTATCGTCATGCCCAGATGGGGAAGTCGAAACTGGAAGCTGCCAAACAAGGCACTTACGAAGTCTGGGGAGCAGTTGTTGCTTCCACAATGACGACGATTGCGGTCTTCTTACCGGTCGTGTTTGTCGAAGAAGAAGCCGGGCAACTGTTTCAGGACATCGCCATGGCAATCAGTTCTGCGGTTGGCTTGTCGTTGATTGTTTCGGTCACCCTGATCTCCACTTCCGCAGCACGACTCCTCAAAGCGACACCGGTGAAAGACCACGATCCTCTTCATGAAAAGAGATCAAAAAAAGCTTCTCTGCCTGTAAGACTCATCGAACAAACTGGTAGCCAGTTTGTTCGTATGATCGTCGGCATCAATCGCATGTTCATTGGTAGCGTTGTAATGCGGCTCGTCATGATATTCTCGATGGTGGGAGCAGCCATCATTGTCAGCTGGATGCTCTGGCCGAAGGTCGATTACCTGCCAACCGGAAATCGCAATCTTGTCTTTGGTATCCTGCTTCCTCCACCAGGGTACAATCAGGATGAATTGATGGACATGGGGCAAACGGTAGAAGCCGCTCTGCGGCCTTACTGGGATATTGATCCCGACAGCCCCGAAGCAAAAGAACTTCCTTTCCCTGTGATTGGGGATTTCTTCTTTGTTGCCCGGGGACGCATGGTGTTTATGGGATTGCGGGCTCACGATCCTCTGCGAGCTGGCGAATTGATTCCGCTCATTCGCAAAACAGGCATGATGATTCCCGGCACCTTCGCTGTTGCACAACAATCCAGTCTCTTCGAGCAGGGGTTAACAGCCGGGCGAACGATTGACGTTGAAATAATCGGGCCCGATCTCAAAAGACTTGTAGGCATGGGGGGACAGGTTCTCGGCCAGGTCATGCAGCTCATACCCGATGTCCAGGCTCGACCTGTGCCAAGTCTTGATCTCTCCAGCCCGGAAATTCATTTGAATCCCCGACTGCTCCAATTGGCGGAAATGGGAATGACCAGCGAAGACCTCGGCTACACCACCAATGCCCTGGTCGATGGTGCTTATGCAGGCGATTACTTCCTGGGAGGCGACAAGATCGACCTAACGATTATCGGCCTCGAACGGAGTGTGCAATCGACTCAAGACGTAGCCGCACTCCCTGTCGCTACGCCAACCGGCCAACTGGTTCCGCTGGCAATGCTGGCAGATGTTGAGATGAGCAGTGGACCGGAACAGGTGGATCATCGCGAACGCCAGCGTGCGATTACGATTGTCGTCACCCCACCGGCAACGATGGCACTTGAAGATGCAATGCAAGTCATCCAAACTCAAATTGTGAAACCAATGTACGATAGTGGTCAGCTGGGACAGGATGGATATCGAGTCAACCTGAGTGGAACAGCCGATAAACTTCGCGATACCTGGCTCTCGCTCCGATTCAACGTCAGTCTGGCCTTGCTCATTACCTATCTGCTGATGGCGGCTCTGTTTGAATCGTGGTTGTATCCATTCGTGATTATTTTGAGTGTCCCACTGGGAGCCGTCGGAGGAATTCTTGGCCTGCAGTTGCTCAATCTGTTCGTCTTTCAACCACTTGATGTCCTGACCATGCTCGGCTTCGTCATTCTGATTGGAACGGTGGTCAACAACCCGATTCTGATTGTGCATCACTCGCTCGATCTAATCCGACTCGAAGGATTGTCCCCTTCCGAAGCCATTCTCGAATCGGTCCGCACTCGTGTTCGTCCTATCTTCATGACGACCACCACAACGGTTCTCGGCTTAATGCCCCTCGTTTTGTTCCCGGGAGCCGGTAGTGAACTATATCGCGGGCTTGGTAGTGTCGTGTTAGGCGGATTGATTGTCTCCACAGCATTCACGCTTATCCTCGTTCCCCTTCTTTTCAGTCTGACGATGGAAGCCAAGCATGCACTTGCCAAAATGATCTGGGGACGTGATGCGAAAGAACTTCAATCCGAACCAGACCGCGAACGTGAGCTTGCAGAAGTTTGAAGAAGAGAAATCACACTTCGTCAGACAATTCCTGACCTACACTCCCTGTAATTCTTACAATTCTCAGCCACTTTCCTTAAGAATTCTCAAGGATTCCGGTCCATCTTGGTGAGTGGGCCGTTTCCGCTATAATGAATGCCACCTCACAACCCTCCTGTGTTTTAACTTTTGCGTGGCCATGTCCAAATCCTGTTGTCATCTCTGCCGATCCTTATTTCCGGTCGTGGTTCTATGCCTCGTTTTAAGTGGTTGCGGGAAAAGTATGGTTCAAAATGGGACCGAACAACTGCTCACCTCCGATGCCGTTGACCGCGTAGTGGCTCAAATTGACTTTACACCTCTTACTGGCCAGAAAGTCTATTTCCAGGACCAATACATCAAGGACATAAAGGGCATCGGCTTTGTGAATGGGGACTACATCATCAGTTCGCTACGCCAGCAGATTTTGGCGGCGAACTGCAAGCTCGAAGAAAAAGCCGAGCAAGCTGACTATATCATTGAAGCACGCGTAGGAGCCTTGGGGAATGATCAACACGAAGTCAGTTATGGTATTCCTGCCTCCAATGTCCTAAGTTCCGTATCGGCTCTGAGTCCCGCGACTCCTCCAATACCAGCAATTCCAGAAATCTCATTCGCCAAGAAAAAGCAGCAGGTTGGAGCCGCCAAAATTGGAGTATTCGCTTATCATCGGGAAACCAAAGAACCGGTCTGGCAGGCAGGGGTAAAAGCGAGCCGAAGTCGGTCGAAAGAATCATGGTTTATGGGAATTGGTCCTTTGCAATCCGGCACAATTTACGATGGTCCAATGTTCGCTGGAGCTAAAATCAAGAGACCTATTTATCAGCTGTTTACTAAACAATATAAACAGCCCGAAGCACCAGTTCCTCCGGTTCAATACAAAGATCCTCACATGTTCCCGATCGCCAAACGGCTCGAACAGGAACGACAAATTGAAAAGATCCAGCATCCCGACAGCGATATTCAATGGGCAGGCCACGAAGAGGGAAGTGATCAGATCAAACAACTGGTCGATCAAGCCTCGAAGTTGAAACCCGACGAAGAAGAGCCTGCGAAAGAATAGTAGGAAATATTTTTCGAGATTGGGTGGCTGGGGTCGCAGTGAAGCGGAGCCCCCAGAAATTTCTTTTGCACAACAGTTATCGAGGTGA
This sequence comes from Rubinisphaera italica, assembly GCF_007859715.1. Taxonomy (NCBI): domain Bacteria; kingdom Pseudomonadati; phylum Planctomycetota; class Planctomycetia; order Planctomycetales; family Planctomycetaceae; genus Rubinisphaera; species Rubinisphaera italica. The sequence goes on from NZ_SJPG01000001.1 coordinate 4,026,202, forward strand.
AGCCAGATTCGTCTCCGAAGCCTGTTCCGCTCTGAGTGAACGGCACTCTTCTTCCAGATTAACGAGATCTTTGTACTGGCTGATCGCCAACTGGCATTCGTGCTGCAGTGCCGGGAAAAGATCGTGATGCAACCGGCGCTGAATCAATCTGGAAACCAGATTGCGGATTTCTTTTTTCAAGCCCCTTCGCAATCGTCTCGTAAATAACATGATAAACAGACCGCACCAGAGCAGCAAAAATACTCCCGCTGGAATATAAAAATCCGCAGTCAGGATTTCTTTACCGCGCAGAAACGAATCGTAAAAGAAGTTTCTGCCGATACGATACAGCAGAAAACCAGGGTAAATCAAAAACAGCAGATCGTACATCACCCGCACGTATGTTCTCGAATTTCTTTGCCCCAGTGTCTCAACGGCTTGGTCGACTTCTTTCTGAGCATCGTGCAGAAACTCTTCCTGAAATCCACTTCCAATGGCCAGTTGCTGGACGTTTAAATTCTCGGTCAGATTTTTCGTATCAATACCAGCCTGTCGAGCATATCCATTCAGGACGATTCGCTTCTCTTCGATATCCCCTTCACTGACAGCCAGATCATTCAACTCGGAAACGAGCGACGTAAAATCCTGCTCCTGCTGATGCTGCTTCCATAGCCGAGCCCCTTGAGTCAACCCCAGTAGAGCAACATGCGCGGTTGTACGAGCACGCATCAACCCGAAGGATCCCAGCAGCGTTCCCAGACTGTGATTCAAACGCAACAGCCAGGAAAACGGACTGCTGCCCCAGCGTCTCACAACGGCATCGACCAATCGCCGTTCCCACAATTGCCGGGCACCCAGCAAATCTTCCTGCAGTTGACGCGACATCTTTTCCTGAATGCCCCGCGTATTTTTCTCCAGTTCAGCCGTCATCTTTTGCAAAGCAGGCTGATATTCCTGCAACAGATTCGAGGTGCGATTCAGCGTCGCATACAACAAATCCAGGACATTATCCCGCCGGATACGCCCGCGATTCGAGGATGACAATTGATGCAATAAAAAGTTCTGCAGCCGGGCCAGTTCCCCACTGGCCTGCTTCCCGCTGAGTTGTTCCTGCAGTCCTTTAACGGAATCAACAAAGAAAAGCTCCGGGATTTCGTATTCGTCCGAAAGATGTTTTTTCCAATCCTCACGGATATCGACATCGCGATCCGCATGAGTCTGCACAAACACCAGTTTGCAACCTGCAGCTGCATCGCGAAGTTCATTCTGCACATTGGCTGAGCGATATTTCTGCTGAGTCGATGTGTAAATCAGCACGTCCGATTGCGGCAGAAATTTGCGGAGCCGTTCGACATTGCTGGAAGCATCGTCCGTTTCAGAAGTATCTGGATCGGGACAGTCGACAATCACAATATCTTCAAGCAGAGGCACATTCGCTCGTACCAGATCGCAGTCGTCGGTCGGCAATTGCAGCAGATCAAAATTGATTTCAGGATGCACCAGAATTTGTGGACGCAATGTGGTCGGTCGCTGACGTCCCGAACTGGTCACTTCCTGCCCGAGTATCGCATTCACCAGTGAACTTTTTCCAGTCCCTGTGCCGCCAAACATCGCGATCACCAAGGGCATCTGCAGGCGTTCGCGAACACTGCGAACTCTGGGAAGCACCCGTTGCAGAAAATGACGTGCCCGTTGCGCAGGCTCCCAGCGAGTTCCCTCGCCCGGCCAGTCATCGCAGCGATCAATCAAATGATCGATGTGCGATAGCAATTCCAGTTGTGATAATTCGGCTTGTCTCATAACCGAATATCTTGGCAGAGGTTCTGGCGGGATGCAATTGAATCAAGCATGAAATGACAGCCCGTTGAACGGGATGTCAAAATAAAAACCGCAAAGACGTCAAGGTCAGTGAGGGGGAAAAGGCAATAACCAAGCGTGTATTTTGTTGATTATTAAATGAAATGCGGGACAGGAAACTTTTCAGTCACATTTGAGAACTCACCCTCAAGTTCGTATTCTTACAGAAATGCATCATCAATTATTGATATCTTGTTCGCCTAAAGGATCTTTTCATGCCGGAATTGACGAAACTCTTCATTCTGACAATCGCAATCGTGAGTCTCATTTCCACTGCATCCATCAAAGCTGATCCTCCGCCAAATATTGTGCTGGTGATCACCGACGATCAGGGATATGCCCAACTTGGCCGCAATGGTCATCCCTGGATCGATACGCCCAATATGAATCGGCTCTATGATGAGAGTGTGCACTTCACACGATTTCTCGTCAGCCCGACCTGTGCTCCGACCCGTTCGGCCATCATGACCGGACGGCATCCGATGCAGAATGGCGTGACGCACACGATTCTCGAACGGGAACGAATGACTCTCGATGCAACCATTCTGCCTCAAGTCCTGAAAACGGCTGGCTACACGTCCGGTATTTTCGGTAAATGGCACTTGGGCGATGAAGATGAATATCAGCCTCACAATCGCGGGTTTGCAGAAGCCTTCATTCATGGAGCTGGTGGAATCGGTCAGGCTTACGACTGCAGTTGTGCCGATGCACCCGGTAACAAATACTTTGATCCTGTGATCAAGCACAACGGCTCTTTCGTCAAGACGGATGGCTATTGCACCGATCTGTTTTTTACGGCTGCGTTGGGTTTCATCAAGAAGCAGGCCGAACAAAAGCAACCCTTCTTTGCCTACATTGCGACCAACGCTCCCCACGCACCTTTTATTGCTCCCCCTGAAAATACAAAGAAGTTCAAGGATCGAGGCTGCAACGATAATCAGGCTGGCTTTTACGGCATGGTCGAAAATATCGACGAAAATCTGGGACGACTGCTCGACAAACTCGAAGAGTGGGATCTCGAAAAAAATACCATCGTTATTTTTATGTCAGACAACGGCACCGTCGGCAACGGTTGCGGGGATCCGGATAAGGCGATTGGCGAATTGGAGGACGGTTCAAAAATGTTCCCTTTCAACGACAACATGAAAGGCTTCAAAGGGAGCCCGGATGAAGGGGGAGTTCGTGTTCCGTTTCTGGTTCGCTGGAACGGAGTTTTAGAACCCGGTCATGAAATCGATCGCATAGCCGCTCATATCGATATTTTACCGACACTGGCTGAAGTCACTGGAGCAAAACTCCCAGAGGATCAGGTGGCTGGTCGCAGCTTATGGCCTCTGATCAAAGGAGATTCTGCAGACAGCTGGAAAGATCGTCTGTTATTTACTCATGTCTGCCGCTGGCCAACCGGTGCCAATCCAGACGATTATCAATGGAACAAATTCGCGATTCGCAGTCAGCGTTATCGGTTCGTCAATAACAACTCACTGTACGATATGCAGAAGGATCCCAATCAATCGACCAATGTCATTGACGAAAATCCCGAAGTCGTCAAGCGGTTTCGGAATTCCTATGACAAATTCTGGAAAGCCTCACGCCCGCTAATGGTCAACGAATCGGCTCCGATGTGCCCCGAGCGACCATTTCATGTGCAGTACTACCAACAAAAAGAAAAAGGTGGTATTCCAGACTGGCAAGCTCCTGAACTGTAATCATCGAGTGGCTTGGGTCGTAGCGAAGCGCAGCCCTCAGTTTAATTATTGAAAAGCGAACGCTTTTGTAAAACGAGGGTGGCGGGGGCGCTCCACGAAGTGGAAGCCCCCGAAAGTTCTTCAGTAGTAGTTTGGGTTAGCGAAGCGTAACCCAACAAAAAAGGGTAATGAGAAGTGTTGGGTTACGCGTTCCGCTAACCCAACCTACGCACTGTAATCCGTGCAGAAAATTCTAAGCAAGCAGGTGGATTAGGTCGTAGTGAGCGAAGCCAACAGGTTACTTTTATTTGAAAACCAATCCCGAACATTGCACTGCCGGCAAGAAAGCAGTGGCACCCAATGAACATTGAAGCTTCTTGTGCTTTCAGTACAAATTCGGTCAAGCCACTTTCTTCATGTGCATAGTAGGAAAAACATGGAAACAAACCAACATTTTAACTTGAAATCCAAAACAGTCGCTAAAAGTTTAAAGCGGGGTCTCTTCTGCATAGTCCATTGTTATTAACTTCCCTGAGATAGTATACCAAAACGTTACAAATACAAATAAAGCTTTCAGAATCCCTGACGACTGTTTTGTTGAACCACCGACTGCGACTACAGCTCGAAAACAGGAACCGAAACCGATATTTGGTTCCTGTTTAATCAATGCTTTAGAAACAACTTCGTAAACAATGCCAGCGGGGATTACAAGTAACCCAGAGTCCATTTCAAGTTTTCCTTTTGCTTCAATTTCAATAAATCGTCGCACATCCTCAATCACGAGTTCATCTGGTAACCACGAGTCGAGATCAGAAAGGTAGTTATTTGCCAAAGTCATCAATGAAGACCTCCACGCACAAATCTATCAATAACCGTACACACCTTGGATATTGAATTGGTGAATTAAGTTCTCTGAATTGTGCAAAATATCTCGGAAATTATGACCGCTAAAAATTGCATCCATTTGCACCACTTTACACTACGCTTGTAACTTGTTCCGTTAACACTGTCTGCAAATCCGTTTGTGATACTAAGCGGAGGGACGTACCACGATGAGGATATCCGTGAAATTATTTCAAAAGCTTATGCAAGAACAATCAAGCTAAAATCTCTTCCACCACATGACCATGTACATCGGTCAGCCGAAAAGCACGGCCCTGAAAGCGATAAGTCAGACGTTCATGATCGATGCCGAGCAGGTGCAGTAATGTGGCGTGAAAATCGTGCACGTGGACCGGTTTATCGACGATGTTATAACAATAGGGGTCAGTCTGTCCGTGAGCCATGCCTCCACGAACTCCGCCGCCGGCCATCCATAAACTGAAGCAGCGGGGGTGATGGTCGCGTCCGAAATTGCCTCCCGATAATTTCCCCTGGCAATAATTCGTCCGCCCAAACTCTCCCCCCCAGATGACGAGCGTATCTTCTAGCAGTCCGCGTTGTTTCAAATCCATCACCAGAGCAGCCGAGGCCTGATCGGTTTCCTCAGTCTGTTTTTTGATCCCCCCCGGCAAGCCACCATGATGATCCCAGCCGGGATGATAGAGCTGAATAAATCGGACACCCCGTTCAGCTAATCGGCGAGCCTGCAGACAATTCGCAGCAAAGGTGCCTGGTTGCCGGGATGGTTCGCCGTAGAGTTTGAAAATGTGATCGGGTTCATCGGCACAGTTGGTCGCTTCTGGAATTGAGGTTTGCATCCGGAAGGCCATTTCGTACTGCGCGATTCGCGTTTCAATCTGCGGATCAACCGTCTGCTCTTGCTGAATATGATGCAGTTGATTCAGAGCGTTGTGCATTTCTAATTTTGTTTCGCGAGTGATTCCATCCGGATTGTTCAAATACAGAACGGGATCGGGCCCGCTACGAAAACGAACGCCCTGATGTCGAGCAGGGAGAAAACCATTGCCCCAGTATCTGGAAACGAGCGGCTGGCCACCTTTGTCTTTGGTGGTCATCACAATAAAGCCAGGCAGGTTTTCGTTCTCACGTCCCAGTCCATAATTCAACCAGGCTCCGATACTCGGACGTCCGGGGAACTGGGACCCCGTCTGCATGTGGGTGACGCCGGGACCATGATTGATTGCGTCGGTATACATGGAATTGATGACACACAGGTCATCGGCAATTTTTGCAGTGTGGGGAAGCTGATCGCTCATCCACAGGCCTGCTTCTCCATGCTGAGCAAACTTGAACGGGGAACCGACCAACGGCAGACTCGATTGATTCCCGGACATGCCGGTCAGTCGCTGTGTGCCACGCACTTCGTCGGGAAGTTGCTCGCCATGTTTTTCGTTGAGCAGGGGTTTGTAATCGAGCAGATCCATCTGAGACGGGCCACCCGACTGGAACAGGTAGATCACCCGTTTTGCACGAGCGGGAAAATGACCACTCGGCAGGAGAGCATCATCCTCAGCAGCCCGAACCTTTGAAGGATTCATCAAATCGCACAGGGCGATTGCTCCCAGTCCCATTCCAAAATTGTTTAATAAATCACGTCGATTCATGGCATCACAAACTTGTTAGAGAATTTTCTCTCGGCCTCTCAGTAGGACAGGCATCTTGCCTGTCTAACGAATCTCACTTGAGGTTCGCATTATGCGAATTGACAGGCAGGATGCCTGTCCTACATATCTATTAATCATCTTCAGTTTAACATGTTTGGATGTCAAATGCTCGAACGTTTTCCCCGATGAATCAGGCAAGCGGTCAGATGTCCGCCAAATCCCAGAGAAAGCTTAACCCCCAGTTCAACGGGCTGCTCAATCGTTTCTCTCTGGACTGGTCTTATTTTGCAGTCGGAATCCAGGTGCTCCAGATTTCGAATCGGGGGTATCAATCCATCACGCATCGACAGCAATAACCAGCCCAGTTCAATACTTCCGGCTGCTCCGAGGGCATGTCCATGAGCCCCTTTTGAAGCGGTACTCCACGGCTGTTGACTAATCTCTCCAAAGATGCAAGAGACAGCCGTTGCTTCACACAAATCGTTAGCACGTGTTCCTGTGCCGTGAAGATTGAGCAAATCGATCTCTTCCGGCTTTCGTCCAGTCTGTTTTAGCAAATCTCCCAGCAGGCGAATTAAACCATTGGCTTCCGGATCAAGTTGCGTCAAACCGATTGCGTCATTATAGCGGATACCCCGTTCCCAGTAGCCGTAGGGGGCAGCAGTCGATTGATCAAGCAAATCTTCCCGAGCGAGTACAAACATCGCCCCCCCGGAACCAAGCACGAACCCGGAACGCTCTTCATCAAACGGACGGCAAGCCGAGGTTGCAGGCAAGTCTTTTCGAGCCAGTACGCCGAGTCTTCGATAGGAGTGCAGTACGTACGGGTTGATCGAGGCATCGACACTGCCCGCGATGACATAGTCGCAGTCTCCCTGCTCGATTAACTGCACGCCACGCAATACGGCATCGAGTCCCGTGGCGCATGCCGCAACTGGGCACAGTGCGGGGCCTTCAATGGAGAACTCATTTACGACACGGCTCAAGGGAGCAGATGGCCAGAGTGAGGGAAACGCAATCTCATTCTCTAGGTTATATAAATCAAGAGGCCCCTTACTGGTTCCGATCACCGCTCCCCAACGCTCGGAATTCGGTTGGAGTCCGGAATCTTCAATCGCTTCGCGAGCCGTCCTCAGGGCGATTCGCTCTGGTAAAGTCTCAGCCAGAGTTAAGTCATCCTCAGGTAGCGATAACGCTCCAGCAATTGAAGTGACCGCAGGATCGAGCGGTGAGTGATTGAGCAGAGATTGCCAGCTGGATTCCCGATTTTTTCCCAGAGGTGTCCAGAGGCCGATACCGATTATGGCCACAGACATGGTGCATCAGTGAAAGAAGAACAGGAGGATAACACAGGCAGTTGATTAAAAGGCATTCAGGAATTAACGACGATTTGCGGAACGGCAAACCGCAAAGACCGCTCCAGCAACACCGGCCAGCACAATCACAGCATCGATAAATGGAAATCCAGTCGACACATTGGACGATTGAGCCAGCGAAAAAATCTGGTCAACAGGAAAATTGAACATGCTCATAAGTCAAACTTTTTATTGATAATAAAGGACGCACCCTTATTACTTTACCGCCGAACGATTCCCGACACAAAGCCGATCCCGATTCTCCCTGAAAAAACTACCGAAAATCTCTCGAATATACCGTAAATCAATAATATTCTGGAATCACGGATGGACACGGATAAACACAGATTTTAGTGTCGCAAGATCCGTGTCCATCCGCGGTTCAATTCTTTGATCTATTCGTTCGGAGTTAAGCTGAAAGATGCGATTTTCTTGTGCATTTCTGTTACAGTTTCCAGTTCACAATTTGACGACTATATACTCAGCTGGGAACATCACATGAAACTGGGATTGATCAATTCTGCCTGGGCTCAGGCTGGTCGCGAGACGGCTTGGGGGATTCAGAAGACGAAAGAAATCGGATTTGACTGTATCGATATTTTTGCCGATCCCTTCGATATCGATATTAAAGAACGACTGCTCATCAAGCGGGAGTGTGATCGTCAGGAGTTGCCGATAGTTTCGATCTGCTGTGTCGCGGTCGGCTTGCTCGATTTCAATGCGAGTGTCCGCAGGTTCCATCTGGAACGCTGCATTGCTTACCTCGACATGTGCTACGAGTATGAGGCGGAGAATCTGCTGCTTGTTCTCGGCGAATATATCTGGAATAAGGAAGTTATTCCCCCAGCCGAGCAATGGCAATATGGAGTCGAGACTTGTCGCGAACTGGCCGATTATGCAGATGATCTCGGCTTGAAAATTGCGATGGAACTCGAACCGTTTTCGTTGTCACTGCTCAATAATGTCGAATCGATGAATCGCTTTATCGACGAAGTCAATCACCCCGCATTGCGTGCTAATATCGATGTCTCGCACTTATTACTGGCTGACGTACAGCCTGGAGAGCTGAGTCAGTTAAAAGGCAAAGCGATTCACGTGCACATTTCCGACTGCGACGGCAAAGTCCACGGCGACTTACCCCCTGGAAGAGGCGTTGTCGATTTTCCGCCGTACCTTGAAGAGATTCGCAAATTAAATATCGAGGGGACGGTTTCTATCGAACTCGAATATTCTCCCGATCCCAACAATATTGAAGCCTGGGTAAGAGAAGCTTACGAATCGACCGCAAAGCTGATGAGCGAAAGTGGATTGCGATAAAACAGTCCCCTCTCCTTCTGGGTGAGGGCAATGGGTGTGGAGTGTAAAGCAGCGTCGAGAAGCTCCCCTCATCCGGCCTACGGCCACCTTCTCCCCAAGGAGAAGGAAAGATTACCGCTCCCCAAGGAGAAGGAAAGTTTACCGCTCCCCCAAGGAGAAGGGAAGATAGCCGCCTCAAACCTGTAAAAGGACATTCGAGCTTGTAATCGAATTAATATGTGTCAGTCTTTCGTAAATCATGAACATCACCTTCGTTTCCTTGCCCGCATATCCCATCGTGCACCCGGAATATCCGGGTGTTTATGGAGGTACGGAAACACGAGCAGTCACACTGGCGAAGGGACTGGCACAAGAGACCGACCACCAGATTCAGTTTCTCGCACGTCACCCTCAACTGAAGCAGCCTGAAACAATCGCGCAAGTCCAATGGCATCCCTGGAGAGACTCCACCTCTGAACGAAATTCCCGTATTGCAGAGTTATTGCAACATAAAGTATGGCGAACATCACTCCTGTGGGACATTCCATACGCTGTTGCAAGTCAAGTCTTCAATTCTTCGGCACACCACTTTTTACAGGCCGATGAAACTCTGCAAGGTTTTGAAACCGACCTGTTCTGTCCGTTTGGAGTTCACTCAGCCTCAGCCAAAGTCATTCATAATGCTCACATGAGTAGGCGAAAAGCCGTACTTTTTCTCGGCTCAAACGCAGATGTCGATGCTCGATATCGGCAATCGAAATCGTTTCGAAATGAATACGGCGAACGCTCAACCACTTGTGCGTGGATCTTAAAAAATGCCGATGCGATTGTTGCTCAGAACGAATTTCAACAACAGCAACTCAAAGAGGTTTTTCAGCGAGATTCGTTTCGGCTGTCCAATCCGATTGATATCGCGGATTGGCATCACAGAATGAACTCAACCGAAAGTCTGGACAATCCCTTCGACAGTTACGTGCTGTGGATTGGTCGAGCCGATAATTTTCATAAGCGAGCAGATTGGGCCATCGAGATTGCCCGGCAAACTCCCGAACTCAAATACGTGATGATTCTGAATCCAAAACAGGATTATGTTGACCAGCAGATTCGACAGAATTGCCCGGAAAATGTTCACATTATTTCCCAATTGCCATTCGAGAAGATGCCCCTTCTGTTTCGAGATGCCAGCCTGCTGCTTAATACATCGCCAAGACAACTCGAAGGCTTGCCGAACACTTTTCTCCAAGCTGGTGCCAGTCGTGTACCAATTGTTTCGACCGAAGTCGATGCTGGCTTCGTGACTCAATCAGATTCCGGACTTGTGGGAGACGGTTCGCCGGAAAAAACGATCCACAATCTAAGAATGCTCGCTCAGGATGAGCCCCATCGCATACAACTGGGAGAAAACGCGTATGACTACATATCAAAAAAACACGAGTTGAAAACGATCTGTCTTCAACTCGCGTCTTTTTTGAATGGAGTTCAATAGCTCAAACTTTTTCAGCAGGCGGGAAATCGAGTTCGGTACCATAAACATGATTGAACAGGTTCGAATAAGTTGCCAGTCCGATGAAAGCGATGGACTCGGCAATTTGGCCATCTGTGTAACCGGCGTCCTGAACGGCTTTCACATCGGCATCGTCAACAAAGCCATTGGTTTCCATAACTCGGGTGATGAATTTTCCCAGAGCGGCATGCTTCTCCGATTCGGGACTCATCTTACGGATTGAGAGGATTTGATCCTCACTCAGCCCCGCTCCTTTGGCGACCATCGTGTGGGCGGAGAGACAGTAGTGGCAGCCGTTCTTCTGACTGACTGTCAGATAGACCACTTCTCGATCTTCCGGAGAAAGTTCCCCTTTGGCGAGAGCCCCGTTCATGGACAGGTAGGCATCCAGAGCCGCGGCACTATTTCCCATTCCCTGGAAAATATTAAAGACCTTGCCCTTTTTCTGCTTGAGGTCATCGTATATTTCTTTGACATCGCCGCTGGCTTGATCCGGTGTTACCGTTTTCAATCTTGGCATGAGAGTCTCTCCTGGATAATTGTGTGTGTCGAATTTGGAATGTCCAACATGTCAGGCACAGCCTGACCTACGGCTCGATGAACTGAGTCACGAATTATTTGTGAATGTGGAATCCAACTTTGATCGTCACCTGGAAATGGACGATTTCGCCATCCTTCACATCGCCGCGATGCTCAACAACTTCAAACCAGGAAATATCTCGAATTGTTTCATTCGCTTTTTTGAGGGCATTCCGGATCGCATCATCAGAAGATGTTTTTGAAGTACCGACAAGTTCAATCTTTTTGTAAATGTGGTCATCCATCTGGGAATTACTTTCTTTGTTGTCGATCATGGAGTGAAATTTCTTCACTCCTGTCAATTATGTGATTTCAATAATTCTATTCTAGACCTTCAAAAACAACAGACCAGAGCAGATCTCCTGAATTCGGCTGCTCATACGATTCTGCGAGGAAACTGGAGACAACCTCTCCAGTCCGCTATAACTCAATGTTGAATGAGTCCTATTAGTTTCCTTTGCCGAATGCTGCCCGATGCCTGAAACTCTCTACATAATCGATACGTTTTCTCTGATGTTTCAGGTTTATCATGCGATTCCTCCGATGACAAGTCCCGCCGGGCAGGCGACGAATGCCGTGTTCGGGTTCACTCGGGATCTCTTCACCATTCTGAAAAAGAAGCCAGACTTTTTACTGTGCGCACTCGATTCGGAAGGCCCCGGCGTGCGGTCGGACTGGTATCCGGAGTACAAAGCTCAACGGACTGAAATGCCGGAGGATTTGCGGCCGCAGATTCCAATGATCACCAGCATGATTGAAGGCTTTGGGATCCCGGTCGTACACCATTCAGGCTGGGAAGCCGATGACATCATTGCCACGTTGACACGTCAGGCCGAAGCCGAGGGGATTCAGGTTCGCATCGTTTCCAGTGATAAAGACTGCCGCCAGCTTCTCAGCGATCAGGTGCAGATGTTTAACTGCCGCAAAGGGGAATATTTTGGAGCCGAGCAGTTGCGGGACGTCTGGAATATCCGACCGGAACAGGTCATTGATTTCCAGTCGCTCGTGGGAGATTCTGTAGATAACGTCCCCGGCGTACCTTTAGTTGGCCCCAAGAAAGCGACGATCCTGCTCGAACAATTTGGCGATCTCGAAGGCGTACTCGCCAATGCCGAAAAGGCTCCCGGAAAGAAACTGCGGGAAAACCTCGTCGAGTTTGCCGAGCAGGCCCGCATCAGCAAAAGGCTCGTCACTTTGCGAACCGATCTTCCTCTCGACTTCCCGATGGAGTCTGCCCGAGTCGGAAATTACGATATCGATACCCTTCAGCAACTCTTTCTCGACTACGGTTTCCGTCGCTTCCGCGAAGATCTGTATCAATTGACAGGAGGAGCTTCAGATGTTGATTTGCCGGAAGAGGGTCAGTCCTCATCGAAAAAACAATCTCGAAGTCTCTTTAATGATGCCTCTGAAAAGAACACTTCGAAGGAAGCCGATGCCGTTGCAGAATATTCCCGCGGCAAGCAGTTTGCTTTCAACGACACCGGCAACTGGCAGATCATTCGCGATGATGACGAGCTTCAGACATTGATTGAAGCCTGTCGGCAGGCAAAAGAAATCTGCATCGATCTGGAAACGACTTCTGTCACAGCAATGCGGGCGGAGATTGTCGGCTGGGCCGTGAGTATTGAACCGGGAACTGCCTGGTACATTCCGATTCAGGCCCCCTTCGGTCTGGCGACGTTGCCGCATCGCGAAGTGCTCGAACTGTTCAAGCCGCTGCTGGAAAGTCCGGAAATCGAAATCAGCAATCAGAATATCAAGTACGATATGCTGGTCTGGAAGCGTTGTGGAGTGGAAGTGAAGAACATAGGCATGGATCCGATGGTGGGGCATTATCTGCTCGATGCGGGTGCTCGGAGTCATGGACTCGATGCGCTGGCCGATGAATTTCTCAAGCATCGCATGATTCCGATCAGCGATTTGATCGGCAAAGGCAAAAATCAGAAGAAGATGTTCGAAGTCGATGTCGAACGGGTCGGCGAATATGCAGCCGAGGATGCCGATGTTTCCCTGCAACTGTGTCACATCATGCGTTCAGAACTGCAAAATCAGGGCTTATGGGATTTGTATGCCGATGTCGAACGCCCGCTCATTCCCGTTCTGGCCGATATGGAATTTGCCGGGATTCGAGTCGACGACCGGGAACTGTTCACTCAAAGTCGACAGGCGGGAGTTCGCATTGATGAATTGCTGGGCGAACTGGAAACCGAGGCCGGGCGGAAGTTCAATCCCGATTCCCCGAAGCAGCTTCGGGAGTTGCTATTCGATGAAATCGGTCTGCCTGCTCAGAAACGCACAAAAACAGGCCCAAGTACCGATCAGTCTGTTCTCGAAAAACTGGCTTTAATGCACCCGCTACCAGCGAAAATTATGGAGTACCGACAACTCGCCAAGTTGAAAGGGACGTACCTCGATACGCTGCCAAAACTGATCCATCCGGAAACGGGACGAATTCATGCGTCGTTCAATCAGGTGGTGGCCGCAACGGGACGACTGAGTTCGAGCGATCCTAATTTACAGAACATTCCGATTCGCACTCCCGAAGGTCGGCAAATCCGCAAGGCCTTTATTCCTGGAGAGTCGGGCTGGGAATTGCTCTGCTGCGATTATTCGCAAATCGAACTGCGAATGCTGGCTCACTTCAGTGGAGACGAAGCGTTACGCGAAGCCTTCCTGACCGGCAAAGATATTCACACCGCCGTCGCCGCAGAGGTGTTCGAAATTGATGAAGAAAATGTCGATTCCGATATGCGTCGCGTCGCCAAAGCGGTCAACTTCGGTGTGATCTACGGGCAAAGTCCCTACGGCCTGGCTGCTGCATTGAACATTCCACAGGAACAGGCCGCAGAGTTTATCGACAGCTATTTTGGTCGTTATCCCGGCGTCGAAAAATTTATCGAAGAGACTCTCGAAAAGTGTCATCGGACAGGATACGCCTACACGATTCTCGGCCGCAGACGTCCCATCACCGGCATCAAGAACACGACTGGCAGAAATCGAAATATGCCGGAGCGAACCGCTATCAACACCGTCATTCAGGGGTCTGCTGCCGACCTGATCAAACTGGCAATGCTGAAAGTCCACGAAAGCCTGAACGCCTCAGACCTCCAGGGAAAAATGCTGTTACAGATCCACGATGAACTCGTGTTTGAATCACCCGTTGCGGAAATTGATAATCTGGCCACGCTGGCAAAATCGAACATGGAAGCCGCGATGGAGCTCGATGTGCCGTTGGTCGTCGATATGAAACACGGCGAAAACTGGTTGGATGCTGAGTAACAAATTTGGATTTGTGTCATAATCACAAGAATTTTGGTAAAATTCTCAGTAGAAAGTCATTTTCCACTGGTTATTTATTACCGATATCTTATATTAGTGATCGCTTATGGAGGGCTTCTCCCTTCAGTCTAGCTTTTCTTTTCCCCTTCCTTTTTCAGGAATAGCTCAATGCTAAAAAAACGCGCTGGTTTTACGTTGATTGAATTATTGGTCGTTATCGCAATCATTGCGATTCTTGTCGCTTTATTGCTACCGGCTGTTCAGCAGGCTCGTGAAGCCGCACGTCGCTCCTCCTGCAAAAATAACCTGAAACAATTGGGGCTGGCTCTTCATAACTATCACGATACCTACACGGTATTGCCTCCAGCCTGGATCAATCGTAAAGCTCCTGCGACTTTGATTACGACCACCTATGGTTGGGCTACTTTTATATTGCCTTACGTTGAGCAAGCCGCACTTTATGACCAAATCAATCCCAATGGAGACACAATGGCAGCTGCCTCGACGAACTCACTGAATACAGGTCTGTCTGCTTATTCCTGTCCTTCCGATACAGGGGCACCCAATAACACAGCCTTCGGTGGATACGGAAAGCACAATTATCCAATCACAGAAGAAATCGCCAAAGAAAATTCCAGTACAAAATTGCGGGACATCACAGATGGAACGAGTAACACATTTCTTTGTGGTGAAAAATCTCGGGTTTATCAGGGGAATGGTTTAAAAGCGATTGGTTCTATCTGGCCAGGAAAACAAGCTAATAGCACTGCTTCTGCTCATGGTCGTGCTTCACACAATATTAATACTAACTGGGCAGGCACCCAGGCAAACTTCACCGTCAACGCTGGTGCCGGGGATGGCAACTGTACTCGCTATACATATTCAAGTCTTCATAAGGGCGGGGCCCAGTTTGTTATGGTAGATGGTTCTGTCCGATTTGTCAGTGAAAATATCGCTTCAATTCCAACGAATTCCTGCACAGCACCTACGGCAGCAGCCGGCTCACTTTATCAAAATATTATGATTATTGACGATGGCTTCGTGATTGGTGAATTCTAAACCATTTTCAAATGGATTCTGCAGTCGCATGGACATGAAATGACAGTACAGCACTATGTTTGCTCCTGCGGTATGCTACAGTTAGTTATTGAAAATGCTTGAAAGTATCGTCTGAACTCAAATTATCAGTCCGACCATTCCTCAAGGATGGTTGGACTTTTTTCATGGGGACGCAGCACTTTCTCCATCAGTAAAAACCGGCCTTTGCGGAAGGTTACTTCCCCACAGATCCGATAATTCAACTTCTGATAGAATGAGATCGCCGCTGGATTTTCAGTGAAGCAATCCAGCCGAATCGAGTTTTTACCCAGACAGTACGCCTGTTGTTCGGCGAACTGCATCAATTGCCTGCCGTAACCAGAGCCCTGATAATCAGGATCGATCAGCAGTCGGTGAACGACGAGAAACGATTCCGCTTGCCAGTTCGCCGTTTCGTAACCGTCAAGTTCAACTTCATTCAGGCATAACCCACCGACGATTTGTCCAGCACTCTCCAGTACATAGAGAGTTTGCTCGTACACATCCTGCAGAAAATCGGATTCAGTGGGATAAATCTCATCCCACTGATCAATTCCAAATTTAAGATGATGGGCGATCACTTTCCCTTTGATCGCCATCAACGAAGAAACATCCTCAGTTTTGGCCTGTCGAATTCCTGCAGTCAAGAAGTCATCTTTCAATCCCGAATGGGCAGCCTCAAGAAGTTTTTCTTGATCCGTGAGCATTCCATCAATGCTTTGTCTGCAGCTTTCATCTGCCCTTCCGTGCAGATGTGAGTCATCAGGACCAGCGGCACAATCTTCGGTTCTTTGGGAGATGTTTTCACACTCGATTCGGATTCATGCTGAATACAAGAAGCGATACTGACTCCATTTTCACCGAGAATATTCGCAACCGCCGCCATTGTTCCGGGTTCATCGACGGCATGAAATCGCAGATAGTATCGCCGTTTAATTTCATCAGCTGGTAAGATTGGCAATGGCTTTTGAGACTGCCACAAATCGAGCAGAGGGAAAGTCTTCTGTGCCCGACCAACGGCCAGATCGATCAAATCCGAGACAACAGCAGAAGCGGTCGGCATTTGACCTGCTCCCATTCCCGAAAACCAGGTTTTTCCAACGGCATCCCCTTCGAGTTCAATCATGTTATAAGCATCATCGACATCGGCCATCGGTTGATACTTGCGAATGAGAGTCGGCTGTGTGTGAAGTTCGAGCGAGCCATCTGCCAAACGAGCAACAGCCAGCAATTTAATGCGATAGCCGAGCGTGTCTGCATATTTCAAATCAGCCAGGTCAAGTTTGTCGATTCCCTGTCGAGGAAACTGCTTGAGATCGGCTTTGGTACCAAATGCGAGTTGTGCAAGTAAGGTCAATTTTTGAGCCGCATCGGTCCCATCAACATCCATTGCCGGGTCGGCTTCGGCATACCCTTTTTTCTGTGCCTTCGCGACCGCATCTTCATAAGAGACATTCCGGTCAAGCATTTCCGTCAGAATGAAATTGCTCGTCCCATTGAGAATGCCTTCCAGAGATGTAATTTGATTGGCAGAAAGAGATTGCGAAACTGCTTCAATAATCGGCACGCCCCCCGCGACCGCGGCTTCAAATCCGATGGCCCGCTTCAGTTCACGTGCCAGTTGAAAGAGTTCATCACCCTGTTCGCACAAAAGTGCTTTGTTAGCCGTAACGACATGCTTTCCAGCCTGCAAAGCCTGACGCACAATATCGCCTGCGGTCGTTGTTCCACCAATCAGTTCGCAAACGACATCGACATCGGGATGTTCGATCACGTCAATAGCGGTGTCAATCAGATCATCCGCCAGATTCACCGAACGCACTTTTGTCGGATCGCGCACGACCACCGATTCCACAACAATTGGTCGACCTGCTCGCCGTGTAATTCGCTCGGCTTGTTCGAACAGAATCTTGATGACACCCGAGCCAACTGTTCCCAATCCGACCATCGCGACGCGCATCGGTTGCTGATCACTCATTCGTTCCCGCCTGCTTCTTCAATAACTAAATGAACTCTGCTGTTATTTTTTCAAATCAGAATGAATCTGATGAAATCTTCTGGAATTAATCACGCATGGTAACGTAACACTATGTCCTCTCACAGTCATAACTCATATCGAGCAGGATTGATTTGACAGGTCAGGGTAAAGTCGTTGCAAATGAATATTCCACGTTCTGCCAGTGTAAATACAGTCTGGCAGAACAAAAGTAGCCAATACGAAGGCATGATGCATTAAGATAATCGCCAGTGATATCAGTTGCGACAACTTTTCACAGAGCAGTAGTCTGGCAGGACATTTGGGGAATGACTACGATAAGCTAAACACAATGTTTATTACTCGTTTATATTCCGGTAAGATGAGCGGATCAACTTTGGAGTGGGATGCAGCTTGTAGTGCGAACGGTCGTGAGGATTCCCCCTCGCTTTCCTACGTGCGCGTCGGTGCCGTTTCGTATTTGAATTCTAAGCCTTTAATTGAAGGGCTGGGGAACTCGCTGCGCGAAGATCAACTCGTTCTTGATGTCCCAAGTCGTCTGGCAGACAAGCTTTCCGTC
The DNA here is from genome assembly GCF_007859715.1 of Rubinisphaera italica. Classification (NCBI taxonomy): domain Bacteria; kingdom Pseudomonadati; phylum Planctomycetota; class Planctomycetia; order Planctomycetales; family Planctomycetaceae; genus Rubinisphaera; species Rubinisphaera italica. The sequence continues at coordinate 4,043,881 of NZ_SJPG01000001.1, forward strand.
GGAAATTTGGATGTGGCTCTCATTCCTTCCGTCGAGTATTTCTCGCGTCCAGATTACAAAATCATTTCCGATGCCTGCATCGCAACCCGCGGCCCTGTGCTGAGCGTGAAACTCTATTCACGTCTTCCACTGGGGGACATTCGCACACTCGCACTCGATGAAGGTTCACGGACAAGCGTGGCATTAACTCGCGTCATGCTGCAGGAACGTTATGGCGTGATTCCCGAACTGATCCGCCTCCCAATGACTGCGACAACAAAAGATGCGAAAACCGATGCTGTGCTCCTGATTGGTGATCGAGCCATACATCCCCCGCAGGAACATTTCGTTGAAACGTGGGATCTGGGAGAGGAATGGGTCAACTGGACAGGCCTCCCGTTTGTATTTGCCATGTGGGTCGCCCGAAAAAATGTCCCCGAGTCGCCACTCGTACAATTATTGGAACAGTCGAGAAATCGGGGACTGAAGAATCTCCAGCAAATTGCCACACGCGAAGCAAAACCGCTCGGGATCTCTGAAGAAACGGCCTACAATTATCTCAAAGACAATCTGCATTTCCAGTTTGGCTCAGCCGAGTGGAACGGTTTGCAGTTATTCCGGGAACTCGTCGGACAACTCGAAGAGAATCCAGAATTGACACAAACAAAAGCCATTCAATGATAATCTGTAGGTCAGGCACCGCCTGACGAGAATAGACGCCCGATGCTCATCATGTCAGGCAGTTCCTGACCTACGACATTTTAACTTTCAACTCTCAATCTTAAACATTCAACCCTAAGTCTCTCCCATGATCAGCCAGGCTCATTCCGATTCTTCTGACATTCGCCCAATCCTTGAGAAAGCGGTCGCTGGTGAGCGAATTTCGCCGGAAGAGGGTCTGCAATTACTTGAATCGCACGATCTGGTCGCAATTGGTCAAGCTGCCGACGAGGTGACCAAACGCCTGCATCCCGAAGAATTCCGTACCTACAATATTGATCGCAATATCAATTACACGAATGCCTGCACGGCGGTATGTGATTTCTGTGCGTTTTATCGTCCGCCAAATCATCCTGAAGTTTACGTGTTGCCGATTGAAACGCTGCTCGAAAAGATTGAAGAAACGGTCGCACTGGGGGGGGATCAAATTCTATTGCAAGGCGGCCTGCATCCGAAATTACCTCTCGAATGGTATGAGGATATGCTCCGTCAGCTCAAAGCCGCTTATCCTCAAGTGAACATACACGGTTTCAGTCCACCTGAAATTCATCACTTCACCAAGATCAGCAAACTGCCTCTCAAAACTGTGCTGGAAAGATTGAAAGCCGCTGGTTTGGGAAGCTTGCCCGGTGGTGGCGGAGAAATTCTGGTTGATCGCGTTCGCAAGGAAATCACTCGCGGCAAAGTCATGACGGACGACTGGTTGAATGTGAACCGTGTCTGGCATGAACTGGGTGGCAAGTCGACTGCGACAATGATGTTTGGCCATGTCGAAACACTGGCCGAGCGAATTGAACATCTCGAACGACTGCGGGAAGTTCAGGACGAAACCGGCGGCTTCACGGCTTTCATCTGCTGGACCTTCCAACCAGATAACACCGAGATGTCTCATATTCCTCCGACAGGAGCCTTTGAATATCTGAAAACACAGGCGGTCAGCCGATTGTATCTGGATAACTTTCCGAACATTCAATCGTCATGGGTCACTCAGGGAGAAAAAGTGGGCCAGATTGCGCTCGCCTTCGGTGCGAACGACATGGGCAGCTTGATGATTGAAGAGAATGTCGTCTCCCAAGCCGGAACCGTGCATCAATTGACGATTGAATCGATCCGACGCTGTATCACCGAAGCCGGCTATATTCCTCGTCAACGTAATGTCTTCTACGAATACATCGACGAGTACGATCCCAACGCGGCTCCAGAAATCCCGAGCCGAGCTCCAAAAAATCTGGTGGAGTTAGGTTAACTCAGAAGTAAGTCAGGCAATGCCTGACCTACAACTCGGCAACCCTCAACATTAAACCCTCAACGAACCACATGGACGATCCCAAATATCAAATCGGTGAACCGCCCAATCCGATCTCGTCTGATGACGAAATCATAATCAGTTCGGATACCTTGCGTTCCGAGAGGATTCCACCCGGTCAGTCACGAACTCGCAAATGGCCTGTGCTGCAGGCGGGATCCATTCCACAGGTTGAGAAATCGGAATGGTCTCTCGAAGTTAAAGGGCTTGTTGATCAACCAATGATCTGGAACTGGAAACAGTTTCAGGAATTGCCGCGGGTGAAAGTCTTTTCCGATTTTCATTGCGTAACACAGTGGTCTCGTCTCGGAAACATCTGGGAAGGTGTCTCCACAAAAACGATTGCAGAACTTGTGGGGATTCAGCCGGAAGCAAAATTTGTAATTGCCGAAGGCTATGACCGAGGCTGGACAACAAACCTGCCTGTGGATCGCTTTCTGGCAGAAGATGCCTTGCTGTGTGACCTGCATGATGGCGAACCACTCACGGCTGATCACGGAGCTCCCGTTCGTTTGATTGTTCCCCTGTTGTATGCCTGGAAAAGTGCGAAGTGGTTGAAATCGCTTGAGTTTGTTGCAGAAGATCAACCCGGCTATTGGGAGCAAGGCGGCTATCACAACGAAGGAGATCCGTGGCGAGAACAACGCTTCGCTTCCGATGATATTCCTCCCGGTTTTGGGATTTAAATAGTGGAGCACATCAGTATAAGCACGAAGCGCAAGCGAGTGTGTTTATTGTCTGACCTACCTTATTCACTCGCTTGCGCTTCGTGCTTGTAAGAATCCCGCTGAGGAAGCAAACAGGCGTTCGCGGCGTTGGGTATCCTGAGCGTTGAGTTCGAGCGATTCAGCTGCCGTCTTCAACTCTTCCAAGGTCGCCTGACAATACGCACATCCGACGCTTTCCAGATGGAAAGCCAAATAATCGAGCCGCTCGGCTTCGAGAGCATTCATCAGATAAAGCCCCATTTCTGATCGAGATGGGCAACTAATGCGTCCATGTCGCCAGACTTCTCCTATTGAAATGGATCCCGAATCCCGGCCATCCAACAATGCTTGCAGCCTCTCGCGCAGACTGGAATCTTTCCGAAGCTTCGCTTCAATCGTGGATGCAGTCACCAGATTGAGCAGTTCATCTGCGTAAGCCAGTAAATCCTCGTCGCTGATCGTACTCATTTGGCTACAGTTCTCCGACTCGGTCTGGTATGATCTTGAACCCGAAACTGTTTTTTATGCAGTTTTTATTGTCGAGACAATGCCCTGGCCTATGCTCGCGGGTTTTTCTGGCAAAATCTAAAATTGAAAATTCTATGGCTGACGTTCAAATACGGACATTTCGGAACTTTGATCCTCCCGAACTGGTCAGGTTATGGAATTCAGCACATCAGTCTCGTGGAGTCGCTGCTCCTATCTCTGCTGACATATTCGATTCGACAGTTCTGGCTCATCTGTATTTCGATCCAGCCGGGATGATCGTCGCTCAGCAGGGGCAAAATCTAGTCGGTTTTGTCCATGTCGGCTTCTGTTCTAACGAAACCCGAACGGCTTTGGATCATACTCAAGCAGTCATTTGTGCGATCGTTGTCGATCCGCAACATCAGCATGAAGACATCGGCACTCAATTACTATCAGCCGCACGCGACTATGCACAGACATCTGGAGCAACAATCCTGTTTGCCGGGCCTTCCCCGAATCGCGATCCGTTTTATAGCGGAATTTATGGGGGGAGCCGTCCTTCAGGTTTTTTGGCCAGTCAACCGTCACTCGATGGATTTCTTCTCCAGAATGGCTTTGAAGCCTTTGAACGCCATGGCATCTTTCAAAAAGATTTACAGAACACACGCGAACCAATCAATTTTCGACTCTCAACAATTCGAAGAAAAACGGAATTGCGGCTTATCGAAGATGAGCAGACGGACGACTGGTGGTGGAATGTGCGACGGGCACGCTTCGATATGCTGCGATTCGAGATGCTTCCGAAAAATCAACTCGAACCGATCGTAGCAGCAATCACCGTTTATGGACTCGACTTCTACATATCAAACTGGAATCATCGAGCCGTGGGGATGCTGGATCTGTTTGTGATGGAAGACCATCGCCGCAAAGGCTACGGCCAGGCCCTGCTCGTTGAAGTCGGACGTCGACTCAAAGACGAAATGATCACCCTGCTGGAAATTCACGCTCCCCTCGAAAATGAAGCCATGGTCAAACTGATCGAAGGCGCCGGCTTTACGCAAATCGATACTGGCATCGTGTATCGTCAGAAACTCTAATTGAACTCACTACCTTACGGTGTGATCGATAGCGCGAACCAATCGAGCTACGTGGATTTGGTTAAAGTTGACTATGCAACTTTGAGGGTAACCGCTGTGGAAAATGTTCAGGAACTGGCTCGCAAACTGATTGACTACTGCGATAAATGTAATCATCAAAAGTTTATCGAGACACTGGATTTAGTGAGTCCCAATGCGGCAATCACAGCTAACGGCCTGATGAACTATAAGCAAGATTTGCTTTCACTTGATGAAGATGAAGTTGCTGAATTATTTGAAAGTATTGATGCGGAACTCAAGCTGGAAGAATATCACGAAAACAGGCTCTTCTTTGCGTTTGCGGCTCTCGGTGCTATGTTTGAATTGCGAAGTAAAGTTGATAAAAATCCGTTCTGTTATCCTCCCGGCCGAGCAAGTGAGTCGGATGATATTGATCACACACTCATCATGAATGATCTGGAAATGTGGGATGATCAATATGTCCAACGATTTGCTGAAATCTCATTTCAAACCAAAGATCAGTTCATTATCCGCGCCGCAGCTTATTTAATTGGAATACGAATCTGGAGTAAGAAAGAAGCATCAACATGGGAAACCGCATGGTTATCCGACCTGTTCATATTCTGGCATAGTGAATATGTCCCGCTCGCTCAACACCCAGGAAATTCCAGAATTTTGGAACCCAAATAACCTCAATAGCTGATCATGTCCAAAAATATTTTATGTATGAGACGCTGAATACGCGAACTGCAGGAGCAAAATTCGCTATTCAGTCTCTCGGCGCCCAAGCGACTGCCCCGGTCAAGCAGAATGCTTGCTAGTAGCGGAAGGTTTGGCCGGAGACTTCGAAGCTGGGGCGGATGGCGAAGTTGATGAGGAGGCCGAGGCTGAAGGAGGTCATTAGCATGCTGGAGCCTCCGTAGCTGATCAGGGGGAGAGTGAGGCCTGTGATGGGAGTCAGGCCGACGGTCATGCCGGTGTTGATGATAAGTTGAGTGCAGAGAATGGCCACGATGCCAACTGCTAAAAGTCTGCTAAAGGGCTCTTCGGTTGAGGCTGAGATTTGTAGTCCCTGAGCAAAGAGGATGAGATAGATTAGAATCACTCCCAGGCAGCCCCACAGTCCCCAGTATTCACCAATCAGGCAGAAGACGAAATCCGTGCGTGAGGCGGGGAGATGATACAGATACATGTCATCCGTCGGCTGTCCTGCAACCGCACTTCCCCAAATGCCGCCCAGCGCCAGCATCTGCTTGGACTGATGCAGATGATAGCCATCACCTCGGGGAGCAGGCCCTCCATCTTCCTGGGTGAACAGCGTAGTCACGCGGGATTTTTGCTCGGCTGACATCATCGTCCAGCCGACAGGCAGCGAGGCGATTCCCAGAAAAATGATCAGCAGCAAGTGTGTCAATCGAGCCCCGGCTGCGAATAACATGCAGAACAGAACTGGCAGGAAGAGCAAGGCAGTTCCCAAATCCGGCTCCTTCAGAATCATCCCCATCGGGATAAGCGTCATTGTGAACGGAATAATCAATCCCCAGAATTTGCGAAAGTTGTCCCGATACATCAGGTACTGTGCCAGAGCCATCATGTAAACCAGCTTGGCGACTTCCGAAGGTTGAAAGTTGATCGGACCGAGCGGGATCCACCGATGCGAACCCCCTTTGGCGGGCATGAAGTAGGGGACGATCAATAATCCCAGGCAAAGCAAAAACAGATAATAGGCTTTCCCACGCCAGAAACGGATCGGGACGACAATCGCAACAATCGTGGCGGGAATCGAGAGGATGATCCAAAACAGGTGTCGCTGGAACAATCCCCCATCATCGGCCAGTTCATCCCCCCGCTGAATGGCCAGCAGGCCAATCGCCATGAGTGCCAATTGCATCAAGACCAGGAGCCAGGGAAATCGAGACCAGCTGAGTTGAGAATCTTGCATCACCGTTCAATTCGCGAAAAATCCGTTTTTGATGAAACTGGTTCTGCTAGACGTTTTGTGAGAAAACTGCTTTCCCACAGGGTATACCGAAATCTGCATCAAGAGAGAGAATATCGCGATTCTACTATAAAGATCAACGGGGATTGATTTTGCCCCTTCAAGACTCCCATTGACCGAATTTTCTGAACTCGTGATAATTCCCCATCCCGTCTCGGACTGCGAATTGCCAGGACGCAATGCAGGAACCGATGACGATTCAAATTATTGACGACCATTTCTCAATGAAATGCCCGCAGGAAGGACTCTGCTGTGTCTATTCACCCCTCCGCCATTATCGATTCTCAAGCAACAATTGATCCCACCGCCAACATTGGACCTTATGTCGTCATCGAAGGCCCCGTGACCATAGGTGCAGGGACTCAGGTCGGCCCCTTTACGAACATTTACGGACACACCTCAATCGGAGAAAACTGCAAGATTCATTCGCGGGTTTCCATCGGAGATCTTCCTCAGGATCGAGCATTTCATGGTGAAACCTCGTATTGCACGATTGGCAATAATGTCATTATGCGCGAGGGTGTCAGTGTTCATCGTGGCACCGGGGAGGGAGCATCGACCATCATCAATGACAACTGTTTCCTGATGACGAATTCGCATGTCGGCCATAATTGTGAACTCGAAAACGGCGTGATTATGATCAGCGGTTCACTGCTCGGCGGACATGTGCATGTCGGGGAACGAGCCGTGATTTCAGGGAATGCAGCCGTGCATCAGTTCTGCCGCATCGGCTGCTATGCCATGATTGGTGGACTCTCCAAGATCGTCCAGGACATTCCTCCATTCACGATGACCAACCACGCAGGCGAAATTATCGCCATCAATCTGGTCGGACTGAAGCGAGCCGGGTTCAATCCGGATGAGCGAAAAGATATCAAAGCCGCTTTCCGCATTATGTATCGTGATGGCCACACCCATCGTCATGCAATGGAAATCCTTAATGAGCGTGCATTTTGCTCAGCGGTTAATCCACTCCTCGATTTCCTGAACGAAACCAGTGCTCGCGGATTAACAAAAGGAGCCGCATAAGCGGGATGAATCCCATTAGAGGTTTCTGATGAAACAATTCCTGGCTATCAGTCGGATTGAACGTGAATTTTTCGTGGTTGAGCGCGGGGAATTCTGGGGAGTGTGATTTCCAGAACTCCGTGGGTCATTTTTGCGGAAATCCGATCATAATCGACTTCATCGCTTAAAATGAATGAGCGATAAAAATCGCCGACCTGATATTCCTGATGCAGCAATTTAGACTGCTCAGGAATTTTGCTTTTGACGCGGCCGAATAAGGTCAGTTTATTGTCTTCGATCTGCAGTTCGAGACCTTCGATGGAGACGCCTGGAAGATCTGCTCGGAGGACCAGTCCTTCTTCGGTGCCGAAAATGTCGATGGGCGGGGTGAAGAGCAGGCGTTGAGGGTCTTGTGTTGGAGGAGTGGACTGCCCCGTCACAGAGACCTCGGAACTTTTCGATTGCACGGGATCACTCTCTGCAGAATCGTCTCTTCGAATCGACAGTTGATGAGACTGTGAATCGGAGGAGGAGCCCTGCTGAGAATTGTCCTGATCTTCAAATTCGTTCACAAATTCGCCTTCTCTCAATACATACGTTAGGAAGTAATGACCGGGATCTGACGCGGTGCAACCTGAGGTGCCCGTGGCAGCGTGATCGTCAACACGCCATCCTTCAACTCGGCTTCCAGTCCCTCTTCATTCACGCGTTCGGGTAACGAGAGCGATCGCTCCCAGCTCCCCTGCATCCGCTCCTGACGCCGAAACTGATCTTGAGGAATCGCAGGTTCTAGTTGTCGCTTGCCTTTTATGATGAGAACTCCAGATGAGATACTCAGCTCAAGATCCTCCGGCTGAACGCCCGGAATTTCAGCGGTCATCAGGAATTTGTCTTCATGCTCGTAAAAATTGACGGCTGGAAATGAGCGGGCAGACCGTACACTTCGCATGGTGATATTCATGCTCTGAAGCAAGCGGTCCATCTCCCGCTCAAACTCCTGCATGCTGCCCCAGGCATTCCCCCAGCGAAACACAGGCATGAATACTTCCTCCGGAAATTTCGATTCTTATCTGACCTGACCTGATCAGACTTAACCGACTGCCACAAAACGATTTACAGACTGTATTCTACAGACGACGCAAATGTCATGCCATCGAAAAAAGGTTTCCAGATCAAGGCTCCATTTGCCTAAACCCAACACCGTCAACGAGTTAAACAGTGAAGTCTGTCTTGAAAAGATCATAGCTTCATTCATGGAACCACTGCCTTTCTGGCAGAATTCTATGCAAATCCTTGCATCTTTGCGATTGGTTTTCGATGCTATACTGATTCCAAGTACTACATGCTGCTCAAATAAGGTTCGCTCGATGCTCAATTCCCAACACGCCGTTTATGTCGGTAGTTTCGATCCCATGACCCTCGGGCATGTCGATGTCGTGCGTCGGGGGGCCAGAATCTTCGAGCAGTTGACGGTGGGGATCGGCATCAATCCCGAAAAAAATCCTCTGTTTACATCTGAGGAACGTCTCGAATTGATTCAGGATATTTTGTCCGATTTAGAGAATGTGAAGGTCGCCTGCTTTTCTGGATTGACCGTTGACTTCGTCAAGCAGCAACAGGCAGGGGTGATGCTGCGGGGAATTCGAACACTGTCCGATATTGAAACCGAGTTCACGATGACACTCGCCAACCATGCCCTGGAACCGGAAATCGAAACCGTTTTCCTGATGGCCAGCGAGCGGTACTCTCATATTTCAAGTTCGCTCATCAAGCAGATTGCACAAATGGGACGAGATTCGGCAGCCGACAAACTTGAACAATTTATTCCTGAACAGATCATCAAGCCATTGCTCAAAAAATTCGCCTGAGTCCTGAGTCCAGCGAATGAGACATTTATTACGATTTGAAATCTTCATTAATAATTATTGAGCGTAATCTCAAGAATGTCTCTCGGGAACAGACGATTAATTTTCCATTCTTCCTCCTCTTGCACGAACTCGATTGAGGTTTCCTTGTGAATTGTGGTGGTCTGTCCTTGAGACTCTAAGCTGTTTGAGTTTGGTGGAGCGGCTATCGTCGTTTTCGTTTCGGGCAAAATCGCAATCGCAAATTGACCACGCTCATAGAATGTCCAGGACTTCTTCTGAATATCCTCAACCATTTTCTGTAACGAATCCTCTCCAGAACTGCTTGGCTTCCCCTGCCTGATCACTTTTGTGGGAAGTTCGAGAATCTGAATCGCTTCAACGACAAAGGCAGCCGGGTTTTTCAACCGACCGGATAGACTGATGCAATAAGGTCGAAATAATATCTGGTCTTCAATCACTTGATCTTCGACGCCGGGGAGTCCTATTTTGTTTTTGGGAAGATTCTGGCGAAATCCATTCAATGCAATCGCAGGATTAAAAAAGCTGTTTTGATCAGCATCATAATCGATTCGATTATGTTTTTTGATTAAAGCCTTGAGGTTCTGCGACACTAACCATGTTTCGGGATCCAGTCGGTGATGATTCCGATTCTGGACCACCTCCCAGACTGAATTCAGGTACAAGGCATATCCAGCCTGGAACTTAACTTCATCATCGCTGAGATAGGTCGTATATGTTGCAGCATCTCCCTTTTCCAAGGCCTGCAATGCTTGTTCTAAAGTCGACTGTGGACTCAATTGATCAACTTGAGAAATTTCATCAGCAGAGACGTTAGCGATGCTGATGAAACACAGGCAAACAAAAGCAAACAATAACTTCAATCTCATGACGACACTCCTTTGCATGAATTCAATTGAAAATGTAAGTCACTTTATCAGTAGCTGCATTTCAGGACAGCGACCAACCCTCACGCGGCGTTCTCTTAAGAAACTGATCCGCTTCTGGACAATTCGTCGCTTTCATGTTTGCCGCATCCCACTCCAACTTCTTGCCTGCCCGGAATGCGACATTCCCTAAATGATTGGCTTCTGTCAATGGACCAGCGTAACTAAAGGGGCTACCCGTTTCTGAGCCGGTTTTGCAGGCCTGAACCCACTCGGCATGATGGCCGGGGGAGTCGGGGATGAATGGTTTCGGCGGCTCGAAGTTTTGGAATTTGTCTTCGGGCAGCAGGATGTGCTTGCCGTAATCGGAAAGGACCATACCGTCATCGCCGATGAAGAGAACTCCATTCCCCCATTGTGGGATACCTCCCGCCTTCCAGATTTCCGGCTTATTAGCGCCCTGATGCCAATGGACCGTACAAGCTGGCATCTCGCCGCGGGAGCCATATTCATAGACGGCTGACATCGAAGCGGGGGCAATTTCTGGATGCGGTTCGGGGCCGAAGGCTTCAATCGTGAGCGGAGCATCGAGTTTGAGTGCCCAGAATGGAAGGTCGTTCCAGTGACTTCCCAAATCCGACATCGTTCCATTTCCAAAGTCCCACCAGCGATACCATTTTGGTCCAGGGAAATAAGCAGTATTGAATGGACGGTACGGAGCAGGCCCCAGCCAGAGATCCCAGTTCAACTCGGGTGGAGGCGTCATTTTTTCGGTGGGGCGTTCGGTGACGTGCACAATGTCGCCATTCTTTTTGGCGTCTTCAGCCGATTGCAATCCCCAGGCGCGAGAAACCCAGACATGCACTTCTCGAACCGGGCCGATCGCATTGGATTGAATCAGTTCGACAACACGACGATAGTTCGGCATGCCATGAATTTGCGTTCCCATCTGTGTCGCAACATCTGCCTTGGCAGCCGCTTCGGTAATGATTCGAGACTCTTCAACATTCCATGTGAGTGGTTTTTCACAATAGACATGCTTGCCGGCTTTCAACGCGGGGAGAGTCGCATAAGCGTGAATATGCTCTGGCGTGCTGACGACAACGCCATCGATATCATCCGTTTTGTTATAGAGTTCGCGAAAGTCGACATAAGACCGAGCATTGGCATGAGTTTTCGCGGCTCGTTCCAAACTGTGCTGATTGACATCACACACCGCAACCACTTCAACATCAGACTCAGCGGTAATGGTCCTTAAGTTCGCATTACCGCGTCCCCCAACTCCAATGAAGGCCAGATTCAATTTCGAATTAGCCGAATGAGCACGAACGGGGCTGGAAGCGGTCAGATAGAGAGCAGAGGCAAAAGCAGTTTGCTTCAACAAGTCGCGGCGGTTGAGGTTGGTCATCGCGTATATTTCCTGTCTGGCGGGAATGAAGTAAGCAGGCTGATAATATTCTCGTCGTTGAGGAAGTCATTCGTCAACCAATGAGTAAAAATGTCTACACCATCTTAACCCGAAGCGTCAGCGAGGGGACGGTGTGAAAGTAGATTTCGGTTAAACGCATAGCATTTCAAATTTTTTATTTTTTGTATGAAGATTGAATCAAAAAAAATAAGCCGAAGATAGTTCATTCGCCGTCCCCTCGCTGACGCTTCGGGTTATGATGATTCATTTGAGAAATATTCAAATTAAGATAGTAGGCTAATCTCGCTTTCTCTCCTGTGCTTCAAGCGTGTATTGGACTGCGTTAAACAAACTATCCTCATCGTACAAATAGCGAATACTCCCACGCTCGGCCCACCACTTATCTCGATTTGTGTTGGAGCATTTCTTCAAGACTCTTGTTGTCCAGGATTTGAGATCGTTTCTAATCTTCTCAGGTTTAACATCAATGGCTGAGACAACAACATGAATGTGATTGGAACGGCAGTTGACTGCATGGAGCGTCCACGTGCGAAAATTGCATGTTTCTTGAACCTGTTTTTCAACGATTTGACGTTGTTCCGGACTCAGCTGGCATGCATTCTCTGTCATTTGAAACAATGCGTTACGTTCCTGGCTTCGATCTGGTTCCTGCCAGCCACCTTTGTAATCTATCCACCCTCTGGCATCACCCGGTAACCAGGTTCCATAAGTGACCCATGTGAGAAAGAAGGCGATTGGATCCTGCATGGGAAATTACTTTTTAATTTCTGCTAGTACGCAAATTAAAAAAATAAGCCGTCCCCTCGCTGACGCTTCGGGTTAATATGGGGACACTACTTTTCCAGTTGATTTTCGACCGGCTCAATCGATTGGCGATGTACTTCGGCTAACTCTGTCAATTGCTGGACGATCTCAGGATGTCGAGCAGCGATGTTGTATTTCTCAGAAGGATCCTGACTGAGATTGTAGAGTTCGGGCTTTTCGTGCACTTCTTTTTTCGGGCCGATGCCATAGCAACCAGCGGTAATGAAGTGAGCTTTCCACGGTCCCTGGCGGACGGCATAAATCTGTTCTTCACGCCAGTAAAACACACGATCTCTTGGACTGGTTTTCGATTCACCCTTCAGTAGTGCAGAAAGATCGTATCCATCGAGTGTCGCATCACTTTGATAATCGACTCCCGCCATCGAGCAAAACGTCGGTAGTAAATCCATCGTCGCACCCAACTCGAGTTGAACGCCGGGTTGCACGGTGCCGGGCATCCAGAAAATGGTCGGCTCACGCATTCCCCCTTCAAAGGTGGACCCCTTGCCTTCTCTCAGTAAACCCGCAGAACCGCCGTGTGTTTCAAATGGCAACCAGGGACCGTTATCGGAGGTGAAAACGACGAGCGTGTTTTCGTCGAGATCAAGTTCACGCAGAGTATCGAGAATCTGACCAACGCCATGATCGATCTCTTCAATCACATCGCCAAAGATCCCCCGGCTACTTTTACCAAGAAACTTTTCGCCGGCATATAAGGGGATGTGAGGCAGATTGTGGGCGAGGTAGACAAAGAACGGTTTGTCTTTGTTTTCATTAATAAATTCGACGGCATGGTCGGTATATCGCTGAGTGATCGTATGCTGATCCGCTGGCTGTTCAACAACTTTGGTGTTATGAATGATGGGGACCTGATATTGCTCGATGGGGGCATAATAGTTCGGATCGTCCTTGGATTTCTGACGATAATTCGGGAATCCTTTGACCGCATCCATATCGTTGGAATAGGGAATGCCCCAGTAGGAATCGAAGCCGTGATTGGTCGGCAGGAATTGTTCTTTGTGCCCCAGATGCCACTTGCCAATCGCGGCAGTCGCGTAGCCTTTCGTTTTGAGATGTTCGGCAATTGTTGTTTCACTGGCAGGCAGGCCGCCGTTGGAATTGGGGAATAGTACACGTCGTTTGGCGGACATCATGCCGTTTCGAATCGGAAGTCTGCCGGTCATTAGTGCGGCTCGACTGGGCGTGCAGACACTGGCTCCCACATAAAAGTTAGTCCACTTCTGACCTTCAGCAGCCATCTCATCCAGATTGGGTGTGCGGATCGTTGGATGCCCAAAGCAGGACAGGTCGCCATAACCCAGATCGTCACAGAAAATGACCACAAAGTTCGGAGAGGCCTCCACTGGAGTAGAGAGCATTGAGCAAAACAGCAGACAGGCCAGCAGGAATTGACGCATAACGTTCCTCTTTGTTGAGCAAAACATTTCAGGTGATTTGATCAACCGAGTGTAACGCAAAACAAATCAGAAATCATACATGAGTCATAAATTCCTGACTCAGATTTTTCTGGCCATACAAGCACGAAGCGCAAGCGAGTGAGTTGCCATGTGCTTGACTAACTCGCTTGCGCTTCGTGCTTGTAAAATCTTTGGGCTTATATGGGAAGGTGCCGGTTACTGAATCACCAAAGAAAAAACCGAGCCTGACGCGGCTCGGTTTCTGGATGAACAATTTCCCTGTCACAGATGCAAACTACACGCACTCAACAACCAACGCACTGGCCTGACCGGCACGGGTGATGTTGACGTTGATGAAGATTTTGTTGTCAGTCTTCAACGGCTCTCCATGAACGATGTTGAGCGGACAGTTCGGATCGGGTGTGCTGTAGTTGAGTGTTGGGAAGATGATCCCATTTTTCAGTCCGAGAATCGAACCGGCGATTTCCAATGCCCCTGATCCTGAACCACAATTCCCGAAGAACGGCTTCAGAGAAGTCACGGGAATTTTAGACCCCAGATCATCCCCAAAGACTTCCCGAATTGCAGCGGCCTCGGCTGCATCAATCTTTATGGAACCACAACCGTGAGCATTGATGTGACCGACTTCTTCCGGTTGAATGCCAGCACTTCTCATCGCAGCTCGCAATGCATTCACGACAGCTTGTCGGGGATTGGGTCCCTCTTTGACAGTACGGACACAAGAGCTACCAATTCCCAGGACGTAACCGTAAATATTTGCATTACGATTCAGCGCCCGATCTTCCTTCTCCAGAATAAAGGCACAAGCACCTTCGCCTAGGACTTCTCCCCCCCGATTTTTATCGAAAGGCTTGAGAACTGTTTTGGGGTCTGCACCTTTGGGATCGGCAACTTCATGCAATCCGGTCAGATTGATCGATTTGATCACATGCAAACGGGCACCGGTTGTCCCGGCAATCATCGCTTCAGCCTGACCACGTCGAATGATGCGGAGTGATTCCCCAAGTGTTAAATTGGCGTTGGCATCTTCAAGTGTCAACGAATTGCTCGGACCACAGGCACGGGCATAAATGCTGATATGACAAGCTGGCATATTCGGGAGATACTTCAGCAGCCACAAAGGCTCCAGTTTCGGCAGGCCCTTGCCTCCCCATACCGTGTCCGTTGGTATTCCTTCCGCATTTCGAGAGGCGGCTGCAGCATCAAAAAGTACATCTGGAGGAGAAAGCATCAGGTCGGCTCCGAATTCGACACCGAGCCAGGTGCGATCTTCATCAGGAGTCGGAGGTTCCATTCCGGATTGTGCTAACGCCAGATTTGCAGAGGCAACACCCAATTGAATATCGCGGCACATTACCTTGATGCTTTTTCGCTGCGGTCGCAAATATTCTTTTTTCATCGAAGAATCGGTGAATTCGTGGCACTGTCCGCCGATATGACCAGGAGGAGCGATGCCCGGAAACAGGTCGAAGGGACCAATTCCAGATTCTCCATTCATCAGGGCTTTTTCGACGGTGTCGATATCATTGCCACAGGCACTGACAATTCCCATTCCGGTAATACTAACGCGCTGATTTGTTGATTCGTTCATAAACCCGAAATTCGCTTACAGAAAGTCAAAAAAACAATTTTGACTCGGAAAGTTAACGTGAAAATCCATGCGGACTCTCACAAAAGTGCCTGATGAATTTAACATCGGCTAATTCACGATGATAATAGAGTCTTCGCGATATTGTGAGTGAATTCTCATCATGAGTCAAATTGCAAGAAGACGCAATCTAGGCAGCATTTGCAAGGGATTCCAACTTTTCCGAACGCAAAATCAGCAAAAGAGGTATCGATCGTAACAACTTTCCGCATCGGACTGAGAAAAAGGCGAGATTGCGCAGATGGCGGGGTTCCCGAATCAAGATAAAGATTTATTAAAAACTTACTCAAAATGATAAGAGCTTCGCCGGATGGTGGGGGCTTCGGCTAATGCGGAGCGCCCGCCCCCCCAGGTTATTTTGAGAAATTAGTTATTGTTAGCGGTTCTTACTCGATAATAACCAGAGCGTCGGACAGTTCATTGACGTCATCGGCTTGTCGGGGCAGCAGTTTTCCCAGCTCGATTCCCAGCGTTTCGATAGTTTTCGTCATTGCCTCCGTAAGATTTGCCGATTTCACCTGCTCGATCATCTCACGGCAGAGTTCATTGATCCGTTCCTGCCCCAGTAAATCCAGTGTATTTTGATCGGCTAGAACAACTGCTCGATGTTCGTACAGTGAAAAATAGATCAGCACGCCGGTGGCGTCAGCCGTGTGATGCACCCGTTTATCGAAAAAAATTGCCCGGGCAGCCTTCCAGCATTCATCCGACATTTGTTCGGCTGGTGTAAACAACCGTCGTAATCCAGGGATCTGAGTCGCCAGAGAAGCACCCAGGATATAGCCCACAACAATCACAACCACATAGGCGGCAAGCTGCACGACGGGATGATTCCCCGACCAGTCACCCACTTCGACCGGAACAGTTGGATACATTGCCCAGGTTATGATGAACGCAATCAAGCCGAGCCATAATCCGGCACTGTCCTCTGCTCGGTCGTATCGCCCGGAATCATTCGCAACAACCGGCACGATTTCCGCAGCCGTCTTTTGCTCTGCAGCGACAACGGCAGCAGTAATCGCCTGATGATCTTCTGGTGAAAACAATTCTTGTGCACGTTTCATGAAGTTTGTCTAGGGTCTAGAGTCATGGGGCCAGAGACATCATGCCATACAATCACTCGCTTGCGCTTCGTGCTTGTAAAGCTTGTTATAATACTTTGAAATTGACGATCAATTCCGCCTTCCTCCTTCAACCTTCCGCCTTGAAAATCACCAGCTTCCCGAAGCTCCGCCGCCGCCCGAGAAACCGCCTCCTCCGAACGAGCCACCGGAGTAGCCGGAACTTCCTCCAGAATTGGTTGCCATGTGATACAAAACCGTTCCGATGATAGCGAACACCGCTCCCCAGAACAGCCAGGCCCAACCACTGGCTCCTTTGCGGATCAGCGAGAAAATCGTAAAAATCCCCAGTCCAATCACACCGATTAAAACCGGATAAAACCAGGCTGGTTTCGGGGCAGCAGGGAGTTTGAGATCGCGGGCCATCTTTTCCAGCGACTCGACTCCGGCAAGAATTCCTTCTGAAAACTGCCCCTGCTTAAATCGAGAGACAATTTGCTCATCCATAATTTTCTGACAGAGATCATCCTTTTCTCGCCCCCAGCCGGCTCCCAACTCAATCCGAGCTTTGCGATCGCTCTCGGAAACAAGCAGCAGAATTCCCTTGTTCCAGGAAGTCTCTCCAATTTTTTCCGGGCCGATTTGCCACTGATCAAATAATAATCGAGCAAATGTTTCGATTCTTAATCCGGGGGCACCATACTCCGCCATCGAATTGATCGTCACCACAACCAGTGGAGCGGCTTTGTCGGTCAGGAGTTTATCGGCCAGTTCTTTGATCTTCGCTTCATCTTCCGGCGTAATCATGTCGGCTTTGTCGAGCACGAAATCCCGCTGACCGGGAGGATCGAGTTTGATAATCAACCCTGCATTTTCCTGAGCAGTCACGACCGAGGCAAATCCTGCCAACATCAAAACTGTCAGCAGCAACGCTGTTCGCTTCGGTTTCAAAATTGGAGATACAAAATCAATCATCGATCGGGCATCCTCAGAGTCATTAATGAGCAGAGTCAACAGGGTGAACGTATCGAAGACCTGGGAGGTTCATGAAAACCTGAAAAACCTCCCAGTTTCTGAGCCCCTTAAGTTCCAGTAGTGCCTTCTTCATTGACTTCTTCCTCAGGTACGATCTCTCCGGCATCGACTGCCAGTTCTTCATCCTGAATGTAGGTTTTGCCACGATAGAAAAATGAGAAGATCGTAAACAGGACCGCAGTCACAAACATGCATACAGTGAAGAACTGATAGTACTCCACTTCGGTCAGCTTACTGGTCCCGTCCTCATTTTGAATGAAATGATTCACTCGAGCGACGAAGAAGTTACCCAAAGAAACCGACATCAAATACAGTCCCATGATGAACGATTTCATCCGTTTAGGAGCCTGAGTATAAGAAAATTCCAAGGACGTGATCGAAACCATAATCTCGGCTGCTGTAATGATGACATACGCCCAGAAATGCCAGATGATATGTGGGTTTTCACCGGCGGCAATTCGCATTTCCAACCACATGGGCAAAGCAAAGGCGGGAACTGTCAGAAACAAGCCAATCGCAATTTTTCTCAGCGGGGTAACGGCAAAGAATTTCCCCATCCACGGATAAAGGACATACGAAAACAGAGGGATAAAGAGCATCACCAGAAACGGGTTGATTGCCTGCAACTGAGAGGGCAGGACTTCATACCCGAATACCATTCTGTTCATCGACTGTGCCTGGGTGACCCAGGCGGATGCGGTTTGATCGAACAGTGCCCAGAACATGGCAATGAACAGGTAAAGCGGAATCAGGTTCAGAATGGCCAGCAGGCCCGTTTTTGAGAATGTCTCTGAAAAGAATTTGTTCCCAGAAGGAGGAATATGGACGAAATTATTTCGCCCCAACCAGAATGTGAATGTCGCGATCGCCATCAACACTCCTGGAACACCAAAGGCGACAGCCGGACCAAACGCTTCCAACAACACAGGTATCAACAGAGTCGATATTGCCGATCCAAAGTTGATGGAAAAGTAAAACCATTGAAAAACGCGAGGCAGCAAATGCTGGTTTTTTGCCCCAAACTGATCCCCCACATGGGACGAGACGCACGGCTTAATCCCACCCGACCCCACAGCAATTAATGCCAGGGCGATTAACAAAGTCGTTCTCGGATTCAATCCAGTAACTTGAGGGATATCAACCATCGCCATGACAGCATGTCCCAGGCAATAGACAATTGATAAGGACAGAATCATCCGATATTTACCGACCAGCCAGTCAGCCAGAATAGCTCCAATGATTGGGAAGAAGTAAACAGCCGATCCAAAATTATGCAGCCACTCGCGAGCGACTTCTTTGGACATCGGATCCGGTTCACCAGTCACATCGATCAGATACTTCGTCATGAAGATCGTTAGAATGGCTTTCATACCATAGTAACTGAACCGCTCTGCTGCTTCGTTTCCGACAATATAAGGAATGCCCGGCGGCATCGTTTCGATATCGTAGGGAGCCGTCGCGTGATGTTTTTTGCCGTCCATTATTGCAATCTCTCTTTGCTGAGATCCGAAGAAAACAGAAGCCTGCCTCTGGTTCTAATCCATGAGCTTAGGCAGTTTCCACTGAAAGAATAGGAAATCAGGACTAGAATAGGAAACCAAGGCGAACTGGTCGAGGGAAGTTGTAGCCTCAGACAATTTCCACGCGATTCGTCACAGACCAGTCGATCATACAATGCCTGACGAAATGTGTGTAACATGTCGTTTACAATTCCGCGTTTATCTGCGGCCATCCGCGGTTCAAATTCGTCTTCATTAATACCGCAGCCAGAACACCAACACGCCACTTCCCCAAAAACAGCTGAAGGTCAACAATTTCAGGAACACGATCAACATCACTCGTACCACCAAATTCTGTTTGACTCTCCACTCCCACAATCCGATCGGTATTGCCAGAATTGGACCTGCCAGAAAGGCCCATTCAAAGACCAGGCTCAATCGTTTACACAGCCAGTAGTAAACGATTGAGACTGCAACAAAACCGATCACGGGGAGTCGATCTCTCCAGAACGATTTGGACTTCTGCCGAGAAAAACTGACGTTGGAAAGAACCGGTTCAAAAGACACGAACAAACACAACGGCCAGGTAAACACAAACTCCTGAGTCCAGAAACTCAACCAGGTCGTTCCCAATGCTCCCAGCGTCAATGCCAGAAATCGATAGCAGATAATCCAGGTCAACCAGCGTCGACCCGGCAATGCCAGCCAGGCTGGGATGACTGCCAGAAATAAACTTCCCATCAATAAGCCGAGCGACCAGAAATACCAGTTCCACAACCACTCGTTCGAGGGAAGATCAAACGCAAACTCCGGCTCTACGGGAATCACTTTTTCCGACCAGTTTGAGTATTGAGTCTGCGGAATCTCATCGAGACTCATCCGCTTCTGCCCTTTTCCCAGCAACTCAGGTTCACCCACATATATGCAGGCCGCTCGTGTTTGATTCCGTACATAGATACAACCACGATGCAAAATAGGCGGCGTCCAGGTCAGTTCTCCCGTTAGGACATCGCATCGGTCAAGAATTTCACAATTCTCCCGAGACGGTCTGAGCAAAATCAACTCGCCACGCTCATTCAACAGGATGAGCTTGCCAACTGCCACAACAATTCCTGACTGTCCAATTTCCTCGGAGATATCATTGTTCGAACGCTGAGGCTTTCCCGAACCCTGCCCCCAGAGTTCTTCTCCTGTCAGAAAATCAACACAACGAAATTTCCCTCGCGATGGTCGTTGCGTTTTGGATTGGGGATCGAAAATATCGAATCCATAAATAGCACCATCGACAAATACACTCGACAGAACATCGTTCGAAAGAGTTTTCGAACGCCACACGGTTTTCAGAGTTGGCTGTCCCGAGAAATCCTCTGGAATTTCAAGGAGTTGTGATCCCGCCTGAAACGGAGCAGCAATCCACAGGTAGGGTTCCCGATAAAGCGGCCAGGCCGAATGCTCGTCGTACCCATGCGACAGTTCCATATTGATGAGCAACTCGCCAGTTTTCAGATCGTGAATCACCAGAGCATTTTCCAGATACCCGACAACCAGTTGTCGACCATTGCGGTCAATCGGCATGACTGGGCTATAACTCCCCGGCTCATCACCAGCAGCCCACACTGTCCGCCCATCATCAATGTTGAGTGCGACCAGACTCGCCCCTGCACCTCCAACGGGCAGCAGGACTAAATCATCGACAACCGTCGGCGAACTGGAATAGCCGAACCCGGTCCCTCCTTCTCCTTTAAATTCTTCGATGACATTTCGCGACCAGAGTTTCTTTCCCGACTTCGCATCCAGACATCCAATCCCCCCTGCTGGACTTGCGAATAACACTCGTCCTTGCGCCAAAGTTGGCGTTGCCCGAGGTCCGGGATAGACGCCAGCAATTTCATAAGGCCAGTCGTATCGATAACTCCAGATTGTCTTTCCAGTCCGTGCATTCAGACAATACACATACTGCCCATGCAACGATTGAGCCTGTGTATAAACACGATCTTCCTCCGCCACAAACGCGGAGTAACCCTGCCCGAGATCTCTCACCCACAACACGGGTGGACCTTCTACCGGCCAACTGTCCGCGAGATGAATCTCTGCAGAGTAGGCATCATGATTCACACCACGTACAGAAGGCCAGCCGATTTCCTGAATATACTCCGGCAAAAATGGATTCTCGTCCTGAGCCGACGAACTTGCTGCAGATTGTATCAGAATGCTAAAAGCGATTACTAAATTCAGGCAGGGATTTCGGCTCACGAATAACCTCAAGATTTTTTGATTCAGACCGGGAAACAGATCGTAGGTCGTTGAAAATCGACGCAGCCTTTCCGATCCATTCAGTCATTATATTCATCATGACCAGAATGATGTGACATTCCCATCTCCATTGACTCCCTGCATAAGTAATCTCAGCCATTCCTGGTTTTGACAACTCAATTCTGCGACGTAGATTTCAGAGGACATCCCTCGAATTCACACCTGAAATGATTTCCATGCCGGCCACGACGCAGGAATACGTTGCAAAATCGAACAAGACTGGCTCACAGTCTCATGAATCAACACGCCCTTTTACATCGCGGATTCCGCTTGATGAGTCGATGTGGATCGAAGTGGTCGATTCTCTCGAAAATTTAGCCGCTTATCGCGTAGACTGGTCTGCCCTGTGTACGAATGCTGTTGTCAAGAATGTCTTTTACGAACCCTGGTTTTTATTGCCAGCGATCGGACATCTTCACTCTGAAAAACAATGCCGGTTCATACTCGTCTACCAGAAAAACAAACGCATCACCGATCCCGACATCCTCTGCGGTTTCTTCCCGCTCGAACAAACACAGTTGCGATGTTTTCCGCAAGCCTGCTGGAAGCTGATCACGGATAATTATCTCTACCTTTCGCTGCCATTGCTGCATTCCGAGTTTGCAGAAGAAGCGATGCATGCATTTTTAAAATGGACCCAAATTGCACGGATTCCAATTATGCAATTTGAACGCACACAGTCAGAAGGTCCTTTTCAACATGCGTTGACGTCGGCTCTCAATCAGCGGAATTTGTTGCCCTGCAATGTCGAGCAATCGACGCGAGCCATTCTGAGACGCAAACAGGATTTGAACGACTACTTTACGGGGCGCGGTCATTATCGACGCGACATGCAACGTCGGCGACGACGTCTGAATGAAAAAGGGCAGGTTGAGTTTCGCATCCTGCAGAATACCGGACAACTTCACTACTGGCAAAACAGTTATCTGAACCTGGAAAGTACGAGCTGGAAAGGGAAAAACGGCACTGCAATCGCTCAGGATGATCGGGCTACCCAATTCTTTCTAGACGTCACATCTAACGCGATGGAGCTGGGGAAACTTCAAATGCTGGGCCTGTTTCTGAATAACGAGCCGATAGCTGTGAAGTGCAATTTGTCTTCGGGCGAAGGCAGCTACTCCTGGAAAATTGCATTTGATGAGCAGTACTCCAAGTTCTCTCCCGGCGTCCTGCTGGAACTCGAAAACATCGAATACTTTCACAACCAGACTCAACTGGAGTGGATGGACTCCTGTGCGTCCGAAGCTCATCCGATGATCAACAGACTCTGGCAGTATCGAATTGGTATGCAAAGCATTTATATCCCGACGGGCCGGTTTCTGGGAGAAATGTACTGCAGCACACGACCAATGCTCCGTTCAATCAAGCGCTATTTAAAGCGGATGTTAAACCGACAATCTTGATACTACTGTGAAGCCATATCGTTGCCGAATAAATAAATTTAACCTGGGGTGGCGGGGGCGCTCCGCTTTAGCGGAAGCCCCCGGAAATTCAACGATTCGGGGGCTTCTCTTCGAGAGCGCCCCCGCCACCCTATATCTCAACAAATCAATTTCCTCAGGCATCGCCTGTAATGATTATTTTTAAGAGGAAGAAGCGTCCGATGATCGATGCCGTTCAAACACGACCTGCGACTGAAGTCAAAACTAATTCCAAACCCGGCGAATGGCTCTCCTGGAATCAGGAAGAGTTCGAGCACTGTTTTTCGAAACGACCGTTCCTCATTTCCCACGATTTGTGCGATCATCCATTGTTTAACGTCGAACGTCTGCTCGAACTGGCACAGAAACTTCCTGCGGATCAAATCGAATATAATGCCGGCCAGTTGCCTGTTTCGATCTCCCATGCTGAAACCCCGATGAACGGCCTCTCCGCTGATGAGACCATTCGCCGGATCGCCGAATGCAAATCCTGGTTAGTCATGAAGTACATTGAGCAGGATCCCGAATATAAGCAGTTGCTCGATGAATGCCTGGCTCAGGTCGCTCCGCTGACCGAGAAAATCGCTCCCGGCATGATGAAGCCTCACGCGTTCGCTTTTATCACTTCACCCGGCTCTGTCACGCCCTATCACATCGATCCCGAACATAATTTTCTGCTGCAGATTCGCGGCGAAAAAATCGTTCGTCTGTATGACGGCAACGATCCCACATTGCTGAACCCCCGCGAGCTCGAAGATTTTTACTGTGATCGCGGACGAAACCTCGTCATCAGCGAAGAGAACAAAGAACGCTGCTGGACCTACCGCCTCAAACCGGGCCAGGCCCTGCATTTCCCGGTCACTTTCCCGCACTGGGTTGAAAATGCAGATGATGTCTCCATCTCATTCAGCATCACCTTCCGCACCCCCGATCTCGATCGCCGACGTGCGTTGTACCGCATGAACTCCGGCTTCCGTAAACTGGGATGCAATCCAGCAGTCCCCGGTACGAATCGCCTTTGCGACAATGCCTGCTACCAAGCCTTCCGCGTCTGGCGAAAAGCCGCCAGCTTCATTGGGAAGTGATAATGTAGTGCGCCGTTAATTGATTTTTAAACCACGGATGCACACGGATTTACACAGATGTTTTTTATCTGTGATGTCTGGTTCTGTCGTGTTTTTACTTTTTGTATAATCGAGGGTGACTGGGGTCGAAGCGGAACGGAGCCCTCAGATTTGCGAGTAATACGTATTTACATTGAATTCATTGAAACAAATGCAAACAACGAAGCACTTGCAACCAGACTGAATATTGGTATCAACATCGCTTTTCCCTTCGTAAAGAAAGCAGGCTCGAATTTCTCCGGGCCTGCAGACGAGAGACGACTTCTCTTTAGCAGTTGCAGGACGATTCGAATTCTTGAACTTCCCGCTCGGCTTCTTCTTTGTCTTTGCCGTATCGTTCCTGAATGACTCCGACCACTTCTTCACGGCGACCATCGATTTTATCCAGATCGTCGTCCGTCAGATCGCCCCATTTTTGTTGGGCCTGGACCCTTTCAATTTCGAGTACATTCTTGCAGCATACCGGTGATCTTAAATTCGCCCCAGCACAACAAGAATCACTACAATTAAAACAACCAGACCAACGCCGCCACTGGGGCATAACCCCAGTTTCGACTATGTGGCCAAGCCGGGATTGCTCCCAGCAATAACAGAATGAGGATGATGAGCAAGATCGTTGATATCGCTTTTCTCAAGAGTTGAAAATCTACAATGCAACCTTGTGTCAACGACAACCTGTCTCATGGAATCCTCCTTGAACCGCTCTCTCTCTTACTTATTTTTATATCGATCTCGCAGATCACGAATTTTATCGTGTCCAGCTTTAACGATCGAATATTGCTCAGTCAGCACATCATTCAAGGCACTGCCAGCGGTCTCTTTCAACACATCTTCATAAGCTTCTTTGATGTGATCTTCTCCACGCTCGGCTTCAATCAGGATGACGTAGGCATCGCCGCCGTTCAGCTTGCCACGAATGTCAATCCAAGTGCGATGCACGCTGGCTGCCACCGAACCATCGTCCTCAGCTTCTTCACCATTCCATTCCACATAGTTCTGCAGTTCAGTCGCCAGACTGGAACGATCGTGTGCAATTTGACTGAACAATGCTGAGAGATTCTTATCATCAATCTCTTCAGACGCTTCGCGGAATCCATCATAAGAATCGATGTTCGCCCGAATCAGTTTTTGAATTTTCTCGACAGTCTCTTCTTTGAGGTTGTGTTTCGTTTCCAAAGCCATGATTTGCTCCTGCATTAAATAATTATCTGGGTCGTGTGAATTTGATACGCTTGTAATGAATTGAATATGCAAAGTGTGTGCCATTAGTCTCGGGAACATTTAATCTCCTCTAATCCGCTCGAAATTAGAGTCATATTGGTAGCCATTCGATCAAACTGGAGGATGGCTAAGCAGCATTCACAGAGTATTATGAGTTTCAATCAAGCAATTTCTCTTCAATACCCTCTGTAACATGATCTCCAAAATGCATTTAAGAGATGGCACAAAAGCTTCATTCTTATACCAATTACACAATCCCTACCCCTCTGACAGGAGATGAAAGCATGTCTCTCGATAACCTGGCTGATGCGGATATCAAAGATGCGGTGATGATTGCCTGTGCTCAAATGGTGGAGCATTACGAAATCGCCATCTACGGCACCCTCTGCAACTGGGCCGATAAGCTGGGTAACAAGAATGCCCTGAAACTCCTCAAGCAGAATATTGATAAAGAAGAATCTGCCGATAAGAAACTGACTGAGATTGCCCGCAGCATCAATCAGGAAGCGATGGTGTAATTCACGGTTAATTTGATTGTCTAAATACGAAGAAAGCCGCTGAAATTGCCAACTCCAGGCAATTTCAGCGGCTCTAATTATTGTAGATTCGAGTAGATTCCAGGGACTTATCCTTCGCTGCTGACCAGCGTTTTCTTACCCAATATCGCATCGATTTCCGCTTCGAGGGAAGCCGTATCTTCCGTAAGTTCTTCGTCGAGTAATTGATCCAGAGGATCGGTTCCTAATGCTTCCTGAGCTTCGGCAATCCGAATTTCTTTTTCGATTTCGTCAGCGAGTTCATTCGCACGAGCCAGATCTGATTGATCAAGCTCCGGCAAAGTTGTTCGCTGCTTCAGTTGTTGAGCGACCGCCTGAGCTTTCAGTTTTTCGAGTCGATGTCCGAGCAATTTCCGCTGATTTTGCCATTCCGTGAACTGCTTGTTTAGAGCTACGACTGCTTGTTTCTGAGCAGAAACCGCCTCAGCACAAGCCTCGGTTGTTGCGGTCGATTCTTTCCAGGCAGCCAGCTTGTGTCGCAAAGCCTGGCCGATATCGTCTTTATTCACCTTCTGACAACCAACTTTAATCGTCGCATATTCACTGGCATCCAACCAACCTCGCAGATGTTTCATCTCGGTCAGCAGGTTATTACTTTTTGATTCCTGACGTTCCTGTTCCAACTCAGCATCCTGCAGACTGATGTTCGCCTTGGCGACCAGATATTTCTGGGAAGCGACCTGCTGGTTAAGTTTTCCAAGCAGGACTTCGAGTCGATCGATTTCGACAGACATCGGAATCGCTTCTTTAACTCCGTTATGCACCCGATTGCGAACCACCTGGGTGTATTCGCTGATCTCAGCAAAAGAAAACCCGACGACGGCAAACAACAGAGCCGCTCCGATCCCAACCCCAATCAACTTTTTCATCGCTCCGACTCCTGTATCTCATTAATTTTGATTTGATTTTCCGCTTCAAATAAGGAAACGAAGCAACTGGAAGAATCTTCCTTGAGAAATCAAAAAAAAATTGAAATGCAGAAAGTTAGATAAAGTTGTGGATCTAGAATTCTGGGGGGCTACGCTGTGCCACGACTCCAGCCACACCAGAGATAGGAGTATTTTCAATTACTCTTGAGTTCTCGTAATGATGTCAAAAATTCAGTCACGGCTTCGTGGTTTCTTCGCGTTTGACGAACAATCAGCACGCGGGCATTATGGGTTTGATGGAAAATGACTGCTCCCCCGGTGCCATCGTTTAATTCCCACGGGCCGGGCGTGGACTTCATGATGGCATCTTCAAACCAGTTGGTCACAGCATAGTTTCCGCCAAAACCACCAGTTCCCGCCATTCCGTCATCAAACTGATTCAGCATGACGACCTCGGAAGGCATCAACGCTTCCGATGTATCGGAAGCTGGTTTCATTTTTGGATCTATGAGCTGAAATAACCCTCCCCCACTACCTTGCTGAGGCATATTGGGACTGGTCCCACCAAAGCCACCATTGAAATCTGATCCGTAACCAAAACTAGAGCCTCCATAAACTCCGCTCGAATATTCGGGCAGAAGAGTGGCGGGAATTTCATTCTGAGCAATCAAATCAGAGACATCGTAAACCTGAACTCGCATCATTTCTTCTGCCGCAATCTCTGTCGTTACTGTCAATACTTCATAATCGAGGACGTAATCGAGAGAATCACCAGTGGAAGAGAACAGCAGCTTGAGAGCTGACTGCAGCGAGATGTCTTGACAAGCAAATGTCATGGGATTGCCTGGAGCGATACCCTCATCTTCCAATGCAACAATATCAAGCTGGAAAGGAATTTTTGTAGTTTCGGAAAGAAATCGGATGACTTCATTCAATGGTGTCTCTAAAAATTCCAGTGAAATCTTCTGTTTCAATGCTTCCTCATGCTTGGTTCGAGCACTCTCGACAATCTCCTGATACTCCATTGCTAATTGTGCAATAGAATCTACTGGCTGCGAGCCTGTTTTATTCACCTGATTGGCACTGTCAATCATCCTTAAAGTTTCCAGCAGAACAGTAACTTCCTGCTGAGCCTGCAGATTGTGCTTAACCGAAATCAAATTTCCCCATTGAAATTCTAGAGGAGAAATTGCTCCCCCTTCGCCATCTTCATTACTCCAACAATGATTGGAAGGATATTGCAGGACCTGGATCAAATGTTCCATGTCGTCATAACGACCTTCATCCGCAGTTGACTCGGTTTCCATACCGAAGCCACCCATATCATCACCGACGTCATCATCCCTACCAAACGGAGATAACTCTCCAGCAGTTGCAGGCGGAGTATGAGGGACAAAATCGTTGACCGGATAAAGTTGCGTCACCTGGCTTTCTTCCATTTCCCAATGACTGCCAATGACGAGACTTTCATTCCGAGTGGTCCAGCCGAGATCTAGATAGCTCTGTTTGAAAAGATGATGCAGCATCGAACGTGTCGTAATCTGCTCACCTGTAAATGATACCGGCATGTCAAATCTATATCCTTCATCATCCAGGCTACGGGCATCGAGAACGACAGGAATGCTCAACAAATCACTCAAATAATGGGCCACCTCTTCGAGTGGAACTTCAACAAACTGAAAATCATGCTTTTCGTTCAAGGCTTTCATCAACTTCAGTTGAACGGCATCGCGAGATGAATTTTTCGATTCCAATTTCGCAGGTTTCTCTTGAGTTGTTTCCTTACCCTTGTTCGGAGGATCAGCCTGAATGTGATTCGACTGATTGATTATCAATAAACCAGCAGCGAGCATCATTGACAGGATTAGTGAGCGCATTTCTTTCTCCTTGACGAGTTCTTCGAATTAAAACTCGATGACGGAAGCATCGAGCGAACATCATAACCAAAGCAAAGTTTTAGGACGTTCATGTCCGACAGAAGAGAAATTCAACAATAAAGAAATGCAACCAGAATAATTCTGCGACAGATAGAACGGGGAGGAAATAGAATAAGTCCCAGTCGCGATAAGAATTGATTATGCCCTGACGTAACAGATTTGCAAGTTTAATAGACCTGCTAGAGAATTCTTTGGGTGAGAGACTCACGGATTTTTTCTTCGTCGATTCAGCAAGCCTTTCAAGAGACCTTCAACCGCTCCCGCTCCCAATTTCTTGAGGGGTGCACTGACCACCTGTGGCTTGTCGAACGTTCCCTGCACTTTGATTTCCACTGGCTGACTCCGCAGGAACTGCGCAAATGCCCCGTTTTTTTCAGGAAGTAAATCGAGAGGAATTGTCAGGGTGATATCGAGCGTTTGATCCAATCCAACCGAACCACTGCTGACAACGGCAATCTTCCCTGCCTGGAATGTCAGTGAATCGTGATAGATACGCTCGCCCCGGCGGGCAAATTGAATGCTTTGCTCAGGCAGTTCGAGCCATTTGGCTCCCTCTTTTAGAAAGCTGGTGTCCGCATTTCCGCCCGCCAGTCCCATAATACCGGAAATGGGAGCAGTCGCTGAGACAATCATCGGCCCGGGACCGAGTCGACAGGAGTGGACCAGTAACGATCCCTCAAGTTTGTCAGGAGAACCTGTTTGCATATCGAACACCAGCGATTTAATTCCCAGTGAGAATTTTCCGGAGAGCTCCGTCGCATTTGCAAAAACAGGAGAGACATATTTCAACCAGCTGCGGCACATCGGTTCTGTGAATTCTACATTTTCGAGTACCATGCCCGGTTCCATTATATACCGATTCGGCTGGTCTCCCTTTCCAAATTCAATGCGAGACACCCCCGCAAACTTTCCTTCTGCACCGATACGAACAGTAACCGGGACAATTTTTAGAGTATCTTCAGCGTATTTTGTCCATAATTCGCCTCGTTCCGATTCGATGCCATAACATTCCAGATTATCCCATGTCCACAGGGCTACTGCTGAAAGAGGTTGCTCTTCAAATAAATTCTCTTTCGTTGTTTCCGGTTCTGGCAATTTCGTTTGAGAGTTCTCCGCGATCTTTGGTTCAGCCTTAGTTTCTGCTCTTGGTAAATGTCCTTTCACTGCAAATTCAGAAAGTGAGAGTTTCTCGACATCAATGACATTCTGTAAATTCGGAGCGGCTAGCTGAAGCAACGGCATGATATTGCCCTGACCGGTGCCGGACAGATCAAGCAAAGGACGAGTGTTGCGGTCGAGAATAGTTCCCGCCATCGAAATTTGCCCTGGTTTGGTTTTTAGCGTCAAGGAATCCAGTTCGATGCTATTAGCGGCGACTCCAATAGTTCCCTCAGTGAGTAATTCCACGTTTCCCAGCAATAGCGGTGCGATTGCTGCTGCAGTTGGACTTTCAGGAGTATCAGCAGGGGAAGATGGCTTTTTATCAACGATGGGAGAGACAACGCAATTCGCCATGTCGCAGCGGAGATTAAACTTGCCGGGAGCCGTTGGGAGTGTGTTGTCGACCTTGATGCTGCCAGAGAAATTGGATGACGTTAATTCGTTGCCGGGAATCCATTCACTGGATTTCATTTTGAAATCCTGGGCCGTAAGTTTTCCATCGAATGCGAGTTTGAAGCCGTCTTGGAAATTCCCCGTCCATTTCGTATTGAATTGGCCATCTGTATTGGACGCAGCCAGATGCAGATGCGGTGCAAATTGCTTCAGCCAGGGTTGAAGCAATTCTAATGGCGTCTTTTCAATCTGGCCCTGCACATCTCCAGCAGTGACCTGGTTATTCGCCATCGCGAGTTGGAAGTTTGCACTGACTTTGCCAGCAGGCTGAGGAGTTTTGTTATCTGTCGTCAGAATTGTTTCACTGGTCAATAAACCAGATAGAAGTTTTGCAGACTTCTGCAACTGAATCTGGATATTGTCGACTTCAACCTTGCGATTAGTCACCCGGTCGAAGACGGTGACTTTGCCATCGACAATTTTGAGATTGATCGGATTAGAACCATGTTTTAATTCCGGCCACTTCCAGGACCCGGAGCCAGACGCTCCGAAAACTTTCTCCCAGTTGGTTTCGCCGTAGGCACTCACCTCATAATAGAGTTCCGGCCCTTTGATTTTCAGTTCCAGCGACTCCGGTCCACTCCAGAGCAATTTCCACAACGGGGTACTGACTTCAGCCGAGGCGATTTTTGCCAGGGCTCCTCCCTGCTTATCACGGACGGTCAGCCCACTCACTTGAGCCGGCTTCCACCACGCGAGATTCGCATTGTCGATTTCCAGAGTCCCATCAAAGTCGCGCATCAATTCATCTGCGATCTGCTGTTTCATTGCCGTGGTCGACAAAATCTGCGGCAACATCGCCGCAATCCCCACAAGGACAACGAACAGCACCACAAACATTCCCAGCAGCAGACGAGGCCAGCGACGTTTTCGTGGCTTGGAAGCTATGTCCGCTTTGGGTTGTTCCTCGATTTGTTCAATTGTGACTTGAACCATATTTCACCGCTCCAATTCCGGCTGCTATTTCATTCAGGCCGATATGCGAGCCTTCTCTTATGAATAGTGTGGCGTATTCGTGAGAAAATCAAGGTGAGAAATTAAACGAGACAGGAACGTGCGGCTTTTAAATTTTTCAGGTCGTTACAAGCACGAAGCGCAAGCGAGTGAGTCCATAGTTCACCTGACTCACTCGCTTGCGCTTCGTGCTTGTATTTCCAGCTTTTATTATGTGAAAAACCGACCGAAAACTCATCCGTTTTCGGTCGGTTAAATTTCCTCGCACGTACTGCAGATCAGTGACATCCGCAACCGCGGCAGCCACGGCAAGATCGGCAAGAGCGGCAAGTTCGGCAGTTGCGACAGCTTCGACAAGAGCTGCAGCAGCGTCCCTGAGGAGCCTGCTTGCTGGATCGCAATTTGCTGACTTCTTTAACCAGAGACAATGAACCGGTTTTCTGTGCAGTAACCTTAGACATGATCGTATTCCTTCGTCTTTAAAGGAGAGTTTGAAAATGCGAAGTGGCTTAACAGATAACCACTTGCTCATACTCTTTAAGCGAAAGAGGGAGAACTCAGGGGACAGAATTTGCAGCAAAAATAATCAATCTTTCAGGTACAACACTGCCTGAAAAAAGAAAACTGTGCTACGAACGGTTCAGCGTTTTGAGGCTTGCGCAAATTATGAAAACCAATAATTTTTGGTTCCGGCGAACTGATTAGGGTCATCTGAGGTTCGGAACGGTATTTCAAATGAAATGTAGAATGGGTTACGCGTTTCGCTAACCTTACATGTGCACTCTGTGCACAAATTATACCTGTAAAAATTTTTAGATCATGTAAAATTGATACACAAGAATTTCGGAATTCTACTTCGCGGCGGCAATCCACTCAGCTAAAGCCGACTCGGGATTCGGATGAAACTGACGTAAGCGTCGAGACAGCGGCAACCCGACCGCTTGACTTGGATTATTGGCGTACTCAATCAAAGCACTTCGGGTTTGTGGATTATTATGCAGCATCCAGTGCACCCAGGCCCAAGATTCCGCATAGTCGAGACGCTGCATCTCGCCGACCTCATCAAGATGTTCGAGCCGTTGCAAATTGGGACGCCAGCCATTTTTCATCAGTCCCGATAAATCCTCAAGGTAGTCGGCTCGAGGAATGCCGGGAGCGGTTGGCAATTCAAAATACTCGGCTAGTCCTTCATCCAGCCAGAGCGGAACTTTAGGCAAAGATGCGTGCAACACACCGTGCGTAAATTCGTGTCGTAAGTCGACGAGAATACGTTCAGACCAGACGGTGTAAATGGAAAGACTGGTTGAAGTGCCAACAAAGTAAGCTCGTCGGGGCGGCAAGCCGGGATAATTATTAGCCAGAAATTTGTGATACGTCTCTTCATCCTTAAACAGGTAGACTTCGACTTTTTTCTCACCGAGTTTCAACTCGAGTGTATCAGCGATTTGTCGACGTACCTGCTTGAGATTCTGAATCAGTTCGTGGTCTTCATCCAGTTTGACATCGCTGTGCAGCACGACATTTTCGGTTTTGATGTTGTATCGATTAGGAACGTCATCATTATTTGCCCGAAATGTCCCGGAACTGCATCCGCAGCAAACGACGCACAGTATAACCCAGCGCAAGCAGGAAGAACATAAGGGCCATTCAGCATGAAAGAGGGATGAAATTTGCACTGGAGGGGCTTTCGTGGGGAGAATCGCAAATGCCCTTTCAGGGCTTAGATTTGGGTCTCTTTTAACTGTATCGCACTCCGTTATCGTGCATTGAAACTTCATGAACACAAAATATTAGTATGAAAGACGCATTCTTGTATTATTCCAATATAGCCATTGGGTTGTGTGCCACTGGCAGAGCCATTGCCACCCTTATTTTAATTGAAACAATTTCTACTTGTGCTTATTTTCGCGTGCGTTGTTCAGTTCCACCAATTTTTCGGAAAATCGTATCGAGGACGTCTTCCGTCAAGCTTCTCTGCACCAGATCGCCATGACCAGCTTCTGTCATTGCCTGAGCCAGATTCGGATGCTTCGCCCAGGTTTGGTAGTCCCAGTCGCGAATATCAACATAGACATCAGCCAGTTCCGACTTCTGCTTGGAAATCATGTATGTTGTCTTGTCGGTCTTCACAATGTGATAATTGAAGCCCGTGTAGACCAGAACCCCTCCGATGAGGATTCCAGCAAAAAGCGAAATCAGTTTCGTCATAGCCATAACATCCTTGTCACGATGTGCGGAATCTCTCCGTAAATTTCCCGCTCAGATGAGGTTCGTATCATCTTGGGGCAGTCTCCCAGAAAGTTGCAATGGCGACAAGACCGGTTTCATTTCCCACATTGCAATGGGGATTCTATGATGTTCTGCAAATACAAGCACGAATAACACACAGACAACTCAGCTCGTCCTGAAATTACGATCAATTATGAATTCTGACCTCAAATCACTCGAAATCCAGCCCGTAAAACGCCCCATCATTGGGGAAATTACGCCCCCAGGCTCAAAAAGTATCACAAATCGCGCTTTAATTATCGCTGCCATGGCAGAAGGAAAGTCCATACTGCGAGGAACACTTGAAAGTGATGATACCCGCGTGATGCTGGAGAGCCTGAAGAAACTGGGCATTTCCTGGAGCCGCGACGATCACAATACAATCACCATTCAAGGCTGTGGCGGGAAAATTCCGGCCAGTCAAGCCGATCTCTGGTTGGAAAACAGCGGAACGAGTATTCGTTTCCTTACCGCGATGTGTGCGACAGGTTCGGGAACTTATGTTCTGGATGGAAATAAGCGGATGCGGGAACGTCCGATTGAGGATCTCATCCACTCCCTGCAGGCTTTAAATGTCGATGCGACGTGCATAAACGGGAATCGATGTCCCCCGGTGAAGATCCAAACGCAAGGTCTGTCTGGTGGAACCGTAAAAATTGCCGGTTCACTGTCGAGTCAGTATTTAAGCGGTTTGCTGATGGTCGCCCCTTATGCCCAGGGGCCTCTCGAAATCATTGTGGAAGGGGAGCTCGTTTCGATTCCCTACATCGAAATGACACTCGATGTGATGAAACGCTTTGGTGTGGATGTCCAGACGGAAGATTTGCAATCGTATCATATCAAACCGCAGGTTTATCGGGGCTGTGATTATCAGATTGAGCCCGATGCCTCTGCTGCCAGCTATTTCTTCGCGGCAGCTGCCATCACTAAGGGAAAAGTCACCATCCCGGGTTTGAGCCGCAGAGCCATGCAGGGAGATGTTCATTTTGTCGATGTACTCGAGGAAATGGGCTGCGAAGTCACTTGGGAAGACAATTCCATCACTGTTCAGGGACGAAAACTCCAGGGCATTGACATCGATATGAATGCGATCAGCGACACTGCCCAAACTCTCGCAGCAGTGGCCGTGTTCGCAGAAGGTCCAACCCACGTGCGGAATGTCGCCCATATGCGAATCAAGGAAACGGATCGTGTTGCCGCGGTCGTGACGGAATTGAAGCGACTGGGCATCCACGTTGAAGAACATCCAGACGGCTTTACTATTCACCCCGGCCCCATAACACCTTCTAGCATAAAGACATACGACGATCACCGCATGGCCATGAGCTTCAGTCTGATCGGCCTGATGACGCCAGGCATTCAAATTGAAGACCCCGACTGCACGGCAAAAACCTACCCTCACTATTTTGAGGACCTGCAGAAACTGTGTGAATCTTCCATGTGAATATCAGGCGAGCCATGCCAGTTATGGCACAGATATTCCCACGATCATTGTTGAAAGTGATTCTAAATTGCTGGGATCATATCGATGTGTGATAATATGAAAGTCGTAAACAAAAGGATCTCCCCGAGTCATGATTGACCCGGCTCACCAGAGCAGAATCCCTGTATTCCCGAGAAATTCCTAGCGAGGATGGGGGATTGTTTCGTCCGTTTATTGACCCTGATGAACAGTCTTGGATACACTGGACGTTTTCGCAAGTCATTATCGAGTAGGAAAATAACGCATTGTTCGCGATCATCAGTGACATTCACGGAAATCTCGAAGCGTTGCAGGCCGTACTGGCTGACATCGCCAGTAAAGATATTTCGAAATTGTATTGCCTGGGAGATATCATTGGATATGGTCCCAATCCCGGCGAATGTATTGATCTGGTGATGGAAAAAGCACAGGTCACCATCCTTGGCAATCACGATCAGGCGGCGATGTTCGATCCCGAAGGCTTCAACGCAGGAGCAGAACGGGCGATTTTCTGGACGCGTAAACAACTCGAGATTGGCGATCAGTCCAAGAACGAGCGCCGTTGGGAATTCCTGGGTGAATTACCCCGTTTACGTCGGGAAGAGAAGTATATGTTCGTGCATGGCTCGGCACGAAATCCATTAAATGAATATGTCTTCCCAGAAGATATTTATCATCAACGCAAAATGGAACGGATTTTCAGCCTGGTGGAACGGCATTGTTTCCAGGGGCATACACATATTCCAGGCGTTTTTACGGATGATCTCAATTTTCTTGCACCTGAAGAGATTGATTTCCGTTACGAACTCGGAGAGCACAAAGCGTTGATCAATGTTGGCTCAGTTGGCCAACCAAGAAATGGAGATTCCCGCTCATCTTACGTTATCGTGGATGAGGGAACGATTCATTTTCAACGCGTCGTTTACGATTATAAGAAGACGGCTGAGAAGATTTATCAGATTCCCGAACTCGATAATTTTTTGGGAGATCGACTGGGAGAAGGTCGCTGATAAGCTGTATGAGGACCTGCGGTTTCCGGACATCGATTGTGGATATCCTCCCGTCATAGACTTATGGCGTAATGCTGATGTATGTCCGAAGTGTCGCAGTTCACGACATGTTTCTCCCCAGTAGACTTTATCACGGTTAGATTACTGCGGAAATTGATTTTCGCAGATACTATTTTTGAAGAAGAGTTTCGATCGATGGATCAACAACGGCGTCTGGTAACGTTTTTTCTGCTCTCGATGGGCGTGATGTTCCTCTGGTTCAATCACGGCTTGCCGTTTTTCTTTCCGGAATTGACGAAGCGGAAAGCCGCCCAGCAAATCGCGGCTCAAAAAGAAAAAGAGGCTCAAAACGAGGTCGGCCCCCCTGCCGGAACAAGCAGTCCGTCTAATCCGAACCTCTCTCAGAATGGTGCAAGTTCCGCAGAGAAACTCAATTCCGATACAACTGCTCAAGCAGATCCTAAACCCGAGGAAATCAAACTCGAAGAATTCCCTTCGCGTCTGATTACCCTGGGCAGCAGTGACCTGAAATCGAAAGATTACATGCAGGTCGATTTGACTTCACAGGGAGCAGCGGTGCTGTCACTGCAGTTGAATGATCCCCGCTATCGCGAACTGACGGACCGGAATCAGCCACTGCATTTACTCGGAACTGTCGAGGGAAGTTCACGCGTCAGCTTCGATATGAAAAGCGGATCCGTCGATCATTTGCTCATGGAGTACGGCAAGACTCTCGAAACGGTCAACTGGAGAGTCGATGATGCATCGTTGACCGATCATTCTGTAACCTTCGAATATCCCTCACCCGATGGAAAACTCCTGCTCCGGAAAACATACTCGTTTGAACCTGGCGATCCTGCCAAAAGGGATACGTTCTCCAAAGGTTATCAGCTCAACGTCAAACTCGATTTTGCCAACCTGAGCGATCAACCTCTCGAATTGCAATACGACCTGCAGGGCCCTGTCGGCTTTCCGCTTGAGAATGAAGAAAACACGCGT
The DNA here is from genome assembly GCF_007859715.1 of Rubinisphaera italica. Taxonomy (NCBI): domain Bacteria; kingdom Pseudomonadati; phylum Planctomycetota; class Planctomycetia; order Planctomycetales; family Planctomycetaceae; genus Rubinisphaera; species Rubinisphaera italica. The sequence goes on from NZ_SJPG01000001.1 coordinate 4,080,581, forward strand.
CGCTATCTGGCCATTCAAGCCGGGTTTGATAGCGGCAGTGGTGTCCGGCACGAACAGGTTCAGGCCAGCGAAATCGCCAAACAGGCAGCCGCAGGAGAAATTGAAAACTTCAAGGCTCCTCTACGATATCTGGGAGTCGATGGGCAATACTTTGCCACTCTCTTAGCCCCTCAGGAAGATCAGACAGAGAATAACTGGATCAAAATCGCTCAGCCGTTGTTGCTGAAAAAACGAACGAAAAAAGAGTACAGCCAGATTAGTTTCTCTCTGGAATCCAATCCCGTAAAAATTGCGCCTCAGCAAACTGTTACTCAAGAATACACCCTATTTGCCGGTCCCAAACGGATTGCTCTGCTGCAGCCGTTCAGTGCTGAAGATATGATTGAATATGGCTGGTTCGGCTGGCTTGTCAAAATCATGATGGCGATTCTCGGCTTCTTTCATAACAGTCTGATGCTTCCCTACGGCATTGCCATTATCATGCTGACCGTGATGGTGCGAGCCTGTATGTATCCCATCTCTCGCAAGCACGCCTTGGCTGCTAAGCGGATGAAAGAGTTGCAGCCAAAGTTTGAGGAAGCCAAAAAGAAATACGAGAACGACAAAGAAAAACTGGCCAAAGCTCAGATGGATCTGATGAAGGAAAGCGGATTCTTCGCCGGCTGTCTGCCGATGATCCTGCAGATTCCGATTTTCATCAGCCTGTATCAATCGTTGTATATTTCGGTCGATTTGCGGATGGCTCAGTTCCTGTGGATCGACAACCTGGCCGCTCCCGATCATCTCTTCACGATGCCATTTGCATTACCCTGGCTGGGTTCCAGCTTCAATCTGCTGCCGATGCTGACCGTCTGCCTGTTTATCGTCCAGCAGAAGATGTTCGCTCCGCCTCCTGCTAACGAAGAACAGGCCCTGCAACAGAAGATGATGGGCTACATGATGATCTTCATCGGCTTCATGTTCTACAAAGTGCCAGCGGGTTTGTGCATCTACTTCATTGCGTCCTCAATGTGGGCAATCGCCGAACGAAAAATCCTCGACTTCCATGATACGACTGCTGAAACGCTAAGTAAGAAAAAAGCGGAGAACTTCAAGAAACCTGTGAATCAGGACGCTGGCGATAAAAAGGCTGGCTGGCTGCAAAACAAGATGGCGGCTCTGGATGCCGCGGCTAATCCGTCGAATAAGAAGTCTCAACTCAAACCCGTTGAAGATAATAAAAAAGGCAAATCGAAGTCGAAATAATCGCGAGCATACGTTTGACTAATTAGTACAAGCATGAAGCGTAAGCAATTGTGTCAAATCGCATTTCAACACACTCGCTTGCGCTTCGTGCTTGTAAAGGGCAAATTTTATCTTACGCTGAACATTCAACATTCAACTCTCAACCATAAATCCTCAACCCGGCAAGCCCCATGTTCGGCGAAAATTTGCCCCTCAGACCGATCGCTTTGCTTTGCCGTTCGTTGAGTACGCTCCTCGAAACCGGGGTTTCGGCTCATAAATCGTTTTTAATCGCTGGCGAGAAAGCCGCGGACGTTCGAGTCCGTCGGGCAACAATGCAGATTGCTGAAGAACTCCAAAAGGGATCCGACATTGCAACCGCACTGAAAGATCAGGATATTTTTCCGACATTGATGGTCAACATGGTCGATGTGGCCGAGCGAACCGGAGCTTTACCTGAGATTCTGACCGGACTGGCCAATCATTACGACAATCTGCTGCGTCTGAAAAAAGATTTCTACTCGGCCATTGCCTGGCCGATTCTGCAATTGATCATGGCCGTCTTCGTCATTGCCGGCCTCATTTTTCTCCTGGGCTGGATTGCCAACGCTCAAGGTGGTGAAGCAATTGATGTTCTCGGTTGGGGACTGACGGGAACTTCCGGTGCATTAATCTGGTTGGGAATGGTTTTTGGAACTGCAGCCGGGGCGTTTATTCTGTTTAAGTTTCTTCGCGCGAACTTCGCCGGTCAAAAATATATGGATCGCATTTTGATGCGAGTTCCCGTCCTCGGCTATTGCATGCGGTCTTTTGCGATTGCCCGCTTTGCCTGGGCTTACCATCTCACGCAGAATGCAGGAATGCCCATTGATGAAAGTATCGAAGCCTCGATGATGGCGACCAACAATGGAGCCTTCATCGGAGAAGGTCCTCGAATCGTGTACTGGATCCAGGAAGGCTACACCGTAACGGAAGCTCTTCGGCAATCTGAGCTGTTTCCCCGCGATGTGATTGAGATGATCCACGTTGGCGAGACATCTGGAACAGTGCCGGAAATGCTCGATCGGCTCAGCCCGCAATTCGAAGATCAGGCCCGCAGAGCTCTCGATGCTCTCGCAGGAGCCCTCGGCTGGACAGTCTGGGTGATTGTCGCCGGCTTTATCATCTTCGTAATCTTCAGCGTGATGTTCTGGTATATAGGACTGATCAACGAATTGCTGTAAGCATGATTCCTGGCTCGTCAAAACAAGGGTGGCGGGGGCGCTCTCGCAGAGAAGCCCCCGAATCGTAGAACTTCCGGAGGCTTCCGCTAAAGCGGAGCGCCCCCGCCACCCACTTAATGTATACGGTTTACTCCGTCATCCATTCACGACCAGCCGGGGTCAGTTCGAGACGTTCATCGTTGAGCCTCTGGATATATCGGCATTCCAGCAAGACTCTCATTCCAGCTGTGAAGTCTGCGATGGTTGCCTCTTCACTGGACTTGAGAAATTCTTCCCGTAACTGGTGAATTGTTCGCTCAGGAGCCGTGTATTCGAAAACTTTACGATAAGGCTGAAGAATTAATCGAGCGAGTTCCTGCTCTCGTCCTGTGTAATCCAGATTTGTCATAATTCCATGATAGATAATGAGTAACGATAAATATGTGAAGATGGTCTCAGAATAATGAATGTGGAAATCATTCGCAAATGGAGGAATTCTTGAGTCTTTTTTTGATTTATTGAAGAAAGAACTCAAGAAGTCTAAAGAACGAGACGATACTAACGATAAGCGAGATACTAAATTGAGCGATACGCCCAAATGCAAGCGTTCAATTTTCCCACCTCGGCCATCCCTTGGCCAAAACTCGCTTCGAAATCCCCCATTTCCCCTCAATCGACCCTACCGACCAGGAGCCCGTCACATGCGATGGCCCATTTTGCTGACATTATGTCTTTCCGTTTGTGCGATTGGAATTGAACAATCGCAAGTTGTTGCCCAGGTATTTCCCGGACTTGCCCGTGCCTGTGGAGGTTGTGGTAATTGTCGTGGCTGTCGCCCAAGACTATTTCCACCAATTTTCTGCAATCGCTGCCAAAGAAACGATTGTTCCTGTCCGCCAGCTTATGTTCCACCGACACCCTGTGCTCCAGTGTGTGCCGCACCGGTTGTGCCTCAGATGACAATGCGAATGCAGCCCCGGCGTGTTGCCAGTTGGGAAATGGTCCCTCAAACTCGATGTCGTCGAGTTGCCGAATGCGTGCAGGTGCCAGTGACAACATACAAACGCGTTGTGAGTTATGTTCCTCAAACAGTAATCCGCAACAAGGTCTGTTATCGCAATGTCGCTGAACAGGTGATGGTTCCGCGTCGTCGGGTTTCAACGGTCTGGGAACCACGTTGCGTTCGCAGCTTTGCACCAGTCTGTCCTCCGGTTGTTCCTCAAGGATGTACCGACTTCGGCGGATATGACCCTAACATGATCTACAATAATCCCGGTACGACATACCAGGGGATCCAGACACCTGGTTCACAACCGACGTTGACTGTTCCAAGTGCACCACAGATGGACCAGAAAGTCCCGACTCCAGCCGATTTTGACCAGCAATCGATGTTTAGTCCCTGGAGCCCAGTTCAACAGCGAAACCCGAATCCATACTATCAAGCCGATGCTTACTCGGATGGATACCGCACGATTACCAATCCGACACGAACGGCCTCTGGTAATTATCCCGGAAGTAACTATTCCTGGTAAAGCCACTGCAGTCGGTCCATGATCGCTTAGTCCCCTTAGCCGTTGGTTGAGGGGACTTTTGCATTCAATATCGCAGAGTTACTACATTGTGCATTAGCGTGAGATTCCGAATTCAATACGGAAAGATAAGGAGCGGCTAGCAGGATGATTAATTTCCTGCTTTTGGAGACGCGCACCTTCTGGTGAAATACAAGTTGAGGATTTCGAGATATCTTTCGCAGAACCGCTCGATAAGTCACGAACATAATTCGAAACATTCTACGTCCCGGGCCTGATAGGTGACGCTCCAGTTCACTAGCTTCCCGATAAAATGATTCTGTTCGTTTCACTTGGAATGCAATCAAATCCAACCAGTTTGAGCGGATTTGGGGATCGTCCCAGTTTGTATTCTGACAGCCGAAGTGATCGAGTTCGTTTTGTGGAAAATAACAACGGCCGCGGATGGTATCCTCGTGGACATCTCGCAAGATGTTTGTCATCTGGAAAGCACGTCCACACGTTAATGCCAGTTTTTGGGTCTGTTCCAGATCCGCTCCCCAAATCGCCTGACAACACAGCCCCGACATCCCTGCGACTTGATCGCAATAACAGGCAAGCTCTTCGAAGTCGGCAAATGGAGACCAGTTCAGATCTCTCTGCATTCCATCGAGGACGGAGAGCAGCCAGTTGACTTCGATCGGGTAATTCCCGAGCACATCCTCAAGAGCAGGAAAAAGGGGATGGCTTGTCGAATGCGAGCTTTTGAGATTCGCAGTTAATTGTTGCCAGTTTGCAAGTGACTGTACCGCAGATGTCTCTGGCAGTGAGGATGTGTTTTCGGAGAGCGAGCCATCGACAAGGTCGTCGGAAATCCGCATGTAGGCATAAATCGTACACATTGCCCGATACATCGGTTCGGGCAATATTCGAAAAGCGATATGAAAATTGCTGCCTGCTGCCCGAGTCACATCAACGGCATACCGGTACGACGCAATAACAGAGTCGGACCGTTCAGCAGGCATGAGGACTTCCCATAACAGTGGACGCCAAGAGGATTTGACGAAGTCGATTTACTCTTCTCGGCTCCGGTTAGAGCGTCTACGACCTCCACTGGAAGTTTTTCTGTCTCCACTTCTGCCGGAGTCAGATCGTGGAGCTCCACGATCGCTGTTTCTTCGTTTGACGATCATACCGATCGCATCACTCCAGGTCGGAATACTTTTGTATTGTGGTGAAGGGGGCCTGGTTTCGATGTTATCGGTATCATCCGTGTCGTCATCAATATCCGTTGCAGCCGATTTAGCAATTACGGGCTGCTCGGATTTCACTTCTTCAACTGAAGTTGACTCTTTGTCGCGTCCCCTTCGAGAGCGGCGCGGCCGACGGCGCGATTCGGAATCATCTGGTTTGTCCTGTTCGGTTTTTTCTTTGGCCGCAGGAGCCTTCGTTTCTGAGATCTCTTCATCGCCACCCCAGAGTTCATCAATCAGAGAGGCATCGATTTCCTCCTGGGCAGATGATTTTTCTTTCTTTTGATCGTCATCTTCAGCTGATACAGGGCGATCTTCACGTTGCGAAGAGCGTCCGCCGCGACGACGTCGTCGTCGGCCCCGTTTACGTGGCTGTTCTTCGTTATCAGTCGTCTGATCCTCCGAAGTTGTTTCAGCAGGAGAATCATCTTCATCGTCGTCATCAACTTGAGCACGTGCAGGTCTTTTTCTCGGCTGGTCTTTTTTATCCCAGTCCCAATCATCCAGTGCTTCCCAGAAATCATCGTCCTGATCTGCAGTCGAGCCTGATTTCCTGGTTTCTGCGACAACTTCTGTATCGACTTCTTCTGATTCGATCGATTCCGACTTTGGTCTTGGCTTACGCGTAGGTCGACGTACGCGTTTCGGTTTGCCAGATCTCCCACTGGGAACGGACTCAGAAGACTCATCTTTTTCAGTCTGAGCTTCCTCGATCAGTGGTGCCTTTTCAGAAACCGCTTCCTCTTCAGGAGTTGCATCATCATCCAGGTCTGATAAATCATCAGTGTCGACAATTCCCAAACCAAACGGGTCTTCATCATCGAAAGTCGCGCGCAAATTTCTCACTTCAATTTCTGAGGGTGTGGAATCGAGGCTTTTGGGCTCTTGATTCTGTACGGATTTGCTTTTAGCGGTAGCGGAGACTGGAGTCTCCGAGACTTTTTCTTCGAGAACTTCGTCGTCGTCTTCATCAAAGGAAAAGTCAAAGTCGTCTTCGAGTTCGTCGTCAATCTCTTCGTTATCTTCACTTTTTGCATTGGAAGTCGAAGAAATCGGATTCATTTGTTCGACAACTTCAGCCACGGAATCGATGTCCAGGTCATCGAGATCGGATTGATCATCAAAATGGATACCGAACAGGCTTCCTGCCAAGGATTTCCAGGAGGATTTCTGTTCAGAGCCTTCGTTTGTTTTCTTTTCGTTCATCGCGGAAGTTTATCTAGAATCTGCAGCAGATTCAAGGATGCCGAGTACCAACTAAGTACGGAAAAGACTTCACGGGTAATGTTTATAGGGAAATGTTGAACCAGAAGTGGACAGAAGGTCAACAACCAGGCAATTTCTCATGTTTTTGGACGAATCGACAATTCAGCCACCGAATTAGGCAATGCAGGGATTTAGACCATTTTCAAATGGTATCTGCAGTCGCATGGACTTCAAAGGTCCTAAAAACGCTGTGTTTGCTCCTGCTGAACGCTGCAGGTAATTTTGAATATGCTGTATAAACTCACGAGACCTAATGTTTTTCAGATGCGACAATGTTGAATTGACTCGCGGGTTGACAATGACTGCCAGAAGCCGATAATCCTCCAGACAAACAGTTTCTGATAGTGCATCGAGTCTTTCATAAGAAACACTGATACTCTGGGTCCTGGTATGCATCTGCGAAATGTGGAAATGTTCTGTAACGCGGTTGAGCTGCGAAGTTTTTCGCGTGCTGCAGAACAGCAGAAAGTTTCTCAGTCAGCCGTCAGTCAGGCAATTCAGCAACTGGAGAAGCGACTGGGAATGCGGTTGATAGATCGTTCCAAACGGCCGTTCGAGGTGACCGCTGCTGGTCACCTGTACTTCGATGGCTGTCGGAATTTGCTGCAATCTTTTCGCAAGGTCGAAGATCGGGTTCGGGGTTTAGGGAATAAAATTGTTGGTCGCGTTCGTGTTGTTGCGATTTATTCAGTCGGACTGATTCAGATCAACGAAACGATCGATCACTTCGAACGGGAGTTCCCTGAGGTTGAAGTCTCAATCGATTTTGTGCATCCTGATGAGGTTTACAGACGTGTGGGACAGGAACAGGACGAATTAGGACTGGTTTCATTTCCCAAATCGAAAGGAATGTTTGACTGCCTCCACTGGCAGGATCAGCCGATGGTCATTGCGGTCGGCCCCGATCATGCCTGGTTTGACCGCAGTTCAATCAAGCCTGAAGAACTCGATGGAGTTCGATTCGTCGGTTTTAAACCGAATCTATTTATACATAAGGCGATCGATCGCTGGTTTCGGGAAGTCGGAGTCAGCGTCGAATCCGTGCACGAGTTCGACAACATTGAATATGTAAAGCGAGATGTCGAATCGGGGTCGGGGGTTGCATTACTACCGGAACCGACCTTGCGGGATGAGTGTCAACGAGGACGGATGAAGGCACTTGAAGTCGAAGGGACTTCCTGGGTCAGGCCAATGGGGATGATTCACCGAAAAGGTCGCGAGCTTTCGCTGGCGACACAAAAGTTCATAGAAGTTTTATTGAATGAGTGCCAAGTCGAATTGGGTGTGACTGCTGATCACTGAGATGAGTACGACTCTCTGTGTCATACATAAGAAGAAGGCATTCCAATATTCCTCCCGGACAGGGAGACTCAGTGAAACGTAGCAGGATGCTGGCGTTTCGTGCGGTGTTAATCCGCAACTTTGAGCCGTCTCATAGACGGACTGCGAAGGACTCCGCATTTCGTAAGGACGATTATTAACTTAGACGATGAATGATGAAGACCATGCAGAACACAACCAGCTCTCCGTTCCGCAAAGACAGTTATCCGGTGGCATTCGATATGTATTCACCGGATTACGAACATGAAAACTGTGGCGTCGGTTTTGTCGCAAATATTAATGGGGAACGTTCGCATCAATTAATTGACGATGCCGATCGGATCAACCGCCATATGACCCATCGCGGAGCCTGTGGGTGCGAAGAAAATACAGGTGACGGAGCCGGGATGCTGACGGCATTACCAGATGAATTTCTCCGTAAAGTCGTCAAAGAGCAGTTTAAAGCGGAACTTCCCGAAGCTGGTAAATACGCCGCAGGTATCATTTTTCTGCCACAGGATGAGCAGCGACGCGAATATTGCAAGCAGGTCTTGAACGATTTGATTGCAGAAAACGGCCAGAAACTCGTCGGCTGGCGCCCCCTGCCTGTCGATCCTGTTGCTGCTGATGTCGGACCTACCGCTCTGGCTTGTATGCCCGTCATGGAAATGTTGATCGTTGCAGCTGGAGATGGACTGGAGCAAAAGGAGTTCGATCGAAAGCTGTTCCTGATTCGTAAATCAGCCAGCCACAAACTGCGAGTGCCCGAAGAGCATCCGGAAGCGTTGCTGTTTTATGCCTGCTCGCTTTCTTCTTCGGTTATTATTTATAAGGGGATGCTGACTCCGAGTCAGGTCATGCCCTATTATAAGGACCTTCAGGAACCAAGTTTCAAGACACATCTGGCGATGGTGCATTCTCGGTTTTCCACAAACACGCTCCCCAGTTGGGATCGAGCTCAGCCTTGTCGCTACATGGCACATAACGGAGAAATCAACACTCTGCGGGGCAACAAAAACTGGACATTTGCCCGTCAGGGGATGATGAAAAGTGAACTCTTTGGCGACGATATTAACAAGCTGTTCCCAATTATCGAATCGCACTGTTCAGACTCAGGCTCTTTCGATAACGCACTTGAATTGTTAACACAATCCGGTCGAAAATTACCCGAAGCCATCATGATGATGATTCCAGAAGCCTGGCAAAATCACCATTCCATGTCTCAGGAAAAGAAGGCGTTTTACGAGTATCACTCTGCGATGCAGGAGCCATGGGATGGCCCCGCTTCAATTTCATTCACGGATGGTCGTCATTTCATCGGTGCCGTTCTTGATCGCAATGGACTCCGCCCGAGCCGATATTATGTGACGCACGATCATAAAGTCGTGATGGCCAGCGAAGTCGGCGTGCTCGAGGTCGAACCGGAAAATGTAAAATACAAAGGCCGGTTACAGCCAGGAAAAATGTTCCTTGTCGATTTTGATGAAAAACGCATTATCGACGATGAGGAAGTCAAAAGCAAAATTTCGACTTACCGTCCTTATCAAAAATGGCTTGAAGAACAACGGATCACTTTGAGCGAACTTCCTCGGCACGAAATTCCCGAGGATGCAAAAAATGAAGACGAATTGCTGCAGAAAATGCAGGCATTCGGTTATACCTCCGAAACCATGAACTTCATGCTGCTGCCGATGCTTCGTCAAAAACGCGATCCGGTTGGCTCGATGGGAGACGATACCGCTCTGGCCTGTCTGAGCGAAAATCCGCGGATGCTTTACGACTACTTCAAGCAGTTGTTTGCCCAGGTGACCAACCCCGCGATCGATTCGATTCGCGAAGAGGTTATCATGTCACTCGAATGCTTCATTGGTCCTGAAGGGAATCTACTGGACAGCACGCCGGAGCATTGCCATCGACTGGCCGTGCCACATCCAATTTTGAAGAATTCCGAACTCTCTGCTCTCAAGGATCTCGATTACCGTCACTGGAAGACGAAGGTCATCGACATCACTTATCCACGTAGTGATGGAGCCAAGGGACTCAAGTCCGCTCTCGATCGTATCTGCCAGGAAGCACTCGAAGCGATTGATCAGCATTACTCAATTGTGATTCTTTCAGATCGGGCCATGTCAGCTGATCGCGTCGCGATGAGTTCACTGATGGCGACTGGTGCGGTGCATCACCATCTGGTGGATAATGAATTGCGAACTCATCTGGGGATCGTGGTCGAATCGGGTGAAGCACGCGAAGTGCATCACTTCTGCCTGCTGACCGGGTACGGTGCCGATGCGGTCAATCCATACATGGCCTTCGCAGCCGTGAAAAAATCGATGCGAGATGGTGTCCTCAAAGGTGACTGGACCGACGAAACGATCGTCAAGGCTTATCGCAAGGCCGTCGCTAAGGGAATGCTCAAAGTCTTTGCCAAAATGGGAATTTCCACACTGGCCAGTTACAAGGGGGCTCAGATCTTTGAAGCCGTCGGTTTGAATACCGATGTTATCGATCGATGTTTTAACGGCACTGCCAGCCGTATCAAAGGGGTGACTCTCGATTTACTGGCCGAGGAAAATCTGCGACGACATGCGTTGGGCTTTCCTGCTCGTGAGGAAAATCGCTTGCCGATACTGCCGAATGAAGGCCTGTTTGCCTGGCGATCCAGTGGCGAGAAGCACGCCTGGAATCCTTATACGATTTCCAAACTGCAAAATGCCGCCCGCACTGGCGATAAGAACGCCTACTACGAATTCGCTGAACAGGCCGATGAAGAAGCGACACGCAACTGCCACTTGCGGGGGATGCTAAGAGTTAAAACCGGAGTCGAAATTCCGCTGAGTGAAGTTGAACCGGCCAGTGAAATTGTCAAACGATTCTGCACTGGAGCGATGAGCTATGGCTCAATTTCCGCCGAGTCTCACGAGGCGGTCGCGATTGCGATGAATCGTATGCAAGGAAAAAGCAATACCGGTGAAGGGGGCGAAGACTACAACCGCTTCTTGCCAATGCCGAACGGGGATTCCAAGCGATCCGCCATCAAGCAGATTGCTTCCGGGCGATTCGGCGTGACGAGCTGGTATCTGACAAACGCAGATGAACTCCAGATCAAAATTTCGCAAGGTGCCAAACCGGGTGAAGGGGGCGAACTTCCGGGGGGGAAGGTCAATAAGATTATCGCCGCAACTCGACACTCGACTCCAGGCGTGGGCTTGATCAGCCCTCCTCCTCATCATGATATTTACTCGATTGAAGATCTTTCCCAACTGATTTTCGATTTGAAAAATTCGAATCCCTCTGCTCGAGTCAGTGTGAAACTGGTTTCCGAGGTCGGTGTCGGTACGATTGCTTCCGGCGTCGCCAAGGGACATGCAGACAACATTTTGATCTCCGGCGAAAACGGTGGAACAGGGGCCTCGCCACTCACGAGTATCAAACATGCCGGTTTGCCTTGGGAACTGGGACTTGCTGAAACTCACAAGACGCTCGTCATGAACGACCTGCGTAGCCGAGTTCGTTTGCAGACGGATGGTCAGCTGAAAACGGGTCGCGATGTCGCAATCGCTTGTATGCTCGGAGCCGAAGAGTTTGGCTTTGCTACTGGTCCATTGATTGCATTGGGTTGCATTATGATGCGAAAGTGTCATTTGAATACTTGCCCGGTCGGGATTGCTACGCAGGATGAAGAGCTTCGTGCCAAGTTTGCCGGGACTCCCGATCATGTGGTCAACTATCTCTTTATGGTTGCAGAAGATTGTCGACGTTACATGGCTCAGGCAGGTTTCCGTACCATCAACGAGATGTGCGGCCAGAGTAATATGCTCGAATTCGTACCCAACGAAAATCATTGGAAAGCGAAACATCTGGATTTGTCTCCCGTTCTGGCAATGCCTCAGTCTCCTTATGAAAATGCAGGTTTCTACTGCACGCGGGATCAGAGCCACGAGTTGGAAGCCGTACTCGATCAAACGACTCTCATTCCCAAATCGCAAGCTGCAATCCAACATGGCGATATTGTCGACTTGCCAATGAACATCCAAAATATCGATCGTGCCTTCGGGACAACGCTCAGCCACGAAGTCTCCAAGAAGTGGGGACCAGAGGGATTACCTGAAGATACCATCCGTATCAAGTGTCATGGTTCAGCTGGTCAATCGCTCGGGGCCTGGTTGACGAAGGGAATTACCATCGAAGTCGAAGGAGATGCCAACGACTATGTCGGCAAAGGACTTTGCGGCGGAAAAATTGTGGTCTATCCACCGGAAGAATCGACCTTCGATTCTTCCAAGAACATCGTTGCAGGGAATGTTTGTCTGTACGGAGCGACTTCTGGAGAACTCTACTTGCGTGGAGTGGCAGCCGAACGATTCTGTGTGAGAAATTCTGGTGCCACTGCAGTCGTCGAAGGTGTTGGCGATCACGGTTGTGAATACATGACCGGCGGGAAGGCGATTATTCTTGGCGTGACCGGCCGAAACTTCGCGGCTGGAATGTCGGGCGGAATTGCCTATGTCTACCAGGATGTGGAAGATTTCCGACCAAATTGTAATCTGGAACTGGTAGGGCTTGAAGAGGTTGAAACTCCCGAGGAATCGGCAGAGTTGCGAAAGTTTGTCGAGAATCATCAGCAGTTGACGGGATCTCTTATTGCCGAAGAAATCCTTTCCGACTGGGATAAAAATGTGAAAAACTTCGTCAAAGTGATGCCAACTGCTTACAAAGAAGCTCTGGCAGAACTGGCAAAAGAAGAAGCCGAAAAAAAACAGCCAGCTGCTGTTTGAGGTTGATGACATAGAGTTGTTGATGAATTTTGATTTTGTATTGGATGAAATCCAAGCACGAAGCGCAAGCGAGTCAGACCAGACAAATTCATTATGAATCAGGAACCCTCTTCGAAATGAGATTAGATATCCAGGTTGGGTGAGCGAAAAGTAACCTGACAAAATCCGAGAGTCGAATTCGTCAGGCGATGCCTGACTTACGGCACATCAGTAGATTGAGACGAAAGCGTAAAGCAGAACATGGGAAAACCGACCGGATTCAAAGAAATTAATCGCAGTACTCCGACGGAACGGAATCCACTCGAACGACTCCACGACTGGCAGGAATTTGCTCCACAGTTGCCCGTTGTGGAACTGCGTAACCAAGGGGCTCGTTGTATGGATTGCGGCGTGCCATTCTGCCATACGGGTGGCATGATGGCCAACATGGCTGCTGGATGTCCGGTCAACAATCTTATTCCCGAATGGAACGATCTCATTTATCGTGATCAATGGGAAGACGCGCTCGATCGTCTGCATAAAACGAACAACTTTCCAGAATTCACAGGTCGCGTCTGCCCAGCTCCTTGTGAAGGCTCCTGCGTGCTCGGGATCAATGAACCAGCTGTTACCATAAAAAATATCGAACGCTCGATCATTGATCGCGGTTATGAAGAAGGCTGGGTGAAACCGCGAATTCCGAAAAGCCGAACTGAGAAATCGGTTGCCATCATCGGATCTGGACCAGCCGGTCTGGCTGCGGCTGATCAGTTGAATCAGGCAGGCCATTACTGCACCGTTTACGAACGATCCGATCGTATCGGCGGATTGCTGATGTATGGCATTCCAAATATGAAACTCGAAAAGCCTATCGTTGAAAGACGCATCAAGCTGCTCGAAGAAGAGGGCATCACCTTTGTCACGAGTACTGAAATTGGCAAGGACGTTTCAGCAGTGGAATTGCGTGAGAAGTTCGATGCCATCATCGTTGCTACCGGCTCGACAGTACCGAACGATTTCTTTGCAAACGCACCTGGACGTCAATTGAAGGGCATTCATCACGCGATGGAATTCCTGCACGCCAACACAAAAAGCCTGCTCGATTCCAATTTGAGTGATGGCCATTACATTTCCGCCAAAGATAAAGACATCATCGTCATCGGCGGGGGAGATACCGGAAACGACTGCATCGGCACAAGTCTGCGTCATGGTTGTAAAAGCCTGGTCAACTTTGAAGTTGTCCCGCAGTCTCCCGATAAGCGGGCCCCGAATAATCCGTGGCCCCAATGGCCGCGTATCTTTCGGACTGATTACGGTCATAAGGAAGCCGCTGCGAAATTCGATTATTCTCAGAATGGAAATAAAACGTTACAAAACGATCCACGCGAGTATGCCATTCAAACCGTCGAGTTCCTCGATGATGGAAATGGGAACCTGCGTGGCGTGAAAACGGTTCAACTCGACTGGTCTCGACCTTCTCAAAACGGAGCGCCGTTCTCACCTATCGAGGGGACCGAGAAAGAGTGGCCAGCCGATCTCGTATTTCTGGCTCTGGGGTTCAAAGGCCCAGAACAGAAAATCGCCGAGCAGTTGAAAATAGAAACGGATAACCGTTCAAACTATCAAGCCGAATATGGTCAGTATACGACCAATCTTGAAGGCGTTTTCGCTGCTGGTGATTGTCGTCGCGGTCAAAGTCTCATCGTCTGGGCCATCAACGAAGGGCGTGAAGCGGCCCGCGAATGCGACCGCTTCCTGATGGGCTCGACTCAACTCCCGTAGACCACATGCAGGTTTGTGGGTGAAACACCACGAAACAAAGTGATGGGCGTGGTTACAGCCGATTTGATGTGCAGTTTTCACCAGATTGCCAAGGGCGAAACCTCAGCCAGACCCCCAGAGTTTCGTATACTCTGGGGGGCCTACTGATTACTGGAAACGACGCACAAGATCGACGATTTCCTGCGGGTTGCCAACCCCTTTGACAACGATTTCCATATCATCCTGACCAGAGCTTGAGATTGCGATATCGCCAACATTGAGGATTCGCTGCAAAAACGTCTGGTCCATTTTGATGTTTCGAACATCGTCGTGCTGAACTTCATTAGTTCGCTTGGAGAGAATGCCTTGTCGATACAGTGAGCGTTTGTCGGTAACCGTTAATACTTTGAATTTCACATTCAGGTACCACCAACCATATGCAACTCCACCGCAGATCAGTGCGAGTAAACCGAAGATCCCCAACAGGAAGTTTCCCATGAACATCCCCATCACCGCGCCGATCCCGCCACCAATCATCAGCAGCCAGATAAAGAGATAATGAAACGGATGATTGGCAAACATGGCCGGATGATAACTGTTGATGTCTTCTTCCCGGTCGGGCAGTTTGTCCTTGTTCAATTCATTCTCATCGCTCGATGTCTGATTCACTGATGTCGCTCCTGAAATGTTGAAAAAAAAATGAGAGCGTATCGCTCAAACGGAAATGGATACTCCTGAGAAGATTTGTCTGAAAAACTCCTCAATTTGTACAAGATACAGTCATAAGTCGCTTCCTCATTATGAGCTTTCAATGACGAACTGCAATACTTGCTGTCGAATACGCGAATTAATATCAACGCAAAACTTTTATGAAGGTTCAAAAGAATTGATCTTTTAGCTGCGTGAATATTTTTCGAGGGCATCCAGCGTGCGTTGCATATCGGCTGGAAAGGGAGCGATGAATTCCATTCGCTCGCCTGTGCCGGGATGTTCGATCTGCAGGCGATAAGCATGCAAAGCCTGGCGTTCAATCAATACCGCATCTTCTTTGAGATGTTCTTTCGAGCCTATCACATAACTCAACAGCAGATTCGATTGCCCGCGATACAATCGGTCGGCAACAATCGCATGCCCCAGATGTTGCATGTGGATGCGCAGTTGATGGGTGCGTCCCGTTTTGGGAAGAAGTTTGATGTAGGTGATATCCTTAAAGCGTTCGAGGACTTCATATTGAGTCTGTGCAATTCTGGCTTCTGGATCTGGCCCGCAAACCACCATTTTCTCACGATTTTTTGAATGCGCACGAATATGAGTTTCGATAAAGTCGCAGTCAAATTCGAGCCGTCCCCAGACAAAGGCCCGGTATTCTTTTTCAACCGTTCGATCGGCAAATTGAGCCGAGAGATGATCGTGTGTCTTGTTGTCTTTAGCAATCACAATCACACCCGTCGTATCACGATCGAGTCGATGCACGATGCCGGGACGATGTGCTCCGCCCGCGCCACTTAGCTTTTCAAAGTGATGAACCAGAGCATTGGCCAGCGTGCCACCGTAATTTGCCTTGCCGGGGTGCACGATCAGGTTGGCCTGCTTGTTGAGGACAACAATCAGTTCATCTTCATACAAAATATCGAGGTCGATTTCTCGGGCTGGGGGGATTTCGGCGATCACCGGCTTGGGAAATGGGCCAGACAGGCATTCCCCTAAGCTGAGTTTGTGAGACGGTTTGACCGTCTGGCCATTAATCGTAATGCTGCCAGCAGAGATGAGTTTCTGCCATTGGGAACGAGAGTGCTCTGGATATTGAGTTGCCAGCCAGTGATCGAGTCGTTTTTCGACCTCGGTCTCTTCGACAACATGTTCGACCACATTTTCCGAGGATTCATTACTTGGCATCGGTTGCAGATTCTGCAGGAGAAACCGGTGCACTCGTTGTACCTTCCGGTTTCGGTTGTGTCGCTTCTGGCTCTGTTGCTTTTGGTGGTGCCGGCATTGGCTCAGATGTTCCAACTTCTGCAGGCGGAGTGGAGGATGAAGCGTCAGCCGGCATTGGCGGTGCGCTGGTTTCGGTCGACGTACCTGCTTCTGAAGTTGAAGCCGGATTCGTCATGGCTGGTGGAAAATCTGGAGCGGTCGGCACGGTCAATGTTGGATTTGGTGTTGATGTCGCTTCAGGATCCATCGGAGCTGACGATGTTCCTGTTGGAGTTGGCAGTGAACCATCCAAATCCAGATTCAGATTTCGCAGCATATCTTCAGGCTGCTCCATATCTTGCGGTTCTGGCTTCTGTTCTGCAAACCAACTGTAGAAGCTTTTCGCATTTTCTTTGCCAAGTGTCTTGATCCGTTCCTCAGCGAGTTCTTTGTAGGGTGAATCTGGAGATTCGTCGATCAGCGTTTTGTAGCTTTTAATCGCTTCCGAAAAATCGCCTGTCGAAGTGGTTTCAAAAGTGCGAGCCAGTCCGAACAGGGCGCGATCTTTGGTAATCGGCAGAATTCCTGTCTGATTCAACAGTTTCTGGAACGCCGATTTTGCTTCATCGAGTTCAGTCAATGCCGCTTCACGATCAGTAAACATCAGGCGAATACCGGTATTGAGATATTCTTCGGCGACTTTCAACTGAGCCAGGTCGCCCACTGGAGTTCCCTGATAGGAGTCGGCGATACCTGCCAGTTCTTCGGCATTGTTCGCTCCCGTCAACGCAGCCCAACCTTCGACATTGGTGCGAGCGGATGTGCGGGTGTAAAATACAATTGCTGCAATCAGCAGCAGTATCATTGAAGCCCACAGCAGAATTCGATTTCCATGAACTTCCATGAAGTCTTTGGATTTGTCGCGAAGTCGTTCAATTCCAACTTCCAGATCGTTTTGGGCCAATTCGTGCCGATGTTCGCTTTTCATAGTGTTTGCTACTGAAATTTCTGACCTGACAAAATCTTTCTGCCAGATTCATTGGTGTCTGCATCATCTGCCAGACGGACATTCTCGGCAGAAATTCGACCGAAAACCGTTCCGATAAGATGGGTGGAAACCGGAAGTATAGGTTCTGCAGTCAAAACCGGTCAAGCAGACTCGGGACTGTTCGACGACTCTGTGATGTCATTTAAGGCGAAAACTTCATCTCCAACCCTGATTTCACCACTTTGTTCGACAATTGCAGTGATGCCGCCGTGGCCTCGCATGGCGGCATATCCGCCAATACCGAGGTTTTCTTCCATCCGCGAGCAGGGTGCACAAGGTCCCGAGCCCTTCAGAATGACGGATCCAATACGAAAGTGACGCTCTTTCAAAGCCAGCAGATTGATGCCTGAAACCACCAGATTCCGACGTACCAGTTCCGGAGCAATCGAATCCTGCTGCAGAAAACCAGCTACGATCGGCAAATGCTCAGCTTGAATGAGCGTCACTTGCCGCTTCGATTTCCCAGAACGGGAATGATGGTCACCATCTAAACCGGTGCCAACTTGCAGCATCACTCGCTCAACAGATTGAATCGGTTCCCGCCGCCCGGGACTGAGGCCAATCCATTCCAGACGCCCGGGTAATAACGGCGTTTGGAGGAGTTCCTGAATGGTCGGCATCTTTAAACCAATTCGCGAATCGGCCGATGAACATTGTGATCGATCAGGTATCGAGGTCGCCCCTGCAGATCGTTGAGGGTCAGTTCATCGATGTTGATGCCAAGTTGCTTGTAGAGCGTTGCAAAGACTTCCTGAAAGTGGACGGGACGATCCTGAGCATATTCGCCGAGTCGGTTTGTCGAGCCGATGACCTGACCGGTTCGCATTCCGCCGCCAGCCAGCAGAGCCGTGGAAACGCGGGGCCAATGATCGCGGCCGCCTTTGCTGTTAATTTTTGGTGTTCGACCGAACTCTCCCCAGACGCAGACGCTGATATCATCGAGCATGCCGCGTTGTTCGAGGTCTTCAATCAAGGCACTCAGGGCCTGATCGAGCATTGGCATATCTTCGCGGCCCCTCTTGAAGTTGCCGCTGTGCCAGTCCCA
Organism: Rubinisphaera italica; assembly: GCF_007859715.1. Taxonomy (NCBI): domain Bacteria; kingdom Pseudomonadati; phylum Planctomycetota; class Planctomycetia; order Planctomycetales; family Planctomycetaceae; genus Rubinisphaera; species Rubinisphaera italica. The sequence goes on from NZ_SJPG01000001.1 coordinate 4,098,876, forward strand.
TCGACTGAAGCAGAGCGTCACACAACGAACGCCGGATTCAATCAGACGTCGAGCGACGAGGAAATTATCGAGAAGTTTCGGCCCGCCATCAGCGACCAGTTTAGCGGTACCACGTCCGTATCGATCTCGAACTTCAGAAGGTTCGCGTTCAACATCCAGAGCATCGGCTAATTTACTGGAAGTGAGAATGCCGAAGGCCTGCTGAGAAAACGCGTCCATGCCTTCCATCATTCCAGATGCATCGGCTGTGCGGCGGAAGGTGTCCAGAGAATTTAGAACGGATTTACGATCTCCCAGTCGATCGGCGGAGATGCCATTGAGTGTCATATCGCTCATTCCCTCACCATGCGGCTGAAACGGAGCATGGGCGACACCCAGAAATCCGGGCTGGCCGGGATCACCCCAGGGAGCGTGACGGGTTTTGGGCGAGAGTCCGACAAAGGCAGGGACTGCTGGATCTCGCGATCCATAGACTTTGGACAGAACAGAACCAATGGAAGGCCAGCCGCCGGGGGGTTGCTGACGATCGGAATTTCCCGTCAAACATTGAAATGCATGATGCGAACCAGTCGCGCCGACCATTGAACGAATGAAGGCGCACTTGTCGGCCACCTGGGCGATGCGGGGGAACATCTCTCCGATTTGAATGCCAGGGACGTTGGTATCGATTGCTGAGAATTCACCGCGGATTTCCGCAGGGGCATCGGTTTTGATATCCCACATATCCTGATGCGGCGGGCCTCCCGGCAGGAAGACCATGATGACACCTTTTTTATTGTTGCTAACTCCTACAGCCTGCTCGGCTTGCAGCAACTGAGGCAAGGCCATTCCGCCCATCGCCAGGCTGCCAATCTGCAGGACGGAACGTCTTGTCAATCCGTCACAGAGTTTGAATTTTGGACCATTCAGATTCAACATCGAAGCACTCCAGAAGAAAAGTGGGGAGGGCAACATCCTATTGCAGATGCTGGAGGTCGTTATCCAGTTATCATTCGGAATTGGTCATCAATAACGATTAATAACTGAAGGAGAGATTCCCGCTTCAACCTGATGCTGGCTGATACCAGAAGGATCACTCAACGTGAGTCAAAAAGGATTCTTACATCTTTAACATGAATCAGTCTGCACAAGCTTAGGATACGGAACGCAATCTCATGCAATATACAGTTCGGCTATTACTTATATGTTATTCATCGACCCAATGAGAAGTCAAATGTAAACGTAATCCATTCAAGTGGCATATTCGCCACACGACTCAATAAAAGCATAATTCACCCGGATTAGCGAGTGCCATTCAGTTTGAGCCTTGAGCGGTTTGGTTCGGATTGACGAGTCGCATTGAGATGTCTGTCGTCACCGTTTGTTCCAGTTTCTGGCCGATTGCCGAGAGTTCGAGATTCATCGTTTGCATTAGTCCACTGGCTAAAATACAGCCACGCCGGGTATCGAACAGATAGACCCCTTCGCCTTCAGACGCTTTCATCTGGACTTGAAACGGACTGTTCGGTTTTGGTTCCAGAGAGATTTTTGTAGCCGCATTGATACGATCCAGACCATCTTTTGTCCGTCCTGCATAGGTGAAGACAATCGTCGATTTCATACTTCCGAATGGCAACTCGGTACTCATATTACGCGTCCACTGATCGCCAACATTTAAGGGTTTGTCAGGAAAGACAATGCTGCCCTGAGAAAGCATTTTTTCGACACCTTCTGGCGTATTCAAACCGGTTAAACCGGGACCATTCCCGGAAAACTGCTGCAGGAGTTCCTGAGGAATATCGACTTTCCGAATTTCGCCATTTTCGGAGACCGTAATCAAAATTTGCTGTTTAACCAGCGAAGACAGGGTGTTGGCAATCATTCCGAACGGGCCGGTCGCTTCGTTACCGCTGGCAGAATCGTAGGTCATGGGCTCATCAACGCCAGGCTGAGTCGCCTCCATCTGTACGCGAACAATCGACTTGGCCAGCACAGCCGAGCCATCTTTTTCGACTTCGTTAACAGTGGTCGAAATCTGCAGATGCTGGGCAATATGATTCTTAATTTCACGATCGGAAACGTGGGAAACCGTACCCAAAGTTTGCTTCAGTTCGTAGTAGCGGGTTTGACCTGGTTCGTAGCGATATTTGAGCTGAACCTGAGCCTGGGCAAGCGAACATGTGGTGCAGGCAATTGCAATGATCGAGCCGAATAGCTGCAAGACTCGTGCTGGTTTCCATTCCATAATCGTTCCCCTGTCCCTAGGTCGTGAGCTAAAACGCTCCTGTTGCTGTCTGCCTCATGCAAACATCCTGTCGCATTTTCCTGCAGACAATCGTCAATTTCCGACGTCATCGGAGCGGTAGGATATATTTTCCTGCCTTGTGATGCAATTCCTCTTTCTAAATGCTTATCCTCGATAGATGTAAGTCTCGTGAAAATAATGAATTAGAGCATTTCTAAATGCAGTGTGCCTTCGCACGGACGATTATTTCCCTAAATCGCTGCATTTGCTCAGTCAGAACGCGGAAAATTGATTATGGAAATGCTCCAGAGCATATTCAAAATCACCTGCAGCGTTCGGCAGGAGCAAACTCAGTGCTTTACGGTCATTTGGAGTCAAAGCGACTGCAGAAACCATTTGAAAATGGTCTAAGAGTTCGTGTAACAGCAATGCCTCAAATTCATCAGCATGTTTTGTGTATCGATTTTCATGATTCCTAAACCTCTTGGCGTCTTGGTGGTTCATTAATCACAAACATAAAGTAGGTTGAGGAGAGATCCTCACTGGTTAGATCTGCGGTTCAAAACATCACAACCATTTATTTGCGATTCGTAATCCACATTGTTTGGTAGGGTTCCAGAGTCACAATTCCGGTTCGATTTTGCAGGCTTTTCTCTGAGAGCAGGTCGACCCAGTTATCGGTCGAGATCAGGTTCAATTGAGACAACTGAAGTTTATGTTTTTTTGAGGTGAGATTATTCACGCAGAAAATACTCTGCTGACGATTCACACTTTGCCGCCAGAATGCGAAAAAGTGGGAATTGAGGTGCAGTGTGAACTGGGTAGCGTTAGGCGAGAAGGCAGGTTGCTGCCCGCGGATTTTCATGCGGCGGAGGATTTCGTGAAAGACATTGGCACGGGACGAAGAGGGATTATCGAGTTCAGCGGAGATTTCGTCGTAGTTGAGCTGCTTGCGATTGATGGAACGAAAACGTCCGGTATGTTCGACACCTTTAGCATCATTGGGCGTTGCGAGCAGACTATGAATGTAGAAAGCCGGAATCCCTTCGAGGGACATCATGATCGTCTGTGAGCAGAGAAAACGCGGAATGTGATAGTCATCTGGTCCTTGAATCGTCGCTTTGAGAGCATCAAACAGTGTGACATTAATTTCATAGACCTTTTCACTGCCATCGGAAAGTTTGCGGGTTGAGCAGAGTCCGCCGGCATTACGAATCGACTCGATCATCTCGGCCTGCTCGGGTTCCGAAATTAAACCCTCAGCCGGACGCATGCCGATGCCATCGTGGGACGCGGTAAAATTCAGATACGTGCATCCGACTGGAGCCGGGGGCATGCTCATCAACCAGGTTTTCAGGTGCTTCGATGTCCCCGCCAAAAGAGCGTGCAGAAGCAGAGGAGCCAGGCTGAAATTGTAAATCATGTGGGCTTCGTTGGTGTTGCCGAAGTAAGTCAGATTTTCATGATTGGGGACATTCGTTTCGGTAATCAGTATTGTGCCGGGAGCATAAATATCGAGCAGTGTCCGTAACAGACGAACCATTTCGTGCGTTTCGGGCAGGTGAATACAGGTGGTGCCAATTTCTTTCCACAAATAGCCGATGGCATCGAGCCGAATGATTTGGACCCCTTCTTCGAGATATCTGCGAATGATTCGCAGGAACTCGTACAGGACTTCCGGGTTGCGAAAATTGAGATCGATCTGATCGTGACTGAAGGTGCACCAGACCGACTTCGGACCGTCAGGCGTTTCGACATGTCTGAGCAAGGGTGAAGCCCGTGGACGCACGACCTCTGTCAGGTCTTCTCCCTCTTCGACTTCAATGAAATAGTCTTTGCCCGGAGATTTTCCAGCGAGATAATTCTGAAACCATTCGCTTTCGGCCGAGGTGTGATTGATAACCAGATCGGCCATCAGTCGATGCTCTTTGCCGATCTCTGCGACATCTTCCCAGTCCCCCAGTTTGGGATTAATTTTCAGATAGTCGATGACGGAAAACCCATCATCAGAACTGAACGGCGAGAATGGAAGAATGTGGACAGAGGAAATCGTTTCCCCGACTTTTTCATTCAAAAATCGCTGCAAAGTCTCCAGCGGACGCTCCCCTTCATGCAGAAGAGTATCTCCGTAAGTGATTAACAGAGCATCCTGCTCACTCCAGATCTCCTTGAGAGAAACAGGCTTTTCGTAGTCTGCAAAAATTGCAGCAATCTGATCCACCAGTTGGAGATGATTTTCCTGAGGATAAAGAAACTGCAGATGATACTGGATGGACTCTTGAAGATTTGAAGATTCAGGCATTATATGGTCGTGCTATATTTAGGAACTTTTATGGCAGAATAAGCTTGGCTGATGGATACGCAGAACAGACGCAGATTTTATACCATTGTTACAGATTCTGACACGTTAATAATTGTCCTAAAAAATTCGAGTCTGAATGCAGGCTGTTATCGTGTCCAGTTAGTCACGAGTAGAAATTATTCTCAAAAACTTCGGTTGAATACTCTTGCAGAATCGCTCAGAGAAGTAGCTCGACTGCTGCGAAAATATCCCACTTCATTCAGAAGTCCCCGCTTCCGGAGCCGCTACGCTTTTCTCCTGAGCATCATCAATCCCCTCCTCAATCATCTCTTTAGAGTCTTTCTGATCATTGCCTTCCGGTTCCGGTTCCGTTCCTTTTTCGGCGATGTAAACGAGATCGGCAATGACAGCGAAGTGATCGGAGCCGGGCATTTTTGCGCGATCCAGCGACTCCAGATGAAATCCGTTGGAGACGAAGACATGATCAAGCGGATACCGCAGAAGTGGGTATTCAGAGTGAAAGGTATTCAGCATTCGACGGCCTATGCGAGGGTCTTTCAGCCCACTGACGCGCTTAAATAATCGCGTTGTATGCGACCAGGCGACATCGTTAAAATCGCCAGTGACGATCCAGGAATCCTGCTGATTTTCAGAAACGGTTTTTGCAATCAGCATCAGCTCGGCATCTCGAACCACATGAGAATGCAGCTTCAATTCGCGATCCAGATTCGTCAACTCATCCATCCAAGGCTGATCGGTTTCAATCGTCAGTAAAATATCGGGATCAAATTCATTCAATTTTTCGACTACAGCTGTTTTCTCCTCATTCCCAATTTCCAGATTCGCAATGACAATCCGAAACGATGGATTACCCTCTGGAATCTCTGTAATTCCGGGAACCTCTTCGGACCAGATCATGGTATAGGGCAAAATGAAGGAAATCTGCCAGAGCCCTGTGATGCCAATCAAAACAAACAGGGCTGTATCTATTGTTTGCCATTTGGAGTAACAGCGGAGAATGCAGGTTATCAGCAGCACCAGCATGAGAAGTGCCAGAAGTTGAACGCGCGGAAAATCGCAAATCCTCACCCACCACGCGCCCACAGGCAGAAAAGGGAGTGCACTTAGAAAAATTATGCCCAGTGCCGCAATTCGAAGTGCCCAGATCGAAATTGTGATAGCCATGTGACGAGAACCTGCATGTAGAGTCGCAAATGAAATTCAGCAAATTTTTGTTCCTGAATCAATTATGATAGCAGATGTTCAAAAAATGCGACCTCTCGAAGTTCAACATTCGATGACTTATTGACGTGCTCTGCAGTGTGGTTATGCTGAAAGCAGGTCGAGTTCATCAAAATGATCATCTCGATGGATGACTACTGAGCAAACACGAAAAAAGCGTTTAATTATGCCAATTGAAATCACTTACTTTGGACATTCTGCTTTCCAGCTGAAAACTTCGTCTCACACATTACTGATCGATCCGTTTCTCAATGACAACCCCCTCACAGACATGCTGGCTGAGGATATGAAGCCAGATGTGATTCTATTGACGCATGGACATGGAGATCATGTCGGCGATACGGTCGAAATCGCACAACGGACGGAGGCTCTGGTCATTGCCAATTTTGAAATTTCGAACTGGTTGACGAATCAGGGCGTGAAAAAGACTCATGGGATGCACATTGGAGGCGAACATGAATTCGAATTTGGCAAGATCAAATTGACGATTGCCCATCATGGTTCTCAACTGCCCGATGGTTCCGATGGCGGCAACCCGGCTGGGATAATCGTGAAAGCGGAAGATCGAGTCATCTATTTCGCAGGAGATACCGGCCTGTTTTACGACATGACTTTGATTGCCGATGAGGGACTGGATGTGGCTGTTGTGCCCATCGGAGACAACTTCACGATGGGGCCTGCAGATTCCATTCGAGCAGCCGAGTTTCTGAGGGCACCGACGGTGATTCCCTGTCATTACAACACCTGGCCTATTATTGAGCAGCATACGCAAGCCTGGTCGGATGGAATTCTCAATCACACAGAGTCGGAACCGAAAGTGCTGCAACCGGGAGAGTCGTGGACAGTGAACTGAGAGATTTTTCATAAGCCTCTTCAAGTTGGCTTTCCTCTAGTGTAGAATTAAGAATCGACCTGATTCTAGTCTCATTTTATGTGTGAGTTCTTCAATGCCCGTTTATCTCTACGAAGTCGTCCGCGAAGACAAACAACCTGGGGAACGATTTGAAGTCGTCCAGCGCATGGCTGAAGATCCGCTGACTGCTCATCCAGAAACGGGGGAACCGGTCCGTCGCGTCATTACTGCTCCCGCCATCGGCTCCCGCTGGATGGGCATGAACATGGAACGGAGCGTCAAAGACGATAAAAAACTCAACGACCTCGGCTTTACCAAGTACGAGAAATCCGGGGACGGAAAATACGTCAAAAAATTTGGTCAAGGACCAAACCTGATTTCCAAAGACTAATCACTTGGATGGTGAGTGGCTGGGGTCGAAGCGCAGCGGAGCCCCCAGAATCGCTGATCAATATTGAAGGTCACTGCTTTTTCCGCAAGCGATGCTTGATCTCCGCCACCAGCGAAACATATTCAGACGATTCCCTCAACGCCTCATTCCTTGTCGTCCAGGGAATTGTGACCTCTTCCACAATCTGGCCCGGATGAGCAGACATCAATTTGACTTTCTGGCTCAGAAAAACCGCCTCTCCTAAATGATGCGTCACGAGGACGGTCGCAAAACCAAATTCCTGCTGCCAGCCGATCAGTTCGTCGTTGAGTTGTTCCCGCAAAAAATCATCGACCGCAGCAAAGGGCTCATCCAGCAAAAGCAATTCGGGATCCAGCACCAGAGAACGGGCGACAGCGACGCGCATTTTCATGCCGCCAGAAAGTTGTGTCGGATACTTTTCGTAATCAGCCGGGGAGATGCCCGTTTTGTTGAGCAGCCATTCAATTTTCTCTCGATTGACAGGTTGATTCACCAGTTCGAAGGGGATGGCCATATTACTCAGCACGGTTCGCCAGGGAAGCAGCCGGGCATCTTGAAAGACCATTGCGATTCGACCCGGATTGGCGATTTCCGGCTGATGTAAAATTCGCTGGCCTGCATTCTCAGGCAGCAACCCTGCAATCACACGTAACAACGTCGACTTTCCACAACCTGAGGGGCCGACAATTCCAAACGATTCTCCTGCGGAAATGCTCAGATCAATTCCCTGCAGCGTATTCGCGGCATTGTTCTTGAAGCGAACATCAATACCACGGAGTTCGAGCAGTAATTTCGATCCGCCAGCTTCATCCGTCATGAGAGTCGTTCCTGCCCCCAGCGACGAGCCAGTTCGACGAGGACCATCTTAGCCGACTCCATTTCGATTTCACTGGTCCACTCCAGCGGACTGTGGGGGTTATGTTGTCCGGACGACAAATTCGGCGTCGGCAAACCAGCTGCTGTCATCAGAGAACCGTCGGTTCCGCCGCGAATGATATCCTGATGCGGTTCCAGACCGGCTGCAGCCGTTGCTTCAATGGCAAACGGCAATGCTCGTGGTTCTTTCTCAAGACCATCTCGCATGTTGCGATACTGTTCTTTGATCTGCACTTCGATTTCCGCTTTGGGGTATTCGCAGCGAAGGGATTCCGCAATCGATTCGAGCAGTTTCGCCTGAGCGTGAAGATTCTCAGTTTCGAAATCTCGCAAGATAATGCGAGCAGAGGCTTCGGCTACGCCTCCCGAAATGTGATACGGATGCATGAAACCCTCACGATCATCCGTTGTTTCCGGGCTGAGTGTCAGCTGAGGTATCCGATCAATAAAGGCAGACAGGATGCGAATCGCATTCACCATCGCCCCTTTTCCCACAGAAGGATGCGTATTGATGCCTCTAACAATGATTGTCGCCTGATCTGCAGAAAATGTTTCGGAGTCGATTCGACCACGCCCATCGCTATCGAGCGTGTAGGCGCACACTGAGCCAAGAGCGTCGAAATCCATATTCTCAATCCCACGGCCGATCTCCTCATCGACTGTAAAGCAGACTCGAACAGGCCCGTGCGGAATCTCAGGATGCTCAATCAGATATTCGACAGCCGCCATGATGACCGCAATTCCCGATTTATCATCTGCACCAAGCAAAGTCGTTCCATCGGTCGTGATGATCGATTCCCCAACCAGTTGCGACAACTCGGGATTCTCACTTACTTTCAGGATTTTGGACGGATCGCCCGGCAGCACGATGTCCTCGCCATCGTACTCTTCATGCACAATTGGATTGACATTCGTGCCGGAATACTCGGGAGACGTATCGACATGAGCAACCCAGGCAATCGTCGGGACTTTCTCAGAAATGTTACTTGGCAATGTCGCCAGCACGATACCATGAGGACTGAGCGAAACATCCTTCAGGCCAAGTTCCCGGCACTCCTGCTCCAGCAATCGGGACAGATCCAATTGCTTTTCGGTACTCGGCGCAGAAGGAGAAGTTTCATCCGACTGAGTATCGATACAAACGTAAGTCAGAAAACGTTCCAGAAGTGTCGGCATAATTAATTCCGTAAGTGTTAAATCCAGAGAATGACACGATCTTTGATGGAGTCGGGCAACTTTTTCATAACGGCTTTTTTCAGATGCGATGTGTGATATCGCGTGCTGAAGTGGCAGAGGATAATCATCTCATTATTGAACTTCTCTGCTCGATCGATAATGTCATCCAGGTGCGTATGACCGAATTTGTGAATCTTCGATTTACGATGTTCGGGGCGGAAGAACGTCATTTCCGTGATCAGGATTTTTGCATTGTAAACATCTTCGCAATTATCGAGACCGACAGGAGCCGTGTCCCCCATGTACGCAACCAAGGGATATCGAGTTTCGTGCGTAACATCGGTTCCCGACATGCGAATGTCGCGAATTTCATCGCCAGCCAGCCCCTGATACTCTGGTTTCAATTTTCTGCGGCGGTCCCAAATGATGTAGCCGACTGAAGGCACCGTATGCTTCGTCTGCACGACGGTGGCAACATGCTCGCGGCTCAGTTCGATTTCATCGCCCGCCTGGACACCAATCAAATTGCAAAGCATCCGACCACGATCCAGCTTTTGCCAGGCTCGCAGAAGGCGCTCGGTATCTTCCTGTACTTCGGCGGGAACATAAATGGTCGGAGGCTCCATTTTCATCATGCGGCGCCGGGCAACAAACGGAGGCAGAGCCGCCATGTGATCCAAATGAGCATGAGAAATGAAGTAAGTCGGCGTCCCCATAAACGACCACGGACTGCCACCCAGATCGAATCCGATTTTCAGCTCGGGAATCCGCCAGTAACTTTGCACCGCTGCCCGCGAATAACCCTCGACGGTCATACCCGCATGCGTGACCGTACGAAGTGGAAGATTATTGACAACCGTTTCCAGTTCGGTCATGTCATCAAGAGCGGGATTTTCGTCCATGGGAGTGACTTGAGTTGATGTATCGGTTCCGCAGAGCGGGCCAGAAATATTTTGATAGGCGAGCCGAGTCAGTCATGACTCGGGTAGGTGGATTAATCAATAACATTTTTCAGGACGACCGCACAATAATCGTGAAAAAACCCGAGTCATGACTGACTCGGCTCGCCTGAAAATGCCCTGGAATCTACCCAGTGAATATCACTACTTTACGGAGAGGCTGACTCGTCGGCAACCGATTGCAGTTTGAACAGTCCAATCCATTTCGTCAAAGGCCCAGCTATTCCGATTCTCCTCCACTCGTCGTGGCCGCATAGACCAGAGCAACATCTTCATGAGTCAAGCCAAGGGACGCTCGAAATCGGTCTAAAGCCGCAAAGATATCGATGAAAATCATATTCAGGCAGGGCACAATGATTAATGTCAATGCGGTGGCAAAAATCAATCCATAAGTTAACGTGACGGCCATTGGAATCAGGAATTTCGCCTGAAAACTTGTCTCAAACATCAGCGGAGTCAACCCGGCTGCCGTGGTAAGAGTTGTCAGAAGAATCGCGCGGAGTCGAAGTTTTGCTCCCATCACATTGGCTTCGAGGGGATCTATTCCGCGTTTCAATCGCGTATTGATAAAGTCGACCAGTACCAGCGAATCATTTACCAGGATTCCCGAGAGCGCCAGGAAACCGATACAGCTCAGAATTGTAATCGGATTCCCGGTGATCCAGTGTCCAATAATCGCACCCAGAATTCCGAACGGAATGGCAGACATCACAACCAGTGGTTGGAAGTATGATTTGAACAGCCCGGCCAGCATCATATAAATCATCAGGAATGCAGCTGGCATCGCCAGTCCGAGACTGCTGAACGACTTCTGTTGTTCTTCGGTTGTACCGGAAAAGTCAATGATGATGCCGGGATGTTCCCGCAGCATTCTGGGAACAAAATCGGATTGAAACTGCGTCATCACCGCATTCGCATTATTGGCAGTTGCATCCACGTCGCCGTAAATGGAGATCGAACGACGTTGCTGAGAACGATGAATACTCGTGTAACTTCGCGTTTCTTTCAGTTCGGCCACCTCAGAAATCGGAATCCAACGAAAACCTGCTTCATCATTCATCGCGACAGCATTGAGAGGATTGACCGGTCGAGGTATTCGCAGAGCCTCCAGATTGTAAACCTCGGACCGAAACTCTTCGGGCAATCGAACCATGATTTTGACATCCTCCCGATTCCGCGTCACCCGACGGGCTTCGACGCCATACAACGCATGTCGGACAAAGCCACCCAGTTCATTGACGGTAATACCTGTTGAGCGAGCCGAGGGGAGCAGTCGCAATTGAACTTCGCGTTTGCCGATATCGTAATCGTCATCCAGATCGACAACGCCATCATACGATGCCAGTTCATTCTTCATCGCGTTGGTCACTTCGAGTAATTCCTCAAAGTTGTTGCCGGTCACCTTGATTTCAATATCTTTCCCGGCTGGCCCTCCATTCATTGCTTCCCATTTGACGGAATTGACTCCCGAAAGAGTTTCTGTCATTTTGCGAAATGCGACGAGCAGTTCTTCACTGGAACGTAAACCCTTGCGTTCCCGTTCATCCGCTTCCATCAGTTCGACAATCACCTGGCCTAAATGCGATTGCTGACTACCGGCTGAGGCACCCGTGCCACCGAGGTTGATCTGTGATCCAACCGTCGTTTGTATGCTCGTCACCTCAGGGACATCTTTAACAAATTCTGAGATTCGAATCATCGTATCGCGGGTGGTATCAACAACAGTTCCGATGGGTAATTCGACATCGGCGGTAATCGTTTCACTATCCATTTTCTGTATGAATACGAACGGAACGATGCCGCCAATCACTAAGCCGAGCGACATCATCACCATCGCCATTGCTGCGGCAATAGTAACGTATCTCCATTTCATGGCGCCTCGCAGAATTGTTTCGTAAACACGCATCAACACATTCTGCATGATGCGTTCCTGAAACGCTTCTACTTTCGACCAGATGCGTCCAATGCCGGATTTTGAGAGTTTTTCCTCATGCTTTTTGTGGTCGGGCTTTTTTAAATGCTTCAAGTGCGCAGGCAGAATTAACAGCGCTTCGATGAGAGAAACGGAGAGAGCCGCCAGAACCACGAGGGGAAGTTCCCGCATGAAGTCGCCGATCCGGCCTTTGATAAATAGCAGAGGAGCAAACCCGGCAATGGTTGTAGAGACCGCGACAATCACAGGCCACATCACCTCCTCGGCTCCCTTCACCGCCGCCTCCGTCGGCTCCTCACCTTCTTCGACGTGTCGAAAGATATTTTCGCCAATCACAATCGCATCATCGACGATGATTCCCAGGACGATAATCAGCCCGAACATCGACAGCAGATTGATCGACACACCGAACAGCCACATCACCAGGAATGTGCCCATAAAGGAAATCGGCAACCCCATCCCCGCCCAGAACGCAACCCGCCAGTTCAGGAAGAGAATCAAAGAAATGAGAACAAGGACAAGACCAGACATGCCGTTTCGAGTCATTAGGTCAAGGCGACCACGAATGAATCGAGAGAGATCACCATGCATGGCAATCTCATAATTGTGCGAAAACGGATTCTCATAGCTGTGGTCATAAATCGCCTGAGGATCCGGGCGGCCACTGATTGTATTAATAAACTTGGAAAATTGTGCAATGGCAATCGCGAAAGGGCGGGTTAACCAAGGTTGTTTCGCAGCGGCCTGCATACCATAGGCATCAAACTCCTCACGCTGCTTTCCTTTCACAAACGCACGTACCAGATTCGCAATTTGAATCGCATCCTGAGACTTAGTCTTTTGGATAATCAGCGTGACCGAAGGCTTCCCTTCGAAGTAACTTTCGATATCGACATCGACAAAATCATCTCGAATCTCGGCCACATCGCGCAGATAGATTTTCTTTCCACTCGGCGTATTCTTGACGACAATATCGCCCAGTTCGCTCCCCTCAATTTCTTCGCCTAGCGTGCGAACATTCACATTCGCACGCGGCCCTTTCAGATTTCCAGCCGAAACATCCAGATTGGACGCACGAATAGCCGCGGCGACTTCTTCAAGTGTTAAGTCATACTCAAATAGCATCAGCGGGCGAACTTCAACACTGATTTCATCATCCCGAATCCCGGAAATCGTGATATCACTCACCCCCGGCAATTCGAGCAGTTCATCCCGCAAATCGCGAGCCGCTTTCTTCAGGCTCGCTTCGCTTCCCTCGCCAAACAGGGAGACCGAGAGGACAGGCAGCATCGGTTCAACATTGCGAACGGTGATCGTTTCAATATCGTCCGGCAACTCATTATTAATAGCCCGGACTTCCGCATCAATTTCGTCGCGAACTGTGTCGATATCATCGACTTCGTTGTAGAGAGTCGCGACAGTCTGGCTCATGCCTTCCTGAACGGTCGATTCGACTTTTTCAATATCCTCGAGATCTCGAATCGCTTCTTCGATTTTAATCGTGACCGCTTTCTCCAGTTCATCCGGCTGGACAGCTGGATAGACAACCGAAATCATCACCTGATCCGGCCTCGTTTCCGGAAACATCTCCCGCACCAGCGTGAACGCGAGAGCAGTCCCGGCAAACAGCAGCAGGAGCATCAACATATTGACGAGAACGGAATTGTTGACACTGAAACGTGGTAACGACATCGGAAAACGATCTGCCTGAGAGAATTTTAAAAAGTAAGCGGATTGATGACTCTGTCAAAGTTTAGACCGAAGCCCCATGAATGAACAGATTACTTAGAGGAGCTTCCCGGCAATTGCGTTCGTGATGGATCACGATACACTGATGTGAGACCGATGCGGTCTCCGAGTTTAACCACTTGCAGGTGATTAACCTGTTGTCCCGTGTTCAGGAAATGATTGATGTCTCTATTTACAATGCGTGTCTCTGTTTTTGCTTTGTTGATGTTTGTTGCGACTGGAGCGAGTGTTTCGGCTGAAGATGCCAAGTGGATCTCTTTATTTGATGGTAAAACACTCGAAGGTTGGAAAAAAGTTGGCAAAGAGACCAGTCACTGGAAAGTGATTGACGGAGCAATCAGTGGTTCCGGAGATGCCTCGATGCTCGTGACGACGACAGGCCCCTACAAAAACTTTCACTATCGAGCCGAAGTGAAAATCAATGACGGCGGCAACTCCGGCATGTATTTCCGAACCACCGCTCAACCTGGGTTTTCCAATGGATACGAAGCCCAAATCGACAGCACCCACCGCGATCCCATCCGCACCGGCTCAATTTATGGCATGTGTCACGTTTACCAGCAGCATGTGAAACCGGATACCTGGTTCACATACGAAGTGGAAGTTCGCGATGATGTCTGGCGTGGTCGCGAAATGACGCGTATCAAAATCACAATCGATGGTAACGAACTCTACGAATATCTCGACTTCGACAAAACCTTCAAAGAAGGCCACTTCGCATTCCAGCAACATGACCCCGGCAGCAAAGTCGACATCCGCAAGGTCGAAGTCCAGCCTCTAGCGGACTGATTGCAGAATCGATCGACCGCAATTCTTTTAAAATTTTGGACACTGTGCCCACCGAGGCGAGCGTTTTTCTGATGATGACGATCATGACGTCATTGAATGGATTACACTGGTCTCGGAGTTATTGAATACAGGCTCGAAAGTTGGTGCTGTGCACCCTTTAGTACCCTGTGCAATTGCGTTTATCCCAAAAAAACCTCGGCCCTCCCGAAGGAAGGCCGAGGCTGTACTCGCGCGGGACTAACGTCCTGCGTTGATAACCTCGTTTCGGATCGAAGCAGAAGCCCGTTGAAAGAATTCCAACTCATCGGCAGAGGAGTCAGAATTCCGAAATTCTACTTGAAGGTGATCCTGACGAGACGGTGGCACTCGGGCAACAGCCCGCCGACCGTCCGCCCGTGTTAAGCGGTGCCACCTCTCTGGCTACAACAACAGTCACTTGTCACAAAACCACCTCCTCTCTATAAATCGAATCAATCGCTTCGGCCGACAAGCCAATCAGCCTCTTCGCGACGAATTGTCCTGCCACGTCGCGTTCAACGCGGCCCATGTACTGAGATTCTTGCACCCGGAACCAACTCTGACAATACGGATTCTGGAAGAAAATCGAAAAACTCGTTCAATCCAAAAAAACGACTGGACATCGCTGCCCCCCGGATGCAATCACCACGGCACTGACACAGGACATTTCCGGAGGTTCGCAATAAAAAACGCCGGACTTATTTTCGATATCCAAATTTGTCATCAATACCCAAAGTTAAGCAAGGGTGGCGGTGGCGATCTCGAAGACAAGTCCCCGAACATACGACCTTCGGTGGCTTCCACTAAAGCAGAGCGCCCCAGCCACCCATTGTTGGATTGTTTCAGGCCACTACGGTCAGATCATTAACCGGCAACGTAAACAGAATGAGGATGAATCCTCACGGGGCTCACATTCGATCCTGGTTATAACGTGTGGAAGTAATAACCGTATATTTTGGTGCTGATCATCCATCATCTTCTGATACAATCAATTCATGACAAACGCATCCGAGCCGGAAAACTCAGCCGACGACAAACCGACGTCACCCTTCATCGAGGCAATGCGGACGATTTCTCACGTCACGACGGCTGTCGCACTCATGCTGATTTTTGGCGGAATTGGCTATGCGATTGACCGGTGGCTGGCAATCACGTTCTTTGCTCTGCTTGGTTTTGGTGGAGGAGCAGTGCTCGGCATTCAGTATCTTATTCGGATGACGTCGGATCGTTAGGAGTCGGGACTGGAGCCGTGGCATGTTTGGGACCAATGGGTAAATCGTCAGTCGGGTGCGCTAATGTTTGAATTCGCTCGACAGTTGGATGATGCAGAATTAAACCAGCCGATTCGACATAAGCCCCCAGGTGTCCACAGGAAAATGATTCATCAGCCAAGCTCAATAACACATGATGGTCGAGTGAAAATTCGATGTAATTATTGACCACCAGCAAGCTGATCTCGAAATCCATCGCATCCGTGTTTCGCCAGTATGCAGCCTGCAATAGTCTGTAAGCAAAGGCTTCCTGAGAACCATGTTCGTTCCGATGCCCCCAGGATCGTAACTGGGCGACACCTTTCAACAAATCCAGTGAGAGGTAATAACCATCACTGGATTCGGGATCGATGCGAAACAGAAAACCGCACTTACCCTCACCGGAGAGACGGATTTTTGTCTTGAAGCGGAAACAGTCAAAGACGGGCGAAAACAGGAATCCCTGAAAGCCGGCATTGGAGCGGAGTTCGTAATCCTGTACTTCCGGATGATAGGTGACCGAACTGTTTTCGTGATGATACAGCAGCGCAATTGGGTTGAGTTGCGGGGGTTTGAGCATTGCTTCGACGATGTCATCAAACGCTTCAATCGTCTGCATTGCCAGGCGACCATCGGGACGCTGGACAATTCGCTTCGGGGGCGGCATCAGATTTTTTCGATTACGAATGGAAGAATCAGCCGTATAAAAGTTCCACAGGAGTGGCCCCTGGTCATCATAACTGACTCGCCCCGCATAATTCCCTCCGGCCAGCAGCACGTTTTCATAATAGTTGTTCCAAGGCCCCTTCAAATCATCAGCATACCAGTAACGGATTTTCGCATCTTCGCGAATGCTGCCGATTAGATAATAACGCTGACCGAATTTGATGATATTTGGAACTTCAATGTCATCGTATTGCCCCGGATGATGAAGCGGTGGGAGGACTTCGAATTCGTTGGGAGTTGTTTCTTTGGCGATCCCGACGCAGCCTCTGCGGATTGTAGGGCCATACGGAACACGGGAAGCGGTCAACAAATACCCTTCGTCATTGTCCCGGAAATAATAAGGATCGCGAAAACTGACCCAGGCATGGTCGTGAGCGGGTTCGGATTCGTAGTAAGGCGAAGTTGAGCACAGGGGCTGAAACGGTTTGCAGTTCATATTTTCCGGCAAATGGAATTTCTTGTCCGAGATTTTATGCCACTCAATCAGATCACAACTTCGAGCCAGGCCGATTCGCTGAATCTTTCCCTCATCTTTCAGGGAAATGCCCGTATAAAACATCCGCCACCAGCCCACCTCATGAGGATCCGGACTGACGTGCATCGTCCAGAGCATGTAGTCGTCCCAGGAACCGGGATCGCTAATAAAAATCGCATTCTGGATTCGCTTCCAGTTCAGGCCATCTTTACTGATCGCGTGCGCGATAAAATCGTGGTTCGGCAACACGAGATGGAACAGGTGATAAATGCCATCGTGCCACAGCACATCGACATCACCCATGGTTTTGAACGTGGAAGCAAAGCTGTTGTACATTGTGAAAGACGAGTGATTAGAGGTGAGTAGTGAGAGTTGGGTGATTGATCGCCAGTTGATTCTCAACATCCCATGAAAGTCTCGTGAATTCCCGGAGAGATCAGGTTAAGAAGTGAGAAAGGATTTGAAAACCCTCTTCCCAAAGAGAGGAAGTTGACTTATAATGAACGATCGTGCATTTTTCTTTCACTCAAGTTTGGATATCATACAAGTCTTATGGGCAATATGAATCAATTTCAAATCGGTGATCCTGTCATTTACATGATGACAAAACAGTCATCCCATCCGACTTTACGCGCGACGAAAGTGAGCCCGAGTGCTCACGGTGATGAGTATAACTACGTCGTCGAAAAGTTCTGGGTGGTCAGTGATTTTACCGAAGAAGGAAATTTGATCGTCCAGACCCGCCGCGGAAAAATCCGCGAGCTTTCAAAGACGGATCCAAACTTGAAGCGTGCCAACTGGTGGCATCGCTGGTTATACCGCGATCGATTCCCGGAAATTGACACGGAAAAATCCGAGCAACTCAGTGCCTGACTGTTGAAATGCAGTTGATCGATTTCGACTGCTGTACCATGCAGACCGCTAATTACAAGCACGAAACCTCAGTTAGTCTTTTCCAGCGTGTGCAACTCCTGCTGATGCACGTGAGGCAATCGCAACTGGCCGCAGGCGGCATCGATATCTGCCCCTTTTCGCTTGCGAATTGTTGCCGTGATTCCTGACTGTTCAAGAATATGGACGAATTCACGAGCAGTCTCTTGAGTCGAGCCGTGGATCGACAATTGACTGATAGCATTCATCGGAATCAGATTCACCAAAGCCTGACGTCCCCGCAGCAGTTGAGCCAGTTCTCGGGCATGAGCAATCGAATCATTTTTGCCAGCCAGTAGCACGTATTCAAAGGTCACACGACGACCTGTGATATCGAAGAAGTCGTCGGCGGCATCGAGAATGGATTTGATACCAATGTTCTTGTTGACAGGCACAATCTCGTTTCGCAGTTGATCATTCGGGGCATGCAGTGAAACCGCCAGACTGTAGCGTTTTCCTGCGTTTGCCAGTTGGCGAATTTTTTCCGGTAAACCAACTGTCGAAACAGTCACGCGTCGAGTCCCCATATTCCAGCCAATCGGCTCATGAAGTCGATCGAGAGCAGGCAAAAGATTCGGCAGATTGGCCAGTGGTTCGCCGATTCCCATCACAACAACATTCGTCAATTGCTCATCGTCATCCTGCAGATGCACCATGCGTGCAATTTGCTCAACGATTTCAGCCGTCGTGAGATTGCGCGTCAACCCCGCCAATCCACTTGCGCAGAAGACACATCCCATCGCACAACCGACTTGTGTGCTGATACAAATCGTATTCCGCTTCGGCTCCCGCATCAGTACACATTCCACAAATTCGCCATCGCGATATTTGAGAAGCAGTTTTTCGGTACGATCCGAGGCGATCTGATGCGATTCAATTTCGCTCTGAAAGAACACGAATTCCTGTGAGAGTTGCTCGCGGAGCGATTCTGGAATGTCGGTCATTTCAGCAAACGAGCGAGCACGTCGCTGATAAACCCAGCGGAAAATCTGCTCGGCTCGGAATTTGCGAATCTCACGCTCTGCACACCACGCCTGAAGCTCGGCATAGGAAAGCGAATAAATAGTGGGAAGTGGGGCAATCATGAACAATCCAGAGTGATAAAGTCGTTAACCTCCTGAATTGTGCCCACAGCCCTGCATAACTTCAAGAGCCGAACGGATTGTTTGCCTGATTCCCCGTTAAAACACTTTGAAATGACCAGAAATCCCGTAGGACAGGCTTACTGCCTGTCAGAATTCGACATCGTTCTATTAAACAGGCTGTGGAAGCCTGTCTAATATTTCGTGTCACTTACTGCCCGCTAAATGTTTGACCTCGCAGGGAATCGTCTTCGGTCACGTCTTGAGGTTCTTCCAAAGCGCCTGTCAGCAGAAGTCCATCCAGTTTCGCTTGGGCTTGAGCCAGTTCTTTCCGGGCCGCAATGGCTTTGAATCGGGCATCCAGATAAGATTTGCGAATGACGAGGATCTGCAGGAAGCCGAGCTCTCCCTGGTCGTAGGCTTCGCTGGAAAGCTGGAGGGCTTCATTGGTTTGCGGCAGAATTTCATTATCGTAACGATTCACCGTTACGCGAGCCCCTTCGTATTGCTGGATCACACGTGCCAGTCGCGCTTTGATATCGCAGCGAATGCGGGTCACATTATTGGTGGCTCGACAATACTCTGCATATGCAGCGGAAATATTGCCCCGGTTCTTATTATAGATGGGGATCGGACCACCAATTTGGAGGTTGATTAAACCAGAATTCGTCGCATTATCGAAGCCGGCTCCAATTTGAGCGGTAATATTAGGAATCGCCTGAACTTCCTGCCGACTCAACTTGGCGCGTGCCTGAGCGACTCGCTGCTTCGCAGTGGCCAACTCTGGACTGTTGCACATAATCATTTCATAAAGACTGCACTCATTCAAAGAATGTGCGGAAATGTTTGATGGCGGAAGTAACTCAGCCTGACCCAGACAGGGCAGACCAACCAGTGCCGTCAATTCCATCCAGGCCGTTTCATAAGCGATACGAGCTTTCTGTTGTACCAGAATCGCTTCCTGATTCTGCGTTTTCGACTGCAGCACTTCGATTTGGGTATCTTCGAGTGCATCCTTCCGCAACTGGGTAATTTCAACACCCCGTGTCGTCACTTCAACAAACTCCGTCGCCGCGGCCAGTTCCTGCTGAGCGGCAACTGCTGCAAAGAAGCGGATGCGAACATCCGTCAGCACTCGCATCCGTTGAGTTTCCAATTCCCATTGCTGTGCGGCAGTGGCATGAGAAAGAACCTGGCGATTCAGTTGCAGCTTGCCACCCCGCACAAACTCCCGCTCGAAAAACAGACCATGCTGATCGGTGTTTTGATCCGCAATCTGACTGCCGAAGTAGCCAACAATCGGGTTGGCACCTCGCCCCACCTGATCGTAAAAACCTTGAGACCGAACAATTGAAGCATTGGCCTGCTTCAAAGTCGGATTGTTTTCTAAAGCCAGATTTTCCAGCTCATTCAGCGTCATTTTCGAACCTGCTCCAACAGAATATTCGGTCAGGCAGGTCTGGTTGGAATCACTGAGGTTGGAATCATCGGGGCTCGATTCAGACGCTTCTCCTATCGCCAGTTCAACTTTCTGAGATTCCGACTTCGTGCTCTCCTCTGACTCATCTTTGAGAGCTGAAGCCAGCACGATTTCTTCGCTTTCCGGGATGACGGCATCATTCTCAGCCACTTCGGTCGCTACGGCCGCATCTGTCGGAGCCGTAGCTTCTGCAATAGCGGCAGTATCAGGTGCCGATTGAGGCTCTGCAGCTTCCGGATTAGCAGACTTGAGCTCAGCGATTTGATGCTGAGCAGGCAGCTCCCGATTATCGATCATCTCTAAATGAGAATGCGAACTCGAACAGCCAACCGGAGCCAAAACAGCTAGCAGAAGTCCCAAATGAGCAGCGGACGATTGTCGCATATGTCTTTCCTGTGTCATGTCTCAGTTGATTCAACTGTTCACAAACGGATAATAGTCTCAGGGTGTACAATCCTAACTTCGGCCACTCTCGGCACCTCAGTTCAATTCGACACATTCGCAAAGACTGTTTTCTGCAGACTCAATCGCGCCATCCACTACAACCCGAACTTCTCGCAAAATTACGGCGAGGCAACGATAAAAAAACTGAACACATAAGCATTGAATCTTATATAAATCTCCTAAACTCCAGAGAAAAAGCAGGAATGACACAGTGCCTCAAGGCAAAAACGCGAGATAAGAAAACGACGCGCAGGCAATTGAGACAGAAATAATTGAGACAGCAGGAGAAGTCGCTCTTCAATTTCACGATCGATCGAATTCGTATCACAATGAATTCATCATTCTCATTATTTTGAGTGGGCGCACTCTGTTAGAGAAAAGTGACTTTCAATATTTCAGGAATGATCTGCAGCCTATGTGACCTGGAACAGCTGATCGGAATGACGGTTAAGAATTGGATTCCTCTTCGTAACCGGGTACAATATTTAGTGACAATCAAGTATTAATTCGCGATCCCTGAAATCCGCTGGGCTTATCGCCCGCTATCTGATAAGGAAAAATGAATGTCTGACTTAAATACTCTGTACGATGAAGCCACCAAATTGAAAGATGTGGGCGATCTCGAAGGAGCAGTCGCCAAACTTCGTGAAATTCTGGTTCAGGACGATAAATATGTTCTTGCTCACACGGCTCTAGCGGTCCATCTGCAGAAACTGGGACACAACGAGCAGGCATTAGCACATGCGAAAAAGGTTGTGGAAATCGAACCTGATGACCCATTCTCACACGCACAGCTTTCTGTCATTTCCCAGCGATGTGGCATGATTAACGAAGCGGAAGATGCGTTAGCACAATCAAATAACATGGGAGCTGGTGGCTGCGGATCTCACTAACACTGTGAAATTCCGGAAAGCCAGACTGAGACATCGACAAGAGTTTGAGGGCCAAATAAAATAATGTCTTTGATGCCGTTGTTGCGTTTATTGCGAATCCCGGCTGTCTTCACCACATTTCCGGATGTGTTGGCCGGGTATGCAATTGTGCGACAGGGGCAAATTGCATCTCTGGAATTAACGGGACTACTGGCGGCTTCGGGATGTCTGTACCTTTCCGGAATGGTCTGGAATGATTTGTTTGATGTCGAGCAGGACCTTGTCGAACGCCCCACTCGTCCACTGCCAGCTGGAGAAATCAAACCCAAAATGGCTCGCCTGCTGGCTTCGGTTTTGATGCTCGCGGGAATCTGTGCCGCAATGCTGGTTTCAATGCCCGCCTTCTTCGTGAGTCTGGCACTTGCGGGGACAATTCTTGCGTACGATGCTGGCGGAAAAAAAACACCTGCAGGCCCCTTACTAATGGGTTTTTGCCGTGGCTTCAACGTCCTGCTGGGAGCAGCTTGCGTGACCTCATTCAAAGAGTGGGGCGTTCATCCTGCACTGCTTGTCTCTGCAATCATGACACTCTACGTCTGCGGAATCACGCTATTCGCACGCAGCGAAGCAAGTAAAAGTGCAGCATGGCCTTTGACAGTCGGATTGATACTCTCTGTGCTGGCATTACTGGCATGGGGGGGAATAGCAGCGGTGCTTTCAACAGGATCTGCAGTCATGCTGGTGGTCGTGATGTTGATATTGATCGCATTTCAAGTACTCCGCAGAGCGCTACCGGCTATTCGATCTCGCGAGCCGGCACAGGTCCAGCAGACGGTTCGGGCAATGTTGCTCACGATTCCGATGCTTGAAGCAATCGTCATCATCGCCCACGGCGGCCCTCACGCAATGCCGATGGCCGTTGCAGCCGCGTTAATGATGATCCCTGGAATCATCCTGTCCCGCTACATCCCCATGACATGATCAATTTTCAGTTATGGATTCAAATGAAGCCATTGATTTGGCTGCCTGATCGTCAATGTGCCTTACCGAATTGCATCATTGCTAAGGCGTAGGGCATAAATGACCTTGAAATCAAAATGTTGACATATTCTTAAATGTCACGAAATATCACTTTGGCTGTTAAATGTAACACTTTAATAAAAATGCTCTGAATTTTACATTCTTGGCCCCAAATCTGCTCTTACGTCAATATCTTCTTAAATAAATCATTGATCAGGAGTGGAACATGAAACAGAGAAACAATTCACGAATGGCGTTCACCCTGATTGAGCTACTCGTTGTGATAGCCATCATTGCGATATTGGTAGCACTATTATTACCAGCAGTCCAGCAAGCCCGAGAAGCGGCCAGACGGAGTGCCTGTAAAAACAAGATGAAGCAGATTGGTTTAGCACTGCACAATTATCATGACACTCATTCTGTTTTTCCTCCGGGCCAGGTGGCTGGTGGGGATTGTGACGACACAAAAGGAACAGCTGGAGTAACTGCAATGAACATGAATGGGCTGGTCATGTTATTGCCAAGTCTGGAGCAGGGCGCATTATATGATCAATTGGATTTCAATAAGGCCTTTAATGTGAAAGTCCAAAGTTCGATTCCACTGGCAGGTGGAGACGCAACATTTAATGGAACGTTGATCGACCGTGACCTGGATATCTTTTTGTGTCCTTCTGATCCTGGTCCAGTATCACAATCTCTCAGCCCCACTTATTACGACCCTCCGGGACAAACTGCAGTCCATCGAACGAACTACGATTTCACGGCTCTTCGAGATCATGATGTTTGCAACTATTGGACGAAACGAACTTCTCGTCCGATGTTTGAAGACGGTAGTAAATGCAAAATTCGTGATATTTCAGATGGAACGACCAACACCGCAATGGTTCTCGAAACCAGACAGGCCTGCTGTGGAAATGGACAGAATGCTCACTGGGCCGCTCGTGGCTGGGTACAGGTTGGCTTGAGTCTTTCTTCACAAGCTCCCAATACGACAGTACGCTCCGGGGTTGACCATAAGCCAAGATTAGGCGATTGGGGTTGGACCGGAAGTTATCATCAGGGAGGAATTCAAATGGTACTCGCTGACGGAGGTGTTCGCTTTTTGAGTGAAAATACGGATTACAGTATTCGCTTAAATCTCGAAATAATCAACGACGGTCAGGTATTGAATGAATTCTAGTGCCCTTGCAGGGCTTAGAATTCGGCCTCAAATAATTGTAACGCACTCCGTTGTTGTGCTTGATAGCACTATCCACCCGAATTATCAGTGTCGATGACGCACTAGTGCTGTGTAACAGCTTTAAATTAGGGCATCGTTCGGCGTAACCCGCTCCGTTGTCGCTCCTTGCGACTTGACCAACCCTAAAATTGAATTGGAACGCTGCACTAGTATTCTGTTCCAACTAAGAATTAGGGTGGCACTGGCTTTTCCAGTGTATCAAAAATTTAGTTTCAGTCTCGACTTTCACTGGTGAAGCCAGTGGCACACAACACGAAGTTTTAAGCCGAAAAATCTAGCAGACAAAATTCAATAATGACCTGCAGAGTTCAGCAGGAGCAAACAGAGCGTTTTCAGTTCATTTGATGTCCAAGCGACTGCAGAAACTATTTGAATATGGTCTAGATTTTTAGGTCAGGCAATATTGCATAACTTTTCTGCAATGTCGCTTGTCGACAATTTCTCCCAAATAACGATCGACTTCTGCCAGACGAACTGTGAGAATTACTAATGCTTGAGGTGCCGATGTTCATAAGGAAAAACTTAGTATTCGTATTAATGACTCTATGTGGATTGTCGATTGGCTGTTCCCAAAGCGATACGGAACCAGCTTTTTTTGCAGATCTGGTGATCGTAAACGGGAAAGTAACGATAGATGGCAATCCCGTTTCCGGTGCTACTGTCAACTTTATTCCAGCAGATTTGAGTCAATCTGGTGGAATCGGGACTGGGGTCACGGTGATTACCGGTGATTACGATTTGATCACGCCCCAGCCGGGAAGCCTGGAAAGCCAGCCAAAAGGGATCGTTCCAGGATCTTATAAAGTCACCATCACAAAATTACAGATGCCCGACGGAAGTCCTGTTCCCGAAGGGACCGACGATGCGATGGCAATGGCGATGAACGCTCGGGAAGCAATTCCAGAGAAATACAGCGATCCAGAGAAGACCGAACTTCTCGTTGAAGTCGATCATACTTCACCCTTCGTGCAGAACTTCGAACTGAAGAGGGAATAATATTGACCCGCTATAATTCAGAATGCTTCACTACGATGCTTCACGGAATTTCAGAGATGGTTTCTCGATAGTCACAATTGTATTCGGTGGTACGCTTTTCATCAGAGAAACGCTCGCACCAATCACTGAGTTTGCTCCGACGACCGTATCGCCCCCCAGTACAGTTGCGTTGGCATAAATCACGACCCCTTCGCCAATGGTCGGATGTCGCTTGGTGCCGCGAATGATTTTCCCTTCACCATCTTTCGGAAAGCTGAGGGCTCCCAAAGTCACTCCTTGATAGATTTTCACGTGCGGATGAATCTCGCAGGTTTCTCCGATAACCACACCGGTTCCGTGATCGATAAAGAACGAATGGCCGATGTTGGCTCCGGGGTGTAAATCGATCCCCGTTTTCGAGTGAGACCACTCCGACATCATGCGTGGAATGAAGGGGACATTGCGACGATACAGTTCGTGAGCCAGTCGATGTGTTGTAATCGCTTCTAATCCTGGATAGGAAAAGATGATTTCATCCAGGCTCTTTGCAGCCGGGTCGCCATCGTAAGCGGCTTGAACATCTTTGGAGAGAATCGAACGGAGTTCAGGAATCGTCTTCAAAAAGTTGATCGTAATCTCCTGAGCTTCCGCTTCAAAATCTTTTTCGATAATCGCTTCGCAATCGGCATCGTTACGAGTGGTGAAATCGTGACGCAAGGCTCGGCAGATTTGCTGGGTCAGTGTATCGTGCAGGGTGTCAATCAAATCACCCACGTGATATGGCACATTCCCAAAATGGAGATTCTGTCGCCGACGATATCCGGGATACAGGATCTCGGATAGATCCGCCAATAACGAAGTGATTTCGTTATAACTCGGGAGTGGACAATGTCCGAGATGGTTGATCGAACCGATCTCGTGATAGCTGGCCACAATCTGCTCGGTGATTTCGGGCAGGATTTCTTTTCGACGAAAATCGCTCGCCATGATGAGCCTCTTTTTATCATTTGAACTTAGTGCGAAAAGTTGCACAGACTGACACAAGTTATCGGCATCCTATAATTTCTGCTGAACTGTCAGATTCATTCTTGCCGGTCGTCGCCACGGGAAAAACTCTGCAGTCGCTAAAGTTTATCTGACTTAACCGACCGGAGTTATCCCTGCAAACCATACCTATTGTAGTCATGCAGGAATCGGCTGTTCAGTAAAATTCCGGGGAAGGTCTTAAAGATTCTGCAGGATCGTTCGAACTTGCAGAGTTTATTGCGATACCAATCGTTTTATTCGCCGATAATATTAATGCGTGAATCCATGCATTACGGTGACACCTCTTTTCATGACACGGGCATTTATTGAACAATGCGAGATGAATTCACAAAATTCGCAAGAAGTGGATCTCTGCCCGAACCACTGGCTGGAATTCCAATCTGGGAAAAATTCCTGGAGAATTCCCTTCAGGCGAAATCGGGTTGCCGGGTGCGAGAAACAAAACTGGGGCAGTCTCCGCAAGCTCGGGAGCAGGCCTTTCTCAAGCGACTTTCTGGGACTGCTCGAATTACTCTTCAGAAATCTGCGATTTCCACACAAGCCCATCGACTGCAAAGACAGACACTCGATCTGATTCAACTTCGCCGTCGGCTCATTCCCGATACTTCCCCAGCTTGGCAATCGATCGAAGTGTTTCTGGCAGCCGCCCAACTTCATCAGGCTCTTGACATTTTGCTGAGTGATGTCGAGACGTTACTGGAATTACATAACCGTGTGGACAATTTGTTTAACGCGACCGATGAACTTCTCTCTGCTCTCTCATCCGGGAAAAGTGTCGGATTTGTGCGGGTTCAGACTCTCGTGCAATCGGTCATCAATGCAGCCGCAGATTCAACAATTGATCAGAAACTCTGGTTAACGCTCTGCAGTTCCATCGCTGATTATGAATTGAATACGACTCCATCAGTGCGTCGATTGCCGCTCGCGAATGCTCTGCAAGCATCGTATCTCTGTGCGAAGTTAGTTCGCACAGAAACGTTAAAAGTCAAAACAGAGCCTTTAATTGCGGCTGCCCTCTTGAAAGATACCGCATTCTGGCATCCTCAACTCTCAGATCACATTATACGGAAAGGTCATCATTCCGAATGGTCAGCTGCCCTCACGGGGAATATCAAACGCTATGGTCCTGGTCTGTCTCGAATGATACGACAACACCACGAATGTCTTGATGGAACCGGAATCCCGTTTGGAGTTCGTGCATCGGATTTGCATGCTGAAGATCGTATTCTCGGGTTGATCACTCGCTGGACGGAACTGTTTCAGCACCAACTCAAAACCCGCACTTCCATGATGAACACCGATCAGTGGACAGAAGACTTACAGGTTTGTGATGATGCTTTAAAACAGGAAGCAAAACAAAATCGCTGGGATATTGAGTGGTTGAAATGTCTCCAGATAGTTTTAGAAATCCAACCTAAACCGACCGAAGAGATTGCAGATCCGCTCGTTTCTGGTCGAAATTTGAATGGCTGGAAAGTTCCTCAGCCAAAATTCATGAAACATCGATTCCCGATCCTGGGAAACAAATCGACTTCAAATGTAAATGCAAAACTGTCTTCGGACTAACGGTCTGCCCACCGTTTATCAGTCTGAGAAAATGGATGTATTTGCTGTCGTTCAGTGACTGCCTTTGTCTGGATAGCCCCAAAAGATTCTTTCGGGGCGGCGCAGTCGTAAGATGTTCTCTAAAAAATTCTCCCTCAAACTGTAGACCTCTTGCGGACTTCGTCCACCCAGAGAGCAAAGCGACCTGACTTCTGACCTAATTGAGGCTCCATATTTCCCGAGGGATCGCTGAAAAACAGCCACGCAACATGTACAAGAGTCACTGCATTGTGTGATTTCGGCTGGCTTGAAATAATCAGGCCAACTTGAGGTCTCAGACAACAGGAGTGAGCAACATGTCCAGCAAATTTGGAGTCATTCTTCCCGCAGCCGGGAAAAGCAGCCGATTTTCAAAAAACCAGCGAAAGAAGCCCTTCGTCGATCTGAAAGGTCGCGCGATCTGGCTGAGAGCGGTTGAGCATTTTGTAAATCGCAATGATGTTGCCAAAACGGTTGTGGTGATCTCTCCGGAAGATCGGGAATACTTCACAACCAAATTTCAGCCAAACCTGGCCTTCATGGATATCGAAGTTGTCGATGGGGGCGCCGAGCGTGCCGATTCTGTTTTGAATGGCCTGGCTCATATGGGAGATGACATCGATTTTGTCGCCGTGCACGATGCGGCTCGTCCCCTGCTGACGAAGAAATGGGTCGATCGAGTTTTCGCAGCCGCAGCTGAAAATGACGCGGCTATTCTCGGAATTCCCGTCACCAGCACCATGAAACGGGTGAATAACGGTAGGATTGAAGAAACGGTCCCCCGAGATCAAATGTGGCTGGCTCAAACGCCGCAGGTCTTTCGCAAGGATCTTTTGCAGAAAGCCTACGATCAACGAGGCGATTTCCAGCCGACTGATGAAGCTCAACTCGTCGAACGTCTGGGAGTTCCCGTCCATATTGTCGAAGGCTCGGCAATGAACCTCAAGGTCACGACCGCCGATGATTTTAGCATGGCTGAAGCACTCGTCGACCACTTGCCGAAGGAATCCCTCCCAAAAACGTTGCATCCCTTCAGCGATGAACCATCGGGATTGTTTTGATTTTTGGAGATATCATATACAAGCACGAAGCGCAAGCGAGTGAGTCCTTTATTGCAAGTAAACACACTCGCTTGCGCTTCGTGCTTGTAAAAATACTTCAGTTCAATTTCAATGATCAGAACATGAACTTTTGACAATCAGAATTTGTGCAATCTTGCAACCTGAGTCTGAAGTCTCATAATACCAGTAGAAGCGAATTTCCAAGCATCGTAATATCAGTTAAGCATTGACGTTCGATATTGACAGCGCCGGTATCAGCAAAGGCCTTCGGGATGGATCAAGAACAGATTAAAGAATGTATTCCTCATCGTGACCCGTTTTTGTGGATCGATGAAGTGCTCGAACTGAGCGAAAACAACATTCACGCAACGACTTACATCAATCCTGACCTGCCTGTTTTCCAGGGTCATTACCCCGATTTCCCGATCATGCCAGGGGTTCTTCAAATTGAAATGGCTCTGCAGGCTGGTGCGATCCTGATTTCTCGTAAGCATGCTCTCGAAGCCGATAAGGTTCCTGTCGCGACTCGCATCAACAACGTGAAGTTCAAGCACATGGTTCGCCCCGGAGACACAGCCAATGTCTATGTCGAAGTGACCGAACGACTCAAAGATACCTTTTATATGACCGGGAAAATTGTCGTCGACGGGCAAACCTGCACCCGGCTCGATTTCGCGGCCACTGCGACCGATTCACCTGGGTAATCGCTTGAGAAAACGCTTCCTGAAAAAATGATGAAGCGTTGCGACTTTGGCGCCCCCATGTTGCAAAATTGCATCAGGAGATTCCTGCCGAGATCTCTGAAATTCATTCAGTGGGGAAATGATTCTGTCTCCAATAATTATCCAAATCATGATTCAGTGCGTTTAGGGCACCTGATTCTAGTATTTCCCTAACACCATTAAGGGTAAGCTGTTACTTCAATTACCCTAACCCAAAGCGTCAGCGAGGGGCAGGCATGGATTGTTGGGGACGCCGTCTCCTCGCTGACGCTTCGGGTTGAGATTGAACAAAAAATATTGCCCAACCCGATTAATTGTGATCCAGGGATTCTCTGGCATTGAATCTGCTCTATTCATCTCCAGTCAGCAAGATTCTGCTGCTTAATGCTCACAACAAATCGATCTGAAGTAGCCTGATTGCTATTTATCAGATCGATTTTGAAACTGCGATTGGAATAGTCCTTTGAATTTATCTCAAACTGTCGATGCGGCTGCTCAATTGATGGCACATGCTGA
Organism: Rubinisphaera italica; assembly: GCF_007859715.1. Taxonomy (NCBI): domain Bacteria; kingdom Pseudomonadati; phylum Planctomycetota; class Planctomycetia; order Planctomycetales; family Planctomycetaceae; genus Rubinisphaera; species Rubinisphaera italica. Next base: position 4,128,833 of record NZ_SJPG01000001.1, read on the forward strand.
CCATATTATTAAGCAACCTCAACTACTCGAAGATAGTCCCCTGCACAGCTACTGGGCTTATTCTCGTGATATGACAAATGATTGGATGCAAAACCTGGCGGTTTGTCAGAAGGTTCTGCAGACGGGCACCCAGGTTCGACAGCGTCAATGTTGGCTGGAATATGAACCGGATGTGCGGGATGTTTTTCGTGCCGATATTCTGCATCGGGTCTGGTTCACGATCCTTAAGGCAGCTGATGTCGAGCAAAACGCACGGCATGCCGAACCGATTGCCCGCAGTGTGCTGGCCGCTCAAATGCAGGTGCGGATTCGTTGCCTGAAATTAATACTGGCGGGCCATCAAATTGATGCCGCACGAATGCGGACACTCAATGAAATGCGAAAAAACGCGGAAATGTGGTCCGATTTTCTCTGCGGTCATCTAGCCAGCAAATATCAGATCGACGATGTCCTCTTTGAATCCAAACGGGCACACACCTGGGGCGAACAGCCGTTGGCGGTGGTGTTTCCGGAACTGAAATTGCACGATCAATCCCCTGCCAGTGCTGATTTGAACTGGAATCTGATTGCCGAAATTCGCAAAGGTGAATCGCTCAATCCATTGCAGGTTCTTGTCCGTAAAATGCTGAACTGCTTCCCGGAATCGGCTTTTGATCAGCAGGGCCTGCTGCGAAATTTCAAGCAGAATTGAACCGAGTGAGGCTTACTTCCGCTCTTGGTTGCTACACACTGATAGAGGCCGATAAACTATTCATTCTCGATGTAATCTTTGAAACATGCTGATTCCGTTACTGGATTCAAGCAAGTTGATTTCTCAATGAATGATAGACGTATGACGGCTTACAAACTCGTAATCGGACTTGAAGTCCACTCGCAATTGCTCACGCAAACCAAACTTTTCAGTGGATGCATCAATCGGTTCAATCCCGATGCCCCAAATACTCAGACCGATCCCGTGACAATCGGCCTGCCGGGTACGCTGCCTGTGATGAATCGCAAGGCGTTTCATCTGGCTGTTCGCACCGCGATGGCCCTCAATTGCGAAATCGCCCGGCACACCAAGTGGGATCGTAAACAATATTTCTATCCCGATCTTCCTAAGGGATATCAGATCAGTCAGTACGATTTGCCCTTCAGTAATAATGGGTATTTGGAAGTGGAATCGGATTTGACGGACGACTTGAAACGGGTTCGGATTAACCGGGTGCATCTTGAAGAAGATGCCGGGAAGAACATGCACGATGAATCGGGCCGCGGTGGTGACAGTCTGGTCGATTTGAATCGAGCAGGAACACCACTACTCGAAATTGTCTCCGAGCCAGATATGAATTCGGCTTTTGAGGCCCGTCGCTATCTGGAAGATTTGCGATTGTTGCTGACTTATCTCGGCGTTTCCGACTGCAACATGCAGGAGGGGAGTTTGCGGTGCGACGCGAACGTCAACCTGCATATCCCGCAGGAAGATGGTTCGGTGATTGCAACTCCGATTGTGGAAGTCAAAAATATGAACAGCATTCGTGGAGTCGAAGCGGCGATTCAGTATGAGTCGACACGACAGTATAAGCATTGGCAGAAAACAGGTGAGACATTTGGCGATGTTGCCAAGCAGACTCGGGGCTGGGATGCAGATAAATCGGTGACGTTTGCTCAACGTGGAAAAGAAGAAGCCTCCGATTATCGTTACTTTCCCGATCCCGATCTTGTACCCGTCACCGTCAGTGAAGAATTCCTGGCGAAAATCCGAGCCGATCTGCTCGAATTCCCGCAGGCTCGCAAGAAACGATTTCAATCCGAATTCGGACTTTCGGAATACGATGCCGGCGTGATTGTCGATCAGGGTGTCGAATTCGCCGAGTACTTTGAGCAGGTTGCCAAAACCAGTGGTGATGGCAAGCAAGCCGCCAACTGGGTGACGCAGGATGTTCAACGCGAGTTGAACGACCGCGGCTGCACCCTCAGTGAATTCCCAATCGATGCGGAAACTTTGGGAACACTGCTGCAACGAATTGTGGCGGGGGATCTGGCAAACAAAGGCGCACGGGATGTCTTTGCGGCTTTACTTGAAAATGAAGGCCAGCAATCCAAACCGGCTGATGTCGATCGACTTATTGACGAAAAGGGCCTGAAACTCGTTACCGATACAGGAGCACTCGAAGGGATTATCGATGCCATTATCGACAAAAATGAAAAGGTCGTGGCCGATGTGCAGGGCGGTAAACAGCAGGCCGTCGGGCCATTGATTGGTCAGGTGATGAAAGAACTCAAGGGAGCAGATCCGAAAACTGTTCGGCAGATGCTGATCGACCGGATTCTGGCACGTGGGAATTGAAAATCAATCAGCGAGCTGTTGCAGGTCAGTTATTGTCTGACAATTAATAAATTGGCTCACACATTTCGTCAGGCAGTGCCTGACCTACATTACTGTATGCCTTGAAAAGGTGACTCAATGTCCCAATATATTCTTGCACTCGATCAGGGGACGACTTCGAGTCGGGCGATTTTGTTCGATCATGATGGGCGAGCCGTCGGGACTGAACAGCAGGAGTATCGGCAGATTTACCCGGCTCCCGGTCAGGTCGAACACAATCCGGCTGACATCTGGGAGTCTCAGTTGACGGTCGCGAAAAGAGTGCTCCGTCGTTCAAGGATTTCAGCCGAGCAAGTTGCAGCGATCGGAATTACCAATCAACGTGAAACCACGTTGTTGTGGGAGAAAGAAACAGGCAAACCAGTCGGCAACGCGATTGTCTGGCAAAGTCGAGTTTCCTCGGGAATCTGCCAGCGACTGAAAGAAGCTGGCGTTGGAGATCGACTGCGTGAAATTACAGGGCTGTTAATTGACCCCTATTTTTCCGGCACAAAACTGACCTGGCTGTTCGAGAATGTTGAAGGATTGCGTTCTCGAGCAGAACGCGGAGAAATTCTGTTCGGAACTGTCGATTCCTATCTCATCTGGAAACTAACCGGCGGTCGGAAACATGTGACTGACATCTCCAATGCTTCGCGTACTTTGCTGTTTGATATTCATCAACAGGAATGGAGTCCCGAAATGCTGGAGATGCTCAACATCCCGGCTGCCATCTTGCCTGAGGTTGTCGATTCGAGTGGCCTGATTGCCGAGACAGATCCTGAGATTTTTGGAAAGTCGATTCCGATCGCCGGAGCGGCAGGAGATCAGCAGGCGGCTACGTTTGGCCAGATCTGTTATGAGCCGGGCATGGCAAAGAACACTTACGGCACCGGCTGTTTTATGCTGATGAACATCGGATCGAAGCCGCGACTCTCTGAAAATGGTTTGCTTACGACAATCGGCTGGCGAATCAATGGACAGACAACCTATTGTCTGGAAGGAGCGATTTTCATAGCCGGAGCCGCGATTCAATGGTTGCGGGATGGCTTGGAAATCATCGCTCACGCGAGCGAGTCGGAAGCGATGGCAACCTCTGTTGAAGATACGCATGGAGTTTACTTTGTGCCGGCGTTTGTTGGGCTGGGCGCTCCTTACTGGGATGCCGAGGCACGTGGATTAGCAATTGGATTAACCCGAGGGACGACAAAAGCTCATCTGGTTCGGGCGGCTTTGGAGTCGATTGCCTATCAGACGCGGGATGTCCTCGATGCGATGAATCGGGATTCGGGAATTCGACTGGCCGAGCTTCGCGTCGATGGAGGAGCGACCAGTAACAACTTTTTGATGCAGTTTCAGGCTGACCTTCTGCAAACGTCGGTTCATCGACCTGTCATTCTGGAAACAACGGCTATGGGAGCCGCTTATCTGGCAGGACTGGGAATTGGTTTCTGGGAAAGCCAGGCGGAATTAACTAAAAAATGGGTCATCGATCAGGCTTTTGAACCAGCGATGACATCAGATGAAGTCGATAAACTCTATCGAGGTTGGACCCGAGCGGTGGAACGTTCACGGGGTTGGGAAAGTTCCTGAAAGTTTTAATGACAAGCACGAATCGCATGCGAGTGAGCTGCAGTTGGATTCACTTGCTTGCGATTCGTGCTTGCATTTGCATGGATTGAGGCTCTTATTCTGCTGTGGGAATGCTATCATTCCGTAAAGTATCGCTCCGATGTGATCAGCTGAACTTAATTATATAGTCTCAGAGCCAATTCTTATGACAACGCAGCCGGATTCTTCAACAACTGATCTCCCGGCTGAAAGTCCGTCGGTTACGATTGTTGATACCGGATTCTGGAAACGGACCGCTTCTTTTCTGATTCAGTGGCGGATCAGCCTGCTGGTCTTTGCATTTGTGCTCACGGCTCTCGCCTATCCATATTCGCAACGATTGCAATTGGATCGTTCCATTGAATCGTTATTTGCACTCGATCATCCATTGCTGCTCAGTTATCAGGAAAGTAAGTCCCTGTTTGGTGGTGATGAATTTGTGATGCTCGCCTGGAAGCAGGACGATCTGCTCACTTCGGAATCTTTGATCGAGATTGAAGCCTTTGGAAAAACTCTTGGGAAGTTGGACGGGGTGAATCCAGAAAGTACGCAAACGCTTTCTGCCGTGCTGCAGCCGAAGAACATTGGCTTCATCGGCAATCTGTTCATGAGAATTCCGACGGTTCGAGAGTCTGCTCTCAATTTTGCAGAGGGGGCATTGGTTGGTCAAGATCGAGTCACAACAGCGGTCGTTATTCGCTTGAAGCCTGAAGAATTAAGCTCCGTTTCGCGGGCCGAAACACTAGCTAACATTCGCGAACTGGCTGCCAGCCATAATCCGCCTGCCTATGTGGTTGGCGAGCCAGTCCAGGTTCACGATATGTTTGAAGTGGTCGAGAAGGATGGAGCCATACTGGGCCTCGTCTCCTCATTAATTTTACTGGCCGTGATTTTCTTTTTCTTTCGCAGTCTGCGCTGGATGATTTTGCCCCTCGTGATGGTGCAGGCCGCTCTCATTTGGACGAAAGCCTTTCTGGTCATTTCCGGTATGCGACTGAGTATGGTCAGTTCAATGCTCAATTCACTGGTCACGATTATCGGCATCGCGACCGTGATGCACATCACGATTTATTTCCGAGAATTGAGGCGGGAACAGGAACGGATTCTCGCTTTGCGAATGACTCTTTCCACACTACTCCCGGCTATCTGCTGGGCTTGTGCGACAACCGCCATTGGATTTGGAGCGTTGTTGTCCAGCGATATTGTGCCAATTCGCAGCTTCGGCATCATGATGGTGCTAGGTGTGCTGTTCACATTACTGGCAGCTTTTACAATTATTCCCGGTGGAGTCCTGCTGGGAAATTTCAGTATCGACCCCCTCAAATATGGCTGGGAAAAATGGGTCACAGGCGGTTTGCTGAAATTGCTCAGGCTGGTGTTTCGCATTCCCAAAACCATTGCCAGTCTGGCATTGTTGCTGATGATATTTGGATTGATCGGCTTGAGTTTTCTGAGGATTGAAACTGACTTCAGCAAAAACTTTCGAGAGAACAGCCCGATTGTGCAGGCACTCAATTTTGTCGAAGCCAATCTCGGAGGAGCAGGAAATTACGAAGTCAATTTCCCATTTGCCGATGTGACCGATCCAGCAGCGATTGACAAATTACGCGAACTCTCTGAGGAACTCAAAGCGATTGAAATTGAGGGGCATTCCGCTTTGACAAAAGTAATCGCCTATACGGATGGCATCGATTTCATTCCTTCGGTAGCGGGTCGAACGCTGGATGCAAAGCGCGAAACACTCCAGAAAATGCAGCCAGAGTTCGAACCGAGTCTGTTCAATCCAGAAGAAAAGCGGATGCGGATTCTATTAAGAGCTCTCGAACGTCTGCCAGCCGAACTCAAATTACAGATGATTGAGGAAGTGACCCAAACCGCACAAAAATATTTTCCAGATGCAAAATGCACAGGACTGTATGTGCTGCTGGCGAATATCATATTGAGTTTGCTGAGTGATCAGGTCGTCAGTTTTACGCTGGCCGCCTGCGGCATCTTTATAGGTATGACGATCGCTTTTCGCAGCTGGAAAGTCGGTTTGATTTCACTAGTGCCGAATCTGTTTCCCATTGTCATTCTCGTCGGCACACTCGGCTGGATTGGCTCCCTGGTCAACATTGGCACGGCTATGATCGCCAGTGTTTCGATTGGATTGACCGTCGATTCGAGTATCCATTATCTCTCGTCCTATTTTCGCGAAAAAAAATCGGGACGAACACATGCAGAGGCACTGAAGTTGACTCAATCACAAGTCGGATTGTCACTCGTGTTCTCAAATGTCGCACTGATCTGTGGGTTTTCGGTACTGACGCTCTCAGAATTTGTACCGCTGATTTACTTTGGTGTGCTCGTCAGTATCGCCATGCTGGGAGGCTTGATCGGCAATCTGATTCTGTTGCCGTTGTTATTGACGGGGCTTTATGGGCAGAAAGAAGTGCTCACGGACTGAGCTATTAAAGAATTAAAGCTTAAGCCACAGAGTTCTCAGAGGAAAATATTTGGAGCTCAATTAAAGAACTCTATTGCCACTGTCCTCTCAATGGCATGCATAAAACGGTGCCCATCCATCAGAGCCTTGCTATTATATTCAGGCCGTATTTGACAAATATTTCTGGTGGGGGCGCTTCACCACGCCCCCATCCACACGTCACCATTTTGGATTTCATACCGATCATGACAGTTATTTTGATTCTACATGCACGAAGCGCAAGCGAGTGTGTTTAAAAGACGTGAGAACACACTTGCTTGCGCTTCGTGCTTGAAAAAATCTGCAGCCTCAATCTCCTTCGAATTGATCGATGTACTCGAAGATTTCCTGCAGATCATTCACTGTCGTGAAGGGATTAAGCAGGACCGCTTTGAGCCAGCGGGAATTTCGGAAACGGGGGAGTGAGACGAAGGTCTGGCAGTCTTTCATCAAGCCGCGTTGTAGACGCTGATTTCTTTCGCCCAGAGCCGCTTCGTTCTGACTGCCGCGTGTATCCCGAAAACAGACAATATTCATTTCGGAAATCGAGGCTCGTTCGATGTAATCGCGTTCATCGATCAGCCGATTGAAACGATTGACCATGTCGTAGCTGTGATCGATTAGTTTTTCGAGACCGCTTTTCCCGAACTGCAGGAGTGTCAGCCACCACTTGGCAATTTCGGGGGCGCGGGTTCCCTGGATGCCCCATTCGCCAAGATTAATTTTGTGATCTTCTTCGTTCAGGCTCATATAGGGATGGGCGACGCGGAAGTAGCGATCGAGTATTTTTTCTTCTCGGAACAAAACCAACGCACAGGCTTTAGTGACATAGCACCATTTCTGTGGATTGAACGTGATCGAGTCGGCTCGCTCAATTCCTTGCAGGCACGACTTGTGTGCCTCGCTAAAAATAGCCGCTCCACCATAACTGGCATCGACGTGAAACCAGAGGTTTTCGTTTTGACAGATTTTTGCAATCGCTGGGAGAGGATCGATATTTCCTGTGACAGTTGTGCCAGCCGTGGCAACCACGGCGAAGGGGAGTTGTCCTGATTTACGGGATAGGGTGATTGCGTTCATCAAGGCTTCGGGACACATGCGGCATTGATCATCGACTTTAACCGGGATGACGGCTGCAGTCCCCAAGCCGAGAATCATGGCAGATTTTTGAACCGAGCTGTGACACAGTTCAGAAGCAAAAATAACGGGCTGACTTGTCAGTTGGATCAATCCATTCCTGTGGACGTCGTTCAACCCGAGTTGACTGTTGCGGGCAACGGTCAAGGCTTGGAGATTGCAGAGTGTTCCTCCACTTTGAAGCATGCCGCCTGCGGTTTCGGGGAGTCCGAAGCGTAACGCGAGTTCCCGCATCAGGCGTTGTTCGAGTTCGGAAAAAATCGGCGACATTTCCCGACTGAGGACATTGTTATTCACCGCAGCAGTCACCAGAGAGCCCATCACGGAACTGATTGAGGGCAGGGGATCCATGTGCCCCATGTAACGTGGGTGAGCAGGATTCATCGAACCACGAACCAACTGTCTGCAGGTTTCCAGGAGTTCTGTATCGGAAACCGGTTGATCGGGAATGAGTTGCGATTGGGGAATGCTCATCCACTCTGTTGGTACGGGAGCTAACTCGACTGCTGCTGAGAGTTCTTCGGTCAGACCATCGACCAATTGATGGAGGAGATTCTGAACGGATAGCAGGTTCTTGCCGCGGGGATCAAGAAATTTGTTTCCCGACGTCAGACCAGTCTTGTGATTGGTGGATGGAGTAATAATGGTCGAAAATTCTGTCACGCGTTTTGGAGTCCGTGAGGAGAAATCTGTGCAGGATTGAGCCCGCGCATTGAAAATCGGCGTAGCTTCGTTCACAATCTTAATTAAGTTCATTCATTGCGGGCTAAGTTTATACAAATCGTCAGGAATTGACAGGTTCGATCAGGAAGCCTCCCGCAAAATCTCCTGGTTGAAACTCGGTCACCGGCGTGACTGGAGTTTTCTGTCTCTGTCGTTTCGTTGTCTATTATTGCGAGGAATGCCATGAAATCCATGGAAATGCTCAAATCGGGCCTGCTCAGCTGTATCACGTCGACACTTGTTGTTCCGGTCGTCCTCACCTCTTTACTATCCGCTTCTGCAATGGCAGGGGAATGGGACGAGATTCTGCCGCCAGGCTCCCAAGTGGAGAAACTAGCAGAAGGCTTCAAGTTTACCGAAGGACCTGCCTGGCATCCCGAAGGATTTCTCCTCTTTACGGATATTCCGAACGATCGCATTGTTAAATTCGATGCAAACGGCAAACTCTCCGATTTTGCCACTCCCGTCGGTCGTTGTAATGGTCTGATGTGCGACCAGCAGGGATTCATCTATGCCTGCCAGATGGGTGACGGGCATGTCATGAAAATGGATGCAAAAGGAAAAGTTCTCGGATATCTGGTCGACACTTTCAATAATGATCGGATGAACGGCCCAAATGATCTGGCGATCGACAGCCAGGGGGGGATGTATTTTACGGATCCTTATTATGGTCCTGAGATGGAACTGCCTCAGCCAATGATGGCGGTGTACTACATTCATCCGGATGGTAAAACAGTTCGAATCATTGAAGATCTCGAACGACCAAACGGGGTGACAATCTCTCCCGATGGAAAACTGCTGTATGTAGCTGAGCCCAATCGGGGCGAAGTTTATCGCTACAGTATTCAGGCTCCCGGTCAGGTGACAGCCGGCCATTTGATTTACAAGGGCGATCCTGAAATTGATGGCAATGGCGGTCCTGATGGAATGACTCACGATATCCACGGGAATCTTTATGCAACTTACGATGGGATTGTCGTCTTGAATCCCGCTGGCGATTTGATTGGACGAATTGCGACACCGGAAAAACCAGCGAACTGCACCTTTGGTGGTCCTGAGAACAAGACGCTTTACATTACCGCCCGTACTGGTTTGTATAAGATTGAACTGGGAGTACCCGGCATTGCGTTGCCGAAGCAGGGACCTGAACTGGCTGAAGTGACAGGTATTGAGCCCAATCTTCCGGGCGTTCCTGTGATGCTGGCTGAAGAGGAAAAGAAAGAAACAAAGACGAACGATGTCAATCTGGGTGAACTAACTTTGTCGATACCAGAGTCTTGGGAAAATCAGCCTCCTGATAACCGTTTGCGTCTGGCTCAGTTCTCCATTCCTGCTGCTGAAGGTGCAGACGGATCAGCCGAACTCGTTGTCTTCCCGCCATTCGGAGGTTCAGTCGATGACAACATCACTCGCTGGATTAATCAATTTGATTCCGAAGGTTTGGAGCTGAAACTGACACAAGGGACTACCGAGCAGGGAAAATATCATATGGCGAACATCGCTGGTCTGTATAAGAAGCCAGACGGTCCTCCATTCTTGCGCAAAACCATTGACGCACCCGATCATCGGATGCTGGCCGTGATTCTGGAAATCAAGGATCAGGGAAACTACTTCCTGAAACTGGTCGGGCCACAGAAAACAGTTGATGGGGTCATCGAAGATTTCCGCAAAAGTTTCGGAGCGGATGTGAAATCCGAGAAAGAGTACAAGATTGCAAATTAATCTTTACTGCTTGCTACATTCTGTGACAAATAAAAAACGCCGCCCTGAATTCTGGGGCGGCGTTTTATTATGATCAACGAGCAATTCTAAGCGGCTTTGGATATCGACGATGATTTCGATTGAGCAGAGCGAACGGCTTTGCCAACTCCAGAGACAACTCGTTCGAGTTGACCGAGGTTGAGTTCGGCAAAAATGGGCAGAGCCATGATATCTCGGCTGAGTTGTTCGGAAATCGGGAACTGACCTTCTTTGTATCCATGATGGGCAAAGCAAGGTTGCAGGTGCAGTGGTTGTGGATAATAAACGGCACAACCAATTTGCTGTTCACGCAGAGAATTCAAGACTTCGTCTCGCAGGCCATCGTGAACACGAACACAATATTGATTGTAGACGTGACGGCGATCGGGCAATGTTTTTGGCAACTGGATCACACTGCCCAATTGTTCGCGATCAAACAGCTCCTGATACCAGCTGGCGTTACGTTGCCGGCCTTCGGTCCAGCTGTCGAGATATCGTAATTTCACTGACAGGACGGCTGCCTGCAGCGAATCGAGTCGACTGTTCATCCCAAGATCGATATGCTGATACCGACCGGCATCGCCATGAACACGCAATCGCTTCAACCGAGTCGCCAGTTGAGCATCGTCAGTCGTGATCATCCCACCATCGCCGGCTCCACCCAAATTCTTTGTCGGAAAGAAACTGAAACAGCCAATGGTGCCCAGAACGCCGGTTCGACGTCCACGATATTCCGATCCGATCGCCTGAGCAGCATCTTCAATAACTGCCAGATTGTGCTTCGTGGCTATTCGATTGATTTCTTCCATTTTGGCGCACTGTCCAAAAATGTGAACCGGCATAATGGCCTTGGTTCTGGAAGTGACAGCCGCTGAGATAGCCTGAGGATTGATGTTGAAACCATTTTCTTCGACATCGACAAACACCGGCTTGGCTCCAACACGCTCGATGGAACTGGCGGTCGCGAAAAAGGTGAACGGTGAAGTGATGACTTCATCACCCGGTCCAATATTAAGCGCCTGCAACGCCAGAATTAATGCATCCGTACCGGACGCACATCCGATTGCTTCGCGAGAATCACAATAACTGGCAATTTCAGACTCAAATTTGGAGACTTCATCACCCAGCACAAATGTCTGATTTTCAAAGACACGCTGAACGGCTTCATCAATCTCTTGCTTGATACTTTGATATTGAGGCTTCAGATCAATCAACGGAATTGGATCATGAGCAGAAGAAGAGGTGGGAAATGGGACAGTCGAAGCCACGGGCTTAGTCATGTGCGACTCCATTCGCAAATATTTGAGGGATGAGAACACGATTCATTCGTGATCTGACACTAATTGAGCGATTCAGCAGGTTAATGGTGATTGAGATGATTGTCTCAAATCGTGTTGCTCCTGTGAATTTGTGGAGACGGTAAATTGAACGGTAAGTTCTGTCAATAGTTTCTGTGAATCTGAGTTCAGACGGTAAGAAATGCCTTCTGATGGTCCTTTTTTGTAAATCTTGCAAACCTCGTCGCATCAATAGATACTCATTCAAATCGGTTGAAATTTGCCATCCCGATTAAAATCACAGGATCTCCTCACTCATATTTCAAAGTTTCTATGGAAAAATTCCCTTCCTGGTCAGCAATATGATGTATATTTAACCCAAGCACTAAATACTATCAAAATGTCCCAAAATCCTTAAACAACCCTTGAAGGCCCTTTTCCCCAGAGTTAAACTCGTGATGAACAAGTGGTAGCGGTGATTGTAAAGTGTGGGTTCTCCATATTACCTGGTCCTGCTGATATGCCATATTTTGGCTATCGAGGGCACCTGCACCGGCCACGTGGGTCGTGTTATCTATGTTGGATGACACAATTATTTTCGTTCCAGGATCTGCAGGACAGGCAACGAAGGAGAAGTAAGATGCGTAAGAGTGGAATGTTCTTTTTGGCAGCAGTCGCGACATTGGCATTTGCGTTCACAACAAACGCAGAAGCACGACGTCACGGTAGCTCAGGAAGTCACGGCAGCTGGGGTTCTTCCGGCGGTTCAAGTGGCGGAAGCCATGGCTCAAGCGGTGGTTATCACCACAGCTCAGGCAGCCACGGTTCAAGCGGCGGAGATTCAAGTGGCGGCTCAAGCGGCGGCGACTCGGACTCTAGCGGCGGATCAAGCGGCTACAGCAGCTCAGGATCAAAAGGTTCAAGCGGATCTAGTGGTTCAAGCGGCGGACGACGTTTGTTCAAACGACGTGGCAGCTCAGGATCAAGCGGATCAAGCGGAAGCTGGGGTTCTAGCGGAAGCCGTGGCTAATCTTGCTTGATCATTCCTGGAATGATCATATAAGCAGGAAATGAATCCTTGTGATTCTTAGCTGATTGCTCAAGCAGAAGGTCTACTAAGACCTTCTGCTTTTTTTATGAATTTTTCTAAACCCTGTTGTGGGAGATTATTAAAATCCTTTGTATTTCAGGCCATTCAATGATCATTTTGTAACGACTGCTGTTTTCAGATCGCTATTCACCTTTGGACACAGGAGCGATATAGTTCTGCTGCTTGAAAGTCGGTCGCTTGAGGATGAGCAGAGCGACATTAAAACAAAGAGGGAAGGACTCCGATGCGAATTATCGCCATCATGAATCAAAAGGGCGGCGTTGGTAAAACAACGTCCAGTGTTAATATTGCAGCAGGACTGGCTCGTCTGGGAAAACGGGTTTGCCTGATCGATCTCGATTCCCAGGGAAACTCGTCATCCCATCTGGGGATCGATATTAACCAGGGGATGCAAACGATCTATCAGGTTTTCTCTGGGGAACGGAAACTGGTCGAAACTCGCCAGTTGGTCAAATCCAATCTCTGGGTCGTTCCTGCCAATATTGATTTGGCAGCGGTTGAAGTTGAGTTGGTCGATGCACAGGGGCGAGAATTTATTCTTAAGCAGGCTCTGGAGCAGTTTGCGCGAGAAGAGCGTGACAAACCTCTCGACTATGTCATCATGGATTGCCCGCCAGCGTTGAACACGGTAACGATTAACGCATTGACAGCCGCCACAGAAATCTTAATCCCTGTTCAGCCACACTATTTGAGTCTACAAGGGTTATCGCGTTTGTTGGAAACGACCGCCCTGATCAAAAGACGTTTGAACCGTAATCTGATAATCACGGGCATGATGCTTTGCCTGTATGAAACAGGTACGAGACTGGCAGCTGACGTAACCGATGATTTGATGCGATTCCTGGAAGAAAGTGATCCACAGGCACCCTGGGCAAATGCGAAAGTATTTAATAGTCGCATCCGCCGAAACATCCGTCTTGCCGAAGCTCCCAGTTATGCTCAGTCCATTTTCGAATACGCTCCCGACTCGACCGGAGCCCACGATTACGGAAATCTCGTTCAGGAAGTTCTGGCCTGCGCAAAAAATCAGCATAATCCACTTTCTTCAGCAGCTTGATTTCGTTACCCGCTAAGAATTTCAAAGTGCAGACAAATTGTCTGTGCTTTTTTCTTTGGTATGTTGCGCATGACGATTGGAGAATCATTCAATTAATGTCTCATAAGCATCGGAATTCCTTCATCGAATTCTCATGCTGGCCATGTGCGATTGTCGCCTGAAATCGTTATCATGGATCGAGCGAATGATGAGACTCATGGTAATGATCTCATCAATAATCAATCATACACAAGACTGTGACGTAATTTCGGCTTAGCCGTAAATATTGCGGATCCCCAGTCGATGCTGATGCTGCCAGCGTTTGCCGAATAGGAGAAATGATGTCTGAATTCCGTATTGAATGTGACTCCATGGGAGAAGTCCAGGTCCCAAAATCAGCGTATTATGGAGCACAAACTCAACGAGCCGTCGAGAATTTTCCAATCTCCGGATGGACACTTCATACCGATTTGATCCATGCCATGGGGTTGGTGAAATTTGCGTGTGGAACAGCGAATCGGGATTTGGGAAAATTAACCGGCACTGGAAAACGCCCGCTCTCGGACAAAGAAGTTGAAGCGATGCTGAAAGCCTCTCAGGAAGTGTCTGCCGGAAACTATGACGATCAGTTTCCGATTGATGTTTTTCAGACAGGATCTGGAACTTCGAGCAATATGAATTGCAATGAAGTGATCAGTAACCGAGCGATTGAAATTCTGGAAGGTGATCGCTTTGCTGCTGAAAAACCAGTGCATCCCAACGATCATGTCAATATGGGACAAAGTACGAATGATACATTCCCGACAGCCATTCATGTCGCCGTCGGGATTGCCATCAAAGAGAAACTGATTCCCGCGCTCGAAAAATTTCAACAGTCTCTGAAAAAGAAGTCGGAAGCGTGGGACCAGATCATCAAGATTGGTCGAACTCACCTGGCGGATGCGACTCCTTTACGTCTTGGCCAGGAATTTGGTGGATTTGCACGTCAACTTGAGTTGAGCGTACAGCGGGCAAAGTTGGCGTTGGAGTCAATTCTGGAATTGCCGGTCGGTGGGACCGCCGTTGGTTCGGGGATTAACACACATCCTGAATTCGGTTCCCGCGTCGCTAAAGTACTCGCGGATGAGACAGCTATCGATTTCGTGGAGGCTGAAAATCATTTTGAAGCCAATGCCCAGCGGGATGGTCTGGTGGAATGCCACAGTCAATTGAAAACAATCGCAACCACTCTGTTTAATCTCTCCAATAACATTCGCTGGTTAGGCTCGGGACCTCGGTGTGGTTTCAATGAAGTGATTATTCCGGATCGTCAGCCGGGAAGTTCGATCATGCCGGGGAAGGTGAATCCCGTCATGTGCGAAAGTATGATGCAGGTTACGGCTCGGGTGATTGGAAATGACGGAGCGATCACAATCAGCGGAGCAGCAGGCGGAAACTTCCAGCTCAATATCATGATGCCCATGATGGCTCAAACGACACTGGAAAGTGTGAATTTACTGGCATCAGCCTCTGATGCCTTTGTCGAATTCTGCAGCGATGACCTGGAAGCCAATGAAGAAGCCTGCAACGCAGCTGTCGAAAAAAGTTTGTCGATGGTGACGAGCCTGAATCCTCACATTGGCTACGAAAAGGCTTCCAAACTTGCTAAGGAAGCTTTCAAGTCTGGTAAAACTATTCGCGAACTGTGTAGCGAACAGAAGATTCTGGATGAGGAGACACTCAAGGAAGCCCTGGATCCAATGCGAATGACAGAGCCTCAAGTCGATTAGTGAATTACGTAGAACAGAAATACTTTGGGCGTGGTCATAACTAATGACCACGCCTTTTTTCGTCTTGAAGTTGCAGTGACCAGGAAGCAGAAATACAAGTAAGTCGGTTATGAAGTCTGTTCCATTTCATCAAAGGGTTTAGTCCCTTCAATATATTTCAGTCCCCAATTAAATATGGATTTGAGAATTGGTTTGAGAGTCTTTCCTTTTTTAGTCAGTCGATAAGCCTCACGGCTCGGAATGGTCTCTGAAGGGTATTTCTCCACAATACCATGCTCCAGCAATCGGGCCAGACGGTTGGAGAGGATATTGGTCGCGATCCCCTCAGGAGACTTCTGAAATTCGCTGAAATGGGACTTGCCCAGGGCCAGATCGCGAACTACGAGTAAGGTCCACTTGTCGCCGATCAAATCGAGTGTACAGGCTACCGGACAGGGGGATCGATGAGATTCAGGTTTCATGACGGATACTTTGGGTTTTGGACTTGTCATAAAGACAGACACTTGCATAATGCAAGTACGTCAGTTGCTTGCATTATGCAAGTGTGTGAAAATTAACACAATTCAGGAGAAGTTGATGAGTAATTATACCATATTCGAAGCCGGAAGTTGGAATGATCTTGGCCAGCATGTTTTTGAACTTGGCCAATTGAAAGGGAAGGGAAAATTGTTTCTGGGAGATCTTCTAAAAACGACCGGCTGTGAGATTTCTATGAATCGAGTAGAGGCCGGGCAATCTTATCCATTCCATCACAAACATCATCAGCAGGAAGAAATTTATATCGTGGTTTCAGGACGTGGCGAATTTCAGATCGATGGTGAGATATTTCCAGTTCAGGAAGGTAGCGTGCTGAATGTTCGCCCTGCTGGTGTGCGGACTTATCGGGCCAGCCAAGAGGAACCTCTGTGTTATCTTTGTATTCAGGCAACTGAAAACAGTTTAACCAGCCATACCATTGGGGATGGAGAAATTGTTCCGGGTGAAGTCGAGTGGCCTGCTCAAAGTATTGTCTGATCTCGTATTCTGTACTTATCAAAAAGACAAAGCTCCTCTGACAAATGCCAGGGGAGCTTTCAGATCGTAGAAAAAACGACTTTATCGAATCCGCTTCATCCGCCAGAAGTTGGGATAGAACGGTCCGTAGTGAAGTGGATAGCTGCGGTCAGTCACAATTTCTCCCTGGCGGGTGAACTTCTTGTGATAGCTGAGTGTGACGGCATATCCACTGTCGACGCCGATCGGAATTGCATGGGGCCAGTAAATGTAAAACGCTTTGCCAACAAATGCCTGGCGAGGAACGGTATGTGTCGTTTCCCAGAAGCGTCCATCGGAGCTCATCGGGCTGTTATCACCAAGTACAAAGAAATTGTCTTCGGGAATTTGGATTTCATAGAAATCAATTTCCTTGCCATGATTCCGGTACGCTCTTTGCCATTCGGACACGTTGTCGAGCAGCAATTCTCCATTTTCGAGTGAGATACCGCTACCTCGATAATAAATGTCACGCAAGATTCTCAAGTCAGAAACGGACCCAGTCATGCCCTGCATGGCAATTCCTACAGGCGTATAATCGGACGCGTCGGGCATCATGCCGTGCAGTTCACTGCTTTCATAATTGGCTGCTTCTCCAAAGTCGATCAGGTCATCATCAATCCAGAGGCAGAGTCGATCATCGACATTCGCAAACCAGAAGGTGTGACTTCCTGTTCCTTTGAACGATGTGTTCGCAGTGGCAAGTTCAATTTCTTCATCTGGATTCAATCCCGCTTCCACCCGCACCAGCCGAGCTTCGCCGGTATTGGGGTTCAAATGACAGCGATACCAGTGAATCCCTTCGGTCAGCTCGATGGTGAAATTGGCTCCTTCCTGAATCTCATCAATATCGACAGAACCTGTAATGTTTAAATCACCCACCCAGAATAATTCGTCTGTGCTCGATCTTCTGAGCGTATCTTCGACGACAGTGTTATAACCACAAAAGTCACCGATCAATCTTGGACGAGGCTCGACAGGGTCATTCGCTTCAATGCTCATCCAGGTCGAATCTTTCGGCGCAAAATGACGATAACGCAACCAGGTCGGCTGATTCGGCTTCTGCCCTTCTTTTGTCAATTGATAGGACCGACTTTCCTCATTCAACTTCCAGGTATTGGGTGCTTCTGACCAGCCTGCAATGGAGCCCTCTGCATTTGTTCTATCAACACCCGCCCAGCGATTTGGCCAGCCAGCCTCCTTCAAAGCCTCGCAGGGAAATGCATCGTTATAAACAGGAATTTGAATAACCCGCTGTTTATTGGGATTATCTTTCCGCAGGATTTCTTCACGTCCATTCTCGGTCACACGGTACAAATTGCCATGATGAATCCGAATCGTTTCTCCCGGCAAGCCGACGAGTCGTTTGATGAAGTTGGTTTTCGAGTCTTCCGGATATTTGAAAACGACGACATCAAATCGTTTTGGTGTCCCCAGTTCGTACTGGAACTTATTAACGAGAATCCGGTCTCCTTTGAATGGAGGAGATGCAAAGGCGGAAGGATTACTGAAGCGGCAATTGGGGCAGCGTGCCTCGTGAATTCGGCTGTTGGGAATGAGCACCGTTCCATCGCGAGTCACTTCGGAACTGGCCCCGAACTGAAAAGTGTAACCACACTGCTCACATTGCATATCTTTATGCCGTCCGAACAGAGTGGGAGCCATCGAACCGGTCGGAATGACGAACGCTTCTGCCTCGAATGTTCGGAATAGAAAAGCCAGCACAAATGCAAAGACAATCGATTCGATCGTTTCTCGAGCCGTCTCTTTTTCTTTCGGTTTTCCCTTAGAGGGTTTCGTCTCTACTGACTTTTCAGTTTTTGTAGAAACCACGGGAGTTTCAGTTTTGGCAGGTTCGTTCATATTATAACTTTCCTCGTGATGCGTTCCCTGATCACGAGTCGTGAGATTTTGAGGCAGGCAAAAGCAGGTTTCCTTATTGATAATATCCTGTACGCTAATGCAATGCCAGACGTTGGACAACATCGGACCCACATAAGACTGTTCAGTTCTCCAACGGGATACCCCAGTGCTGATTTCTTTGCCATTGTTCAACTGAAAAATGGCCCTGAGCATCAATTCGACAGCGAACCGCTCCACCAGTCGTCCACAGAACTTGTTGTGGATTATAGAGTTCTGTCAAATAGTCTCGATGATCTTCATCACCGGTCGAAAAGACGATAATCTCCGCAGCAGCCCATTTCACAAAATCTGGCGCATTATCTTTAATACTGCCATGATGCGGAGCGACGAAGAAATCGTATCCGGGAGAGGTCTCTTCGAATAAGCGTTTTTGTCCGTTCCCCGAAACATCAGCCGGAAACAGCAGATGACGATCGGCGTATTCGACTTCCATCACGATGGAGTGTTCATTATCGCTGGCCGAATATGGGAGAGGCGATGTGCCGCATTGGAGTGTGGATATTCGCACATTTTTATCCAGTTTGATTTCGTCTTCAGGTTGCAACAACTGCAATTTAATCTGCTGGTCTGCTGCTTTTTCAACGATGGCTGACAAACCGGGATGTCTGGGGTTTAATCCAACTGGATTCAAAAAGATGGTGTGAATCGGGACTTCGTCCATCAAAAACGGAATCGCATTCAAGTGATCGGTATCTGTGTGCGAGATTATGATGGCGTCAAGCCTATTGCATCCCAGATCACTCAAACTGGCGGTGATGGCGGATGAGGCAAAGCGGCCGTTTTCCATTGAACCAGCATCAAAGAGGATGGTCTGGCCATTCGGACAACGCATTAAACAGGCATTGCCATGTCCAACACTCAATACGCGACACTCCAGCGACTGCGTAAAGAATGAATTTGATATCGGAGATAAGCCGACCACCAGCAGCAGGCACCAGCTTATTGAAATCCCAGCTTTCAATGGCATGGTCGTCTGTTTCGGGAGAAATACCAGCAAACCCGTGAGTAGACAGAAACAAGCAACAATCCAGGAATTCATACCGGATGGCAACCACTGGAGTGGACCATGAGAAAAAAGTTCTGCTAATTCGCTCATCAGCATGAGAATGTAATGAGTGGGGTTTGCGATTAGACTGGCAATTGTGGTTGAGAAAAATCCGATCACTGCTGTCAGGATCAATCCCGGAAGTGCAATCGCCAGTAACGGCAACGCCAGCACCGTCGCAGGAATACCTGCGAGAGAGACTAGATGAAAATGAGCCGTCAGGATGGGAAGGAGAAACAGGGTGATCGCCAGAGAAATGAACGCCGTTTGTTTGAGGAAGAGAATCACTTTACGGAGACCCAATTGAAAATAAGTGGGAGAATCGGACGTTGATTCCGAAGCTAGCAATTGCGTTTCTTCCTGCTTACGAAACAGACTCGGCATCCATTTCCAGCAGCCGAGGATGGCGACGATGGCCAGAAAAGAAAGCTGCGTCCCCACATCAAACAGCCAACTCGGGTTGACGATCAGGCAGATCCAACCCGCTAATCCAAGTGCTTGAACGGTTCTGATCTTTCGAAAACTCGTCCAACTCCAGAATAACATCAACCCCAGCAACCAGGCTCGAAACACGGGCGGTCGAAACTCGGCGAGAATCCAGGCGAGCGTCATACCCGCCAAAGTAAATTGGTTAAACGACCGAGACGTTCCCCCCAGCAGGCAAGCCAACCAACCTGCCAAAGCCCCAATTAATGCAACATGCAGGCCGGAAATCGAAAGCAGGTGCATCAGGCCACTACGGCGAAACGCAGTGTTAACCTCATCATCCAGCTGGGTACGATCCCCCAGAATCAAAGCATTCGCCATCGCAGCCGAATCTGTCGGCAATGTCTGCTGAAAGACTTCACGAATTCGGATGCGGACATCATCCAAGCCTTGATGAAACCAGCTAAGAATATGAATGTCTGCTTTCTTGAGAACCTGAACGCCCTCTGCATGTTCGCAAAAGAGCGTAGTCAGGATCGAGTCTCTTCGTTGATCTTCTGCAAAATCGTAAGTCCCAGGATTGCGGTTCGGTGGCAGATTTCGCATTTTCCCAACGACGAGAATTTGATCTCCAGTTTGAACTCCGCTAAAAGCTCCGGAAACTGTCAGTCGGATGCGTCCGCTGACGGGAAGCGTGCGATCAGTCAAATGAATTTGCTCGGATTGAATGTGAAAGATCGTCCGATCGGAACCTGGCCAGGCTGAAGCGAAATCGGGAAGTTGGTTTTCTTTCCAGATCGGCTCAGAAAGAACTGTCGCCTCCAATAGAACGGGTGTCGCCTCTTCACTGGCATAATTTCGGATATGCTTCGGAGGAATCAATTCCCAGAACCAATGATGCCAACTGGCTCCGCAAATCGTCACTGCACCGCAAAGAAAGGTCAACGCAAGTTGCCCCTGAAGCCGCTGGAGAATCAACCAGCTAATCAGTAGAAAAAGTTCCAGAAAGACCAGCAATTCCCAGCGCCAGAAATCAAAGCGGCTACTGAGAACTCGGTCAACTACGATTCCGTAAGCAAATAGGATTGCCACAACCAAAGCGGGAGAACGAGGAGTCGGCTTGCAAGTCGAATCCTCATTCTTCTCGTGTGGATTCACTGTGACAATCCTCAATTAAAACAGCATACAAGCACGAAGCGCAAGTGAGTGAGTTACGGTAGTCACATTATTTGACACACTCGCTTGCGCTTCGTGCTTGTAATTCTTTGTTTACGACCACAATTCTGCGCGAAGTGATTCAAGCAGCGAAACCGCTTCGCCGACGTCGATTTTCTGTTGAGCGCGGTCTTCGGAAAGTTCGCGTTCAATGGTGAGCGGGCCTTTGTAGCCGATTTCTTTGAGAGTCGTGAGATACTCTTTCATATTGACATCGCCCTTGCCAAGAGCGACTTCACTTCCCCAGGCTGTGCCGCGATCTTCTTCGTTTTCTGCCCAGACAGCATCCTTGCAATGGACGCTGCGAACGTGCGGGGCAACTTTCTTGAGAGCTTCGATCGGATCGCCTGTGCCGTAGAGAATCATGTTGGCCGGATCGAAATTGATGAAGATGTTTTTGCGATTCACATCGCTCAGAAAACTGAGCAAATGCACGGCTGTTTCCTGACCGGTTTCCAGATGCAGTTTCTGGCCATGCTCTTCGAGTTCATCGAGCAACGCCTGAGTGACGGCAATCAAATCGCGATACGATTCCGAATTCCGATCTTCCGGCACAAAGCCAATATGCATGCCGAGTGTATCGCAACCGAGTTCGCGGGCGAATTCAGCCGTCAGTTGAGCATCGATCGCACGTTCCTGTCGCGTTACTTCCGGAACCAGTCCGACAGTCTTGGCAGTCGTGGCGATATCGGCGTAACTCTCGTTCGAGAATCCACAGAAGACGCAGGTTACTGTAATGCCGGCAGCCTGACATTGAGCCAGGAACTCTTTCGCCCGGGCAGGAGTCCGCTGGTCGGCATGGGGGGTATGAATTTGAATCGTCGGAATCCCCAATTCGGAAACCACATCCAGGTGCACACCGAAACCGGCATCAATAGAAGTAAACACACCAATCGGCCAAACATCCGTCATCGCTGTTCCTCTTATGTTATTGAGCTCAACTTACCAGAAGTAGCATAATCAGAGAGTCACTCATTCGCCAAGGGAAGCGGAGGAGTTGAGTCGTCAAAGTTTTCAATTTGGGGATCTTCGGGCTGCTTGATTTTGAAGAGATAGTTTTCCAACAGCAGCCCCAGAATCATCCCAGAGAGTGGACCAATCAACATCATTTTTGCTGGATCAAAGTAGCCCCATAATTCGTAAAAGTTATTCAGGAATGGGAAAAGTGCCCCCATCATTGTCATTGGTGCAACTGGTCCACATTTGAAAATCAATGAGAGGTTTGAGAGCAGCCAGAGAACGATAAATCCTACTGGTATTACAATCGGTGAGTTATTGGGAGAGTGCGGCCCGGCGAAAGAGTGCCAGCTCCAATAGATTAATTAACTGCAGCAACTGATCGCCAACAGATGAAGAGCAATCAGACTCCGAGAAATCCGGGCGGATTTTGAGTAATGGAGCTTCATGAGAGCATCCTTTCAGTCACTTTGTGACATTCGGCCCGGAATTTTACGAACTATTAGAATCAGCACAAAATGCAGGATAGACCCGAAATATTCTTTCAGGGGGCCCAGCAGCAAGAAGACTGCGAGAAACCCCATCGTCAAACTGAAGGCCTCTTGTGGACTTCGTCCACCCAGATAGCGGAGCTATCTGGGCTACCCATTCTATGTGAGTCGAAGGGTGGCGGGGGCGCTCTCGAAGGGAAGCCTCCCCCGAATCGTTGAACTTCCGGGGGCTTCCGCTAATGCGGAGCGCCCCCGCAACTCTTAATCGATTGGAATCAATCAAACGATCTGATCATCTGTGCGTCGTTCAGACCAACTCTGTTGGTTTTTCGGATTCAAATCCCTGAGTCACGACTTCGAAGCCGAGATCTTTGATGATCTGGTAATCTTCGGAGGGGGTCTGACCTTTGGTTGTCAGATAATCGCTCACGAACATCGAATTTGCGGGGTAAAGACCGAATGGCTGCAGGGTGCGGAGATGAATTTCGCGTCCGCCTGCGATTCTCAGTTCCGTCGAGGGATTTGTGAAGCGGAACAGGCAGAGGGCTTTCAGGCATTGCTGGGGGTCGAGTTCCGACACGTTTTCGAGAGGCGTGCCTTCGATCGAGGTCAGGAAGTTGACGGGTATTGATTTTACATTCAGTTCGCGAAGTTCGTTCGTCACGCGGATGAGATCATCATGAGTTTCGCCCATGCCGACGATAATTCCGCTGCATAATTCCATCCCGGCTGCCTGAGCAACTTTCAAGGTATCAATGCGATCCTGATAAGTATGTGTTGTACAAATTTTGTCGTACAACTCGCGGGAGGTATTCAGGTTATGATTGATGCGATCGACACCGGCATCGGCGAGAATCTGTGCCTGTTCGGGTTTCAAAAGTCCGAGGCAGCAGCACAAGTGCATGCCCAATTCTTCTTTGATCCGCTTGGCGGCTTTGGCGACATGCTCGACTTCGCGATTCGTCGGCCCGCGTCCGCTGGCGACAATGCAGTAGGTTTTGGCTTGATTTTCTTTTGCCTGACGAGCCCCGGCTAATAATTTTTCTTCATTGAGCCAGGCATATTTTTCGATCGGAGCATCGGACACTTTCGACTGCGAGCAGTAGCCGCAATCTTCGGGACAAAGTCCGCTTTTGGCGTTTTTCAGATAATAGAGCTGAACCTGATTCCCAAAATATTGATGTCGGACGCGAAATGCGGCCTGCAATAATCCGAGCAGTTCTTCATTCGGACAATCCAGAATCGCATGGGCGGTCGCATCATCGACGGTGCCACCGTTTAAGACGGAGTCTGCCAGGTCGTTCCAGGAAATCGCTTGAGATTGGGAAATCATATTCAGATCTGCTCGTTATTTGGCGGTTCAGTTCTCCAGAAAGAAATTTTGGAGAATGAGCCGTGGGTCAATAATAAATCATTCCGAGCAGTCTATCTCAGTTGAGCATCCAGTCCAACCGTGCACGGTTTTCCTTTTCGAAGTCTTTAATTGATACAAGCACGAAGCGCAAGCGAGTGAGTCGATTAATCGGGGAGTCGTGGACACACTCGCTTGCGCTTCGTGCTTGTATTTTGCAATCCCATCAAAATTTTTGAATTTGTTGTTGACAATTGATACATAGCCCGGCTATACATAGGGAGTCGATGCATAGGAGGAAATTAAAATGGATCCCACACTCATTTCCGGCACCCTCGAATTAATGATTCTGGAAGTGCTGGCCAATTCGCCGAGCTACGGGTACGAAATTACCCAGTCGGTCAAAATCCGCTCGGGCGAGCGGTTTCTGCTCAAAGAGGGAAGTTTGTATCCCGGCCTGCACAGGCTGGAACGTAAAAAAATGCTGGAGTCGTTCTGGCAGCAGGTCGAGGGCCGCAAGCGAAAATACTATCGCATCACGGCTCTCGGTCAGAAAGAACTCGCACAGAAGAGAAAGACGTGGTCAGAATTCTCTGCGGGCATTCAAGGAATTCTGGGGGCCAATTGTGGACTGGCATGAAGAGATCACTGCGAAGCTACCTCCACACCACGAGGAAGAACCGGCCACTCTTCGCGAAGAAATTATCTGCGAACTGCGAGACCACCTCGAAGCATCGTTCCGGCGCGAACTGTTGCTTTGTGACGATGCCAACATCGCTCGACAACGCGTCCTCAAACACTTCGGCAACCCGGCTGACATCGCTCTGAATCTCTGGTACGAAGCTATGAAAGGCAAACTGATGACGAATAAAATTTCACTGGCCCTCACGGCGATTGTGGCAATTCTCTGCTTCTGCATGATCGGTGTGATGTGGAATGTCATGTCGACTCAGGCGGAAATGAATCGCTCGCAAGTCGAAGCAATGATGGCGCAGACGCAGATGATGATGGAACAGTTCAAATCGAACTCGAATCAGAAGGAGGAATCTGGAATAGCCTCGGATTGGGCAGAATTCACTGTCTCTGCATTGCCACTGAAATCGTCAGAAAATGTAACGCCACCAAAAATTGAAATCCGACTAATCAGCAATTCCATCATCTCACCGGGAAACTTTGGAGGCTCGATTTCAGATTCTGTCAAATTGCAGCCGGGGGAAAGTCATAACTTTGGGTCTTTGCCAGCAGGACAATATCAATTCAGTTTGACTGGACCCGCTGGATTTGGGGCAAATCGTCAATTTTTGCTAGGGCCAGGTCGTGAGCAAAATTATGAGTTTGAAATTTTTTCTGAGCTGCCGGAACAACTACCATTAGAAATTAAGTTCAATACAACTGATGGACAGTCATTGAGAAATGATGATCAAGTGCTTTTGCTGTTCGTCGTGGATGTCGATCCTATCGAGATGAAAACAAATACATGGGGGCGCATGAGTGATATTGTTATCGTTACTGTCAATGCGAACGGGAATGTTCTGGAAATACGCGGCGACAATGAGACCTCAGCAATTGACGTAGTAGCCAGCGTGAAAAATCAAATGTTTTATTGCCTGCCTGGAAAATATGCTCTTGCTCAAATTTGTCTTCATCGGACTTTGCAGGATAACTCCGTAACAAAATATTATTCAGCTCCGGCACGCTATGAAGCGCCTGAAAGTTCGATTCCGAATTATTCCATTTACGATCACTTATTTTATCGTCCACACGCAGGCACTTCAGTAGAAGTCAACTCTATTCCTGGGCAAAATAATTATGTCGGTCGACTTCCCGATGATAAGTCTTTGACGATCGATCTGACTCCAGTGCTGAATTTGGATGAGTCTAACATGGCCACACGTTTGGTTGAGTATCCTTGGTCAGATGTTGAAATTCAAAACTCAGGTTATGGTGGAGGATTGGGAACGCCTCCTGGCAATGGTGGACAATTTAGAGGATCGAATTCCGGTGGCGGATTTTACTAAACACTTGGAGGATGTTCTCCAACCCGGTATTCTCAATTGATCCCAACTCATGCAGGAGAATACCGATGCTGAAAATTTTCATGACGGCCGTCTTTCTAATCGCGGCTCTACCTCTTTCTGTTCTCGCCGAGCCTATTGAACTTTCGTTGCGGTCTCAGCAGGAAACGAAAGCGGGGAGCGGGCGATATCATCAGACGGTTCATGCCGAAACCTGGCAGCCTGAGCAGACGGCTCTGATTTTGTGCGATGTCTGGGATTCGCACACCTGTCAGAATGCAGTTTTGCGTCTCGAACAGATTGTCCCCCGACTCAATGAAGTCGTTCAGCAGGCTCGTGCAAATGGCGTGACGATCATTCATGCTCCAAGTGGTTGCATGGATAACTATGCCGATCACAAGGCTCGGCAACGGGCTGCCACTCTGGCGAAAGTTGAGCAGATTCCTGAAGAGATCAACAAATGGTGCTATCAGATTCCAGCCGAGGAAGCCGGGGTTTATCCGATCGATCAAACCGATGGCGGGAATGACGACACTCCCGAGCAAAAATCCAAGTGGATCAAACAACTCAATGCGGAAGGTCGCAATCCGAAGCGTCCCTGGAAGAAAGAACATCCGGGAATTGAAATCGATGCCGAGCAGGATTTCATTTCGGATCGTGGGGATGAAGTCTGGAGTATTCTGGAAAGTCGCGGCATCAAAAATGTGATGATTGCTGGCGTGCATACCAATATGTGTGTGCTTGGTCGACCATTCGGTTTACGTCAAATGGCCCGCAATGGCAAGAACGCCGTGCTGATTCGCGATTTGACTGACACCATGTACAACCCAGCTTCTGCTCCCTATGTGAGTCACTTTACGGGCACGGATCTGATCATCTCCCACATTGAACGGTTCGTTTGCCCGACGATTTCGAGTGATCAATTGATTGGGGGTGTTCCTGTTCGCTTTGAGAATGATAAACGGCCGCATCTGGTTATGGTGATCGCTGAAGATGAATACGATACGGCAGAATCATTACCTCCATACGCGAAGGAAGAACTGGGCAAAGACTTTCGTGTCAGTTATGCGTTTGCTGCGGAAGAGGACCGCAATCTGATTCCCGGCATCGAGAAATTGAAAGAAGCCGACATCGCTTTGATTTCTGTTCGCCGTCGTGTGCTGCCTAAAGATGACATGCAGATTGTGCGGGATTATGTCGCGAGTGGAAAACCGGTAGTCGGCATTCGGACGGCCAGTCATGCGTTTTACATCAAGAAAGCCCCCCCTGAGGGATACGGCGACTGGGAAACTTTCGATCAGGACGTTTTCGGCGGCAACTATCACAACCATTACAAAAACGATTTGAAATCATCCGTCCGAATCGCTCAGGATGTCGAGCATCCGATTTTGAAAGGCATCGATCGTAGTCTGATCTTTCCTCAAGGCTGGTCTCTCTACAAAGTGATGCCCCTGGCTGAGGGAACGACTCCACTCATGTTTGCGAAAATCGAAGGCTATCCCGAAGAACCGGTCGCCTGGACATTCAAGCGAAAAGACGGCGGACGATCTTTCTACACCTCACTCGGCAATGTCGACGACTTCAAGCAGCCTGCGTTTCGGACAATGTTGAAGAATGGATTGCATTGGGCGGTGGAGAAATCGGTTCCGGATTCTGAAGTGCAGTGATCAATTCGTTCCCCATGACTTGATTTTGTATCAAGGTAAAATATACAAGCACGAAGCGCAAGCGAGTGTGTTCAATCGGACATGACACACTCGCTTGCGCTTCGTTTTTTTATTCTTGTATTCTGGGGGCTTCGCTTCGCTACGACGCCAGCCACCCATGTTCAATTACGGGCACCTCCCATCAAGTGGAAAGTTCGCCTTCCCGTTCGAAGGGATTGGCAGCAGGATTTAATTTGCAGAGATAAATCCCGAATTCGTAGAGGAATATCAGCGGGAACATCATCAGTAACATGCTGGCCGGGTCGGAGGGTGTGAGAATCATGGAAAGACCAGCGATCACCAGAATCGCCATGCGGCGCTGTTCGCGGTAAACGGTTTCGGTGAAGATGTTCAGACGGTTCAGGAAAACCATGACGAGTGGTAACTGGAAACTGATGCCGAACATCAGCGGCAGGAAGACCGCAAATGAAACCCATTCCGAAAGCCGAATCTGAGGTTGGACGTCCAGCCAGGCATTAAAGCTGAGTAGGAATTCCAGGATGAACGGGAAGACGACGTAAAAACAGAATACCGCTCCGATTAAGAAAAGCACCAGACTGAGGGAGCCGTAGAGATAAACAAATTTGCGTTCGTGCGGGTATAAACCGGAAGCGACGAACATCCAGGCGTTGAAGAAAATCCAGGGACTGGAGAGCACAACCCCAGAGACCAGGGCCACTTTCACATACGTTAAAAAGGCTTCCTGTACATTCAGGGTGACTGGTCGATTGGTTTTCTTGACCACTTCTCGAAAAATTGAGAACTCGGGTGCGCGAATTCGGAGGGTGATTTCTGCAGGTTTGGCTTTAGGGTCTGTGGACGATGTCCCTACGGGAGTTGGGAATTTTCCTGGATCGGCTTTGTGAAGTGCGTTCAGCAGGTCGGCTTGAGGAATTTGCACATCAATTTGCGGGCCGTTCAATCGGGCATTGGCTCGGGGGATCCCCGTCGCTTCTTCTTCAAGCTCTTCCTCAGTTTTCTTCTTGCCTTCGGTGAGCGATGTCGTCCAGCTGACAAAGCGTTCGATGAATGAGTCATCGCCGAGATCATCAATCCGGTGTTCGCCGAGACCGTGTCGGATCAAGGCTCGATCGATCGGACTGCGGACCAGTGCGACGAGCTTGTTTCCGAAAATGAGCGTAAAAATCGAAACGAGAATCACGCCGAGCAATGCTCGTATCAAATAATAGCGCAGCTCTTCGAGGTGATCCCCGAAGCTCATGCTGGAGTCGTCAAACAGGTCTTTGGATCGGAGTGCCATGATTATTTCACTTCTTCGCACAGGAATGGTGGCGCAAATTCCGTGAGGAAATGTGCCTGGAGATTTGCCGGAGAACGTGATGGGTACTCGGTCGGGCAAAAGGAGATTTACCCCGGAGAGCAATGTTCGCAACCTGCCGTCCAGGTGATTTTCAACTTCCTCAATATCAGCGACGAAGTTGAAATTTAATAACCCAGACTACAGGAAGATCTATTATGGACAGGAAACCGGCCTGATGCAACGCAAATCGGTCATGGAAATGATTCCCGAATGCGAAAGGGTCAATCTTGCAAAATCATAGAAATATGCGATGACTGGTAAATAGCGAGTCAACATGTTTTGATATCATCAATATTCCGTCAACTGATGAACCGTATTTTACGGATAGTTGAGTACTGAAATTATGATTCAGGAGAGAATCTCATGCGGCTACTTTCTCAATTCTCTGCGGTTCTGAGCATTTCCTGCTGTTGTTTGATTGCGATCTCTGCGAATTCAGCCTGTGCAGCCGACTGGAATCAATGGCGGGGACCTGACCGGACTGGCTATGTTGCGACTACCCCTGCTGTAATCTCTGAATTACCGGCTCTGGGGTTAACACCGACTTGGATTACCGACTCGATTCCTTCTGCCAAAGGCGGCGGCTGGGGATCTCCTGTGGTGGCGGATGGTAAGGTCTATCTGTTTGCCCATAAGAAAGAACTGGTGGGGGATCCGCCGGGAGAGAAACAGTTTCCGTATTTGTCACCTGAAAAGCGAACACCTCTTTCTGATGAAGAATATGCAGAATACGAAAAGAATCGCCGAGCCGAGGATGCCGAGCGGGCCAAGGCTTATGAGTTTCGTGAATTTGTGCTGGCTTACGATGCATTGACTGGTCAGGAAGAGTGGGTCAACCAGAGTGAATCGACCTATACCCGATTTCCCCAATCGGGATGTCCAACGATCGTGGCCGGGAAATTATTAATTCTCGGAGCAGGTCGGACGGCTCGATGTCTTGATGCGAAAACTGGTGAGCAACTCTGGGAAACTAAACTGCCCGGCGAGTTCAGCGACGAATTTTACCAGGCTTCGGTTCTGGTGGTCGATCAAATCGCTGTATTTAATGCGACGCATTTATTCGGGCTGGATCTCAACTCTGGATCCATCGTCTGGTCAGGAGATCCCGAGCAGACGAAAAGTAAACACGCTTCGCCGGCCGCCTGGACACATCAGGGAAAGAACTATGTGATTTCTATTGGCAATGGCGGCGATGCGGTTTGCTTGAATCCACAAACTGGCGAAGTGATTTGGAAAGTCGCTGCGGAGGGCGGAAGTGCTTCGCCCGTTGTTACAGGTGACAAGTTGCTGATTTATGGCAATAGCCGCAAGAAGGGGCTGGCCTGCTTTAAGATGACGCCTCAGGAAGCGGATCAAGTATGGGTCTTTCAGCGAGTGACCGACAAAGGGAGTACGCCGATTGTTGCCAATGGAGCCGTCTACGTGCAGGGGGAACGCAAACTGGCTTGTGTGGATCTGGAAACGGGTCAGCAAATGTGGATGGCGAATCTCGATATGGAAAATCCGCAATGGGGTTCACCCATTGCAGCGGGGGATATTGGATTTTACGCCTACGATGGCATACTGGGATTCTCCTTGAACCCAGATGAATTCGTAACCCGGTTCGATGCCAAGATCGACAAGAATCATCTGCTGGCGCCGACGAGTCATTTTCGAGAGCTTTATCAGATGGACAGCAACGACCTCGATGCCGAGGCTCGTAAGAAAGCGTTGAAGGACTATCAGCAAAACGTCGGACGGCACGGTCCTCTCAAATGCGCCACCCCAGCATTTGCGGATGGATTTCTGTATCTGCGATTGAGTGATCGACTCGTCTGTTACGATTTGAGGGCTGCATCACAACAGGTTTCGCAGAGGTGATTGTTAGCACTTAACATTCTGGGGGCTTCGCTGCGCTACGACCCCAGCCACCCACGATTGATCAAAACAATAAGGGAACGCGAGGTTAAATACCTCCCGTTCCCTTTTTTACCCTCAACCTTCAACCAATTTACTTCGCCGTTTCAATCACGCGGCTCGATTTGATTTTCACCTCTTCGAGAGGCTTATCGGCAGAGTTGGTTTCGACGCCACCGATTTTCAGGACGACATCCAGAGAATCCTGGTCTGCTGTTTTTCCAAAAACGGTATACTGGTTATCCAGATGGGGAACTCGTCCCAGGCAGATGAAGAATTGAGAACCGGCAGAGTTCGGATCGCTCGTGCGGGCCATCGACAAAACACCGGCTTCGTGGGGTTTGTCGTTGAATTCCTGAGGAATGGTATAGCCCGGCCCACCTGTTCCTGTGCCGTTTGGGCAGCCAATCTGAACGACGAAATCGGGAATCACTCGATGAGCGATGATGCCATCGTAAAAGCCGATTTTTGTCAGGCCGAGAATGTTTTTGCAGTGACCTGGAGCGACATCCAGCCACATATCGAGCAGGATTTTGCCGGCTGTGGTATCGAATTCGATTTGATAATTGTTCTTGTCGAAATCCATCTCCGCGATCGCGGCGTCTACATCGGCCCGGTAATTTTTACTCATAATTAAAACTCATTCCTGTGAAGTGCGGCTGGCATTCCCAGCCAAAACTGAATTATTTTTCCATAGATGGCGGCTAATAGGCCATACAGGTTAATGATTTAGAATGCAAATTCAAACATGCGTGGGATAATAACTCCGGGAGAAGCGATCTGTTGACAGACAAATTCGATTGCGTGAAGTTTCTGTAATGAAACCGATGATTTCGCTTACGATATCTACATTACTCAGAACCAGACGTCAGAGTTAACCGTCCGAAGAGGTCGCTCCGGTGATGTCGTTCGCGTAGGTATTAATCCGACTCACTACACCATGAATGTCATTGTCGGAAACACCGCGATTTTCCAGAACCGTGAGTAAATGTCCTACAAAAGCGGTCAGGTGTTTTGAAGTGATGCCCCGTCCGGCATGGGCGTAGGGGAGATCGAGCCCGCCATATTTTTCCGGCCCCCCGAGTGCAGCAGCGATAAACTCAGATTGCATCTGGCGCTGCTTCGGCATGTCGACGTTTTCAAAAAAACCACTTAACAGCGGATCTGCTAAAACAAGATCGTACATGTCGTCGATAATCTGCCGGATTTCTTTGGATCCTCCAAGTCGATAATACAGCGTCTCTTCGTTGGAATTCATCTGGCTACTCCTGGGAGAGTGGTTGATCGCTTTGAATAAATCCTGTTTGTGAATGAAATACTGTCAGGCAACTGGCTGTCATCTGTTTTGCGACAATCATTGGAGAGTTCTGTTCCCTGAGATCATCTCACCACAATTCAATTGTAACCGGCGGGAAAGGAAATTTGAACTGGATCGAACGTACGGATTTGTCGCACTTCATCCATCATGTCGAGAATAACCAGTAATCGCTGCTGACTTCATAAGGGTTCGTTGAAGTCAAAAATTCTCGGCTCCGGTAGTCTTGTATTTGGGAGCCTCATAGTCAAAATTTAGCCTGAAGACATAATACGAAAACAGTCTTAACAAATCGAACCGTCCCCTTTGTCTGGTTGCTCACCTTGACGAACCATCCTGGCCAGCGATAGTACTATGGATTTGCTGAATTCGCTAACTCCGACGAGTCAATCCATACTCGTTATCTCACTTGTGGCAACAACCGGCTTGGCGCTTGGCAGTCTCAAGTTTCGTGGGATCGGCCTCGGCTCTGCCGGTGCCCTGTTCACTGGAATTGCCTTTGCCCATTATGGAGTGGTGATTGAACCAGAGATTCTGCATTTCGCGAAAGAGTTCGGTCTGATTCTGTTCGTGTTCACAATCGGAATCCAATTGGGTCCGAGTATTATTGATCTGTGGAGACATCAGGGAGTTCGTCTGAATGCCTTGGCGATTCTCATCGTATTGAGCGGAGCTTTGCTGACCGTTTTGATGGCATTTCTTCTCAATATCCAGGGAGAGGCAGCCGCCGGTTTGTTTTCCGGGGCAACGACAAACACTCCTTCACTGGGAGCGGCACAGCAGGTGCTTGCGGAACAGTCGACAGATGCGGAGGGTTCGAGCAGTCTCCTCGCTTTAGGGTATGCGGTAGCCTATCCTGGAGGCATCGTCGGCATCATCGCTTCGATTCTACTTCTCAAGCGGATATTTAATATCGATCTGGAGGCGGAGAAAAAGCAACTGATCGATCAAGCTCCACAAGCCCCTCCCCTGGAACGAAGAAATCTGTTGATTCTGAATGCAAACTTGAGCGGAGTACCTCTGGGAGAAATCCCCGGGCGTCAGGAAACGCATGTGATGATCTCGCGGATCTGGAAGAAGCAGGAAGATGTCGTTCATCCTGCGGCTGATGAGACACCGGTCGAAGTCGGAGATGTGATTCTGACGGTTGGAACGGCTTCCGAATTGGATCGCTTTCAGATGATCGTCGGACAGGTTTCCGATCAGAATTTGATGGAAGCCCGTGGCGATGCCAGCTGGCAACGAGTGATCGTCACCAATAAAAAAATTCTGGGAGATTCTTTAGGTGAGTTGGGTTTGCATCAGCGATATGACGTGAATGCCACGCGGTTGATTCGAGCCGGTGTAGAGATGGTCCCAAACAGAGCGACGCGACTCCACTTCGGCGATCTGCTACGTATCGTTGGGAATACAGAGAATCTCATACAGGCATCCCGTTTTCTCGGCAATGAACCCAAAGAACTGGACCATACTCAGTTCATTCCCTTTTTTGTCGGTCTGACCGTGGGCGTCATCTGTGGTTTGATTCCAATCAGCTTACCAGGATTGCCTGTGCCTGTTCGTCTTGGACTGGCCGGTGGTCCGCTGCTGGTAGCGATTTTGTTCAGTCTGATCGGAAACTTGGGCACTCTTGTCTGGTACATTCCCAGTAATGCGAATCATTCAATCCGCGAACTGGGAATCATCCTGTTTCTGGTCTGTGTTGGGCTCAATGCGGGCGGGAATTTTATGGAGACCGTGCTCACGTCAACAGGTGCAATTTGGTTGCTGGCTGGTATTGTGATCACAATGGTTCCGTTACTGATCACCGGTCTGGTCGCCCGTTATTGGCTCCGGCTCAATTTCCTGACACTCTCAGGCGTCATTGCCGGCAGCATGACTGACCCCCCTGCACTCGCATTTGCATCATCCTTATGCCAGGCCGAGGGGGCTTCGATCGCCTATGCTGCCGTCTACCCTCTGGCCATGATGTTAAGAATCCTTGTTGCCCAAATTCTTGTCTTGCTGTTGTGCGGGTAGCCTGACAATGTCGTCCAGATTCCGTGACGGTCCTTGGAACTTGTCTAATACAAACAATTCCGGGAGTGGGGCTTATCCATTCAAAACAATCTCTTTTTCCTGCGACTTGCATAACCCAATTGCCAGCAAAAACCAGCCAATCAGAAATGAAAGTCCTCCAAGCGGGACAATCATGCCGAGCCAGGGCTGGTTCAGTAAAGCAAGCAGATAGAGACATCCTGAAAAAAGCAGAATGCCAGTGACAAAGAAATAGCCTGCAGCATTGAGCAACCGACGCGAATGATGCGGATAAAAAGCACCGATGAACAGCAATCCGAAAGCATGCCAGAACTGGTATTCTGCTCCCGTTTTGAAATCCTGCAGATACTTGTGAGCAGCAGGAATGGGGTGCCCCATGACCATTTTGGGTGGTTGGTCTCCGTAGAGCTTGATGAATCGATCTTCCAGACCATGAGCAGCAAAGGCACCAAAAATAACGGCCCAAAATGCCAGAACTGCTCCCAAGGCTCCCCAACGATTCATGATATTTTTTCCTTCAATCCTTGTGTCACAGGGGCTTTTTAAACTCAGCAGGCTGGCACGTCCCTGAGCATCGCGAAGGGCGTGGCGATGTGATATCACCACACTCACCACTTTGTTCTGGGATGTGCCGCCCAATCCGAATCATGTTAGTGACATCCGAAACAGGCGCCCCGAGCCAGTCATGACTCGACTCAGGATGCAGAACCTGTTGTATCGGAATCTCCAGCGATCAGCATAGGTTCGGAAGGTTTGCGGATTATGCCAACCACCACCGCCAGTCCGATAAATACACCCATCGCCACAAAGCCAACCATGCGATAAGGGCTGGAGTAGATGCTCCAGAAGCTTCCGAATGCAGCCAGCAGTGAGGCGGTCAGCATCAGAATGTTCCAGACGACAAGCTGAACTCCCTTTGGTCGACTTGCTCCCATCAGGCTTTTTGAATTCATCATGAACATGAAAGTAAAGTAAGCAACTGGTAATAGAACCATTCCGAACATTGATGTCGGTACGGCCAGCCAGAGTTTGGCGTCACCCGACCACAGGAACGGTCCAAGTGCACCAGACAAACCAGCCAGATAACAG
Organism: Rubinisphaera italica; assembly: GCF_007859715.1. Classification (NCBI taxonomy): domain Bacteria; kingdom Pseudomonadati; phylum Planctomycetota; class Planctomycetia; order Planctomycetales; family Planctomycetaceae; genus Rubinisphaera; species Rubinisphaera italica. The sequence continues at coordinate 4,163,867 of NZ_SJPG01000001.1, forward strand.
CCTGCTCGGTGATACATTCCCGTGTGAGGCAACTTGAAGATTTCACAGATCACGAAACCGTTGATCAGCATCAGTATGATAATCGTGGAGACGGCCATGCCGAGCACGCCGATTCCGAAAATGACTTGTGAGAAGATCGGGCCAGTCAATTCTTTGAGTGAACCTGCCAGATTGAACGCATCTCGAGTAACCAGCATAGCAGCCAGTTCACGATCGGCTGCAGGAAGATCGCTGACGGCTGCTTTCATCGCAGCGGGGTCAGCTTTTAAAATTGCGAACTCTCCAGCAGACACTTGCTGTTCGAGTCGTTTCTCTACCAGTTTGTTGTAGCCACCGACGAGATTGCCAGCTGGTGCAATTGCATTTCCCTGTTCATCAACTTCACCCATAAATCCGGGAGCGGGCTGAGCATGAAATTGAGTTGCAGAAGCAATCACTACACAACTGGTCGCCAGCAGGAAGGGGATGAACAATCCAAAAGCGAGATCGAAAATCGCCAGTTCGCGATGCACGCGTCCCCAGCCTTTTCTCAGCATGGAATACGGGAGCAGGAATGTCATATTGATCCCGACGGCCGTTGCAGCAGCGGTAATCATGACCTGCTGTTGTTCGGAAACAATTTTATCAGTCCAGAATTTAGAGTACTCGCCTGTTTGCGCCAGAATCGCAGTGAATTGATCGGATGGCCGCGACATCAGGCTGAGATCGGGAATGAAACCAGCCAGAATCCTCCCCCAATCCAGTCCCTCTCCACTGAAGGTCATTTTCAGAACGACGCCGAAGAAACAGAGCACGACAATTCCAACCATGATCTTAAGCAGCAATTCGAAAATACGAATTCCTTTGCTGCCGGAATCGTAAAACCAGATAATGGTTCCTGTTGAGATCAGCAGGAAAATGACGATGATCAGCTTGCTGGTAAAGTCATCCATTGCCCCGGCTCCGAAGACGCCAGGCAGTAAATTCTGTTGAATGGCAGCGGTCCCGAGAGCAAACTGCGGCATACACCAGACAAAGTTGGCCATCATGGTCGCAATCGCCCAACCCCAGCCGAGGACCGGATTGATGTGCTTATTGATTGCATCAAAAGGCCGTTCGCCCGTCGAGAGGGAGACATAAGCAATTGCACTGAGCATGATGATTCCCATAATCATTGCCAGTGGTTGCAGCCACATCAGGCCAAAACCAGCCAGTACACCTAAGTATAAACTGCCCGAAAGTGAGCCACCACCGAGAGTAATGGCACCTTGCAGCCAACCTGGTCCGGAAAGGGAAAAGTAGCCCAACATCCGTTTCAGGAATGGTTTGGCCTGCAACTCTTTGAGATAAGCTAGTTCAGTGGATTCGGTTGCGGCATCTGCCTGGGGATCGTTCATAAAATTAGCCTGCTGCGGTGTATGTTCTTAAATACTTGTGATCTATACGCTTATGCTCGACATTGAAAGTGCATCGAATGCATTTTCAATACTCCATGAGCATTGCTCATGTCTGCATTAGAGATCAATAATCGTTCAGATGAAAAATCATTGATGCGGAATAACAGACTATCCGCAGTGTGACCACAAAACAAGCACGGACTACACCTGGAATGTGAAGTCTTTTATCCGGTTGCAGTTCCGGGAAGATCATCTGTGATTCGCTGAACGACCCCCTGTGCATCGACCATGGCCAATACCGTAGAGCCTTCGGCGATTAGGGTTTCTCCGCGCATCACACGATACGAGTGCTCCAGTTTTGCAGCCGAGACCTTGTCGATGGTGGCGGTCACATGGAGGAGATCGTCATAGCGAGCCGGGTTCCGAAAGCGGAAATTCATTGAAACAACAACAAAAAACAGCCCTCTCTCTTCCATTGCCCTGTAATCACCACCGTTCACACGAAATAGATCTGTCCGGGCTTCTTCAAAATAAGCGGGGTAGTTTCCATGATGGAGAAACCCCATCGCATCCGTTTCACTGTAACGGACACGAATACGGGTTGTATTACTGGTGATATCGGGCATCGGTCTCAGACATTCCCTTATTTCTTGTTGAATTGAGTGACTGAATACCTCTCGACTGCTGCCGAAAGATTCGAGCCTTGGACGACTGACTGAACTCCTGACGCCCACAAGTTTTTAGTTTTGAAAAATAAACTATGACAGATTCAATTCGACAATTCCACTTTCAGAATTCTGGAATTGAACAGAAGGCTGATTAAGGGTAGCCGCACAACCGGAACGATTGCTCCAGATTCCTCAAAATCTTCCTGCCCACGGCAATCTTCTATTTGTCACTTGAATTCTACGACCTAGCGTTGAGCAGCCTGCGTGAAAATTGAATATCAACGCAGACGATTTCGGCATCTGGCAGCTGGTCAAGTAGTGTTAATTTGAGGATCGTTTCTATGTTATTGGATGACATTTCCGTTCGAAAAACTGGTCGAACGACTCGGGGAGCTCGGTATGCCTCATCTCAACGGGGTTTATTGGCGCTGGTTGAATTGCATCAGCACGCAATTGAACTGGAAGCCATCGAAGAAGAAACACCGACTCCGAATGCAATCTCTCCAGCAATCTTGCGAGATCTGCTCACCTGTCTGCACTTTCGGGATGAAAATACGTTTCTGCATTCTCGTCGCGTTTCGTTGATTGTCGTCGGTTTGGCCAAGCAACTCTGCTGGAATGCAGAAGCGATTCGTGAGATTGAATTGGCGGCTATGCTGCACGACATCGGCAAGATCGGGATCCCCGATCACATCCTGTTCAAGCCAGGCAGATATACCATTGAAGAAGCATCGTTAATGTCGTTACGAACTTCAATTGCAGAAGATATCCTCGATATCTGCTGTATTCCACTACGAATACGGAATATCATTGTGGAATCTCGTCTGCCATTTTCCAGAATGGAAGATTATCTCCGCCCTCTGGGAAAAGATCTCTCACAGGCAGGTCGCCTGCTGGCGGTTGCCGATGCCTATGAATCACTGTCGCGCGATCAGATTTATCGTGACGCGAAATCGGGACCGGAAATCAATAAAATCCTCAATGAACGCGCCGGTTCCATGTACGATGCGAGCATCGTGCAGACATTAATTCGCTGGGTTGAAAATGGTGGCGAGGCCGCCCTTCAGGATGTCGGTAAAGAATCGGCAATGAATGGGATGACTGCCCAGAGTGGAGCTTCTCTGGCGATGACTTCTCTCAGTAATATCTTCAGCCATCTTTACACACTCGAACAGGCATACGATGGGTTTGTGATTGTGGGAGTCGAAGGCAAAATCCTGTTGGCCAATCGAGGTTGTCGGGAAATCTTCCAGCAAGCTGATCGGGACTGGTCTGGTCAGTTATGGAATGGAGAATTATGTCCGCAGGCTGATGCTTATCAGAATCTCCTCAGCGATGACAATCTGCCTGTATACAGGACTATGACAGATAAAATGCCGTCAACCACTACGATTAAAGTTCCACAACCTGAAAATCTCTGGGAAGAACTGGAGGTTCAATCGATCCCCATGTTTGACTTCAATGAGGAACTGATTGGTGTCGGAGAATTTTATCGACGCAAGCAGCGGAATCGTGTGGAGTCGGCTAAATTTCGAGAACTCTCACTGCAGGCCAGTCGGGACGCTTTAACAGGTGTCGCGAATCGGGGCACCTTGGAAAATCAACTTTCTCGGGCAATGGCTAACTTTAAAGACGATCCCATTGAAAATCTCTTCTCGGTGGTTTATCTGGATATCGACCACTTCAAGTCAATCAACGACACCTTCGGCCATGCCACAGGGGATGATGTCCTGGTAACACTGGCAAAGCTATTACGAGAAGAAGCGTATGCGAGTGAATTTGTAGCTCGGTACGGCGGCGAAGAATTTGTGATTGTCTGTCCAGGGCTGACAGCCAGTCAGGCGTTCAAACGCGCAGAGCGTTTTCGCCTGGAAATTGCCAAACTTAAATTCGAAACTGCAACGTCTTTGAAAATCACTTCGTCATTCGGTGTCTCACAGGTCGAAGAGAGAGATTCACTCGAAAGTGTTCTCATGCGTGCAGACAAAGCGTTGTATCAATCGAAGGACCAGGGACGAAATCGATCCACCTTGCTTCAGCAATCCGATATTCATCAGGAAAATAAGCCGGAAAGTTCCCGGGCAGGGTTTGTGTTTGAAGCCTCAATCAATGGTGTGCTCTTCGACAACTTCCTGATCCTCAAATTACAGGGATTTGCAGAGCAGAATCATGCGAAGTTACTCAAAGTTCAGGAAGGCAATGTCCAGTTTCAGTTCGGACGCAAAAGGTTCTTTAAACGCTGGGGTAAGAATGCCGAATACCAACCGGTTCGTGTTGAGATCGATGCCAGGGCGGCTTTAAGTGCCCATGGCAGCCGGTCAAACTCCCAGAGATTGAATGTAAAAATCACACCGATTGGAATCCCCGCCAACCCGGAAATGTTCAAATTGCGTGCCCAATATGCCTATAGCACTTTGCGATCTCACTTTCTGAGCCAGGACTAACAATTACGTACCTCAAAACCGCCAGGCCAATTCACAACCCCAAGCATCTTCTATGCTTGGGGTTTTATTTTTCCGACAACCATGACGACAACCCTCACCTTAAGACGAAACCTTTAGCTTCTTAGCATTCTGGAAAATTTCTTCTGAGCATGTGGGCGACAGACCTTCGGTCGGTAGCCACTGCTCGAACTTATCGGTTTGAGTCGATAAGTAACCAGTTCAGACTATTCCGGTTCGGGAATCTCGACGATCAATTGCGATTGTTATAAGATATGCCACTAATCCCATTTGATTACGAAACTGGCAGCAATGATTGCGATATTTTCCTTACTCGTCACGATGTTTCTATCGCTCATGGTGACGCGCATTGCGGCCATGGCACTCATGCTTACGGGCATCTCCCGGGAAATGGCCCGCTTCCAGGCCCGCTCGGCTTTCACTGGTGTCGGCTTCACTACGACTGAATCCGAAGCGATGGTCAATCATCCGGTTCGCCGACGAATTCTCATGATCCTCATGCTCCTCGGAAATGTCGGAATTGCTACCGTTGTCGCGACCATTATGATTTCAGTAATGCAGGTCAACAGTTCCGGAATGCAGTACACGACTTTTATATTGTTGATGAGCGGGCTGGCTTTCCTCTGGTATTTTTCGAGCAGTCGTTTTATCGAACGGCATTTGAATCGATTGATTTCCTGGTCGCTTCGAAAATTCGGCAAGCTGGAAGTCCGCGATTATGTTGCCATCCTCCAATTGCAGGAAGGCTATGCGGTTTCCGAAATGGTGGTGGAATCTAAGGATTGGCTCACAGGGAAATCTTTACGGGAATTAAGGCTGCCCAATGAAGGCATACTTATCCTCGGACTGCAAAGGCGTGGCGGCACTTACCTGGGGGCACCAGATGCCGGTACGATCATTAAGCCGGAAGATACTTTGATCCTTTACGGCCCGCTCCATCGCATCCAGGAACTCGACCAGCGCAGAAGCGGTAAACAGGGCGACGAAGCTCATGAAGAAGCCGTTGATGAGCATGCCGAAACGATTGTTGAACAATCAGAAATTGAATACGAAGAGGAAGAAGATGAGCGCAGAAAAAGCGACCGTGGAGCAGATTCGTGAACGATTTGATCACGATGTCGAACGATTTTCAAATCTCGAAACGGGTCAGTCGGCTACCATCGACGCCCCATTAGCAATGGATCTGGTTTGCTCAGCCGCGGCTGCCTGCACGCCGAAGGCAACACACCTGCTCGACCTGGGCTGTGGCGCGGGAAACTATTCCCTCAAACTTCTGGAACATCTACCAACGCTGGATGTCACTCTGGTGGACTTGAGCCAGCCGATGTTGGACCGTGCACAAGAACGTGTCGCCAGCCAGACGACAGGAGTCGTGAAGACGATCCAATCTGACCTGCGTGAGCTGTCTCTGGAAGTCAACTCCTGTGATATCGTCCTGGCCTCAGCAGTCCTTCATCATTTACGAACAGACGAAGAGTGGTCGGCTGTCTTTGAGAAGATCTACCAATCTCTCCGTCCCGGTGGTTCCTTCTGGATTTTCGATCTCGTCCTCTCCTCCAGTCATGAAGTCCACGAACTGATGTGGCAACGTTACGGTGAATATCTGACGGGCTTGAAAGACGATGCCTATCGCCAGCACGTTTTCGATTACATCGAATACGAGGACACTCCACGACCTTTGGTGGAACAACTCGAATTACTGAAACAGGTTGGATTTGCCGAGGTGGAACTCCTCCACAAAAACTCCTGTTTTGCAGCCTTTGGTGGCATTAAGCGTTAACGTATCCAACAGGAATAATGCTGAGTCATGCCGATATGTGGATAATACGTCTCTGCTTTCGGTGCAGCCAGAAGAATCATTTTCGTATGCAAACCACTAATTTCATGCGTGAGATCAAGCAGTCGCTTACCAATCCCCTGCCCTTGAAACTTTTCGTCCACAGCGAGATCAGCTACGTAAACACAGGCGGAATAATCGGTGAGTGATCGGGCAATACCAACCAGCAGTCCATCCTGACGAGCAGTCACAATCACATCGGCTTGCTCGACCGCTTCCTGCATCAACTCGGGTTGATCTATCAGTCGTCGCTCAGCAAGGGTCGAACGTTTTAGAATATCGATATAGTCATCGACACTGAGTTTGGGTGATTGTTCGTAGTGAATATCAGGCATTGGTTGAGGTTAGTTTTGTAGGGTGCGTCCTGACGCACCATGCTGCAGACAATGAATTGAAATAGAAGATCTCGAAATGTGAATTAACGGAGAGAAACTTTCGATTGCTCACGGGCAAGGTGCGTCAGGACGCACCCTACTTCTAGATCCAAGACCCTGGACCAACTCACTTTGTCGCTCTTAGATAATCACATAAATCGCGGACGTTTTTCACGAATGTCTCGGATTCAATCACGCCTTCTTTAGAGGCTTTGTTGTACCCCTTCATGTTTCCTGAATCGACCCAGGCACCACGTTCATCGAGACCAGACATGATACTTTGAATTCGATCCTGTGAAGGTTTTCGGGGAGATTTCTGACGGATCGGTTCCTTTGTCAATCTGCGATACTCGCTCTCATACTTCTCAATTTTCGCTGGAATCTTGAAGGCGTAATGTGTGGGCAAATTGGAATCGTCATATGTCAAATGGTACTTGCCATCAATGACCTCTAAGTAGAGCGGGCGGTTCGTTTTTAATTCGTAAAATCGAGCCAGTTGCCCGTCTTTCAGCAGAGACGATTTCAAATAGGTCAAAGCACTCGGAATGGGTTGCAGATATTTCTTATCGCCTGACTTCTCAAAGAGCATCATCAGCGTTTCGATTGTTTCCTGGGTTTCATCACTTGCTAGAGCGGGAGGCTCGAATTTTCGATCCCAGACGGGGTGCATCTCTTCATTGTACTGCTGACACCAGCCTTGCTGAGGAATCGGCATTTGGGCTCGCACAAGAAAATCTCCTGCCCGTTTCGCACAATTCAAATATTCGTCATCCCCATAAACTTCCCAGGCGAGCAGCATTGTCGAGATCATATTCCCGGTGACATTATCGTTGAGATAATACTTCCCCGTCCAGTCGTTTAGCCACTCCCGGCTCCACTCCTCAGGATAGGACGCATTTAATACGGGATACTTCGGCCAGACCGGTTTGCTCGGATGTCGATCCCAGTTCTGCGCCCAGCCTCCGACCGGATGTTGAGCTTGAATCAAGGCATTCAGGGCGAACATACAGCTGTCATGAATTTTGGAATTCTTAAACTTCAAAGTGCCATCCATTCGAACCATAAACCGGACAGCTGCGGGAGTCGTATCATCATCGAGCGTGGTGATATTCGTCTTATTTTTACGAGATGGATTGAGTTTAAAGGACTCATTATCGCGATAGCCCCATTTTTTGCGTTCCACCTCATCAAAAGTAATCGAGTAATACCAGCCTCCCGATTGCATCTGCCCCTGCAGCAGAGCTTCAGCTGTTTTTAGAGCCGCATCTCGATATTTTTCCTTTCCCGTCAATTCGTAAGCATCGAGCAGGCTCATGCCAATGGCTGGGGTGCCGGGTGGCTGTACCCAGATCGTATTCTCATCTGTCTCCGCTTCCCCTTCCGTCAATTTCAGATTCTTGCTGTACCGCCAGTCGTAGCCGCCGTGCTTGGAGCAGTTTTCGATATAGAAATCACAAGCACGTTCGAGGGTATTGAGCACCTGCTCACGTTCCACTTGAGCCAGGCAGGGAGAGGACATCAAACAGAGGAGTACACATCCGGAAAACAGCATTCGTAGTGGCATTGCAGACCCTCTCGCAATTTTTGAGGTGACAAATTGATTTCGTAAAATGGATCGCCATATTACCATGCCTTGAATTGACTTGGGAGTGTGAACCGGAAACTATTGATGATTGTCGTTTCCCTTGTTACGGTTTCGCAGCAGATTGATACAAAGCTGTAGGTCAGGCACTGCCTGAAGGAATTTGACGTCACTTATTATTCAGACAGGCAAGATGCCTGTCCTACCTGATCATCTCCACCAACGAAAACACGCGTCCATGAAAGCGATTCGCACGCGATTTGCCCCCAGTCCGACAGGTTACATGCACATTGGCGGCATGAGAACGGCTCTGTTCAACTGGGTTTTCGCCAAACATCATCAAGGGACATTCATCCTGCGAATTGACGATACCGATCAGGCACGCAATGTCGAATCAGCTCTCGAACCAATCCTGCAGGCATTCCGCTGGCTGGGCATCCCGTGGGATGAAGGTCCCGAAACTGGAGGAGATTTCGGGCCCTATTTTCAGTCGGAACGAACTGATTTTTATCAGAAGCATTGCCAAACTTTGATTGAAAAACGGCTCGCATTCTACGATTTCACAACTCCCGACCAGAGCCGGGCAGAACGGGAAGCGGCTGAAAAAGAAAAGCGGAACTACATCAATAACCGCAACGATTTTGATCTGGACTCAGCAACCATTCAGGAACGAATCGATCGGGGAGACAATTACGTCATCCGCTTTCTCGTCCCTCGGGATACTGACAAGAAAATTGTGATTGACGATGCTGTCCGCGGACACGTTGAATTCGATCCTTCAACGATGCCTGATCCCGTCATCATGCGGTCAAATGGGTTGCCGTTATACAACTTCGCCTCCGTTATCGACGATGCCTCGATGCAGATTTCTCACGTCATCCGAGCAGAAGAACATCTTTCCAATACTCCCGTTCAGGCATTGCTGTTTGATGCTCTGGAATTTGAACGACCGACTTTTGCTCACATCCCTTATGTCGCAGCCCCCGGCACGAAAGAGAAATTGAGCAAACGCAAGCTGGAGCAGTATCGGAAAAATCCCAAATTCAAAAAGCTGTTTCAACATGGAGATTTTATCTTTCCATTACTCGGACTGGAAAACAACGGCGGGCTCGATCCTGTGATGGTCGAGTATTACGAAAAGATTGGCTACTTGCCTGATGCCGTGTTCAACGCACTGGCCCGAATCGGCTGGTCACTCGATGATCAAACGGAAGTTATGAGCCGGGAAACGATTATCGAAAACTTCACGCTTGAAAGGATTGTCAAATCTCCAGCTGGCTTCGATCCCGATAAGCTCCTCAGTTTTCAGGCTGAATGGATGGGGAAAGTTCCTCTCAGCGAAAAAGCATTGAACTGCATTCCGTATCTGGCAACTGCTGGTTACGTGCATGCGGGCGAAAAAGAATATTCACACGATTATATTGAAAAAGTCGTCGCGGCTGTCGGAGAACGCCTGGTCGTCTGGAGCGATATTCTCCGCTTCGATGAATTTTTCGTGACCGACGACGAATTGAAGTACGAAGAAAAGGCTTTTAAGAAGAGAGTTGTCAAACCCGAAGATGCCTGCACTCTACTCGCAGAACTTGCTGAGGAACTGACGACGTCCAATTGCCAAACCTCTGAGGATTTCGATCAGTTCGTGCACCAGTTTGTAGAGAACAAAGAAATCGGCATCGGCCAGATCATTCATGCGTTGCGAGTCGCCGTCACAGGCAAAGCAGCTGGGGTGGGCATGTTCGATGCTATGGAGCTGCTCGGAACCGACCGCTGCGTAAAACGAATTCGCAGAACTCTGAAATTAAAGACCAGCTCTGATTCTCAATAAGTCGTCGGATGGCTTACAATGCAATATTGTTAGGGTGAGGGCATATCGGTGCGATCTTGAATGAGGAGGTCGCAGCCCCCCCCCTCATCCGGCATTTGGCCACCTTCTCCTCAGGGAGAAGGAAAGTATTAATCGTCCTACATAATAATCATTCAATTCGCGTAAGGATACGCACGATGTCAGCGGAAAATAATACAGACGACACACCTGCTAAGCCACTCGATTTCATTCGGGAAATTGTGGCTCAGGATCTCAAATCTGGCAAACATGATGGCCGCGTGCAGACCCGTTTTCCACCGGAGCCAAATGGGTATCTGCATATCGGACATGCGAAGGCGATTTGTCTGAACTTTGGGATCGCCAAAGAATTCGGCGGCCGCTGTAACCTGCGATTTGATGATACGAATCCGACCAAGGAAGAGACCGAGTACGTCGATTCCATCAAAGAGGATGTCCGCTGGCTGGGCTTCGAATGGGACGAAGAACATTACGCGAGCGACTACTTCGAGCAACTTTACGAATGGGCAGAAGCTCTCATTCAGAAAGGGCTGGCATATGTCGATAGTGGCAGCCTGGATGAAATCCGAGCTCAACGCGGCACTGTGAATGAACCGGGAACTCCGAGTCCTTTTCGCGAGCGGAGTGTAGAAGAGAATCTCGATTTGTTTCGGCGGATGCGAGCCGGTGAGTTCCCGAATGGAGCTCACGTGCTGCGTGCCAAAATTGATATGGCAGCTGGCAATATGAATCTGCGAGATCCGATCATGTATCGCATCTTGCACACGCACCATCATCGCACAGGCGATAAGTGGTGCCTCTATCCGATATACGACTGGGCTCACGGACAGAGCGATTCGATTGAGAAGATCACACATTCGATTTGCACACTGGAATTCGAAATTCATCGCCCGCTCTATGAGTGGTATATCGAACATCTCGATATTTTCCCTTCCAGACAGTACGAATTTGCCCGTCTGAACCTGACTTACATGGTGATGAGCAAACGCAAATTGCTCGAACTCGTCCAGGCCAAACTGGTTGAAGGCTGGGATGATCCGCGGATGCCGACCATTGCCGGGTTACGTCGTCGCGGTTATACGCCGGAATCTCTGCGGAATTTCTGTCACACGATTGGTGTCACAAAATATCCGGGTACGACCGATATTTCTGTGCTTGAAAATTCTTTACGCGATGATTTGAATCGTCGTGCGGAACGTCGGATGGCTGTGCTTGATCCCATAAAAGTCGTCATCACAAATTATCCGGAAGGGACTTCGGAAGAACTGGAAGCGGTCAATCACCCGCAGGATGAATCGTTCGGCACACGAACAATTCCATTCGGACGCGAGATTTACATCGAACGTGAAGACTTCATGGAAGATCCTCCCAAAAAATTCTTCCGGCTCTCGCCCGGCAAAGAAGTCCGCATGCGATACGCCTACTTCATCAAGTGCGAAGAAGTCATCAAAAATGATCAGGGTGAAATCACCGAAATTCATTGCACATACGATCCGGAAACCAAAGGGGGCAATGCTCCCGATGGCCGCAAAGTCAAAGCGACATTGCACTGGGTTTCCGTTGCCGATGCGGTTGATGCTGAAGTTCGATTGTACGACCATCTATTTGAGGTCGAAAATCCGAACGATGTTCCAGAGGGAGGCGACTTTAAGGACCATCTGAATCCGAATTCCCTACAATTGCTCGAACATGCCAAGCTGGAGCCTCAGCTCAGTTCGGCTCAGGAAGGGGAACGCTTTCAGTTTGAGCGCATGGGATACTTCTGTTGTGATCGCACGAGCACGACAGAACGACCGGTCTTCAATCGAGCCGTCACCCTCCGCGACACCTGGGCCAAGGCTAAGAAGAAATAAATCGCTTCAATAGTTACCGATTCTCACCACGCCCATCAATTCGTTCTGGGACGTGCCACCCCGCAAGGCAGAATGCTCTTAGCTAAAAAGTAAAATTATGTCGACTGTGATTTTGGGGTGTCGCGGGCAATTGGGAAGTGAACTGGCTCAGTTGCTGCCGGAGGCGAATGCGCTTTCACGGCAAGAATTTGACATCACTTCTCGAGAATTATTTTCAGCAGTACTGGATCCTTTAAAGCCAACCTGCATTATCAACTGTGCCGCTTATAATCAGGTCGATCTGGCAGAGGATGAACCCGAAGCTGCTTGGCAGACGAATGCTTTAGGTCCACGCTATCTTGCTCAATATTGTGCAGAACACAAAAGTCGTTTGATCCACATCAGTACGGATTTCGTTTATGGAATCAAGAAAAAGCCAGCTCGTCCACTAACGGAACAGGATTTGCCTGATCCGAGAAGTGTGTATGGCGTTTCGAAACTGGCGGGCGAATATTTTGTGCAGACAGAATGTCAGCAAAGTCTGATTATTCGCACGTGTGGATTGTACGGGCGAGGAGGGAATGGAAACTTTGTCAAAACGATGCTGAGACTGGCACGTGAAGAGAAACCGATTCGAGTGGTCGACGATCAGTTTTGCGCGCCGACATCGGTTAAGGATCTGGCATCAGCAGTCCTCAAGCTTCAAACCATTCACGCCACTGGCCTGTTTCACTTTGTAAATCGGGAGCAGGTCTCCTGGTATGAGTTCGCAAAAATGATTTTCACAATTACTGGAATGGATGCGGATTTAACTCCCATTTCGAGTACCGAATACGGAGCTATTGCCAAACGTCCTCAATATAGCGTACTGGACTGCAGCAAATACTGCGAAGAAACCAACTCCCGCATCCGGACGATTAAAGACGCCCTCAAAGAATATCTGCGAAGTGAGATGGCTTGAGCAATAATTGAATTGTGGAAACGAAACTTAAAAAATAGACGGATCAGCCTGTGTGTGGGATTGTTGGATTTTTAGCGAGACCAGAAGAGCATTCTTCTGAGCATCTCACCACGGTGGCTGGCAACATGGCTGATGTGCTGGCTACTCGTGGGCCAGATGATTATGGTGTCTGGTCGGATGTTGATTCGGGAGTTGCTTTAGGGCACCGCCGGTTGGCGATTCTCGATCTTTCCGAGCAAGGGCATCAACCGATGCTTTCTGCGTGTGGTCGATATGTACTGGTCTATAACGGGGAAATCTACAACTTCAAAGAGATTCGCGCGGAACTCAAAGAGCTGAAAGTTCGTTTTCGTGGTACCTCGGATACCGAAGTACTTCTGGCGGCGATCTCACACTGGGGGCTCCGTGAAACTCTGCCCAGATTGCGAGGTATGTTTGCGTTTGCACTCTGGAGTCGGAAAGAACGCAAGTTGACGCTCGTGCGAGATCGCATTGGTATCAAGCCGTTGTATTATGGGCAAGCCGGTAATGAGTTTGTGTTTGCTTCGGAATTAAAAGCATTTCATCAGCACCCCCGCTTTAAGAAAGAGGTGAATCCGTCTGCGGTTGCTCTGTTAATGCGTCATAACTACATCCCGGCTCCTTACTCGATTTTTCAGGGGGTTAAAAAGTTACAGCCGGGAATGCTGCTGGAGATTCCACTGGGAGATTTTAGCGAGGAGGTCAGCGATCATCCCATTGGTACGAATTGTGAACCGGAAGCTTATTGGACATTACAGGAAGCAATTCTCGTTGGGCAGACCAATCGATTCTCTGGTTCATACGAAGAAGCAGTCGATCAATTAGAAGTCTTACTGAAGCAGGCAGTCGACTATCGCATGTTGTCGGACGTTCCTCTGGGGGCATTTCTATCCGGAGGAGTCGATTCCTCTTTGATTGTTGCGATGATGCAGAAGAAACATTCGCAACCGATCCGTACCTTCACAATTGGTTTCACAGAACACGAGTATGACGAGGCTCCGTTTGCACATCGGATTTCCGATTACACAGGCACGGCTCATACTGAACTCTGCGTTACTCCCAGCGAAGCCCGGAATATCATTCCGCAACTTCCTGAAATTTATGATGAACCATTTGCGGATATGTCCCAAATCCCCACCTGCCTGGTTTCAAAACTCGCTCGCGAGTACGTCACCGTTTCATTATCAGGAGATGGGGGCGATGAATTGTTCGGGGGATATCATCGATATTTTCACCTGGATAATATTTGGAATAAGCTACAGAAAATTCCTGCACGCAAGTGGACCTCTTCTGTACTCGATAATCTGACGAGTCGTGTGCCGCATTCGATCTTGCCGGAGCTTCTGCAAAAGCTGACGTTTGCTGCTCGCATCGAATCGACGGAAGAACTTTATGCCCAGTTGCACCGTCACTGGTCGACTAATGAAATCATGGCGCAGGAAGCATTCGATCCAAGTTTCGATCTGGGCTTCGGGGCTCCCAATCCCGACCTTGATCTCGCCAAACTGAAATGGATGGCACTGGATACCACGACTTATTTGCCGGATGATATTCTGACCAAAGTCGATCGAGCCAGTATGTCCGTTTCGCTGGAAGCACGAGTGCCTTTGCTCGATCATCATATCGTCGAGTTTGCCTGGACACTGCCTCAGCATTACCGTTATCAGGGAGATTCTGGGAAACGAATCCTGCGAACGCTACTCGAACGATATATTCCTGCAGATATGTTTGATCGTCCAAAGGTCGGATTTGGGATTCCGATTGGGGAATGGCTGAGAGGATCTTTGCGGGACTGGGCAGAGGATTTGCTCTCTGAGAAAAGCCTGAATGAGCACGGCTTGCTCAATACTGCACTCATACGATCCCGCTGGGAAGAACACTGCTTGGGCAAACAGAACTCACAATACCTGTTGTGGGATGTGCTGGTCTTTCAGCAATGGTATCGAGCGACGATGTCAGCTTGAATCTCAGGCAGCCTGAGAATTTTCGCTTTGATTCTGAAGCATCTTCTGATGCTGCTCATACATTTTAAGCAGGCGTTCACCATCGGTCGTCATGCGATACTGAATACCGTCCTCACGTCCGGCGAGTTCGATGTCGAGCAAGCCGTAAGCGATCAGAAGACCGTGAGCTTCTGACCACGCTTCCGATTCGGTAGAGTCCTCTTCTGTTTGTGGCACGAGAGCAGAAGCTCGATCCTGCCATTTAGAATCTTTACGCTCTTTATCCTCTTTTTGCAGACGTGCATTCTCTGCGTACACCTGAAGAATAGTCAGGCAGAGGGGATGATCTTCAATCAATTCGGAGTTCTCGAAATTCATACCCTTGAAATCGACCGTCATTATGGGGAAGTCGAGAACATGTCGAGTAAGCTGCAAGATCGTCGTAATCGGATGATTGTTACAATCGGAAAAGTTTAACAATCCATTACAAGCGTTAGCGTTTTATGGGTGCAGATGTTCCTTGAAAAACTGAATTCTTCTGCGATTTCCATAGGGACCGCCGTTTGTATGACCTTGCCCGGGGAGTAAAAGAAAATCGAAATCTTTATCGGCTTTAATCAGGGCATCGACGAGGCGATAGGTCGATTCGGGGGGAACATTATTATCCAGTTCTCCGACCATCAGCAGCAGATTTCCCTCAAGTTTTTCTGCATGGTCAATATTAGAGGAAGCTGCATAATGTGGGCCGATAGGATAGCCCATCCACTGTTCATTCCAGGAGGCTTTATCCATGCGATTATCGTGGCAGCCACAGGAGGCGACCGCTGCCTTGTAAAATTCACCGTGAAACAGCAACGCCGAAACCGCATTTTGCCCCCCTGCTGAGGTGCCATAAATGCCGACACGGCTCGTATCCATTCCGGTAAACTTCTCCGCTGCACTTTGAATCCACAGCTTTCGATCTGGTAATCCTGCATCTTTCAGATTGTGCCAGCAGACATCGTGAAATGCTTTTGATCGATGAGCGGTCCCCATACCGTCAATTTTGACAACAATGAAACCAGCCTCAGTTTCCTGCTCATACCAACGTGACTGCCGGAATGTTTTCGGTACATGATAATTGTGGGGTCCGGCATAAATATCTTCCAGAACCGGATAGGATTTCGATTCATCGTAGTTATCTGGAAAAGTAATCAATCCCCAGATCTCGGTTTGTCCATCGCGTCCAGCCGAGTGAAATACTGTTGGGTGTTTCCAGCCAGCCTCGATCAATTCCTGATTGTCACCTTCTTCCAGAGGACAGATTAATTTTCCATCAATCACACTTCGCAAATTGTGAACGGGAGGGAGATCGACACGGGAATATGAGTCGATCAAAAATTGTCGATCAGGAGAGAACTCAATCGAGTGAGTGCCATTTCCTTCGGTCAGTTCAGTCAACTCAGTGCCATCAAAATTGACGCGGTAGTAATGCAGATAATAAGGATCCTGGTCAGCATGTCGTCCACTGGCCGCGAATAGGATCTGACGATTTTCTTCGTCAATCGATTCAATTTCACGAACCACCCATTCGCCTGAAGTGATCGGCTGCATCAAGTCTGGCTCTTTAAGATTGACCAGGTAAAGATGCCTCCAGCCACTCTGCTCTGAGGTGTAGATCATTTCCTTCGACAATTTCAGGTAGTTTGTCTTTGAAAAACTCGGACCGTGAGCCGACCAGATAAATGTCTCTGACTGTTCGTCAACGATGGTATGCGTTTTTTGAGTGGATGTATTGCATTCCGTCAATCGAAATCGCTGGTGACCGCGATCATATTTAGGGACTACGAACGTCTGATCGCTGGTCCAATGAATCTGCGGTCTCCCAAAATCAATCGACGGGAGATCGAGTTGATGATGTTCTTCCGGTTCGATGTTAAAAAGGTGCCACTCGTAGCGTGTCATTTCATCCCCCGGCAAGGCATAGTGTTGTTGGTGCAGGATGCCGCGATAACCTTGAGAGGCAGATGATTCCAAGGTGTAAACTTTCTCGTACTCTACGGGAAAGACTTTGGTGGCAATGATTGACAGACTGTCTGGTGACCAGCCCATAAATTGATAAGGATTTCCTGGACGACCATCTGTGGTCAGTTCTCGTCTTGCCGTCGTATGCGTACTCTGAAGTATTAGATTGCCTGCTTCACTTTTGATCAGCCAAAGACCATCGGGTGAAGACATTCCCGAGACACGCGGATTTCTCGGTTCTCGTCGCTGCTTTCGTTCAACTCGCTCTCGGATTTCAATTGATATTGGAGCAGAATGTCCGCGAAACCGACCATAATATCCACCTTCTGAGTCGGTGATTTCCCAGACATGCCCCACATAAGTGTGCTGAGATTGACGAGCCTCCGGCTTGATGCTGCCATAAGCAACACTTTGCCCCGAACTGTTAATCCAGCTGTATGTCAGCAGGAGTTTGGTCCGATTCACAAAGGTGATTTCCGTATGCTCACCGGAATTTTCACTGCGGGCCTCGTCGTTTTCAAGTCGTTGTGAGTCATTCGTCGAATGCGCAATATCGCTGGTCCCAAACAATTTCAACTCAGACTTTTCAACATCAAATACATAACGTTGCCGTTGAAATGTGAAGGAGCAGATGTGTCGATCATAGTCATAACTGATACCATAGAATTTACAGGATTGGGCACCATCGTATTCAAAATTATTTTCCTGCAGATGCGATTTCATTTCTGAGGTATTGATCAGAAGTTTACGACTTCCAATCTCAGCATCAACAAATACGATTTCCCAGGCATCGACTCCCAGATGATTCTGATACCAGAATTGAGTGCCGTCTTCACTCCACTCGGGTTGAATCCGCATTTTGTAGCAACGGGGAGCAGTCTTCTGAACAGCCAAAGTCTCAAGATTCGGGCAGAAAACAATGCCCCAACAGACTAACAAGGGAAGCACTCGAAATTTCATAAAATCAATTCAACAGATTTAATTCATAATTAGCAGGCCCGACACAAGCAGACCAGAACGCCTATGGATTTTATCCGATGAAACTGAACGAATCCAACTTGCGATCTGAAAATCAGGCTATCGACACTGAAGTTGTCGCGATTGATTACTTTCGTAATCGAACGAGCACAACCCAGTCCTGATCCGACTTCTCCTTTGGTTTCACAAGAGCAAACGGCTTATCTTCTGAGGCAGAAGTGTTCTGAATTGGTAGCTGTTCGCCGTTGAGTGGGTCGAACCAGATCTCTTCGTAAGAACTCTTTTTGTCTGGCAAGTTCAATTCAACCTCAGGAGATTTTCTTGAGAGGTATATCAACCAGAGTTGACCGGAGGCAGTCAGGCAATGATCCCGCTTCGAATTTCCGTTCAACAGCGAATCATTGGGCAGAGAATCCGCCAACGGAAACTTTGAATCCTTTAGAATCTGCAGAGCGACTTGACCATATTTCCAAGACATGGCCCGACTGCGAAAATCATCACAGACGAGATCATTCTCTGCCAGTTTATAGCCAAAGTAATACTGCACCCCGGCTCCGCCAGCCATCAGATTCCCCCAAAGTGTTTCGCTGCGAATATCGTTGAGGTCATATCCATTTCCGTTGTCCTGGGCGATGCCATCGAATCCGTCGTAATCTGGATCGGGAGGCACACCCAAACTGGCCGGGCCTTGTTCGTCGTTGCAGATC
This sequence comes from Rubinisphaera italica, assembly GCF_007859715.1. Taxonomy (NCBI): domain Bacteria; kingdom Pseudomonadati; phylum Planctomycetota; class Planctomycetia; order Planctomycetales; family Planctomycetaceae; genus Rubinisphaera; species Rubinisphaera italica. The sequence continues at coordinate 4,182,455 of NZ_SJPG01000001.1, forward strand.
ACCCAGTGCTTATGATATTTCTGAGATTTTTCAACCCAGTACAGGGTGCGGTCGTAAACCGACGACCAGGAATTTTGCAGCGACAAGCCAGTCAATGGCGAATCAACTTTCAGAAAGGGATCGTAGGCTTTATCCTGCTCGTTCGGATAGGTGTGCAGCACGATAGGGTGATCGTAAGGATCGATTTCAGCCAGATACTCAGCCATCGCTAATTGCTGTTCAAACGTCTGAGTATTCTCTTCACCCAGGTTCCATTCTAAAGCGAGCAGGCTTCCAAACCGACTGACGAGCTCGCGCAGATAAACTTTCCGTTCCCGATCCGTTTCACCAGCATCGAGGGCGGTAGGAGTTGGTTTGATGTCACGTTTCCCACCATGACGATTGTCATCGTTTTCGGTTTCCTGAAATTTGATATGCAACAATAAATTTTGATTCTGAGCATGATCGAAAACGATGCCCCATTGATCGAGTTTGGAACAATCGAAGTGAAAATTTTCATCACGGGAAACGTAAGGCCAGACATTATCGCCATCTCCACCGGCATTGTAGGTGAGGAACGAGATGACATTGCAGCCGACTGCGTTGAGGTAATTCAGCGAACCGATTAATCCTTTGCCGCGGTTGTCTTTCCAGACCGGATCTCCGGTTCGCCAGTCCTGTTCGTGAGGTTTCCAGGTGAGGAGTGGACCTTTTTTTGACCGAGAAATGGTGTCATCAAAATCGGGAGAGGCAAGATAGGTTTCCGGAGAGTCTGGCCCCATTTTGATATAAATCTCCCTATGCTGCAAATAGTGCAGATATCGCGAATCGGTGTGAACCAGACGTCCGCGTTGATAGGCCAGCGGTGCCTGTTTCGATATTGACGAGACCTCAAATTGTCCTTTCCAGCCATTATAAGGAACAACCCTTTTTCCACTTGATTTCAAATCGATAGCGACATCCTGTCCTTCCACAAATTCGATGGCCCAAGTCCAGAGTCCGGATTGATCGGGACTAAAATAAGTCCGCCAGATGGAGCCTTCCTTCGCAGAAGTTTCCCCTGCCTTACCATCAGCTGCAAAATGCCCGGGCACGCGATACGTTTTGCCCGATGGTGCATGCTGAAAAGTCATCGTGAGCCGATAGTCCAGGAACGGGTTGGGTTCCTCAGACATTTCAGTGCAAGTTGGACCCGCAAACTGAAACGTGATTTTCCGCCACGGTTCACAGATGCCTTCAATCTGCATCTCTGGGAGCGTTTCGGCAAAAGACTGCTCCAGGGTATTGATCGTTGACAAGAAAAATACAACCATGCAAGCGCAAATTGACCGTATTCTCATCGGAATCCTAACTTGAGCAAGAAGAAAGGTAAAAGCTGAATTTGGTCAATGGAACATCCGATGGCGAACTACGACAAAGCTGCTTTGGCCTCATCACAATTCAGGTAGATGGGCCAGCGTTGATCGAGATGTGTGATCTGAATCAGTTCGCCAACAAAAGGCTCGACTCCGCAGACACAGAATTTCCCGCCCCTGCGTTTCATCTCGGCTGCGATATACAACAGAGATTCCAAAAAAAGCGAGTTCGCATATTTTAAACCCGTACAGTCCACGATCGCATTCTGACAACCCTCAAAATCCTGACGCTGCAGATCTTCCTGGATTGTTTTACGATAATCCGAGGTTTCAAAACGAGCCCATTCACACATACTAAAAATAAGTGTCTGATTGTCCCGGGTAATTGAATAGTGAGCTTGTCGACTCATGAGGAGACACCCGTTAGTGAACTGCTGTTTTTGAAAAGTATAACCTGATTCCCTCGCTTGTTGAATTGTACATTATCCATAAATGATTTCATCAGTAAAACCCCTCGACCACAGGGGCGTTCTGCAAAACCATCTGAAAATGGATCTGGTAGACTTTTCGGATCGAAACCGGGGCCTTCATCGCTAATCGTTACCGTCAAACCGGCATCGAACCGAATATGGACACGAATCTGTCGATCACGATAGGGCTCCTCAGACTGACGCTTCATCGCGAGTGCTTCGAAGGAATGCAGATCCTGCTCGCGCAGCTTGGAACTGACTTCCAGATTTCCGTGAAAGTACGCATTGGAAAGCGCTTCATCAATAGCGGTCGTGATCCGAAAGCAGTCGTTCTCTGAGAACATTTTTCTCATTTCGAGAGAGTGTCGAAACTCTTGCACGAACGTGGAATGCAAATTCCGGTCGTTATCCATGATGAAAGTCGCTTCAGAAAGCGACATCAGTAATTTCTGCTGATGATTTTTTTCGCGTGCCAGCCCCAGCAGACGGGAAACCACTGGGGCTAAATCGACTGCTAACTGACTTTTGGGCACATAACTGGCCGCGCCCTTAGTCAGAGCTTCCGCTGCAATTTTTTCACTGCCTGCGGCTGTCATGAGCACGACAGGAATCAGAGGAAAGCGTTCCTGCAATTCCATCACCAATTCCAGCCCGTTCATATTAGGCATCTGCAAATCTGTTACGACAACCTGAGGATGGAATTCTTCGACAATTGACAGCGCGATTACGCCATCCGAAGCCGTAAGAATCTGCGAATCAGGAATCTGTTTTTGAAGAAGGTGTTGAGCCCGTTTGAGATCAAACAGAGAGTCATCAACAACCAGAATAGATGTCATAACGTACTCCAAGCATCAATGCAGGTTAATCTATCAATTGTTTATATCTTGATCCTCACCGAGCGTCAACGACTTTCTATATTGTTCTGCGTTACGGTGACTTTACAAGCTTGTCGCGACCCGAAAAGTCGTCAATAACTTCCGAGAACATCGCTTTGATCGATATCGTCGTAATGGAATCTCGGTTTCAGAAATCTATTTTCGCAAAATTCTGATACCCCTTTTACGATAAAATCTGGTATGGTCAATTGTTGATGTGTTCAGTCGGCTACACCACGACGAGGAAAATTCATGTCTCGATCACAATCTCTGTTGAAAAACCTGTCAGTGATTGCCAGTCATCCTGGCATCCTGCTTTGGGTCAGTGATCAACAAACGGGAAACTTACTGGAAGCCAGCGAACTGGCACTTATGCATTGGGGTCATTCCCTCGAAAACTTGCAGGGGAATCCGGAATGGTGGCGGAGCATTATCCATCCTGAGGATACAGATCGTTACTGTGATTTCTACTTGAAAGATTCACAAGAGCCAATCTCGTACAAGATCCAGTCTTCAGCCAACGTGATTCTCGAAGTTTGTGAACATCGGTCCTTGTCGCAGGGACCAGAAGGCAATGTCTATATCGCAACTGCGACTATCACCAGTCAGAAATTACAGGCCCCAAACCAGAAGCCAGTGGACTTCAATTCCATTTTCGATCTCCTCCCGGTTTGTTTGCTTTTAAAAGATCGTCAGGGTCGTCGCACGTTTGCGAACAGAAAGTATCTCGAGTTGAGGAAACTCAAACTTGAAGAAGTGCTTGGTAAGACAGATCGGGATTTATTCCCTGAAGAACTCGTCTGCAAATATGAAGAAGATGATCGTAAAGTTCTCGAAACCGGAGTTGTGCTGACTGATGCCGAGGAGATCAAAAACGGAGACGGTGCCACTTGCTGGACGGAGCGGATCAAGGCTCCGATCTACTCCGAAAGTGGAGAGATTATTGGCATTCAGCTGATGATGTGGGATATCACCCGGAGAAAAAATACCGAAGCCGCTTTCGAGCAGGAGTCGGCGTTAATGCATGCGCTGTTGAGCAATATCCCAGACTCGATTTATTTCAAAGATCGGGAAAGCCGCTTTATCCGTATAAATAAAAGCATGGCTGAGAAGTTCAATCTGGCATCTCCTGAAGAGTCACTGGGGAAAACCGATCACGATTTCTTCACCTCCGAACATGCCGAACAGACACGGAAAGATGAACTTCGTATTCTGGAAACAGGTGAGCCACTGGTCTCACTGATCGAATGCGAAACCTGGGCCGACCGGCAGGACACATGGTGCTCGACCACAAAAATGCCACTCCGGGATATTCAGGGGAATATCATCGGGACATTCGGAATTTCCCGCGACATTACCAGCCTCATACTGACAGAACAGGCGCTTGAACGCGAACGCGATCTCTCACAAGCATTGATGAATGGTTTGCCTGATGTGATCTTTTATAAAGATCGTCAAGGACACTTCACGATGGGGAATCAGGCATTAGCCGAATATTTTGGATTGGATCATCCCGATCAATTAATTGGGAAAACCGATTATGATTTCACTCCTCCCGAACTGGCGGCCTGCTTTGAAGAAGACGATCAGCGGGTCATGCGAAGCGGAGACAAACTAATTGCAAGAGAAGAGGTGAACGAAGACAGCCATGGCAACGTCACTTATTTCCTCACAACTAAAGTCCCAATTCGAAACTCAGACGGTGAAGTGACTGGTCTGGTGGGAATCGGACGCGATATCACCAGCCTCAAAATGGCTCAACGCGAGTTGACTATCGCTCGCGATCAGGCCGATGCTGCCAATCGCGCAAAAAGCGATTTCCTCGCTAATATGAGCCACGAAATTCGTACCCCGATGAATGCCGTAATCGGAATGACGGAACTCCTCGAAGATACCAAACTCAATGAATCTCAGCGGGATTATCTGCGTATGGTGCGTGAGTCGGGAGAAGTTCTCCTCGAGTTGATCAACGATATCCTCGATTTTTCAAAGATCGAAGCTGGCAAATTCACACTCGATCATATCCCGTTCGATTTGCATGAAATGATTGGCGATACGACAAAGTCCATCGCCGTGCGGGCTCATCGAAAAAAACTCGAACTGGCTTTGCATATCACTCCAGAAGTGCCGCACGGTATTACGGGAGACCCTGGACGCTTGCGGCAGATTATGGTCAACCTGATTGGAAACGCAATCAAATTTACAGAACGTGGTGAAGTGGTGGTCGAAGTTTCAGCCGAGGATCGGGGAGAAAATGCACTTGTAAAATTTCTGGTTCGCGATACCGGCATCGGCATTTCTGAAGACAAACGGCACTTCATCTTTGAAGCATTCGAGCAGGCCGATACTTCAACGACGCGGCGTTTCGGTGGTACGGGCCTGGGATTAGCGATTACGTCTCGTCTGGTCAATCTCATGGGAGGGTCAATTACGGTTGAAAGTAAACTCGATCACGGGAGCAAGTTTTCATTTGAAGTCGAATTTCCCAAAGCGGAAGAAATGGAGTTTCGCAGTGCCACTGCGACTCACGAAAAATTGATTGGCATGAGTGTTCTCGTGGTCGATGACAACTCGACCAATCGAAAGATCGTCGAAGAGATGCTGCGAGTTCGGGGCATGTTTCCGATTGTCGTTCCGAGTGCTGCGGAAGCGTATTGGAGTATGAAAGATGCCCAAAAAGCGGGCTCTCCCATTCCCCTCGTCTTAACGGATGTGAACATGCCCGATGTCGATGGTTTCATGCTGATCGAACGAATTCGCGAATCGGAAGAATTGGAACAGCCCGTTATTATGGTCCTCACTTCGGGAGATCGAACTGGCGACTCGGAACGCTCTGCGAAAATGGATGTCGCTGCTCACCTCCTGAAACCGGTTAAACAATCCGAATTGTTCGATGCGATTGGTAATGCGTTTGGAATCAATCGACTCGAAGAAAAAGTCCATCACACACAGAACCCCTCAGATAAGATGATCTCACTGAAGATCCTGGTCGCCGAGGATGCCTTTGCAAATCAGATGCTCGCCCGGGGACTGCTTGAGAAATGGAATCATAAGGTCGAAATTGCCAGCAACGGCAGAGAAGCAATTCAAAAACTCGAGTCGGAATCGTTCGATGTTATTCTAATGGATGTTCAAATGCCGGAAATGGATGGATGGGAAGCGACTGCCGAAATTCGCACTCGGCAACGTAATAACGAGTTAATCCATCTTGATCGGAATCCCATTCCCATTATCGCGATGACCGCCCATGCCATGAAAGGTGATCGGCAACGTTGTCTGGATGCTGGCATGGATGCCTATATCTCCAAACCTATCCGTACGAATGAATTGCACGAAGTATTGTTCGAATTCTATCCAAACACCGAAGCAAAGCATGTCAGCCATTCAGATTCTGAGTCACTGCGTGATACAGATGAATCGAAAGCATACCTCCATTTTCGTCCCGAAGAAGCGTTGAAGACGGTCGCCCACGATCACGACTTGCTGAAAATCGTGATCGAAGCATTCCTGGAAGAATGTCCGACACATAAACACAACCTTGAGACGGCAGCAGAGTGCAGTGATTTTTCGACTGCTCGAAGATTGTCTCATTTGATCAAAGGGGTTTGTTCCAGTCTCGGAGCCGAAGAAGTCATGCAACTCTCGCGTGAAATTGAATTGGAATGCGAGGCGGAAACTCCCACAATTGACACCGAGAAAATCACGCGGTTAATGAAGAAGCTGGAAGAATTACTCAAAGAACTACGGCAATACATCAACGATTGAAATTAACCGTTCAGACAAGCCATTTTATCCTCACATTGAATGCTGCGAGGTCAGAATCTCATCAATTAAGGAGAATCTACTGTTGCATGGTGAGGGGCCCCAGCTTCAAATCGCTCCTGGTCGGCTCGCCAGTCATTCAGGGTGTATTGAATAATCGAGGTGTCCGTTTCCTGGACATCCAATTGAACAAGATCGAGACCGAATTCACGGATTTCTGAAAAGAGCATGAATGCCAGATTTTCCACACTGGTCGGATTTGGAAATACTTTCAGACGGAGATTCTCTCCGGTCCGCTTCATGTGTCCCTGCAGGGTTTCGTAGAGAGGATCATGCTGGTGAATCAGCATGGCATGATCGTAATTCTCTTTGAAGTGTGGTTCGAGAAAATGATCGAAATCGCCAAATAGTGTCGAAATCGCCCCATCTCTTTCCACCTGAAAGTGGCAAACGATGCCGTACCGATGGCCATGAAGATTGCTGCATTTGTCCTGCAATTCTTCATTGCGATGGGCGGCATAAAATTTATAGCTTTTCTGGATAATCATACTGAAACTAACTGAAAATGTTATCAACCATTCGGTGAGATCATTGATTTATCAGCGACATCACTTCCGAACGGCTCGCCTGATTGTCCTTAAACTGCCCCCGCAATGCACTCGTTACGGTCATGGCACCAGCCTTGCGAATTCCTCGAATCGACATACACGAATGCTCAGCTTCCACAACAACTGCTACTCCTTTGGAACCAAGTTCTTTCTCGACCAGATCGGCAATCGTCTGCGTCATCCGTTCCTGAACCTGAGGTCGGCGGGAAACTTCTTCAACCACTCGCGCCAGTTTGCTCAGTCCCGTCACCTTCCCATTCGGCAGATAAGCCACATGAGCAACCCCGGTAAAGGGGAGCAGATGATGTTCGCACATACTGGCGAAATGAATATCTCGGACGAGGACCATCTCGTCATACGTCTCTGGAAATGTCGTCTGCAGATGGCGGCCGGGATCGAGCTTTAAACCCGAAAACATCTCCGCATACATTTTCGCAACACGACGAGGCGTTTCAAGCAGTCCAGGACGATCAGGATCTTCCCCGACGGCTGCTAATATTGTCCGGACGGCCCCTTTAATCGCTTCCAGATCGACATTCGACTCTGGCAAAGCAACTTCTTGGTCATTGTTGTAATCACAGCTAGGATTCATGGCAACCAGTGTATATCAAAGTAAGCAAAGTTTGTGAGTTTCCAATTGAATTTCAATTGAATCAATTATAGGCACTCCCGGTTCAAAAAACATGAACCATTCACCGAAATTCCTAATGGAGATGGTCCATCTCGCTCCAACTGAGGTGTTCCGTCAGAACGCATCAATAAGCCCACATGGGTCACTTCGACTCCCTATCTTTCAGGATCGCTTCATTGTAACCTCTGCGGGATATCGTCTTTTTTTCGCTTTTCCCCAATTAACAAGCACAACGCATGATTCGCGCTGGCAAAATTCCGTTCTTTCTCACGATGATTTTCCTGTGTGGAATGTGCCATCTCTCTGGCACAGTTCTGGCTCAACCGGAACAGATGATCGAAATTCGTAACGATATCGATACGACTCCTCTGCAATATTCCGATGCCGACCTCAATCGCCGATTTCTGCTGCTCATTGGCTACAGTTGTGCTATTGTGCTGGCCTCAATGATTGGTGGCTATTTGCCCTCCCGCATTAAGCTGACACATACGCGCATGCAGTTATTGATGAGTTTTGTTGGCGGTTTGATGCTCGGTGTCGCTCTGTTTCATCTCTTACTGCACGCGGTCATCGACAGTGCCCCTGCTGATTTGCCAATTGTGATGACGGGCGTCGGTCTCGGAATTCTGATTATGTTCCTGTTATTAAGGGCATTTCACTTTCATCAGCACGATGTCACGATCGATTCCGTAGCCGTCGATCATGTCCATGGCGAATGCGATCATGACCACGACCATCTGCATGTGATTACAGAGCCCATTGCAGTCGCCAATAATAAGGCTGAAAAGCCTTCGCGTCGCAAATTTTCCTGGATCGGGATTGCTCTGGGACTCGGTTTACATACTGTGCTGGATGGTGTTGCGTTAGCAGCAAGTTGCCTGCGATCTCCAGGAGAAGGGACCGGCCCGGAATTTTGGGGATTGGCGACATTTCTCGCGGTTCTGCTCCACAAGCCTCTCGATGCCATATCAATTACGACCGTTATGGCGAACACGGGCTGGAAACCAGCCTCCTGCACAATTGTAAACATTTCCTTTGCAATCATGTGTCCGGTTGGAGCCTTTCTGGCCTGGTGGGGAATCCTCGGACTGCACTCTCATGCCATTTTCATCAGTTATCTGATGGCGTTCTCAGCGGGTGTTTTCCTCTGTATTTCCTTGAGCGATCTGCTGCCGGAAATGCAGTTTCATGCACATAATCAATGGGCTTTGACATTCACCTTGATGGCTGGCATGGTTTTGGCCTGGAGTCTGATGTTTCTTGACCCCGTGCATCCTCGTTTATAATTCGCAGTAACGTTTGACGGTCTTTGAAGTCTCAATTGCAGCAAAACACGAATCCCATTAGATTTGTTATCTGAAATCGTCATTACTGGGTCTCAATAAGCCCTGCTTTTCTGAATTATTCTGACATCGGACGAAACAAACGATGCCGCGTTTGACACAAGCTGAGCTTTCCAACCTCAATCACAACTTCGAAGAGCGAACTCCCCAGGAATTAATCAGCTGGGCGGCTGTCACTTTCGGAGATCGCATTGCTGGTTTATCTGCAATGCAGCGATCAGGAAATGTGATCAGCCACATGATTTCCCAGCTGAAACTCGATATCCCAATCCTTTTCGTGGATACCGGGGTGATGTTCCAGGAAACACTCGAAACTCGGGATCGCATTTCATCCGAATACGGATTGACGGTTCGTACTCTCGCACCCGAAAAAACAATGGCCGAGCAAACCGACGAATTCGGCGTGTTGTACTTGTCTCCCGACGGGCAGGAAAAATGCTGTCACATGCGGAAAGTGGTTCCGCTTCAGGGAGTTGCCGGCGAATATAGCGGCATCGTCAGCAGCTTGCGTCGTGCAGACGGGGGCAAGCGGGCTAACAATCCGATTCTGACAATTGATATCGATATGAACGTGCTGCGTATCAATCCACTGGCAAACTTCACCGATGAGCAGATGGATGAGTATGTCAACGAACACAATATCATCACCAATCCCCTGCACGATCAGGGTTACGCAACAGTCGGCTGCAATCGCTGTACAACGCCCGTGATGCCAGGCGAACCGAAACGAGCAGGACGCTGGCGACATTTGGGTCCGTGGTCCATGTACTGCGGCATCAACCCAACCGACGTCAACGATCCGACACACAATTACATTGAACTCTCGCAGGACGAAATCGACCGCATCTTCGGCATCAAAAACGACTTCATGATCTAACGAGCATTCTGCTCGACTGGGGGCAGTCGCATGGACGCGCATTAACCAAGATCGCTTTGTTTGCTCCTGCAGCACGCGAACATTTAAAATTTTGTGCTGCATACGACTGGAGTTCACTCTGAATGTTATGATTTTGGGTTTCTGGGAAGCTCCATAATCCAGTTCTCCAGCACGATGCCATGTCGCTCCACTTGATTGGCTTTCACGACCGTAAAACCTTGCTTCTCATAAAGCGGGCGGATGACATGGCTCGCTTCGACGAACAGGCGATCGAATTCCAGTTGCAGTGCGATTTCCATGACGTGATTTAACAGAGCCGTCGCCACGCCCCGGCGAGTGAAGTTGGGATGGACGTAATGGCAGTCGATGTGACCATCAGGATCAAGCTCGATAAACCCTGCGATTTGCTCCTCGATGACATACAAAAACGGCCGCTTCAATTCACAGCGATATTTCCAGCGGTCGTAATCAATCGGATACGGCGCCCAGGCATTGAGCTGATCTTCGGAATAAGCACTGCAGGCAATCTCGTGAATTGACCTGTAAAACAACTCGGCAATTTCGTTCGATTGCCCGGCATAGTGTTGAATCATCTCTTGTATTCATCCTTTGGAATGAGTTGATTTTCCGGGAAACCCGTATGTACAGTGAATCGGTGCGTCTCAATTACTCTATTGCATCTCTGACTGGTAGTGCATTCTTATGGTGAATCAGGATCTTGTGAAGATTGCCAGTTATGGAGATTCTTACGAAGCCAGTATTGCTCAAGGATCCTTGGAAGACCATGGGATTAGAGCCTACGTTTCGGGAGCCGTGGCTGGCATCTTAATGTCATATTATGGATCAGCCCTGGGGGTGTAAAATTACTGGTCGCCTCTGACGATGTTGAACGTGCCACTTCAATATTGAAGGAAATGTCACAAGAGACGTCTACTGAAATCCCTGCCTGGAATTGTCCTCAGTGTCAATCAGAAAATGACGAAGGTTTCGAAGTCTGCTGGTCGTGTGGAGCTTCAGCCCCTGACACAACCACAGGAAATGATGCCTCCACTGAAAAATCTGAGATCAAAACGGTTCCTGTTGAAGATGCAATCAACGGTGATGCGATGGCAACCCGTGCCTTTCGAGCATCCATCATCGGCTTGGTCATAATACCTTTTTCATTCTATGCAATTTATTTACAAATCCTGCTCAGGAATGTTGAGTTGAGTCAGTCCTCTGATCGGTTGCTCTCGTTTTCTCGGTTTTTGGTTGTACTGGGATTATTTACTTATTGGATTCTCTTTTCAGGTGGCCTGGATCATATCATTGGGTTCTGAACGGAAGCGGATTCGTTGACTGGGGAGCCCTTCATATCATTGACTCCTGAAGAACGGTACGATCCCGTCTAACGAATGAACAAGTCCACGAAAACTCTGATCCTTACGCCTCCCCTGTCTGACATGCCTTGTTGATCCCATGTACCAGCTGATTGAACTGATTGCCGTTGTCTCCAGTGCCATTTATGGGGTGCTGCTCGCGCGTCGGCATGGCATGGATCTGGTCGGTGTGTTCAGTCTCGCTTTTATGGTGGCCTTTGGCGGAGGGACGTTGCGGGATTTGTTTCTGGATCGAAATCCTCTGTTCTGGATCGCGAATGATCACTATGCCGTGATTGTGTTTGTGCTGGCGATTGTCACTTCATTGATTCCCATGTTGCCGGAAAAAACTGAACGCTGGTTGAATCTTCCAGATGCAATCGGGCTTGGTTTCTTCAGTATTGCCGGCGCATTGGCAGCTGTGGAAGCGGGGACGTCGCTGTTTATTGCTTCAATGCTGGGTGTTGTGACGGGAACGTTTGGTGGGGTGATTGCCGATGTCATCTGCAATCGCGTTCCGAGCCTCTTCCGGCCGGCTCCCCTCTATGCGACCTGTTCCTTTCTCGGCTGCTGGCTGATGTTCCTGCTCAATGCCTCCTCCCTTCCAGAAGCCTACGCCGTTCCAATCGCGATTGCCGGAATTGTTTTGCTCCGCCTGGCCGCCGACCGCTGGGACTGGCGTCTGCCGCATTTTGCTGAGGATGAAGTTGAGTCGAAAGAACAAGCCTGACGATCAAAATTCACTCACACAAGACAGGTCCCAATCCATTCGGCATAATAGAGTCCGATCATTCATTCACTGACAAAAACAGAAAACAGCTCAATGTCAATCACCTCAACAACAATAGGATTCCTTGGTGCCGGTCAAATGGCGACGGCATTGGCAGGAGGATTCATTTCCAGTAACGCAGTTTCTGCGGATCAGATATTTGCCTACGATCATCTCGAAGCAGCCAGAAAACGGTTCTCTGAGAACACTCGGGCAAATTCCGTCGATTCGGTAGCTGAACTGATTGAAAAATCTCAGCTGATTTTTCTAGCTGTCAAACCCCAACATCTCCCTGATCTTGCGAAAGAAATTTCGTCATTGCTCAAACCGGAGCAGACGATTATTTCTATTGCTGCCGGCGTCACCTTGTCGCAACTGAATCTCTTCCTGGATGGAAAAGAAAACCTGATTCGCATCATGCCCAACACTCCCTGTCTGGTGGGTGAAGGAGCGGCTGGACTGGCGACTGCTGCGGGAGTTTCTGAAGAAACAACTCAACTCGTCATGCAGCTCATGCAATCGGTTGGCTCCTGCGAGCAGGTTCCTGAAAAACTGCTCGATGCCGTCACGGGGCTTTCCGGTTCCGGACCAGCTTATGTCTTCCAGTTTATCGAGGCCCTCAGTGATGGCGGTGTGTTTGCCGGACTCCCTCGGGCAACGGCTACAAAACTCGCAGCTCAAACCGTTTTAGGAGCCGCTAAGATGGTGTTGGATACGGGACAACATCCCGGCGAATTGAAAGATGCCGTCACCAGCCCGGGAGGCACAACCATTGCCGGACTGGCGGCTCTTGAACGGAACGGCTTCCGCTCGGCTGCCATCGAAGCGGTTATCGCTGCCACAAAACGTTCCCAGGAACTTCGCGAGAATTGAGCCGAGACGCTGACTTGGGTATGCTGACTGAAACAAAAGGGTGGCACGCTCTGAGCGAAGCGAAGGGCGTGGTTTTGCACAATCACCACGCCCATCACTGCGTTCTGGGACGTGCCACCCTGCAGTTAGACTCCACTTCGGTTGAATATCTCATAAGGGAAACTCATGAAACTGATTACATCGGCTGCTTTTGCTCTGATCACAATGTTATCCAGTTCGCTTCCGGCAGCCGAACAGTGGATTTATATCGCCAGTCGAGGCAAGCTGCCCGTCGTTTATCGGGCTTCGCTCGATCTGGAAACTGGTGAATTTGGCGAACTCGAAGTCGCAGCCGACAATGTGCAGACTGGATTCATGGACGCCCATCCGACTCTCCCGATCCTGTATGCGGCTACATCAGAAAATGGAGCAGAGGGAATTCCAGACGGCGGTGTGCGGGCCTATCAGATCGATCAAAAAACTGGCTCGCTCGAATCGAGCGGACTCGTCTCTACTCACGATAACGGCACCACTCATATTGAAGTCTCGCCACAGGGTAAGGCTCTGGCTGTTTGTCATTACGGTGGTGACGGAACGACAGCCATTCCATTGAACAAATCTGGTGAACTTCAAGCTCAGGTTTCACAGGTGAAACATCATGGAAGCAGCGTTGATCCCAAGCGACAAACCAAGCCGCATCCCCATGGTGTTGCCTTCAGTCATGATGGCAAATATCTGCTCGTGGCTGATCTCGGGAACGATCACGTGGAAGTCTTTAGCGTGGATAAAAACGCGGGAATCAAAGAGCATTCCTACTGGAAAGCCGCTCCCGGAGCCGGCCCTCGGCATGTGACCTTCCATCCAAAGAAAGACATTGTTTATTCAATCAACGAACTCGATTCGACGATCAGTGTCCTGTCCTTCAATCCTCAAACGGGGGAACTGACAGAAGTTCAGACCGTGCCGACTTTGCCAAAAGACTACGACGGCAAAAACAACACCACAGCCGAAATCGTCGTGCATCCTTCCGGAAAGTTTGTTTATGGCTCCAACCGAGGCCACAACAGCACAGCTGTTTATTCGATTGACGACAAAACCAACAAACTGACGCTGATCGAGTATGAACCGACCCAGGGTGATCATCCCCGATTTGTCGGTATGGACCCAACAGGTTCCATCTATCTGGCTGCGAACATGAACTCGAACAACATCGTTTCTTTTCGAGTGAATCAAAAAACAGGAGAACTCGAACCGACGGGCAACATCCTTGAAGTGAGTCGCCCGATGTGTATTGTGTTTGTCGAGAAGAACTAAACACCCCCAACTCATGGGTGGCGCATGCGGAAGCCCATGATTAACAATCTCGGGGCTTCTCTTCGAGAGCGCCCCCGCCACCCTGCTGAAAATCCTAACCCGAAGCGTCAGCGAGGGGACGGCTATCCAGTCATTCAATAACGATATCAATTCACGGATCCCACAATGAAGTTTACGAAAATGCACGGAGCCGGGAACGACTACGTGTATGTCAACCTGTTTGAGGAAACGCTTCCAACCGAAGCCCCGGCACTCGCGCGAGCCGTCAGTGATCGACACAAGGGAATTGGAGGAGATGGCCTTGTGCTCATCGAGCCTTTCGAGAACGCCGATGCCCGCATGAGGATGTTCAATCTCGATGGCAGCGAAGCCGAAATGTGTGGGAATGCGATTCGTTGTGTCGCCAAATATCTCTACGATCATGGCATCGCAAAGAAAGATAATTTACAGATTCAAACCGGAACCGGTCTGTTGCATCTGGAACTGTTTCCCGAAAATGGCATCGTCGAGCGCGTCCGCGTGAATATGGGCGAACCGATTTTGGAATCTGCAAAAATCCCGACATTGCTGGCAGGTGATCCACCCGTCAATGCGACGCTGATCGTCGGGGGAATGGAATTGCAGGTCACTTGTGTTTCAATGGGTAATCCCCATTGCGTGACGTTCGTCGACGAATTGACTGACGATCTCGTGCTTAAAATCGGCCCGCAAATCGAAAAACACGAAGTGTTCCCCAGAAAGATCAATGCCGAATTCATTCAGGTGATTTCTCCAGAGGAATTCAATATGCGTGTCTGGGAGCGAGGCTCAGGGGAGACAATGGCCTGCGGAACAGGTGCCAGTGCGGTAGCTGTGGCTGGTGTGCTGACTGGCAAGATGAGCCGTAAAGTGACCGGGCACCTGCTTGGAGGAAATCTCGAACTCGAGTGGTCGGAAGAAACCAACGAAGTCTTCATGACTGGCCCTGCCACCGAAGTCTTCTCTGGTGAATGGAATGGATAATCTTTTCACTTCTCTCAGGACAAAATTGAGAGTATGACAAAAGGTACGATCAGCATGGCATCGGCCAGAATTGGTTTGAGGTCCTGAGGAATTCTTTCGGAATTCAGAAATCCAATTAAGACAGCAGCAGTGCAAACTGAGACGCCAAAGATGTTCCATTCGTGAGCAAGCAATCGATCTATCAGTAAAAAGACAATTCCGGTGGCGATGGCAATTCCCGGGAAGAACTTGACGACAGCTGGAAACCGCGTCGCCAGAGTTGATTCACCAGATTGTCGATCCTTCTCCGCTTCCCAACTGGCAATGCCGAGACAATTCAGCAAAATCAGTCCACCAGCAGGCAAAGAAAATCGAAACAAAGAGAGTCCCAGTTCCTGATTGACGGTAGATCTGGCTTCCAAGATAGGAAAAAATAAAACCGCAACAATAAAGAACAGACTGACAATCACTTCTCGAGGAATCACCCAGCGAGCAGAAGGAAGCCGCAAGCAGATTCCGAAGTAGCCAGCGAGAAGTCCAAGAATTAATACGGCAATCAGAATTGCAGTGAGGTTCAATAATAGGCATGTCATGACCGCAGTTGCCATGAATAGGATGACCCACAGACTCAGCAGTGGCCAGAAGTTACGTGCGACAAACCGATGACGAGGAATCTCGACAACAGAAGTCAGCACACCTCGGCTATCCAGCAGGCGATCACCGGCATATACCAGCCATGTCGCTAAAAATAACAAGAGCCGTTCGGAACTCTGCAGAGGGACATGCAATTGACGAGCCGCAATCTCTTGCCATGCGATTGATACCAGTGGAGCATCCAGGCTTAGCCCGTTCACCAGTAGTAACAGTCGCGACATGAAGAAGCCCATTTTCATTTCGCCATGATAGACCACAATCACAATGCAGGACAGGCTTCAAGTTTTGAGTCTTTAAGTGTAGGGGAGTTATTCATGGAGGACTTATCCAATTGAAAACAAACGCGTAATCACTCACCACCCGATGTCGTATCCTTATTTTTCTCCTCCATTTTCTCGGGATCTGTCATTTTTAAGATGATGTCTGAGTACCAGGCCGAATTCAGGCCGAGGGCTTCATCGGCTCGAATGTCGCGCCGCACATCAAATCGAGAGGAGTGGACACCCAGTAAACGCCAGGGGAGTTTGTGTTTGGGGTCGCTGACCATTTGAGTTACAACGGGAGCACCACTGCAGCCTCGATGAGTTCTCCCATCCGACAGAAAATAACCCATTCCCTTGAATCGCAACCCAAACGAAGAAGCGACGATTGCGTGCCGTGCGACTGGCAAATGATGGAGTTCATCATGAAAACCTAAGGGGAAACCAGGGATCAACAGAGATGCTCCAATCTCGACATGATCCAGATTTTCAGAAATGTGTTCCATCTCAAAACAGACATACTCGCAATTCTCTGGAAACCTGGACACATCCAGAGGAATTGCCACGATATCGACTTCTGAAGTCCTGTCAGAGGCCTCTTTCCACAATGGTCGTCCTTCCTGGTACAATGGCAGAGTGAATTGAGTGAGCTTGGCGAGATTTTGTGAATCGGGATGTAGATCGATCAATAAGCGATCAGGCTGATGGCTGGTCGGCTCATCTCTCACTACGTGCTTATTGGTGATCAAAAACACAACACCATCACGCGTGAAATAAAATCCCGTCGCCTCTGAGAGAATTTTATCTCCCTTCATCGTCGTAATTCTCGTAACTGCAAGCAGTAAGGACTCAGCCATGAACATCGCTTCCTAATCAAACTCACTACGGTGGCAGTTATCGGTACAGATCACAGCAGTTAATTTTTTAATGCAAACTCAATTTAACAGGTTTTGGCCTCTGAGTTGCGTATTTATCTGGATTACAACTTACATAAATCTCAATCAAATTCATTTTCGTGGAAAAAATGTTTGACTGAGGTAGGCTAGGAGAGAAATCATGCTGAAGAGAACTACTGAAATCATACTCTCAATAGGAATTGCGGCAACAGTGACAGGTTGTCAACCTGTCGTAAACGAAGCTACTGCACCTGAAGGAGAAGCGGGGAGTGCTATTCAGGGAAAAACCGCTGACCGTTTAGAGGCAATTGACAACCAGAAAGAAATGGATGAACTTCCCGAAGCGACTGCGCAGCAGGAAACGTTTGAAGGAACCATTGTCGAGATTTCACCAACGGCAATCAAAGTGGATTATGGTGAAGGCAAAGCCGAAGAGTTTGCCGTCGATGCAGGAGTTCTAGTTTACAAAACCAATACTGAAGAACCAAGTCAGATTGTCGACTTGAAACCAGGTGACCAAGTCAAATTAATCACAGAAAACGATGCGACTAAGCAGGATGGTGTGATTATCGTTGTGAAAGAAATTCAACTGATCTCAGCTCCAAAGGCAGAGACAACGACTCCACCAGCAGAGCCATCCACCAGTCCATAAGGAAGCGGAAGACAATTGGAGGTCATCGATTAGAACCTTGAATGTAAACAGGCAAACTGAGTTTACCGCAGATCCTCTCAGTCCGTCTGCACCCAATTCAAGACTCTTTTCATGATAAAACTCCCCTGTGGAATAAACATATTCTGCAGGGGAGTTTTTCTATGAATCTCTCGATCTTTCTCTCACGCAGCATCGAGTTGTCGTGAAGAGCGTGACCATTGAATCCAGTTCTTCACTTCCTGCAAGTCAGGTCGTTTACTGGAGCGAAGAATCCGCTTGCCGAGAGTCGAGTTGGAAAACGGTATGACCACCTCCAGCAATTCTTCGGCTCGCTTTGACGTCAGTTTAACCACATCATCGACACCACAAGCGACGAGAATTTGAGCATCGTGTCCACGCAATTCAGGAATGCAGCAGACAAGTCTGGCCTGGGCCTGCCATTCTCGCAAAATTTGTGCTGAGATATGCTTCACATCCAGCTTTGAGGCTACCTTCTCCACGTCTGCAATCAGGAAATCGTTAACGGTTTTGATACCGACTCGATTTAACCGCCGTGCTGTTTTTGGACCGATCGACGGAGCATCGACAACATCACTTTGCCTCGATAGATAGAATCGCAGGGTAGAATTCTCGTTCGATACGGGAACACTTTCGTTGCGGCTGATCAATGATCCATGTCTTGCTGTATGCGCTTTTGGTTCGATTCGCGTCGTGTGCTGTCGCTTAAAATCGGTCGTCCTGGAAATTCTTCGTGTTTGTATCGGACGATTGATCGCAGGTGTTCGATTCGGTGTAAATAGATTTCGAGGAATCGATTCGTAACTTCGTCGTTGTCTGGCTGCCTGCTTCCAGTTTTGAGCATGGCTGCGGTTAAATTGATGTTTGAGATAAGCCCGAGCAGATTTACGATTCGATGTTCGCAAACCTTCAAGCCGTAAAACTAATGCATCTTCATCGATACCTGCCAGCGAGTCTGCATCGCGAATATCGCAAAGGGCGAGGAGGCGAGCTTCTGCTGGTTTCAGCCCCGGTGTGCAACAAAGCAAACGAGCGGTGGCCTGCCAGCGACGAAGGCGAGAAGGGCTGATGCCAACTCTCTTACAGAATTGATCAGCTCCTGAACGGACATTTAAAAGCTGATCAATCGTTCGAACCTTCAAAGACTGCAATCGAACAACCCGCTTACGACCAATCTGTGGTAATCGACTGATCGAGTCGCCGGGGGCTAATCCGAAAGTTTCAACCACTGACTTACTGAGTTCAGGAATTTCCGTCTGGAATTTCAAGGATTTAAGATTCGTAGTGATTTGAGGATTCGGTTTCAATTTTCGAGTCACTTCCTGATTGTTTGCATAGGCACGAATCATGAATGACTGTGCTGCAGTTCGGGATGACGTGATATTGAATTTTGGCTGACCAGATTTGAATATCTGTTGAATATGGGCTCCGATTGCAGCCGACGTGTTGGCAACGTGCTGATGGCAAGTCAGATAAATAATCTGCTGACCTTCGAAGGCATACTGACTGAGTATCCGAATCGCCGATTGTTGCTGTTCGTAGTCGTGGTCCGCCAGTACATCATCGAGTACTAGTGCGAATGAAATGCCGCGACGACGATATTCTCTTGCAATCGAGAGCCGAAGCATCGTAGAGATGAATTGCTGAGTTCCACAACTGAGCTGGTCCCAGGGATGCCAGATCGCTTCTGCAGAGAGAGCTTCCAGTTTGCGGTTATCCGAATTGATACGGACGGATCGCCATTTCGCATCGCTATGTTCGCACAAATGAATCGACGTGCGAGTCAGCACGGGAGAAATCATCCCACGCTTCTCCAGTTCCTGCAAACGGGCAACGACTTCAGATGAGGTCTGCAGAGATTTTGATCGTCCCTTCAATTCGTCAATCCGATTTTCACAATTTCGAATCTGTGTTCGTAACTCGCTCAGGCGAAGTTCAAATGTGGTATCGAGGTTAAAGGCTTGAAATGCTTCGCGAGCATTGAGCAACCTTTGATAATCCTGCTCGGCTGCAACTTTCTTCTGCAGAAGTTCTTTCTGCTGTTTCATCAGCAAATCGAGCGAAGATTGGAGAGATCGAACGAGAGACGACTGCTCCAGTAACTGGGTGAAGAGTTTGAGGCCCGTGGGGTCGAGATGAGCATGAGCCAATTCCTGAAGGTGCCTCAGCGCGGCTTCATGTTTCACGCAACCACATAAAAACTGCTCCGCGGTCTGACATTCCGACAAGCCCTGGAGTTCCTGCCACATCGTTTTTAACTTGGCGTGACGCGACTGAAGTTGTTCGATCCAACTTTTGAGTGAAACCTGCTGAGCTTCGTTGGCTTTGAGTTGTTCAGTCGTATGGCACTGACAATGAGCAGTACAGTGCTCCTCTGACAAGCTGGCTAATTGAGACGAATGCTCGCGAATGGTCTGACGCAAAATCTGCCAGCGAGCATCGCAGCTGTCCAGATGATGTTTGCCGCAATCGGGGCAGGGTTGTGAATCGTTCAGAATATGTCGCACATCCTGCTGCAGAGTATTAATCAGTTCCTGTTCGACATTCTGCAGAAAAGGAGCATTCGAACTGCGAGAAAGTTCCTGTAAGCGTTCCGCTTCGGCTTGCAGATCGGCTAATACAGTCTGGGCACGTTCGAGTTGTTGTCGCGTCTGGCCGTAATCTGTAAACGATTGGCTCCAGCTTTGGTATAAGCTGGCTGTGCGTTCGCAATTTTCTTGCTGGGCACGCTGACTTTGCTCCTCGTGAAGTTTAATCTCGGTTTGTAATCGAGTCAGTTCTTCGGTGTAAGAAACGACTGCCGCACGTGCATGTTGAAGTTCCTGTTCGTTCTGTTTGATTTTGACTTGTGCTTCGTAAGTTTCCTCATTGTGTTTGTGCTCAAGGGCCTTAAGCTCTTTCGACAGTTCCAGCAGACGATGCTCTTCATGCGATAAATCCCTGGAGAAATCTTGAGGGCACAATTGATTCTTAAGCGTCCATTTGCCTTCATTGGTTGTCAGTGACTGCGATTCGAGGCTGACTCCATCCCGACGAGCCGCATCGATCAGATTCTGAAGATTGGCTTGATCCCGCATGCAGGAAAAAAAGAGGTTGCGATACAATGGTTCGCGAAACTGTTTGAGCGTTTCATAAAATTCTTTTTTTGTTCGCGAAGTCTCTGGTGAGATTGACAGTTCGGAATAGTCGGCATCTTGTGGTTGAGTCCAACCAATTGAAGCTCGTGCATTATTATGGGAGAGCTCGACCTGACCACTGAGGAAATCATTGGCCCCCCGGCGATCGTTTTCTCCGAACAGAGAATCTCGCAGGAAGTTCCAGGTGGTGCTTTTTCCGGCTCCGTTTGTGCCGTAAACCAGATTGAAACCGGGACGAAAGTCGGCCAGATTTAACTGAAATTCGGTCCCTGGACGAGTGATGGAAATCCGTTCCAAACGCATGTTGATCTTCCCTGAATCAAGCCCATTTATGATTTGGCAGCCAGGACTATTTGATAATATCCCTGCGGTTCCGTGAATAATCGATAATAAGCTGTTCCCGCTTAACCGTTCACCGCACTGCCTGCGCACCCCCCGTGCGCGAATCGAAGTTTAAATCAATACGGGAAAATACAGCAAGATCGATTTGGCAGACGATCAATTACGATAGCAAACTGCGAATGCTTGCGGGAAGAAAATCCTGCTCATCTGTTTCTTCTGGAGCGGGTAAAGTTACCGGAGCAGTTTTGGGGACGATGCCTTCGAGTTGCTCATAAACCTGAACAGCATCATCTGGGAGTCGAGAAATTAAACTCCAGGCCTGATAAACCTCTTCACTCAATTGAGCATGCATGTTTGAAACGACCGAAACCGGTAAATGCAGGTCCTGAATTCCGGTGGTGCTCGAAAATGCAGGAGCAGATTCGTTTCTCACAAAGAGTTGATCGTCTTGAACAGCCGTATTGTGCTGAGGCCGTTCTTCTATAGAGGCAGCCACTTCCTGAATCGCTGTTGTCATTGTGACTGACTGTTGAGGCGCCGGCGAGCGAAAGAAACTGGCGGCTGCGACCAGTAAAACAACTGCTGTCGTTGCTGCTGCTAAACGTTGACGGAGTGGCACAAGAGACGGCGACGTTGCTGGAATAAGAGTTTGTGACGGACGGGAAATTTGCTGCCATTGCTGAACGGCATTTTCGATCAGCAAGTGATCTTGCCACATCATGTCAGTATCAGGATCGTCCCCTGCGATGCGTTCGAGTTCACTCAATGCATTCCTGTCACGATTTTCGATCGCAACTTCGAGTTGTGCTTGAAACGTTTGTGGGTTCACAGGTGATAATCTCTCGGAAGTTTCGATAAATAAATACAAGACTTACATGGCCGTAGTCTCGCCAATAAGGCTAACCATGTCCTCGTCTTTGCAGAGCCTGAGCGAGTTGCCCACGTGCTCGGTGCAACCAGGTTTTAATCGTTCCTTCGGGCCGATTCATGCGTTTGGCAATTTCAGCGCATGAAAATTGTTCGGTATAAAACAGGCGAAAACATTCCTGCAAATCAGGCTTGAGAGCCTGAAGGTGAAGTTCCAACTCTTCTGCCAGTTCGCTACGCTCTTCCATGTCTGGAGACAAATCGCAGGCACTCTCTGCAAAGTCTTGACTGGTGACGATAGGCGAACGACTACGTTTTGCTAGTGCTGTCCGACATCGATTCGCGGCTATCGTCAGTAACCACGGTCGCAGAGGGCGTGTTTGATCCCACTGGTGCAGACTGCGAATTGCTCGGACAAATGTTTCCTGAACAACATCTTCTGCGTCTTCATGATGCCGCAGAATTCGAAAACTGACTCGATAAACCGAATCCCGAAATTGACGAACAAACGTACGCACACTCTCGCCATCGCCGGTGAGACACCCGCGAACAACACGAAGTTCACTTGAGAGTGTGTTTGAGTCTGACATCAAAAGTATTACCTCGAATCTATTGGGTCAGTTTTTCGATTGCTGTCAAAATCGACAATTTGGTCGACAAATCCCTGTTCACATTCAAATGTATAGCACAATTGACCTGTTCTCGTGCTGCATGCCAGCCAGGATTTCGGGTCGAGTGGCACTGGCTTTGCCACTGCAAGTCGAGACGAATACTGAAGCGACAAGGCACTGGCATAGCCAGTGCTACCCTGATATTTAACTGGAAAGACCACTAGGACTTCTGTACAGATTCGCGGGCAATCGCTCTTGCGGCTTTGTATGCGTGTCGAACGGTGTAAAGCCGACTTTCGATCTGTTCTTCGCCGTAGTAACGACCGGCTTCACTGTGAGGAAGTCCAGCCAGGGCAATCGTTAGCGGGAGCAGATCGATGAATTCCCTGTACCGACGTTGAACCTCCGCATTCACATTTGCATCCGCCACGGCTCACACTCCTCATTTGAATGAACTGATTGCCTGCAATATCTGCAGCAAGACAGGATTTTTTAGCTGATTTCAGTCTTTAAGCAAAACCAGCTGGCAAAGGAAAACAATACATTGCCACCTGACCATCAGTTTAACAAACACTTGTTCCCGATATGAAGCCAATCTGCAGAATTCTGCGAGTCGTCTCGGAATTCTGCATCGCGTACCGAATCGTACCCGTGCTAGAAATAATTTCAGGTTAAGACGGTCGCCGACGCATATATTGCTGAATGATGTCCCCTGCTTTTGAAGAAGGATTTTCCTCCGCAAAAGATTTCCCTGCAGATTCCCTGCCTGCATTTTCTACCTTAGCTTCTTCTTTTGCACCCGTTTCAGAGGGATCTGGAAGCTTGACTGGAATTTCAGATCCCGACTTCTTATTGGCAGAAGGCTCCTCTTCCTCGACTTCATAGTCCTGTTCGGGCTGAGGCTGTTGATATTGTGGCTGCTGGTATTGAGGTTGCTGCTGTTGAGGTTGCTGCTGTTGAGGATATCCGGGCATCTGCTGATTTGGCATTGGATATCCCTGAGGATACCCAGGCATCTGATATTGTTGCGGATATCCTGGCATCTGAGGATACGGGAATTGCCCCATCGGCATCTGTGGAGGATATCCGGGCATCTGAGGATACCCGTAACCAGGTGGCATCGAACCAGGAGCGTATTGAAGAGGTTGCTGCCCGGGATACTGCTGTTGAGGTGGGAAGAATTGAGTATCCCCCTCGTTCATCATTTGTGTATCAGTAGGAGAATCTGAAAGATCGTGAATCGTTTCTGTTCCTGTTGAGTCACCATCTGATTCGGAGTCTTCATACTGGTCAGATTCCGAAATCGTTTCTCCCGACAATTCCAGGGGCTCACCAGGCTCGGAGGCGACTTCCGCTGCAACGGGCGCCCCTTCTTTCACCGTAATGGAGAATTCGAGTTTCCCGATACGGATTTTATCGCCCGTATTCAGTACAGTTTGACCTTTCAATGGTTCGTCATTGACATGTGTACCATTCGTGCTGCCAAGGTCACGTAGTCGAACCGAGTATTCATCGAGTGTGAATACACAATGGTGTCTACTGACCAAGTCGTTGTTGGGTCGCATGTGGCAATCTTCACCACGACCAATCAGAAATTTTTTCGTCGTCAGGGAAATGACTTTCCCCTCGTGTTTTCCAGATAAGATCCGTAAATCCGCAGTGAGCATTAGTAACTCCAACACACAAATCTCTGTAATCCCAAAGGTAATCAGATTTAACCTGTACAAACCGGAGTGGTCCAGTTTTCGAAGGGAAAACTGAATTCGAAAGGACCACGAACGAATGCAACTCCGCTGAGTAGTGGACGTTCATTCGCAAATGCCAGAAACTCGCTCATATTGACGGATCGTGAAATAGACGATGTCAAATCGTAAGACAGTTCAGGGCAATCAGGTTGAAATCCTGTTAAACACCTATTAAGGAATCAAGAAAACGAACGATTGAAAAAAGAGCAGTAGATGCCGCAATGAAATGAGTGCCTGCAAAACGAAATGGACGAAAGAATGAAAAAAAGATTGGTCCAAATCTGTTTGGCAAAACAATAAGTATTCTTAGATACTATTACGCTATTCACAGAATCGATTCTTGTCAATGAAACATATGAGTAATTACACTGAGAATTCATAGAACAGTATGGTTTTTTCAACGAAATCAAATGGGATTCCGAGCGATTCGACAATATGCGTTTTCAGATTACCTTTTATTGCATAATAATCGCTTAAATATATGTTACTCCTGAGAGTCTGGGTTCTGCTCTGTGTTCTTTGCATCATTGAGATATTGCCCCAGTTTTTCGATGGGAACCAGATTCATTTCAAAGACTCTCTGTCGAAAAATGGTTTTCATTTGAAGGGTGTGAAGCCATTTCCCACCACCTGTCTCGTAGGATATCACACCGCCATCTGCACATATCAGTACGTGAATGGCATGGATACCGTTGGCGCTGACAAATTCATCAATGGCCCCCAGTTCACCCGCAAACTCCGACAGCTTTTGAGACTGAGCCTCGTTGGCATGCCAGCGAACATCTTTACCCGGCATCCGAGTCCATTTGGTTGTCGACATCACGTCCGCACAATCAGGCCGCGCGATTTCAGTATTGCTGGACTCATTTAATTCAGGCTCCATCTCTCTATTTATTCTTTCTGCAGTTGAAATCTCTTAATATTGTTGTGGAAGTGTGAACACGGAACACCGCATCAATTCGCTTCCTGACGCTTGGCGGCCCACCAGGGAAGAGAAATTCCACCATCGATGAGCAAAGTCGAGCCGGTCATATAGTCGGCATCGGGGCTGAGGGTGTAGAGGATAGCTCGACCAATTTCCGAAGGAGTTCCGAGTCGATCCCATGGGATGTTGCCAGCACCAGCTGCGAGATCCTCCTCCGAGAAAAACTTACGCTCACCGGGCGTGTCGATCCAGCCAGGGTGGATAATATTTACCCGAATACGATGCTCGGCTAATTCGATTGCAGCAGTTCGTGCCATCTGGTCAATCGCCGCCTTGGCCATGTTGTAGGCCATTGCTCCCGGCAATGGAATCACGGCATGCGGTGAACTGACGACCGTAATTGCTCCACCACCCCCTTGCGAAATCATTTGACGCGAAGCAGCTTGCACTCCATAAAAAGCTCCCCACATACTCACGTCAATCGTTTTTCGAAAACCGTCCAGTTTAGCATCGACCATATTTTCCCGATCACTGTAGACAGCATTCGAGACATAACAATCGAGCCGTCCCCAGGTTTCGACGACCTGACTCACCATCGCTTCCACAGCCGACTGATCGGAAACATCAGTCTGGATCGCCAAACCCTCTTGGCCAAGGGACTCGATCTCAGCGACCACTTCCTGAGCCGCCTCGGCATCGGAATGATAATTCACGGCTACGTTTGCACCGGCTTTCGCCAACTCGATCGCTGCTCCTCGTCCAATACCTCGAGAAGCACCCGTAATAATGACATTTTTCCCTGTGAGATCCATTGTCGCAACTTTATCAAATTGAATAGAGGAAGTTTCTGTCAGAGATTCTCAGACACTCCTTGAACGCTAACAGATTCGAACGCGATCCTGAAATTAAACACTGTTGAATTAACGTAACATAAGCACCACAACATCGAAAGCCAGACGACTGTGCTGTTATGTTCTGAATGGGCCCTGAAGATCGATTCAATGGACTCAATCAAAAGGCTGTCCCCGATTTGAGACAGCCTTTTTGCGATTAGCACCTCATCGATTTGGTGAGTTTGGCAAGTTGATACAAAGCTGCGACCTGGCTGGCGTAACCCCAAGATGGTTGCTATTGATGCCGGATGCCTCGAAAATATTGATTGGAGACGGTGTAGCCGTATGCAACCTCAGAAACCCCAATCCTCAAATCATAGAAAATTACTCAACGAGCACCGTTCGCATTTCTCAACATAATTAGGGGAATTGCCTTTCAATTTCAATTAATCGATGTATTCAACCAACACATCATTCAGCAATCGTTTACGGTTATCGTCTTCCATCGTTTCCGTTTTGTCCTCACCGTATTTGCATGAATCCGCACGAATACTCATGCGAACAGACAGAATGGCATAAAAAAACGCCATCCCGACGAGGGACAACGTTTCGTGTAACGCCTTATATTAATAGCACTTAGCAAATAGCCGAGGCGGGACTCGAACCCGCACGAGGGAAACCCCTCCCGGGATTTTAAGTCCCGTGCGTCTGCCATTCCGCCACTCGGCCAGTGTTTGATGTGAGAGCTTGGCAATTAGAAATATATCGTGACTGAGACAAGATTTGAACCGTTTCCATTCACAAACTACAAATCTTTATCGAGTCCGTTAATAATGTGGACTACAAATGCCATACTCCAGCTTGAGGACACAGCGATACTGGAGATGTTCATCCCAAGTTCCATCTTCAATCTATTCTGAACATTGTCACTGTACCTGATTCTTAGGTTTTCGCAGATTCAGGCATAAAAGCGTTTCAGCAAACGATCGCAGATGGTCACGCCGATATTCAAAGCAGAAGTCGCAGCGGGCGATGGGGCATTGAGGACGTGAATCGCGTAATGATCTTCTTCGATCAGAAAATCATCGACGAGTTGGCCATCTGGTGTGACGGCCTGAGCACGGATTCCCGCTGGGGCGGCGATGAGATCCGACGATTTGATGTCGGGCACAAGCCTTTGAAGAGCGGCCACAAAAGCAGGTTTGGAAAGCGAGCGGTACATTTCCCCCAAACCAGCTGACCAATGTTTGAGTCCGAGTTTGCGGAAGCCGGGAAAACTGAGGGCATCCCACATGTCGAGAACATTGAAATTTGTTTTGGCATATCCTTCCCGGGCAAAGGCGAGCACAGCGTTGGGGCCGCACTCGACGCCCCCTTGGATCATGCGGGTGAAATGCACACCCAGAAACGGAAAATTGGGATCGGGAACCGGATAGATTAAATTCCTGCAGAGATGCTCTGCACGTGGACAGAGTTCGTAATACTCGCCACGAAAGGGAATGATCTTCGCTTGTGGATTCCAACCACACAGTTTAGCGATGCGGTCCGATTGCAGCCCGGCACAGGTGACGATCTGTTTGGTTCGGAACTCACCGACTTTGGTTGTCAACACTTGTTGACCCGAGCGAGCCTCGACTTTCAGAAGTTCTGCCTGCGTGCGGATGGAGCCGCCCTGCTCTTTGATAATTTCGGCTAGCTTTTCGGAGGCTTTGACATAATCGACAATTCCCGTTTCCGGCACATGGATCGCGGCAATGCCTGCGGTTTGTGGTTCCAGCTCCCCTAGTCGCTCCCGGCTGATCAGTTCGCAGGTGACGCCGTTGGCCTGCCCACGTTCGAAAATTGATTGCAGACCTGGAAGTTCAGACTCCTGTGTTGCAATGATGACTTTGCCACAACGATCGAACGGGATACTGTGTTTAGTACAGAATTCTTCAAGTTGCTGTTTCCCGGCTCGACAGTTCTTCGCCCTCAATGATCCCGGCTTGTAATAGATCCCCGAATGAATCACGCCAGAATTGTGACCAGTTTGATGGGCGGCCAGCTTGCCTTCTTTTTCAAGAAGTAGCAGTCGTGTCTGCGGGCGTTTCTGGAGAATGCGATAAGCGGTCGCCAATCCGACGATCCCGCCTCCGATGATCGCAACGTCATACGATTCCATAACGGATTAAGTTTCACTCGCAGAGGAGACGGTTTCTTTTTCCGGTGCTGGGGTATGCGGAGCACAGGTGTTGCAAACCGATTGATTGGCTCCATCGGGCATGTTGCTCAATCCACCACAACTGCCGCGGAGGCAGCGATTGCTGAAGACAACTCCCGCAGCCATACCGCCAATCGCGGCTGCAAAGACAATCAAAGCGACTATAAATGTGGCCATTTTATTCTTTCGTTTGATTCAGAAATTCTGGGCTGAAATAATTGTCGGCCTGAGTCTCTTCACGTTCCTGTAATCCGACTGCCAGTTCATGATTCGCAGCAAAGTTCTTGGCTTTTGCCATTCCCATCACCATTAATGCAGTTGCATAAACATCCGCAGCAAGACAGGAGTCGGACAATACGGAGACTGAACGCAAATGATGAGTCACAGGTCTTCCGGTTATTGGATCTATTGTATGAGAATAGCGGACGCCGTCGACCTCATAATAGTTCCGATAGTCTCCTGAAGTGGCCATCGCAACATCGGACAGATGGACAATGCGTTCGATATCCCGCTTGCCTTCGATCGGTTTTTCAATTCCGAGCCTCCATTTCGTGCCATCTTCCTTGCGTCCAACCGCGACGACTTCGCCACCAATGTTGACCAGGCCCCCTTGAACTCCTTGAGTTTTCAACTCTTCAGCAATCACATCGACAGCATAACCTTTGGCAATCGCGGAAAGATCGAGCCGGAGGTTGGGGATGGTTTTACGAATGGCGGGGGGATTGAGACGGGCTTTCAGTTGATGAGCGCCCACGTAACTCATGACCTCATCAATCTGTTCCTGAGTCGGTATTTTTCGATCTTTAATTTCCGGCCCAAAATGCCAGAGGTCGACCAATGGCCCGACGGTCGGATCGAAGGCTCCATTTGTTATGATGGAAAAAATAATCGCCTCATTGACCACTTGCGCAAACCCGGGAGATACGGGAAACCAGTCGAGTGACTCGGATTGATTGAACTGCGAGATTTCCGACTGAGGATCGTAAGTCGACATCTCGGCATTGATCTGCTCAAGAAGTTCGTTGATGCGGTTCGTCAGTTTGGGGATCTGGTCCGGGGGAAGATCATCGGCAATGGTCACTTCATAGAAAGTGCCCATCGTTGAGCCGGTGATTTTAATCGGCTTGAATGCCTCTTCATTTTGCTGACACCCACTACAAAAAACGCTCTCTGCCAGGATCAGGCAAAGAGCGAATTTGTGGAATCGTGTTATTCGATCGCCATTCATTGGCGGATTAGCCTCCGAAGTCGTCGTAAGCGATATTTTCCGGTTCGACACCCTGATCTTCCAGCAGCTTCTGAACCGCTGAGAGCATCATTGGTGGTCCACAGATATAGTATTCGCAATCTTCAGGAGCAGCGTGCTCTTTCAGATAGTAATCGTACAGAACATTGTGGATAAAACCGACTGGTCCATTCCAGTTGTCTTCCGGCTGCGGTTCTGACAACGCAATGTGCAGTGTAAAGTTCGGAAATTTCTCGGCCAAAGCCTCGAATTCTTCCAGGTAGAAGAGTTCGCGTTTACTGCGTCCACCATACCAGTAGGAGATTTTTCGACCTGAGTTGAGCGTTTTGAGAAGTTCAAAAATGTGTGATCGCAGCGGAGCCATCCCGGCTCCACCACCGATGTAGATCATTTCGTTTTCGGTATCTTTGATGAAGAACTCACCATAAGGACCGGAAATGGTGACCTTATCGCCAGGCTTCAAGTTGAAGATATAGGAAGACATCTTGCCGGGAGGAGTTCCTTCCGGTGCTCGCGGCGGTGGGGTCGCCACACGCACGTTGAGCATGATAATCCCTTTTTCGCCGGGATAGTTGGCCATCGAGTAGGCACGAACAACATCTTCCTTAACGACCGATTTGACTTTCCACAGATTGAACTTGTCCCAGTCGCCACGGAATTTTTCTTCGATGTCGAAGTTTTCGTAGGTGAGCTCGTGAGGCGGACATTCGATCTGAATGTATCCCCCGGCTTTGAAGCCGACATCTTCACCTTCAGGCAGTTCGAGAATCAACTCTTTGATGAAAGTCGCCACGTTGCGGTTGGATTTTACAGTACAAATCCACTTCTTCGTCTCGAAGACTTCGGGTGGAACTTCAACCCGCATATCCCCTTTGACGGGAACCTGGCAGGAAAGTCGCAAACCTTCGCGCGCTTCTTTTTTATTGATGTGACCTTTTTCGGTAGGCAGGATATCTCCGCCACCTTCTGTGATATGCACTTTGCACTGGGCACAGGTTCCACCACCACCACAGGCTGAGGAAACGAAAATTTTGTCGGCTGCCAAGGCTCCGAGCAATTTGCCGCCAGCAGGGACGTGAATTTCTTTTTGATCGTTCACGATGATCGTTACATCGCCACTCGGAACAAGTCTCGATTTGGCAAACAAAATCACCCCGACCAGCGAAATGATGATCAGCGTAAACATCGCCACGCTAATAAATATGGTACTGAACATAGCATTGTACCCTGTCAGGGTTTTGTAATGGGAGTTAAAGAACTGCAACGCACTCCGTTGTCGTGCTTAACAATTTTCAAAACCCGAGATCTGAATAATTACGAACTCAATGTTTACTCAACGAAATGCTATCGAAATGAGGAAACCCTCTCTCAATGATAGACATTAATAAATTTGTTTTACAGCTGAATTCCGGAAAATGACATGAATGCCAGAGACATCAAGCCGACAGTAATGAAGGTAATTCCCAGCCCTTTGAGGCCATCGGGAACATCGCTGTATTTCATTTTTTCTCGAATTCCAGCCAGTGCGGCAATCGCAAACGCCCAGCCAAGTCCTGACCCGAAACCGAAGACGCAACTATCTGCAAAATTATAGTCTCGCTCCACCATAAACAGAGACCCACCCAGGATCGCACAGTTCACGGTAATCAGTGGCAGGAAAATTCCCAGTGCATTGTACAATGGTGGGAAGAAGCGATCGAGAATCAATTCAAGAATCTGCACCATCGCGGCAATGACGCCGATGTAACTGATCAACCCGAGAAACTCGAGATCAATCCCCGAAAGCGAGGCAATTCCTGTCCAGCCCAGTGCATCTTTCTTGAGCAGGTAGGTGTAAATCAGATTGTTGGCCGGCACAGTAATCGTCTGAATGACAATCACTGCAACACCCAGGCCAAGGGCGGTTTTTACATTCTTGGAGACGGCCAGAAACGTACACATTCCCAGGAAGAATGCTAATGCCAGATTCTCGACGAAAACCGCTTTTAAGAGCAAGCTGAGGAAATGTTCTAATTGATCCATGATGATCTCTCGACGTGAAAGTCAAATAATGAGATTGCAATAACTATTATCTACGAGAAACGATACTTAGTCGTGTTCGACCTGATCTTTATCCGCTGTTCGCAACACCCAGATGAAAATCCCGATCAGGAAAAACGC
Organism: Rubinisphaera italica; assembly: GCF_007859715.1. NCBI lineage: Bacteria > Pseudomonadati > Planctomycetota > Planctomycetia > Planctomycetales > Planctomycetaceae > Rubinisphaera > Rubinisphaera italica. The sequence goes on from NZ_SJPG01000001.1 coordinate 4,214,175, forward strand.
ACTTGGTGGGAGTAACAGTAAACCATTAGGAACATACCAGCCCCCTTCGTTGACGGAAGGAAAAATGGTATTGCCGAAGAGCTTGCCGGAACCGAACAGCTCACGAACAACTCCAACAATCAGCAGCAAAACACTGTAGCCAAGCCCATTGCCGATGCCATCCAGGAAACTCATGAAGGCATTGTTCTTCATCGCGTAACCTTCTGCACGTCCCATGACGATACAGTTGGTGATAATCAGCCCCACAAACACCGACATCGTTTTGGCGATTTCCGGCAGAAACGCTTTGAGGAACTGATCGACCATAATCACGAGTGATGCGATGATCGTCATCTGCACGATAATGCGGATGCTGTTCGGGATGTAATCGCGAATCGCAGCGACGGCTGCACTGGAAAATCCAGTGACCAGTGTCACCGCAACACACATTGTGACTGTCGTTTCCATTTTACTCGTCACCGCGAGAGCCGAGCAGATCCCCAGAACCTGCAATGCAATCGGGTTGTTCGAGAAAATTGGAGTGAGCAGTACGTCAGCTGCTTTCGATCGTGCCATGATTTTTCTCTTTGTGTCCTGCCAGTTAGCGACAGGACTTAAGGATCATATTTGTTGCGTGAACGAATCTAATAATAATTAACGAGTCGCCTGTGCGACTTTAACTTCTCCACTAGTCAGGTTCTCGATCAATGTCTTATAGCCGTGATCACCCAACCAGTAATACATCATTGTCTCGACGCCTCGAGTCGTGATCGTGGCTCCACCCAGAGCTTCAAATAAATGTTCGCTATTGGGTGTTTCACAATTCAGAGCTCCTTTATAAAAGGAGATATTCACTTCACCGGCATCATTCAGGATGACTTTCGGACATTCCGGATTGCTCCAACTGGCCTGCCAGCGGGCATTATTGATTTCTCCACCCAGACCGGGCGTTTCACCATCTTGATAGAAAGTGAGCCCACGTACGGTTTTACCGTCGCCATCAAGTGAAAGTAAACCCCACATCGTTGACCACAATCCCTTGCCACGAACGGGAAGGACCATCTGGTCGATGGTGCCATCTTCTTTCATGAGGAGATAAATCTTGGTGATTTTCTCACGGGTTCCGATGCCAGCCAGATCTTTCTCTGCAGGAATCTCTTCAATCAATTCGGGATTCGAAGAAACTTCCTTCAAATCGAACGTATCAATATTGACGGCATCGGTTTCTGCCAGCTTGCCGGTATCGATATTAACCAGCAGAGGTTTGACCTTTTTGAACAGTTCCGGAATTTGGTCTGGGGTGTTCTTATCGGCTTCGTATAGCCCCAGAACTTTGAGAACTTCTCGCTGAAATGCCAATTGCTCATTCTTCTGCTTGATCGGACGGAGTCCAACCGCAGTTGCTGAGACGATAATGGAACAGACGACACACAGAATAGCCGCGATCGTAAAGGTTCCGCCTACGGAGTCACGCTGTAACATGAGTACGAGCCAACCTTCTCTTAATGTTTGCCTGGACGAAGAAGTGGTCAATCAGCGGTGCAAAGACGTTACCGAACAGAATTGCCAACATAATGCCTTCCGGGAAGGCCGGATTAATCACACGAATAAGAATGGTCATAAAGCCAATCAAGAATCCATACACCCACTGCCCACCTGATGAGAAGGCCGAGGAGACAGGATCTGTCGCCATAAATACAGTGCCAAAGGCAAATCCACCAACAACCAGATGCCAGTAAGGAGGCATCGCAAAAACTGCATTTCCTTCACTGCCCGCTGCGAAGAGTCCGCCAGAGGTGACGAGTGCACCAAGGACAACAGCGGCCATCACACGCCAGGAACCAATGCCCGATGCGATCAAAACAAAGGCACCAAACAAGCAGGCCAGAGCCGAGGTTTCCCCCATCGAACCGGGGATGACACCTAAAAAGCAATCCATCCAACTCAATCCAAGCCCGCCATCTGCAACGGAATTCGTGACCGCATTCATGCCCATGGAAGCGTTTGCTGGATCAAGCGATCCGAGTTGTCCGAGAGAAGTGGCTCCGGTGTAGCCATCAACCAGCTTGTAGCCATCGGCTGCAACCCAGACACGATCTCCAGAAATTTGCGAAGGATAAGCGAAGTACAGAAACGCACGACCTGTCAGTGCGACATTGATAAAGTTTTTCCCGGTTCCCCCGAAGACTTCCTTAGCGAGGACAACTGCAAACATAATTCCAATTGCCGCCTGCCACCATGGTAATGTTGGAGGCAAAGTCAGCGGATACAACATGCCTGTGACAAGAAATCCTTCATTGATTTCATGATTCCGAATACAGCTGAAGACCACTTCACAAAGACCTCCAGCAATATTGGAGACCAGGAACAGAGGGAAGAAGTAGAGAGCCCCCAGCAGCAGGTTTGCCAGCTGATTATCGGGATTAGCCGTCAATCCGATCGCATTAAAAACAGCACCACGCCAGCCTTCTGGAACGGATACTCCACCAGCATCCAGCACGAGATTCGCCTGGTAGCCGGTGTTCCACATCGCCATCAGAATACAAGGTCCCAAAGCGGCGACGACGGTAATCATCATGCGCTTGAGATCGAGTGCATCCCGGACATGCGAAGGACCGTGCGTAATTTCGCCCGGCGTATATAAAAACGTATCACCCGCTTCGTAAAGTGGGTAAAACGGCTCCAGCTTTCCACCCTTGGTGAACAGCGGATGCATCTTATCAAGTAGTTGACGCAAAGGTTTCATAACTCAGAAATTCCTCACCCCCAAGGGAGCGGACCAAAAACTGGCATGTTATTCGTAATGCTACGCGTTCAGATCGCTACAAAAGCGGCTCTAGCCTTCACTTTCGATGATTGACAGGTTTCGTCGTAACATCGAACCGTATTCGTACTTCCCAGGGCACACGAATGTACACAGAGAAACATCATCTTCATCCAACTCCAGACAGCCGAGCGCCTGAGCCTGATCGGAATCGTTGACAATCAGTGCTCGCAGTAAGAACGTAGGAAGTATATCGAGAGGCATGACAGATTCGTACATCCCAATCGGAACCATCGCCCGCTTGCTGCCACCTGTACTCGTCGTCAAATTATATCGCTTTTTGGGATTCAACAATTTATTCATTGAAGCCGCATAAACATCTTTGATCGAAAACTTATCAAAGCCCGGCATCTGCCAACCCAGGAATTCCCGCTCACGACCTTCAGCCAATGCTGAAATCTGATTGTGATATCTTCCCAGATAGGAATAAGGCCCTGTCGCTGTTCGACCAGACAAAACAGACCCAGAAATCACACGGCGATCCGCTTCGTTCAGTTGATCTTCTACGATATCGAAGATCGACGCGCCAATTCGCGTGCGAATCAAACGAGGTTCATTCACAATCGGACCAGCCAGCGAAATGATTCGCTCAACTGACAGCCGTCCAGTATCAAATAACTTGCCAATGGCAATTACATCCTGATAACTGATGAACCAGACCTTTTTGCCCGGACCAACCGGATCCAGATAGTGAATATGTGTCCCCGGCAAACCAGCAGGATGCGGCCCTGCGAATTCTTCTGCTCGAATAAAATCGAGCGATGCCCCTGGAATTTTGACCGAAGGCGGCTGACAAAGAAAGACAGACCCATCAGTCAGATGCCGCAGCACCTGCAAGCCATGAATAAAACTGGCTTCATTTTCTGCAATAACAACAGTCGGATCTGCAGCAAGGGGCTGAGTATCGATAGCCGTCACAAAAATGGAACTCGGCTGAGAATCCAGCGCGGGAACTTTATTGAAAGGGCGAGTTCTCAGAGCCGTCCAAAGTCCAGAGCTGACGAGGTTATCCTGCACATCCTTGCGGGAAAGGGTCGTCAGATCGGAATCGGCAAATGAGCGGAAAGTCTCTTCTTCATCGCCATCAAGCTCGATCACCATCGACTGAAAATAGCGTTTTTCGCCGCGATTCACCTCAGCAACGGTCCCGCAACCGGGTGAGGTGTAAATCACTCCGGGGGTTTTCTTATCTTCGAAAAGTGGCTGGCCTAATTTGACCCGATCCCCTTCCTGCACGAGCATTGTTGGTTTCATACCGACATAGTCGGGACCAATCAACGCCACGCGACCAACCTCGGGACCAGGAGAAATCTCCTGCACCGGTTGGCCAGAAATGGGAACATCTAAACCTTTTTTAATTTTTATCATCGTAACGCAACACTCCGCTCGCGCCGTCGCACCACAGGTTTTGTAAGCTTCAGCACGGTTTATATCAGTTTCACAACTCTGTGTGAATCGACCAACCGTGATGTGAACGCAACATTTGCAGAGCTAATTCAAGAATTATGCTTCAATGTGCGTATCGTAGTGAATCACGCCACAAGAAGAGACCTAATATAATGCGGCAAATTGCCGCAGAATTTTCTTGCACTCAAATGCAAACCTTTTCATAAAAAGTTAGCAGGTTGGATTATCGAAGCGTAACCCAACAAGTGGAGTAGAGTCACGTCTTTAATCAGTTACTCAAGACGTTCGGTTGCGCGTTTCGCTAACCCAACCTACAACCGACAAGCTTTCACCTACTTCTTCTTTTTCTTTTTCGACTTCTTTTCAGCAGTCGCCTCGGCTGGCTTCTGCTTTTTGCTGCCAGCTGACTTTTTCTTGGATTTTTCTTTTCCTTTATCAGTCTCAAATATTCGATCCCAACCAGAGGAAAATTTTTCGCTGGTTCCTGTGTGAACTGTGTAACCCGTCATTGAGCTTTCTCCTTGTCGATTTGCGATACGTTCATCGCTTGATTTTCATCTGTTGATACGTCACTGTGTCTGACTACTACTTCAGTAACAAAAACAGACTATAAATCAAGGCTGAACCCGATAACAGGAACCGAACATGAGCTTCTTCTCTGAGATCCCCTCCATTCCCTACGAAGGCCCCGACAGTAAGAACCCCCTGGCATTCAAGCATTACAATCCGGATGAAGTCGTTGAAGGCAAGTCGCTGAGGGAATTACTTCGTTTCAGTGTCTGTTACTGGCATACCTTCCGCGGCACCGGCGGCGATCCTTTCGGTCCCGGCACAATGGTTCGCCCCTGGGACGATGGCAGCGACTCTGTCGATAATGCGTTGAAGCGTGTTGATGTCGCTTTCGAATTCTTCCAGAAGCTCGGCGTCGACTATTATTGTTTCCACGATCGCGATGTCGCACCTGAAGGTTCCAGCCTGAAAGAATCCAACGAGATTCTCGATAAAATTGTCGCTCGACTCAAAGAGCAGCAGGAATCGACCGGGATCAAACTGCTGTGGGGAACAGCCAATCTATTCTCAAATCCTCGCTATATGCACGGAGCCGCGACGTCCTGCAATGCCGATGCATTTGCATTTGCCGCTGCTCAGGTCAAGAAAGCGATTGAAGTCACTTATGAACTCGGTGGTGAGAATTACGTTTTCTGGGGCGGCCGCGAAGGTTATCAGAATCTGTACAACACCGACATGAAACGTGAACTCGATCATCTCGCCAAATTCATGCACATGGCGAACGATCACGCGAAAAACATTGGCTTCAAAGGACAGTTCCTGTTTGAGCCCAAGCCGAAAGAGCCGACGAAACATCAATACGATTACGATGTCGCCGCCTGCGTGAACTTCCTACGTCAATACGGTTTGGAAGATGTTGTGAAAATGAACATCGAAACCAACCATGCCACCCTGGCTGGTCATTCGATGATGCACGAAATGGAATACGCCCGCATCCAAAACATGCTCGGCAGCATCGATGCCAACACAGGCGACCTGCTCCTGGGCTGGGATACCGATCAGTTCCCAACCGATATCTACCTGACCACCCAGTGCATGCTCGTGCTGCTCAAGCAGGGTGGACTGGCTCCGGGGGGAATCAACTTCGATGCAAAAGTTCGCCGCGAAAGTTTCGAACCTGTTGATCTTTTCCACGCCCATATCGGCGGAATGGATACTTTTGCTCGTGGAGCAAAAATCGCTGCTCAGATCCGAGCCGATGGGGTCCTCGATAAATTCGTCAGCGATCGTTACTCCAGTTACGATTCCGGCGTCGGCTCCGAAATCGAATCCGGCTCCGCCACCTTTGCCTCGCTCGAGAAATACATGCTCGAAAAAGGCGAAATCGAAGCGAACAAGAGTGGACGTCAGGAATATCTGGAAAACCTGATTAACCTATATATTTAGTCAATGAATCCCGGGGGCATTCAGTGCCCCCATTTTCTTGCGACATTCTTTTGAGGTCAACCTGATGAATTTTCGACAGACACTGCGCTCGCTTTTTGTCGCTGTTTTCTCGGTCTGTACAATGCACCAATTGGCTCATGCAGAAGACCGACTGCCATTGGTCGATATCTCGCAAGAGACCGATCGTCAGGTTGTGATTGCCGAGGGGACAGAAGAGGTTTATCAGGGGCACCCTACAACACTTTTGCTGCCCGATGATAAAACGATGTTTGCCGTCTGGTGCATCAATCATGGGGGCTCTGCAGGGCCGATGGCTCTCAGTAAAGATGCTGGCAAGACCTGGAAACGTGTTGATGAGCGTTTGCCGGATAATTATTCCACACATCAGAACTGCCCCAGTATCTATCGCATGGTCGATCCCGATGGCAAAGCCCGGCTTTGGGTTTTCTCAGCGGCCTTGGGAACCCGCAGCGGCCCCGGCATGCCGAGTATCATGAGTGAAGACGAGGGGAAAACATGGAAAGAGATGCCGCCACTTGGATTTCCATGCGTGATGACCTTCAGCAGTATGGTCAAACTGAAAGACGGCAGTTATCTCGGCCTCTATCACAAAGGTCCGGAAGGAAAAGATCGGTCTCCTCTGGGAGTCTTTCAAACAATTTCAACCGATGGCGGTTTCTCCTGGTCCGATCCCAAAGTTGTCGCTGCAGTGGACGAAAAGAATCCCTGTGAACCCTGCGTGTTTCGCAGTCCAGACGGTAACCAACTCTGTTGCCTGTTGCGAGAAAATACCCACAAAGGCAACAGCCTGATGATGTTCAGCGACGATGAAGGGAAATCATGGTCCACCCCAGTGGATACTCCCTGGGGACTCACGGGGGATCGCCATAAAGAAGTCTACACAAGTGATGGGCGCCTCGTGATCTGCTTTCGCGATCAGGCAATCGGCAGTTCTTCGCGCGGCGACTTTGTCGCCTGGGTTGGCACCTATGATGATATCGTCAACCAGCGGGATGGCAGTTACAGAATCAAACTCCTCCATCAATACGGACGCAAAGGCGACTGCGGCTATCCTGGAGTCGAAATCCTGCCGGACGATACCGTTGTAGCCACCACTTATGTCAAATACAGAGACGATGATCGCAAAAACTCTGTTGTCTCTGTCCGTTTTCGATTAGATGAAGTGCAACCGGATCCATAACCGATTCTTGCATCGAGATAAACGACATTCAATCAGAATGATCTCCCTTAGTTCGCAATAACGCTACTGATTATTTATCTGAAGACACCTTCAATAACCACGCAAAAACAGCCCGGGCAATGTGCATGCGGTTTTCTGCCTGGTCGAACACGATGCTGTTGGGAGTTTCCATCACATCGTCGGTCACTTCCAGGCCGCGTTTGGCGGGAAGGCAGTGCATGAATTTGACGGATTTCGGAGCCGCTGCGAGCAATTCGGCATTAATTTGATAAGGAGCAAACGCCACCCGTCGCTTGGCCGTTTCCTTTTCCTGACCCATGCTGGCCCAGACGTCCGTGTAAAGGACGTCCGCATTTTTGACGGCTTCCAGCGGATCTTCAATGATCTGATAGCTGGCTCCGGGAACTCGCTTTTCTAAGATTTCAGCGAATTCCGGTTCCAGTTGATAGCCTTGTGGTGAGCAAAGGATAAACTTCACGCCCATATCTGCACAGCTAATCGCCAGCGAGCGAGCAACGTTATTCCCATCGCCGAGGTAGACCATCGTCTTGCCTTCGATGTCGCCGCAATGTTCCTGCATGGTCAGGATATCGGTCAGAGCCTGACACGGGTGAAAATCATCGGAGAGTCCATTCACCACAGGGCAGTTCGACACTTTGGCGAAATCTTCAATCATCTTTTGAGAGAATGTTCGCAGGACGACTACATCGGCAAAGCGACTGACAACTCGCGCGACATCTTCCAGCGACTCCCTTCCATCCAGGCCGGCTTCTTTTTCAGACATGAACATGCCTGAGCCACCCAGGTGAATCATGGCCGATTCAAAACTGACCCGTGTACGCAGTGATGGCTTTTCGTAAATCTGGACGAGTACTTTTCGATCGAGCAGCGGTTTGAGTTGCCCTTGTTTCCAATCGGATTTCAATTTGGCAGCCAGATCGATCAGCTCTTGTGTTTGGACTGGAGATAAGTCCAGTAGAGAAAGGAGGTGCTTCATTTCAGGTCTCAGATCAAGTCATTTTCTTGGATTCAACAATGCAGACAGGCCGGCTTAAATCAGCCGGCCTGAACGGAAATATTGTCAGTTACTTAGTTCTCAATAGGAATGTCTCGGCAAAGCAAGTCGCTTAAAAAACTCGCAAAGAGCCATTATGTCCACCCGGGACCGCTTTCTGCAAGAGTTTCTTACGATTCTGAGGCCAGAGATCGTAATTCTTCGATCAGAATTTCCGAGCCACGGTCAACATCTTCGATAGAAATATTGAGTGGAGGCAGCAAGCGGACGACTGTATCGTGCGTTGCATTGACGAGTAAACCTCTTTCCATGCAACGCTTTACGATTGGTCCAGCAGGCACCGTCAGATCAATTCCAATCATCATTCCAGCGATTCTCAGCTCTTTAAGAATCGGCAGATCTTCAAGCAAAGGCTCGAAATGAGAACGGAATCGTTCGGACATCTGCTGACTGTGTTCGAGCAAATTCTCTTCTTCAATCGTTTGCATCGTGGCAATTCCAGCCGTCATCGCCAGCGGATTTCCGCCGAAAGTGCTGGCGTGCATCCCCGGTCGCAGGCTTGGAGCGAGTTCGTCGCGGGCGATAAAGGCTCCGCAGGCGACACCGCCAGCAACACCTTTTGCCAATGTCATGATATCAGGCTGAACGCCATATTTCTGATGCCCAAACCAGGTTCCCAGTCGTCCCATACCGGTTTGGACTTCATCGAAAATCAGGACTAATCCATGTTCATCGGCCAGATCTCGCAGTCCCTGCAGATAGCCATCTCCCGGAAGATTAACACCACCCTCACCCTGGACAGGTTCGATCATGATACCACAGGTTTCATCGTCTATCATGCTTCGCACCGCTTCAAGGTCGTTGTGCGGTGCATACGAGAAGCCAGCGACCAGAGGTCCTAAACCCTGATGATACTTGGGTTGAGCGGTCGCGGTGACTGCAGCGAGAGTTCGACCGTGGAAGCCGTTCTGGAAAGTAATTATTTTGTATTTTTCTTCGGGGGTGTGCAGTCTCGCCAGTTTGATTGCCCCTTCAATTGCTTCTGCTCCACTATTACAGAAGAAGGCTTTGCCGAAACTTCGACTGCAGATTTGCTTCGCAAATTCCCCCTGCGATTCCGTGTACCAGGTATTGGGGACGTGAATCAGCTGAGCAACCTGCTCCTGCAGAGCCTGCACGACTTTCGGGGGACTGTAGCCCAGAATATTGCAGCCCCAGCCGGGGAAGAGATCGAGATAGCGATTCCCCTCAGCATCCCAGACGTGTGAACCTTCGCCGTGCGTAAGGCAGATGGGATATCGACCATAATTGGGGATGACGTATTTCTCAAAAACAGAAATGACATCCGCACTCGATTTGGAGGCTGTTGAACTCATTTTGAGGTCTCACAAGGAACGATGGATACTGTAGGTCAGGCAACATGAGCCGATAGGAATACAATCAAATCGTGTCACGGCTCTGTGAGCCGTGCATTCGATTATCTATTTTCATTCAATGGTCAAATAAAAACAGCATAAAACACGGCTCACAGAGCCGTGGCACACTACTGAAAAATAAATTCAATGACCAAAACTTGCGTTTCGTGCTTGTAATTTTACTGAGGATTCACTGGAAAGTAACAGGACATCCCAATGAAACTTCAGGTTCGAAACAATCCGATTTAATCGATAATTTTATTAATCGGGAACTCGACAATACCAGTCGCTCCCGCTTCCCGGAGTGCGGGAATAATGGCTCGGACGACCGATTCATCGAGAATCGTATTGATGGCCACCCAGTCAGGATCGGAAAGATTCGAGACAGTTGGTTGCTGTAGAGCAGGCAGGCCTTCAAGTACTTTCTGTAGATCGGAACGCCGGACATTGAGCATCAGTCCGACTTTACCTTCCGCAGCTAAGCAGGATTGCAGCATCAAAGCGATATTGTTCAGCTTCTGAGCTTTCCAGTCGTCTTCAAATGCATTTTTATTGGCAATCAGACGCGTGGTACTCTCCAGCACTTCGTCAACAATCCGCAAGTTGTTGGCTCGCAGTGAAGATCCGGTTTCAGTCACTTCGACAATCGCATCGACGAGACGCGGAGGTTTGACTTCAGTCGCTCCCCAGGAGAATTCAACGTCGGCATTCACTCCATGCTTTTCGAGATACATTTTCGTCAAACCGACGGCTTCGGTGGCAATTCGCTTACCTTCGAGGTCCTTTACGGATTTGATGTCAGAATCGTTAGGTACCGCGAGCACCCAGCGAACGGGGCGCCTGCTGACTTTTGAAAAAACGAGTTCACAAACTTCATGAACATCGGCTCCTGTTTCGACGACCCAGTCGTGGCCGGTGATACCTGCATCCAGAATGCCCTGCTGAACATAGCGGGCCATTTCCTGAGCGCGAATGGAAAGGCATTCGATTTCGTCATCATCAATGCTCGGAAAATAGGAGCGAGACGAAAATTTGATGTTGTACCCGGCTTTGCGAAACAGTTCGGCGGTCGCTTCCTGAAGCGAGCCAGCTGGAATACCGAGTTTGAGGAGTTTGTCCGCCATCAGGGCGAAACCTTTCTGTGAAATTCGTCAGTAGGATCTGTCATTTGTGGAATCCGCATTGCTGCAATGCTTCAGACTACCAATCCGCTTTCCCGCATTCCACCCAAGATGACCTTGGAACCACAATTCGACTCTTCTGGAAGTGCTGGATCCCCATTTTTGTCTGTTGGAAGCCGACTTGGAGCGATTTAAAAGCTCTCATAACCGGAACAGCCTGCATAACCGGAACTCAAATGTTAAGGAATTATTAAGATTTCTTAACATTAGTTTATCGATCAAAACTCAAATTCTCCTTTCAGTCGATGCAAGCCCTACATGCGGTGCACATGCCGCGGTGAAGATAATTGGAAAAATCGACAAGTTCGACAACTGCCCCTCGACATGTGCACAAAAAGACATGCAGCTGGTGCCAGGATGGCCACCGGATTTAGAAAGGGAATTTCGTGAAGCTCACCGTGTATTTCTCAGCGATCTTATGTTCATTGTATTTCGCAGCAGCATTTTGTGCTGCCGCTGAATTGGATGTTGTGACCCCGAATTCAGAGCTGGAAAGCCTGTTCAGCCCCATTTCTGAGACGGATAACTGGATTCATGAGATGTCTCTTCGCTTTGTCGAATCCGAGGCTCGGCTAGCGGAAATTGAGGCTCAACTCGAATCTCAACAGCAAAATCAGCGGGAGATTCAACAGGCATCCTATGATGAAACACCGGTACCAGCTGTTCCACCCGTTGGAAATGTTCCGACACTCGATCAGGAAATTCTCGATCGACTCGCCACAATGGAAGAAAACTGGGCGAAGTTGCAGGAATCGGAAGCAAAGAAAAAGTCGGATGCTCTTAAAAAGCCGACGTTCAAAGTCGGTGGTCGAATTCATTGGGATCATTGGAACTTTTCGGAATCGAGCCCTGGGATCGACAATTTCGAGCATCCCGGTCCCGGTCCACAAACAGGAACCGACCCCGAAGACCTCTGGGCATTTCGTCGAATTCGCATGGAGTTCTCGGGAGATATTCTTGAAAACATGTTCTGGCGTATGCAACTTGATTTTGCAGAACTGGAAGATGCCGCAATTAAAGATGTTTACATCGGGTTCAGCGAGTTGCCTTACAACCAGAAACTCTATCTGGGACACCAGAAACGGCCGATCGGTTTGGATCACTGGAACAGTAGCCGCTACAACATTTTTCTCGAACGACCTCTGATTGTCGAATCCGTCAACGAAGATGCCCGTCGTATGGGGATCATGATGCACGGCTACACCGATGATGAATCGTTCAACTGGCAATACGGAATTGCGACTTTGGAAAACTCCGCGGGTGACCGGGCGAACCGTTCTGATGCCGGTCAATACAGTCTGCATTTCCGCACCACTGGAACACCCTGGTACGATGAAAGTTCTGGAGGCCGAGGTTATTTGCATCTTGGCTTTGCAGGCATGTTTGCCAATCCCGATGGCGATGCGGATCCGGGAGTCACAGATGATAACGAAGGTCGATTCCGCACAAGGATGGCACAGCGTTCCGAACGACGCTGGATGGACACCGGTCGGATCCCCGGTGCGAACTGGTACGAAGTTGCCGCTTTGGAAATGATGCTCAATGTGGGAGCGTGCCAGTGGACCACTGAGTATATGAATATCTGGATGCAACGAGATATGACAACCCCCGGAACTGGCCCGGATCTCCACTTCAATGGATTTTACACACAGTTTTCCTATTTCCTGACGGGTGAATATATTCCAGTCAATCGTGAGGTCGGTCAAATTGGTCGTGTAAAACCGTTCGAAAACTTCTTTCTGGTTGATAAATGTTGTGGTGGTCGTGGGCGAGGCTGGGGAGCCTGGCAGATTGCTGGACGTTACGACTACCTCGATATTTCCGATGCGGATATTAACGGAGGTGTCGGCAATATGGCGACCTTCGGTATGAACTGGTATTGGACCGCCTATTCCCGCATGCAATTCAACCTGATTTACAGTGATATTAAAGATCATGCTCCTGTGAATGGATTCACCGGAGGAACTTCTCTGACGGCAGGTGTCCGTTTCGGAGCTGATTTTTAAATTTCGACATTGCTGAGATTCATCGCAATTTAATTTCCAATTCACATAAATCACCTGGAGGTTTCCTGTGAACTCTATTCATAAATACCTGATCCCGGCTCTCCTGCTCCTCGTTCTGAGCGGAGGCACTCTGCAGGCAGGCGAACCCTGTCTGGATGCCTGCATTGAAAATGGGAAATGTGGCCCCCCTTGCTGCCCGCAACCCTGCGATCCTTATAAAGCGACCTGCAATGGTTGCTGGGAACAGGATAAGGAAGAACATTATTGCTGGCAGGTCGAAAAAGATTTTGTCTGCATTCCCCCGGTCAGATTTCCCTGGCAAAAATGTTGTGATCTGGGATGCCCACGAATCCGGAAAGTCAGCAAGTTGAAAATTTACAAATACGATTGCGATGTTTGTAAGTTCAAATGGAACCTGAAAAAGTTCTACCCCTGCTGCGATCAGGAAGGGTGTATTCCAGAAGTGAGTTCCAAGTGATGTGACTGAAAAACGAGTCATATCGCTGAAAGAGCACTCTTGGTCAGGGAATCACCGGGAGTGCTCTTTCTATAATTGATGCAGCAATTCGTATTCGATGCCCCTCAACAATCAGAATGTGTGAAAACAAGACCTTGTCTTGTCGAGAGCCATTGCGACGATCAGTCTTTATCTTCAGAAAGTCATTTGACCTTCGACCAGTCGAAGTTTCGACAAATGGTTTCCAGCTGAAATGATTTCACGCCAAGTGACATTTTCAATTCCTGGAATGCATTCACCGCCTCTTCCTGCTGAGCAGACGTGATTTCTGATTTGAATGCTCGAATCAACAGGTTCTTTGCGGTATGTTCGAGTTCAATGAACTCAATCACCTGGGTGCGATATCCGTGAATTTCGAGGAATTGTGCACGCAAAGCATCGGTCGTCAGCGAAGCGAGGCGTTCTCTTAAGATGCCATGTTTGAGGATCGGCGAAAGAGCTTCGCTTTCGAGTTGATGATGCAATTCATGCTGGCAGCAGGGAACGGCCATGATGATTTCCGCTCCCAGTTCGAGACTTCTGGCCAGTGCATCATCGGTCGCTATGTCGCAGGCGTGCAACCAGATCGCCAGATCAATCGGCGCTTCGATTCGGGCGTCCTGAATACTGGCGACTTCAAACTTCATATCGTTGATGCCGAGTTTTCGCCGTGTATTTTCGCAGGTTTCAATCACTCCTGACTGAGAATCGAATGCCTGAATCTGGACTGCGAGCTGGAAGTGATTGACCAGCAGCTCGCGAATCGCAAAGGTGAGATAACTTTTCCCGCAGCCGTAATCGACAATGCGGACTGGCCGGTCACGAGGAAGTTTCTGCTGGAGATCGGCTATGAACTCTGCAAAACGATTGATCTGACGAAACTTCCGCTGCATCGAGCGATGCACGCGCCCGTTTGGTGTCATGACGCCAAGTTCGACCAGAAACGGAATCGGCTCCCCTTCAGAAAACAGATACTGTTTTTTTGCATCGTGAGAGAGCGGCTTCTTGGCAACGACTTTGGCGGAACGATGACGCTGCATTTTCAGTGAGCCATCGTTTTGAACCCGAATCTGCAGGTCTTCAGATGTCAATCGAACCAGAGCGTTCAAGAAAGTAGCTTCAAGCATCGCTTCGAGTTGTCGTCCGGTTTCTGGCCATCCACTGTTTTCATGAGTCTGCTGTTTTGCACGATCCTGCTTTGTCCATTGAATGACAATTTCATCTCTAAGAGAGATGGGACGCAGCGTGACCCGCTCAAACTTCTGATTATCTTTTGAGACAGGACCGGAGAGTGCAATTGAAACCAAATTACCAGCATCAAAATTCTCGGTCAGCAGCGACCAAAGTTCAGCAAATATCATGAGCAGGAAATATCTGTAAAATAGAATGGGGCATCAGAAATCGAATAAGTTATGTTATCGCGATTCATGACCTGGAGCGAATGTTCCCGAAGGTATGTTCTCCGAGTGGAAACAGGAATTCGAAACACCTTGGGAACATCGTCCAAGTTACTTTTGACCATTTTGACCATTTTGACCATGGATGAAGTAGAGTATATTCAAAAATATGCCTGAAGCGTTCGGCAGGAGCAAACACAGCGTTTTAGGATATTTGATGATCAAGAGAATGCAGCAACCATTTGAAAATGGTCTAAATGAGCTTGCGCAATAATTTAGCCCAGATGGCTTAATCAACTCGCTGGACCCCAAAATGGTTATCTTTCAAAATTAGCGCGAGCCACAAAAACTTTGAATCGTTAGTAGCACGGAAAATTTTCATCTGCGTTTATCTGCGGCTCTTTTTCTTTCAATCGATCAGCTGTCGCTGTTTACTCTGATAAATCTGGAATTTGTATTTCCAGAGCCTGTGGGAATAGTTCGATTTGGAAATGACAGCCGGATTTGATTTCTCCATCAATCGAAACTTTGAGAGTTTCCTCAGAATTCAACTCGAGTCGATTACAGACTTCAGACTTCACAGCTTCGTTTTCCTCGTAACGACCTGCCAGATAGTCGGTCATCAGGATAACGCGATCGATGCTGTTCATAGCACGATAGGTAATAAAATGCAGCATGCCATCGTTATTCTTTGCTCCCGGAGCCACTTCCAGGCCTCCTCCGCAAATGCTGCTGCTCGACGCGAAAAAGTTGGCAATCTCTCGTGCGTTCCATTCGCCATCATCCAGCCGATAATTGACATGAAATCGTTTTGGATTAGTAATCACTTCCAGCGAGCCTTTCAGGTAAGTCAGAGAACCTAAAGTTTTCTTTTCCCCTTTGGTCACATTTTTGGAGAACTCTGCCGAGATCCCTCCGCCGATCGAGTTGAAAAAATAGAGTTCTTGCTGATCCACTTTCACTTTGCCGACATCGAGTGTTCGTGAAATCAATCTGTTTTCAGCGATGGCCTGCCAGCAATCCCAGGGACTGATTTTTCCGAAGGTAGCATTCGCCAGATCATTTCCCGTTCCCAGTGGAAGCACCGCAAAGTCAAAATTCTCATTCGAAGCTCCCACCTGATTCAGGACTTTGTGAATCGTTCCATCCCCGCCAGCAATCACCAGCAGAGGATGATGTGATTGCTTCCCCAGAAAATCATTCAGGTCATCCTGCTCACTTAATTCATGGATTCTGGTATCAGGAGTTTGTTGAATATCGGCTTTCAACTCCATATTTGCTTCTGCTTGACTGGCATAAGGATTCCACAGGACCAGTCGTTGTTGATTCATTTTGAAACCTTAACCTGCAAGGATAATGAGATGAGGAAATATCAATTGCTACGCCTGAAAAAAAC
Organism: Rubinisphaera italica; assembly: GCF_007859715.1. NCBI lineage: Bacteria > Pseudomonadati > Planctomycetota > Planctomycetia > Planctomycetales > Planctomycetaceae > Rubinisphaera > Rubinisphaera italica. The sequence goes on from NZ_SJPG01000001.1 coordinate 4,230,448, forward strand.
CCGCAAGAATTGGAGAATTCATACGGGTCTTTGCATCATAGATTTTGGTATTTATCTCTTGGAGATGATATACACCGCGTGAATGATTCCCGGAAAATATCCTAATAAAGTGAGAAGAATATTGATCCAGAAATGCTTTCCCAATCCGACTTCGAGAAAAACACCCACGGGAGGCAGGACGACTGAAATTAAAATCTTCAGAACGTCACCCAATGTTGAATCATGTGATGTCATCGTATCCATAGGACCGCCCTTTCATTTGATTTCGAACTCGTCAAATTCTTAAACCCGAACTCGTCGACCGAAAATCAATGCCAGGACAAACAGGACCAGGAATACAAAGAACAGAATTTTTGCAATTCCCATAGAGGCTCCTGCCACGCCACCAAACCCCAGTACAGCAGCTACCAACGCGATTACCAAAAAAGTCAATGCCCAACCTAACATAACGTTCTCCCTTTTGAATTGTGCACACAATGAATTTGTGGTCACTGTGAATATAAAATGCATTATTGTGTTCTTTGCATGTCGTAAACTTCGACATGCCACATGCAAACTCATATGACGCACATTACGTGCCAGTAGGGAACAGGCCGGTTTTTCAAGCAAATCAGATTGGAAATCATGCCTTTCGGTACCTTGCAGGTCGATCAGCGTTCGTCTCAACCGCTTAGCAATCAATTGAGAAGTGGGATCACAACTGAGTTGTTCAAGCAGGGAAGCACCAAGACGACATAGGCAATCCCTATGAGATCAATTCCCAGCCTGCGGAGTGGTGTCAAACTGCAGAAACTGAAGGATCATCAATCAAACTGGTTGAGGAATCTCCAGAACAGGAAACGAAACCACTAACCATCCGAATAGAAGTGTATCTAATCGCGGTTTTCCTAAGACGAGTACAAGCAACAGGATACGAAGCACAACCGAATATTTCCCCTATTGGCATGCGTATTGCCTGACTATCTAAGCAGATTAAATGATTTCAGTAGGATAATGCTTGGAGAGTGAGTATCCCCTCCAGCGAATCCAGTAATACGTGAAGAGGAATAGTGTGATGACTAAGTTATTATCATGTGCCATAATTGTTGCGGGGTTACTGCTGGTGGGGCCGCAGATTTCACAGTCGGAAGCCTCCAGTTGGCGGCACGGAAACCATTACCACCATAACTACCATCGTGGTTATAATTACGGTTCTCACTACCGGTACAATTACACTCCCCGATACTACAGGGGCTACAATTATTATCGTGGTGGAAACCGCTACGGTAGCTACTACCGTGGATATTCTCGACCAGGAGTTGGGTTTTACTATTCATTCTAAACCCTGTTCCAATCGGAAACAGGGTTTCCTGTAACATCTTGAACAGGACCTCCGGGGTGGCGGGGGCGCTCCGCTTCAGCGGAAGCCCCCGGACGTTTAATCATTCGGGGGCTTCTCTTCGAGAGCGCCCCCGCCACCCGCGTTTGATTATTTTCCAGTATTCATCTGGTGATAACCAGTGTTCTTATAAATTGTTGAACTTCACCGGTTTTCATTTGGAACGCGGTGTAAAATGAGTAACTGGATAACGATTGGATCATAGCTGATCGTTACGAGCCGTGGATGACAAGCCAAAGTCTTGACATCCACATGCTCAGAAATAATAAAAACAGCCCGTTGAATTCAACGGGCTGTTTTTATTATTGGGTACGTCTGATGTGAACTATTGTTGTCTGATGGTGGGCGATCGAATCCCCGGGGCGGCTGGGGGGACATAATCGGAGCTGATTTTTTTTTCTGCCGTGACAGGATTGCTTTTACTGCTTTCTTTGGAATTTGTGCTTGGCGAAGGGGGCAGAAAGATTTCGCTGTAACGTGGTGTTGCCTGAGCTTCGGATCGCATAACGGGCTTCTCTTCCTCGGCTCGTCGAGAGGCAATGATTGGTGGAGCTTTCGGTTTTACTTCCGCGGCATCCTGTCTGGCTATATCCGAAAGACGTTTCGGAGCCTGTTTTTTGTTCGCCATTTGAGAAGATGATTTTTTCTGTGTGGAATACTTAGCCGAGTAATTTCCAGAAGACCGATAAGCGGACGATTTGGATCTCTGATTCGTTTGACAGCCTGTGCTCAAAAATAAAGTGAGCATTACGATTGAAGTGAGTGTCCCGCGCGTCATCAGTAGTCTCCCCTACCAGTTTTGTCATTTTCCTGTCCAATGAGCAGGCCAGGGCCGCCATTACCAAACGGGCATATTGAAAATTCAAAATGCGACAAAACGTTGTCGTGTTAGTTGTGTGGATTGTTAGAATTCTGCAATGTGAGCGTGTTGTAGGAATCGGCCTGATTAATAGCATTGCTCCACTCTGTTTGACGAACGACAGGCATCTGTCTCGAATTTTGTCCACTTCGGCAGGACCATTTAAATCTCCCTGGAATATTGGGTAATTCGTATCAATTCTAGCAGTTGTAGGACTGAGTCGAAGTCCGGATCTGGCCGCTCTGGCTTAGCTCACTGAAGGTTCACTGCTGCTCAAATTCGGACGCGTTTCCTCGAAGAAAATTAAAAAAGCAGGTGACTTTTGAACCTTAATCGTTTAGACTGATGTTGATGCGTTAAGTTGCCGGGGAAAGCCCTTTCGCAGCTTGATGCAGCTTCCCTCCCCCTGTTCCACTCCTGATAATAAGATTCGGAGCAAATGATGGTCTCCCGAAGTTTCCTGTTTATTTTCTGCGTGATTGCAAGCTTAACTTCCTTAGAGCTGAAACAATCTCAAGCCGCTGAAAACACTGAGGCTTACCCTGCGCAAATTCAGAAAACAGAACCTGTATTCTACTGGCAGATGGATGCCGCTCAGAACGGCAAGGCTCCTAATCTGGGTTCAGCCTCCGGTTTCACAGCGAATACCGTCGGCGGGGCCTCCTTTGAGGCCGGCCCTAGGCAGCCTTCCTATCCAGATTTTTCAACAAGTAACATCGCAGCTCGCTTCGAAAATGGAAAGCAGTATTTGAAAGTTGACGATCTAAAAGGGGAAAGCCCACTCAAATTCAACAATGGCGACGAATTGACCATCGAAGCCTGGGTTCGTCCGGACAATAATATCCCCAAGTCTTATGCGTACATTGTGGGAAAAGGCCGATTAAACAATCCCACCTTTCATGCGAACAATCAGAATTACTCATTTCGGCTGGATTCCAGAAATGGATCGGCGAATCTGAGTTTTCTGTTTTTTGATCAGGGAATGCTCAAAGGGGGCACAGTTGCTGATGCTGGCCATCGTTGGACCAGTAAGGCCGCCGTGCCTCTCGATTCCGAGTGGCATCATGTCGCTGTCAGCTATCGCTTTGGCGATCCCAAATCGATTCAGGGCTATATCGATGGTAAACCGACCGCCGGAACCTGGGATCTGGCGGGTGAAACGACCGAACCTCCAATGGTCGATGATGACGATGTCTGGATCGGTGCCTCGATGGGGGGCTCCAATGGATTCAAAGGCTCACTCGACGAAGTCGCCATTTATCGCCGGATCGTCGAGCCCGAAATTTTCACAGAACGATACCACCACAAAGCCGTCAATTATCTGCAGCAACTCGTTGAGGAAACTGTCAAGAACGCTCCTGATGATCGGGTGGTCGTAGCGATCCACGAACGTGCAGGAGAGTCCCGCAGTTGGAAAGTGCGGCCCACAGAATCACCTGATATTTGGAACCGTGATGCATTTGCGATTACTCGCATTCCGCGGAAATACAATCAGCGGGGGATCATCACCGATCGCCAGGGGCCTCTGCTGGTGCACCTGTATTCCAAAGTGACTCTGCCGAGCGGACCACAAGAACTGATTTTGCGGTCGTTGAATTCTGCACGATTGTATGTCGATGGAAAACTGCTGCAGGAAACTCCGTTCATGGGTCTGAATTCTTCTGCGCATGGAACGATGCACAAACTGATTGAGCCGGAGCACGGAGAACTCAGTTGCCCGACTGCTCATGCCGAACGACGTTTCACTTACGAATCGGATGGCAAGCCGCACGTCTTTACTTTAATGACGATCGCAGGTCATGGCAGCTTACCTTTAACTGTCGGGGAATTGACTCTGGCAACAGGTCACCCCGAACAGGGATATGTATTGCTTGGGCCAGAGCGAAAATGGAAATTCACCGATTCCGACTGGATCGCATTTGTAAAAGACGAACGTCGGAACTGGGAAGAAACAAATAAGCAATCGCGACAGGAATCCAGTGCAGCCGAGCGAGAGTACTGGGCTCAGCGGCATGCGAATGATCGAGCCTGGCTCAAAACTCAGCAGCAGCCTGTTATTCCGGAAGTTGTCGGGAACGAAATTGTCCATCCGATTGACCGGTTCATCATTTCTGCACTTCAGGAAGCGGGCTATGAACCGACTCCGATCATTGACGACTGGACTTTCCTAAGAAGAATTTCTCTAGATCTGACTGGCACAAATCCAACTGCGGAGCAAATTGCACAGTTCTTTGCCGATCCTGTTGAGCATCGACGCGAGTATGCCATTGAACGTTTTCTCAACGATGAAAACTGGGCTGACCACTGGGTCGGTTACTGGCAGGATGTGCTGGCCGAGAACCCGGCTTTAACGAAGCCGAATCTGAATAACTCGGGACCATTCCGCTGGTATCTGCACGACGCCTTCACCGATAATCGTTCATTCGATCGCATTGTGACGGAACTGGTCCTCATGGAAGGGAGTCGCTGGGGTGGAGGGACTGCTGGATTTGGAGTCGCCTCCAATAACGATGTGCCTATGGCTGCGAAAGCTCATATTTTGGGTACGGCTTTTCTGGGTGTCGAAATGAAATGTGCCCGTTGTCACGATGCACCCTACCATGAGTCACTGCAACGGGATCTCTTCAGTATGGCTGCCATGCTACAGGGAAAACCGTTGGCCGTTCCGAAGTCGAGCAGTCTCAATGTGACACCGGAAGAGCTGGAAAAGATGATGGTCAAAGTCACCATCAAACCGGGTGAGCAAATCGCCCCGGCCTGGCCTTTCGAAGAATTGATTAAACCGCAGTCACTCGATCAGGAACTCTACCTGAGAGATTCTGCAAATTCGCGAGCCGTGCTGGCTGGCATGTTGACCCATCCGGAAAACGAACGCTTTACGAAAGTGGTCGTCAACCGGTTGTGGAAACGCTTGATGGGCTATGGCATTGTCGAGCCTGCTGAGGATTGGGAAACTGGCGAAGCCAGTCATCCCGAATTGCTCACCTGGCTGGCTCAGGAATTTGTGCGAAGTGGATATGACATTAAACAACTGACGAAAATCATCATCTCTTCAAAATTGTATCAGCGGGAAGCGTTGTCTGGGGAATATCAAATTCAACAGGCATTTGCCGGGCCAACTCGCAAGAAACTGACCGCTGAGCAGCTGATTGATACCATTTTCCAGTCAGTCGGGAAAGAACTCCCTTCTGAACGACTCACTTATAATTACGATGGTCGTCAATCGGTCGCCAACTTCATCGATTTTGGCAAACCTCGTAAAGCCTGGGAGTTGATGGCGATCAGTAACGAACGCGAACGGCCTTCCATGGCCTTGCCGCTGGCTCAAAGTCTGGTCGATGTGATGTCGGCTTACAACTGGCGTAGCGAACGACAGGATCCGATTACCGACCGGGAAGCGACTGCCACTCCGTTGCAGCCATTGGCACTGGCGAATGGTTCCGCCATTAATCGAGCCGTCGACATTTCGGAGAATGGAGAGCTGGTCGAGGTCTGCCTGCAGGCTTCTTCTCCTGAAGAGGTTGTCAATAATTTGTTCCAGAGAATTTTGACTCGCAAGCCAACCGCCGAGGAGAAAACACAACTTTGTTCTCTGCTCGAACCGGGATTTGATTCTCGTAAAACCGATGTAACGATTGCTCCCAAACCGGAAGTTGTCCGATCACCCCTGACATGGACGGCTCATTTCGATCCAGACGCTTCCCGCGAAGGAATCCGTCAGCAGGAAATGGCCAATCAGGGTGACAAACCAACCGAACGACTCGATCCGAAATGGCGAGTCAAAGTCGAAGATATCGTCTGGGCGTTGTTGAACTCCCCGGAGTTTGTGTTCGTTCCGTAAGGAATAAAAAGAATGAAATAGCCGGGTGGCGGGGGCGCTCTCGAAGAGAAGTCCCCCGAACAATCTTAACCCGAAGCGTCAGCGAGGGGACGACGTCCTCTTTGTAATACCGATCAATCAGGAAGACAGCTATGTGGAATCGACGTGACTTTATGAAAGCAACTGCAGCGACTGCTGCAGGAACGACACTGACTCCAAACGTGATGTTTGGCTCAGAGGCCGAAGCCAAGCATGCACTTCAACTGGGGAAAGCGGAGCATTGCATTATGCTTTGGCTTGGCGGTGGAGCCGCCCAGATGGATACATTCGACCCAAAGCGTGTGACCAAAGATGGACTGAAAGATCCGGGCTCTGCTTACCCGGCTATCGACACCGTCGTTCCGGGAGTCCAATTGTGCGAACATCTGCCGAATATGGCAAAGATAATGGATCGCTGCACGGTCGTGCGTTCAGTCCATCATGATGTCATTGATGAGCATGCCGCGGCTTCGTATCGTATGCACATCGGTCGCCCGACAAGTGGAACAATCATCTATCCCGCACTTGGTTCGGTCATTACAAATCAGAAAGAACCGATCTCCCATAAAGTTCCCCAGTATGTGTTAATGGGACAGCCGACTCCCGGTCGCCAACCCGGTTTTCTGGGAGCCGAGTATGGCTTTGTGTATCTGACGGATACGAGATCGGGACCAAAGGGATTGTCTCGACCACCACGAATCACAACCGAACGTCAAAGCCGACGGGAATCGATTCTGGCCGATTTGACGCGTCATTATGAAAAATCCCACGCGGATGAAGTGAAGGTGCAATCCTACCTGAAAGCCGTCAAGCAGGGGTTTGATCTGGCTGGTCCAGAGTTTATGTCGGTGTTCGATCTCGATCGTGAACCCGCCGATTTACGCAATGCCTACGGCGAAGAATTTGGCCAACGCTGTCTGCTGGCTCGTCGTCTCGTTGAACGGGGTACTCGATTTGTGGAAGTCTCATTCAATCTGACATTCGTCAACGGCACCGGCTGGGATACACACCGCGAAGGTCAGAAAAAACAACACCTGCTCATTCAAAGTCTCGACAAAGCTTTCTCGGCTCTCGTGACCGACCTCGAAGAGAAAAATCTACTCAACAAAACCTTGATCTGCATCAGTTCTGAATTCGGGCGACCTGCCAGTTTCGATGGAGCAGGCGGACGTGGACATCACTCAAAAGCCTTCAGCACCGTACTCGCAGGTGGCGGATTGCAGCACGGCAGAGCCGTCGGCGAGACCGATGAACTGGCTCAGAAAATTGTCGGCGGAAGAAGCGTCACTGTGCCAGACTGGTTCGCGACCATTTTTGCAACGATGGGCATCGAACCCCATCTGGAATTATACGCTGGTGATCGCCCTGTACCGATCACTGATGGCGGCGTTCCGATTGAAGAGTTGTTTGCAAAATCATGACTAATAATCTAACGGGGTGGCTGGAGTCGTAGCGAAGCGAAGCCCCCAGAATCCTCTTTAATACACCGGTACATACCAGTTTCACTACGAATAACAATTAAACACGGGTGGCGGGGGCGCTCTCGAAGAGAAGCCCCCGAATCGTAGAGATTCCGGGGGCTTCCGCTAAAGCGGAGCGCCCCCGCCACCCGGAAATCCTTCTTCAATATGCCATGGATGTCCGGTTTCGATTAGGAACAGAGTTTAGAGAATCCGATGAACTCTCGAACCGAATATGACGTCCTGATTATCGGACAGGGTTTAGCCGGGACATGCCTGGCGTGGCAGTTATTGCGTCGTGGCCAACGCGTGATGGTGATTGATCGAGAGGAATCGGTCACCTCTTCCAAAATTGCGGCTGGCCTGATGACTCCGGTCACCGGTAAACGTTCTGTTCTCAGCTGGCGTTATTCGGAATTCTTTGAGGAAGCTGCTCGTTTCTATCGGGATATCGAGCAGCAAACCGAATCCTCATTTCTGAATTTACGAAACTATACGCGCATCTTTCGCAGCGAGCATGAGCGTACTGACTTCATCGAAAAACGAGCCGACAAGCTCGATTCAATTCGCTTCGAACTTCGCGATTCCGACGGTACAGATCTCACTGCATTTCATGCTCCAGAGGGGGGATTGCAAATCAAAGAGATCGGCCAATTGCAGGTCGCGAAATTCCTGGAGGTTTCGCGTGACTGGTTTCGACAAAAAGAAAGTTATCGAGCGGCTGAAATTGATCCCGTCCACGATGTGCAGATTGAGCAGAATCGTGTCGTACTGGATTCGCTGGAATGTTCTGCGAAACGTATCGTCTACTGTCGTGGAGCAGAAGATCGATTTCATCCCCTGTTTTCATCCTTGCCATTTTTACCGGCCAAGGGGGAAATCCTGACGATGCAGATTTCAAATATTTCTGCCGAGAATGTGATCAGTCAGGGGATCTGGCTGGCTCCCAACGAAGAAGGCCACTTTCGAGTGGGCTCTACTTATGACTGGGATCACTTGAACCAGGAACCAACAGCACAAGGACGTGATCAGATTTTAAAAACACTGAGCGGAATCTTACGAAAATCTCCGCATGAAATCATCAATCATCAGGCGGCTGTTCGACCGGCGATGAATGATCAGAAACCGCTCGCCTGTTTCCATCCTGAACAGCCTCGCGTTGGAATTCTGAATGGACTCGGATCAAAAGGATCGTTGCAGGCTCCCTGGCTGGCAAAGCAAATGGCCGAGCACATTGCGACGGGGCGTGAACTTGATCCTGAAATTGACGGACGCAGAAAGTTGAACTCATGCCCCAGTTGACGGATTTGGCTCATGCGGCAATTACGCAGGTCGTCAAGCCTGGCGATATTGTACTTGATGCAACTGTTGGCAATGGGCACGATACTCTGTATTTATCGAAACTTGTCGGTTCAGAAGGCAGAGTTATCGCTTTCGACATCCAACCGAATGCAATTGTGCAAGCTCAAGAGAGAATCCGAAATGCGGGTCGCGAAAATGTCAGCTGGTATCTGCTTGACCATGCGCGCCTGACTGAGATTTTAACGGAAGAACAGATTCCTGAAGTGACCGCCATTATGTTCAACCTCGGTTATTTGCCGGGAGGTGATCATCAAATCGTGACTCGGTGCGGTTCGACTTTGAAAGCGATCCGTTCAGGACTACAGGCTCTTGCCGTCAACGGAGTGATGACAATCCTCGCTTACATCGGTCACTCGGGTGGACTAGAAGAAGCAGTGGCGATTGAGACTTTTCTGAATAAGTTGGATTCAGAGACCTATGAAACTCAGTTCGATTATGGAAACTCGCCAAAGAGTCCACGGCTGTTGATTGTGAAAAGAACCGCGGATGAACGCGGATGAACGCGGATAAAATTTTACCTGCGTTCATCCGCGGTTCAAAATTATTCAGTTTCTTTAAGGATTCATCCGTTGAGAAAACACTGCTGGGCAAGCCAGCAGTGGCACACGTTTGGGCATTGAATATTGATTATGGAAGTTCGCGGAGTTTGATTTTCTGCAGCATGAGTGGCAGTCCATGATCCTGAAACCCGATGTAGCCGGTCTTGGGACGGCTCGCCAGTGGGCCTTGAGAAAGGTCGACTTCGTTGACAACTTTTTCATTCAGGATGACGGTCAATTGATCGTCTTTGCAGATGATCTCAAAATGGTTCCATTCGCCAGCAGGTTTTGCGTTTTGAGCAGTCGGTGGAATTTTAGGGATGACGCCGCCGGAAGTGTGGTCGGTCAGTTTTTCCTGGCCGTGAGAATCGTAGATTTGCACTTCGATGCCCTGCTGCACAGGATTGGTTAGATCGGCGACGTGGAAATAAAACCCGCTGTTGCCGTGTTCTCCGACTTGATATTCAAAAGAGCAGGCAAAGTTCCGATGTTGCTTATTGAGCCACAGGTAGGAATCGTACCTGGTCCAGCCGGATTCGCCGGGTCGGGGCGTCAGTGTGACAACACCTTCGTCGTTAATACTCCAGTTTCCTTTAGTCTGCCAGTGAGTTTCGAGTTTATTCTCGGGAAGCAAATCAATCCAACCGGCTTTATCTTCGGCTTGGAGAGGACTTGATGAGAGGCCCGCAGCCACTCCCACGGTTAGAGCCAGGATTGCGAATTTCATTGGGCAAATTCCTTTAAATCAGTTTGTTTACGGTTAATCCGAAAGATGTTGTCGCGCAGAACTGTTTCGTGATCTTCCATAAAAAATGGTTGAGAATCAATGATCAACATGGATTGATCTGTTCACTTAATGTAGACTATCAGTGTTGATCGTATCTGTAAAGAAGCCGATGACTGCCCACCTCTTAACCTCGCGGAGTGCTCCCGATGACTGCACAGACTTCTTATTCTGGAAATAACTTCCGATGTGGTGGTCCCGTTTCGCGGCGTGCCTTTTTACAGGCAGGAGCCCTGGGAATTGGTGGTTTTGGGTTGACTGACTTTCTACGACTCAAAGCCGAAGCTGGTCAGACGGTAGGTCCAGATCATCCTGCGGTGATTTTCGTCTGGTTGCCGGGCGGACCTCCCCACATGGAGATGTACGATCTTAAGCCGGAAGCTCCCTCCGATTATCGTGGAGAATATTGGCCGATCAATACCAACGTGCCGGGGCTGGATGTTTGCGAACACATGCCAATGCACGCCCAGTGTGCGGATCGTTATACGATTATCCGTTCAATCTCACACGAATTTGCCGACCACGGGGGCGGTCATAAACGATTTCTGACAGGCCGCAAACCGAAAACGCCGACTGGCTTTGTGAATGATGCTCCGATGATTGGGTCGATTGTTGCCAAAGCGTTCGAGCATCGAAATGTGGGCCTGCCGAATTATGTTTCTGGAACCAATGCCGGGCGAGCGGGGGTCGATACATATAGCTTCGGGGCTGCTTATCTCGGTTCTACTTATGTCCCGTTTAATGTGCCGGGAGATCCGAGTGAGGAAAAATTTGAGATCAAGAATCTCTCGCTCGACAAGCGAATTGCGGATCGACTTGATGATCGGAACATGCTGCTCAACGATATCGACGCGATTCGACGTGAAGTCGATAACAGCGGCATGATGACTTCGATGGACCGGTTTAATGAGCAAGCCGTTAATATGCTGACCAGCCCCAAAGCTCGTGATGCGTTTGATCTGACTCGTGAAGATGACGCTACCCGAGACCGTTACGGACATCACGCCTGGGGTCAACGGGCGTTGATGGCGCGACGACTTGTCGAAGCCGGCTGCACGTTTGTGACAATGGTGATGGAAAACCCATATCAATCCGGCGTGGAGTGGTTAAAGAACGGGACCTATAACTGGGACTCCCATGCGGTCAATTGCCATCTGTTTGATGATACAAAATTACGATTGCCGATTTACGATCGAGCCGTGACTGCTCTGGTCGAAGATTTGTATGCCAGGGGGCTGGATCAGCGTGTGCTTCTGGTGGTGACTGGGGAATTCGGACGAACGCCACGGATATCCCATCGGAAAGGTACTAAGACCGGAGTCGAGCAACCCGGCCGCGATCACTGGCCAGGTGCGATGTCCATGCTGGTTTCCGGCGGAGGTCTGAAAATGGGACAGGTGATTGGCTCAACGAATTCCAAAGGGGAGCACCCTCAGGACCGTCCGCTTTCGCCGAATGATTTATGGGCAACAGTCTACCGGCATTTGGGAATCGATTATAATGCTTCCATCATCGACTATACGGGCCGCCCAATGCCGATTTTGCCAGATGGCCAGCCGATTTCTGAATTGCTGTAAAACTAATATTTGATTGATCCACCATACAAGCATGAAGCGCGAGCGAGTGTGTCAAATAGCGGCATAAGAGACTCGCTTGCGTTTCGTGTTTCTGTGTGATGTCATAACACAGATGAGGTGCTGAATATCTAAGCAACGACGTGGCGAATGTGTGCACATCTCTTATGCACTGCTGAACTTGAATTGAAATTTTAAAAATCAAGCAATTTCTCAAAGTCATAAATAATAGTATGGAGCTCCACACTCAGGTGTGAAGAGTAACATCTGCTCCGATGCAAACCTATCTATGGGAATGAAATGTGCTGTCATGACCTAGAAGGGACATTTCGTAAATTTCAAGAGAGAGGAATTCGTTGCCAGGGAGCCGTCCGCTCCGTAGATTGACAATTTATTCAAGAGAATCTTCCAAGGAGATCACACGATGTATAGCGCTCATACATTGCACCGCTTTGGCTTAGCTGGGGTGGTACTATTACTTGCTTTGGGGGTTGTTACCCCCGTTTTAACATTTGCAGATGAACCTGCACCCGAATCGACTTCGACACCGCTCCAGGCTGGAGCAGCCGAAGCGGAGATTGCCGAGGAAGCTCAGGCAGTCGAATTCAACCAGGCCGATATCGCCTGGATGCTCACTTCTTCAGCACTGGTTCTGATGATGACTGGTCCCGGTCTGGCACTGTTTTATGGCGGACTGGTTCGTAAAAAGAATGTCCTGAGCGTGATGATGCAGTGTGTGGCGATGATGGGAATCATGTCTGTCCTGTGGGTCGTGGTTGGTTATTCGTTGGCATTCGCTCCTGATATGCTGGGCGGATTTGTCGGTGGATTTGATCATGTGATGCTCAAGGGCGTTCTGCCGGAGTGGAGTGATTCAGCAGGAGAAATCATCACACCGGCTTTTGGTGGCATTCCCACTGTGCTGTTTGCTGTTTTTCAGATGATGTTCTTTATCATTACACCGGCTTTGATTGTGGGAGCTTTTGCCGAACGAATGAAGTTTTCTGCAATGGCTTTGTATTCTATCCTGTGGGGACTGCTGGTCTATTGCCCAATTGCCCACTGGGTCTGGTCCGATGGCGGCTGGCTATGTGAGTGGAATGAAGCGGCTGCGTTCCCGGCTCTGGATTTTGCTGGTGGAACTGTCGTGCATATCAGTTCGGGGATCTCTGCTCTGGTCTGTTGTTTGATGATCGGTAAACGACTGAACTTCCAAAAAGAGCCGATGCCACCGCATAACTTGACTTACACCTTCATTGGTGCCTGCCTGTTGTGGGTAGGCTGGTTCGGATTTAATGCCGGAAGTGCTGCCTCTGCGAATGCTACGGCAGTGAATGCTTTTGCAGCGACTCATCTGGCGGCTTCGACTGGATTGATTGCCTGGGCGCTGATGGAATGGTTCACACTCGGACGCCCAACCATTCTGGGAGCCTGTTCAGGGGCAGTTGCGGGTTTGGTTTGCATCACACCGGCCAGTGGATCGGTTGCGGTTCCCGGGGCGATGGTCATTGGATTGTGCGGCGGAGTCGCCAGCTTCCTCGCCTGTACGAAACTAAAAAATGCGATGGGTTACGATGATTCACTCGATGTTTTTGGAGTGCATGGCATTTCCGGAATTGTGGGGGCATTGCTGACCGGTGTTTTCGCCTCAAAAAGTATTACTGGTGCCCGTGTCGGTTTGATTGAGGGGAATCCCGGTCAAATGGTCAATCAGGCGGTCAGTATTGCCGCGGCTGCCGGTCTGGCAATTGTTGGTAGCATCGTGCTGCTCAAACTGATCGACTTGACGATCGGATTACGGGTTTCCGAAGATAGCGAAGTTCGTGGACTCGATTTAACAGAGCACGGCGAAGAAGGATATATCTTCCTGTAACCGAAGCAGCGGTCTTATTGAGGATCCAGAAGTGTTCCTCTGGTATTCTGGTATTACTGACAATATTGGGCGAAATTGAGCCCGGAATCTGATTTCGGGCTCAATTCACCCTTTTCAAATTGTCACGAACACCGAACAATAGATTAACATGCGTCAGATATAATAGATTCGCGAATTACTACAGAAACTGCTGTTCTCGAAGTTTCTGTCACCACTTGCAGGAAAGTCTCATGAAAAAAATTGAAGCTGTCATTCGTCACTTCAAACTCGAGGAAGTCAAAGATGCCCTGACTCAGGCAGGAGTTCAGGGGATGACGGTCTCTGAAGTTCGCGGATTTGGTCGACAAAAGGGGCACAAGGAACAGTACCGTGGAGCTGAATATACAGTCGACTTTATGCCAAAGGTCAAAATGGAAGTCGTGGTCGACGATCAGACTGCTAAAACGGTCATTGATACGATCATCCGAACGGCACGAACAGGACAAATCGGAGACGGAAAAATCTTCGTCACCAGTCTGGATGAAACCATTCGAATTCGTACTGGTGAGACTGGTGAAGAATCGATCTAACTGAAGATGCTTAAATGTACGGCAATTAATCAATGAGCCGCTCGTTGCTCGCGAGTGGCTTTTTTCGTGAGATCTTAGAACTGTGTCGGAATTTTTAACATTCAAAGCACGCTGGCAGGAGAGCTTGTCTGAGGTCGTAAGGGCCTACCAGAAGCAGCACATCGAAGTCGATTTGGCGCTTGATCAAACCACGCGAAAGATGGACGATTTCATTGAGTTGCTGATTGACGAATCTCTCAAAGCGATTCCGGAAACCTCTGTCAAATCTTTGCGTGAAGACATTGCGATTCTAGCCGTGGGAGGATATGGCCGTCGGCAAATGTTTCCGTATTCCGATGTCGATCTGCTGATCACCTACGATACCCACGGCGGCGCATTTGTTGAAAAGTTCAGCTCGGAACTTGTACGACAATGCTGGGATTCCGGTTTGAAGCTGGGGCAGGCGATTCGCTCGATTAACGATACCGTTTCGCTGGCTCGCGACGAATCCCAAGTCGCAACTGCTTTGATTGAAACTCGATTACTGTGGGGAAATGCTGCATTGCATACCCGACTCAGAGCACGCTTTGAAAGCTGGCTGCAGAAATCTCGTCGATCATTTCTGGATCATTGCGAAGCATCCCGGAAGAAGGAGATCGAAGAAACAGCACTGGCCGTGTACTCTCTTGAGCCGGATGTCAAACGGTCACCGGGAACACTCAGGGATCTCCAGTTGATTCTCTGGGCCGGATTTGCCCGCTATGAAGTGACCGGATTTCAGGCACTGGCCGATTGCGGGGGATTAAAGCCAGAGGTGGCTGAATTTCTGATCGAAACGCAAAAATACCTTTCGACCATTCGCATGAATTTGCATGTGCACGCAGGTCGCAGTCAGGATGTACTGACTCGACAGGAACAACTCTGGTTGACTGATCAGGAAGGGATCTCTGATTATCAGGGGCAGCGGGCCGTCGAGCGGTATATGCAGCAATATTTTCAGAAAGCCGACTTTGTCGCGAGAACTTCCCGTCGTTTTATAGAACTGTGCAAACCAACCACATTTCAAGAACGGGTTTCTGCGCGAGTTTACCGCCGTATCATTGATGAGACTTACATTGTTTTGAACGGACGATTAAATGTTGTCAGTCACAATGTCAAAGAAGTGATTTCATCACTGGAAAGTATTTTGCATGCGTTTACCATCGCTGCAGAGCATAAAGTGCGAATCTCTTCGAGACTGATTGAATCGATTCGAAATCATGTTTCCGACTTACCCAGAGATATCAGCGAGGAAGCTTCCTCGCAATTCATTTCACTCCTGAATCGCGTCGGCAGCGTTGGGACGATTGTACGCGATCTTTACGAATGCGGCATTCTGGAAATTTTGATCCCTCAATTCACACACGCCCGAGGATTGCTCCAGTTCAATAATTATCATGCCTATACGGTCGATGAGCATACCTTTCGAGTACTCGAGGGATTGGATCAATTATCCCGGGAAAGTCCGACGAAAGAGATTGTTGCAAAACTGCGAAAGCCGTGGGTTTTAAGTCTGGCGATGCTGATACATGATCTGGGGAAAGGCTACGAGCAGGACCACAGTCAACTGGGGGCACAAATTGCGATCAAAACCGCTGCTCGACTGGGGCTCCAGGAAAGCGATGCCAGTACGATCGAGATGCTGGTGCTCGAACATCTAAGTATGTCGCTGCTGGCATTTCGACGTGACACCTCCGATCCTCTCGTTGTCGCTGAATTTGCTCGTACGGTGCAGGAAGCCTCCAAACTGAGGAAACTTTATCTGCTCACGATCTGTGATATTAAAGCCGTCGGCCCGGGAATCTGGAATGATTGGAAAGCGCAATTGCTGGCAGAATTGTACGAGCGGACATCCCTCTCGCTGAGTGGAAAGTTTGATAAACCTGAACTGGAACAACAACTCAAGGCCACAAAAGAAAAAGCCATTCAGTTGTACGCGAAATCCAATCCCAGCGTGGAGGATCAAAAACGACTGACCAGTGAATTGAATGAGATGCCGGATCATTATTTGATGTCAGCCTCGGCCGCAAATATCGTCCAGGATATGCAAATCGCGATGCGACTTACCGATCATCAACTGGAAATTATTGATCGTTATGATGAAGAGACCAATACACTCGAGTTGATCATCCTGACGCGACAGCATGGAACCGAACGTTGTTTTCATCGGATGACGGGAGTGCTGACGGCTGCTCAAATGTCGATTCTAACTGCGGACATTTACACAAGTGGTTCGGGATTCATCTGTGATCGATTCCTGGTACAGGATAACGATTCTCCCAACAGGCCGCTCCCTGGTCGTTTGGACAAAGTCCGTGAGGAATTAACGAAAGCGGTGGAACGCCCGATTTCATTCGAACAGCTTTTTCAAAAGCAGCGTCGTTATCAGACCCGTGGTGATCAGCAGCCGATTTCGAATCAACGTCCACATGTCTCGATGGACAACGACACCTCCCGACACGCGACCATTATCGATGTCTTTGCTCATGATCGGCCCGGCTTATTATTCACATTATCGAAAGCCATTTACGATCTCGATTTGTCCATCACTCTAGCGAGAATTACGACGCACGTAGATCTGGTCGTGGACGTATTTTATGTGACAGACCTCAACAACAAAAAAATTAAAGAGGACTATGTTCTCAATGCAATCGCAAGTCGTCTGGAACATGTCATCGATGAATTTGATCGTCATGGATACCGGTTGTTTATTAGTTAGGATTGAAGGTACATCGACTTCTCAGGGAGGAGACTGGGAACGAGACGAAACTTGTTTTTAGTAGAGGCTGAAAATTGCTTAAAAAATAGTGTCAGATTGCCCTTGGTAAAAGTTGCAAATCGTGATTATAATTCGCAGGCGTTCGATGAAACGCATGCAATCGCCGGGTGGAATTGACGAATGTCATCCGCGGATGTATCCCATGGAGGGGAATTATTAATACGGAACAAGAGTTTGTCGGCAGGTCTTAGGATCATCGATTAACTTCTGTTTTGAACATGCAGGGAGGCTATCGCTTGAATACACTCATTATCTTCGGAGTCGACACGGTTGCAGGTTCGAATCTGGCCGAATCGTTCAGTAGCAGTTACCACGTGATTGGAATTTGCGAGCGAAATGCTCCAGAAATTGCGAACTGCGAAATTCTTTCAGGCGGAGCCGTCACAAGCCAAATCGGAAAATTGCTGGATGACTTAAAGCCGGAACGCCTCATCGATGCCTCCAGTGCAGGAGATTCTGCCTGGAATCCTCAGGCAACCGTTGGTTCCGAAGATCAATGTCAGACCTCAGCCAATCTGGCCACTGCCTGTGCCGAACGAAAAATCCCATTCACGCTTATCAGCAGCGATGCCGTGCTGACGGGTCCGTGGATGTTTCATGAAGAATCTTCAGAAGAGTGCTGCACATCCATTATTGGACAACGCCTGCTCAAGCTCGAACAGCACGTCCAAGCGGTTTCGCCTGAGGCATTGATTGTTCGTACGCATTTGTTTGGCTGGTGTCAGTCCACCGAGAACACCGGCTGGATTGAAGAAATGCTCGAAGATATGTTGCGAGGAAAAATGAATTCGCAATGGTCGCAGCCCGGCTATGCGACTCCGATTATTGTTTCCGAATTTGCGACAATTCTGAGTCGTGCCTTTGAAGAAAATCTGACTGGACTGTATCACATCGCAGGAGCGGAGCGAGTCAATCGGATTCAATTTGCACGCCGTCTGGCGCAGCAATTTGATATTTGCTGGTACGGCTCTGGAACGAACACCAGTCATTATACAGATGCAGAACGCCGCAGCTTCGGCTGTGGAGAATCCTCATTACAAACCCGGGCGATTCGCCGTGAACTTTGTGTCGCAATGCCAACCCTGGCAGAATCGACTCAAGTACTTTGCGATCAAAGCCAATCGGTCCTGTTCCCAATGAACCGGGAGCAGCCTGTTAGCCGGGCTGCTTAAGAAAAAGTCAAGAATATTTGAATAGGAAAACAGCCAGTGGAATGAACATTTCCACTGGCTGTTTTTAATCAGACTATTGTTTATGGTTCGCACGAAGTTGAAGAATTTCCGGGCATTGGACGTGAGTCCAGATCGCCGAGTCGGTGGACGTGTTTGCAAGATCGGTTTTGTATTTGATCATCGTGACTTCGTTGCCGGTTTGGTTGTAGTGAACTTCATCCATGAAGCTTCGCATCAGCAGCACACCGCGACCGTGAGATCTGCCCAGATTTTTTTCTTCGAGTGGGTCTGGTAAACTGGACACATCAAAGCCGGGACCTTGATCTCGAATGCGTATTTTTGCAAGTGCATTCGTTACCGTAATACGAATTTCGACTCGGCGATCATTGAATTGAGGGGAATTGCACCGCTCGTTCAGCAATTGAGTATAAGCCTCATCATCAATACCTCGAAGTTCGGAGCTGACTTCAAGATTTCCATGACAAATTGCATTCACGAGTGCCTCTTCGAGAGCCAATAAAACTCGCATCTGTTCCCGAGCCGAGCAGATATTGAATATTTTCAGCAACTGGGCGACGTAATTATTGATCTTCATGACCAAGTGTCGGTCATTGGGAATCGAAAATTTGGATGTCTGTTCTTTCAGCAATGTGCTGGACAAAGAATTCGGTTCTGGATTGGGAGCAGAATTCAGGATCGACTGAATTCGAGTCGGCAATTCATCGTGGACTAACTCTTTATTCACATGTCCAATCGCCCCGCGGTCAAAAGCCCGTAAAACCGTATGATCGATTCCCTGGACACTGGTGACAAGCACAGGAATTTCAGGATATCGATGATTGAGATGATCCAGGATATCGGATCCGGATGCATCTAAAAGCGTAACGTCGATCACGATCAGTTTGTAGGAAGCCAGTCGCAGCAGGCGGATCGCATGTTCGGTATCTTCGGTGGCATCCATTTTCACGTTGGAAAACTCAGTTTTCAACACAATGGAGGCCAACTGTCGAAACGATTTCGATTCGTCGATCAGCATGATATGCATAAGTCATCCAATCCATGATCGGGTTCGTCCTGAATTGCCTCAGTGATAAGCCGCGTGGTCATTTCCTCGATTCCGAATATTAATGTCGTTGAGAGTATTCCATACATAAATAAAAGCAGTTATGGAGGCTACAGTCATGAACAACCTGATACTCAATCCATTATGACACTCAGGAATTCAACCACAACCGGTCAATAATTCTGAGAATAGTTTATGAAGTTTTTGAGGACTCTGCGCGAACTCTTTATTTTTTTTCAGAAATGCACTTTGTACAGGTCTACCAGGACCATTGCTTCAAGTCCTGATGGTTGACAATCACGTCTTTCGGCCATTCCCCGCGATACAATTTCAGAATGGTTTCGGCTGACATCGATAGTGTTCCCTGTTCGGCTTGTTCATCCAGGCCTGCCAGATGTCCACTCAGCAGCAATCGGTCGAGTTGAAGCAAGGGACTATCAATGGGAAGTGGTTCGGCATCAAAGACATCCAGGCCTGCCCCGCGAAGATGACCGCTCGTCATCGCTTCGTATAACGCAGCTTCATCAATCAATGAACCGCGAGCGGTATTGATCAGAATGGAACCCGCTTTCATGAGCGAGAGCGTTTCCCGATTAATGAAATGACGGGTCTGCTCTCCCGCAGGTAAGTGCAGGGAGACATAATCGGAACGGGAGAGAAGTTCATCAACCGAGACAGATGGAATCTGATGATAGTTAATATATTCCTGATCGATTTGCGGATCGTGAGCGATGACCTGCATCCCCAATCCGATCGCCCGCTCGGCAACCGCTTTCCCAATTCGCCCCAGTCCCATCAGTCCGAGCGTGCTGCCCATCACTCGGGGAGTATTGAATCGTTTCCAGGTGCCGGTTCGAACAAAACGATCTCGATCGGGAAATCCACGTGCAACGGCCATCAACATGGCAATCGTATGTTCGGCAACCGCGTGATGATTGACACCGGGTGTGATTGCCACCGCGATCTGACGTTCGTTGCAGGTCTGCAAATCGATAGAGTCATACCCGACGCCAGTGCGAGCAATGACTCGCAGTTTGGGCAGAGCGGCGAGGAGACTGGATGGGTAAGGTTCCGAGCCGGCGATGACGGCTACACACTCGGAGAGTTCTTCGATCAGCTCGGAAGGATTTCGATAATTCCGCTCACGATTCCCCGGCAAGACCGTAAAGCCATGGTCTGACAACATCTGATAATGAGGTCCAGCATCTCCTGCCAAAGAAGTACAGCGAACTCTCATTGCGTTGGAACTTTGCTTCTGAAGCCAGATGGTGTTCGGTCCGGAAACGACTTCCGGATCGATCTCAGAATCATACAAAGACACATGGAAATTGTCCTGTGTCTAAAGTGCGATGAGACGATTACCTTCTGTTCCTGTTAAGCAATGGAGGGAGTGATCACATCGACCTGGCCAGTGCTGACATCGTACATGGCCCCGACAATCGCAATTTCACGATTGATTTCCATATTCCGCAGCACAGTACTGACTTCGCGGATTTTATCGACAGTATGCTGGACGTTCATGCGGGCAACATCATCAACGATCTCGTTTTTCTGATCGGCTTGTGACTTACTCACGCGTTCAATGATCGATTCGTCAATCGAGTGTTCGACTTCATCGACGATGCTGTCAATATGCTCGCAGCCGGTTGCCTCCGTTGCATTTTGATGACTGCAAGCCAGGTCGACAGCTGCAGTGACTGCTCCACAGCGGGTGTGTCCCACAACCAGGAGTAATTTCGAACCCGCCTGGGAACAACCATATTCCATGCTGCCGAGGACCTGAGGACTGGTCACATTCCCGGCGACACGCACACTGAAGATATCTCCCAGCCCCATATCAAAAATCAATTCGGCTGGGGTTCGGGAGTCGATACAGCTGAGCACGACCGCGATCGGAAATTGTCCACCTGCAGTCGAGGAGACCTGACGGCCCAGATTTCGGGAAATCTGTCGTCCCGATTGAAAACGCTCATTGCCATCGAGCATGAGTTGAAGAGCTTGTGCAGGGCTCATTTTCTCCTGAACATCCCGACTCGAATAGTCAACATATTGCACTTTGTTTTCAAACTCATAGTCATGTTTGAAACCGACCAGGCTGACTGTAATTCCGCGAGCAGGAGCAGTAATTTCATCGAACTCATGAATCAGGTGGCGAACATCGGGGTCGATATAATCGGTCTGGCTGGCGTCGATGAGAACCTGTTCGCCATCCTGAATTTCATCGAAAACTCGATTGAGTGCTCCTCGATTCAAAAAAGTCACCTGATTCGCCAATTGTATTCTCAGCACATTTCCGCTGATATGCTTTTCCATAATCCTGCGAATTGGACGACGCAAACTGCTTTTCAGGATGAACGCAATACTGACACCCAATCCAATAAGAATACCGATCAGCAAGTCTGTTAATACAATGGCTGATGTGGTCACAATAAAGGGAATGAATTCATTCCAGCCACCTCGCCACATCTGTTTAAACAATTGAGGACTGGCCAGTTTGACACCAGTTAAAATGAGAATTGCAGCCAAACAGGAAAGTGGAATCTGATTCAAAATCTGAGGCAGCATCGAAACACATATCAACAAAAGGAATCCGTGAAAGATTGCCGCTGCCTTTGTGCGTCCACCCGAGTGGATGTTCACCGAACTGCGGATGATGACAGACGTAACGGGAATTGCTCCAATTAATCCCCCGACCATATTTCCTGCCCCTTGAGCAACCAGTTCCCGGTTGGGGGGCGAGGTTCGCTGTTGGGGATCGAGCTTGTCGACCGCTTCCAGATTCAACAATGTTTCCAAAGATGCAACCAGAGCAACGGTGATTGCACCAGTGTAAATGACGGGATTTGCGATCTGGGAAAAATCAGCCATGGTCATGAACCCGGTGAACTCGGAAATACTTCCTGCGATTGGCAATTGCACCAGATGAGAGGCTTCAATTTGCCAATTCGTGCCAGGCATAAAATGATCGTATGCAAATTTAATCCCTGTCCCGAACAACACTGCAATCAAAGGTCCTGGAATATTCAACTTTTTGAAGAACGAAATGCGACCATACAAAACCAGCAGGACAAGTGATGCAATGCCGACGATCGAAGCTCCCCAATGCAAATCCCCTGTCATTGCCAGGAGTTCGGAAAAGGTATTCTCGTGGTCGGGTTGTTGAAACGACATTTCACCATCGGGATCTTTATCGTGGCCGAACAGGTGGGGAATCTGTTTCAGGATCAGAATGATACCGATCGCACACAGCAGGCCTTTGATAACGCTCGTCGGAAAGAACTCAGCGATTGAACCAGCCTGCAGAAGTCCAATAACGACCTGAATCACACCGGCTAAAAAGACGACGAGCAAGAAACTTTCAAAGGACCCGTCCAGCAAGGCAATTTGTGCAGCGACCACCGCAGTTAACCCAGCTGCAGGTCCACTTACGCTCGTATGAGATCCGCTCAGTAGTCCAACAATAATCCCGCCGATAATCCCTGCAAGAATTCCAGACATCAGAGGAGCATTGGATGCCAGTGCAACCCCCAGACACAGAGGCAAAGCCACCAGAAAGACGACTAATCCGGAAATCAGGTCTTTGAGCAAAGTGGATGTCTTCGTTTCTGTTTCCATGACCAGGCGCTTTCTAGGTGGGTGTTGAGCGTGAAGAGGATCATATTAACCATTGAAGACAACAATCAAGGGGAGCGTGCAATGAATTGCGTAAAACGACCTCATTCGTGCAAACACTTGCACGTTATTTGTGGATTCACGCTCGAATGGGCTGTGGAGATGAGAAATAAAGCACATGAAGTGTGATCATATGATCCCCATTTGCGATCTGTGATTGGCTGATGACTAATTGTAAAAGTAGTGCTTTCCAATCATGTCTTGCCTCAAAGTTTCATTCTCATTACCACACGCACTGAATTCTCTGAGTTCTCCCTTGGTGAATTTTGCGGGCCCTTAATTCACATATCTGCAATCTTGCTGGCATTGATGCCGGGAGTTTCTCGATGAGCTTTGAATATTCACGGCGTCGTTTCATTACGAAGGTCGCCTGTGCCCTTGCATTGCCTGCCATTTCTGGATGCGGCACTTTCCTTTATCCAGAACGGCGTGGACAACCCGGAGGGAAGCTCGATTGGAAAGTTGTCGCTCTGGATGGCCTTGGCTTATTGCTGTTCTTCATCCCGGGAGTGATTGCTTTTGCCGTCGATATTACAACGGGTGCCATTTATCTCCCTCCGCACGAATATCGCGGACAATCTCCCGCAAAAATGCAGGATGGATATGTGGCCGTTGATTTACCGAAAGGCGATTTCAGCAATCAGAAAATCGCGGATACTGTCTATGAAAACACAGGCAAGCAAATTTCACTGGAAGAAAACCAATACAAAACCGCTCGACTTCCAAGCCTGAAAGTCTTTCAGAAAGAGCAGGAGCGGTTTGAGCAGGAATATGCCAAGGCTCGGTAATTTATGGAGACTGGAATGAAAATGGTCTAAATTAGCCCATTTTCATTCGGGGAATCCAGATCGATGGCTTGGGTCATGTCCCATAATTCGGCAATTTGATCGTTCTCAAATCGAAAAATGTGAACCGCGGCGACGCCATCATGCTCGGTATCCAGTTTAATTAACGAATGCACCATCACCAGATCGTTCTCGGATATCGTCCGCTTGATGTCGAGGATCTTGCTTGGAAACTGCTCATGATTTTCGATCATGGCTGTCAGTAACGCTTCGCGATCTCCGGGATAATAGATGTTATGATGGATGAAATTATCACTCACATACTCGTCATAGGCTTGCTGAATATTTCCCGCTGTGACCATTTGCATGAATGAGGTTGCTGTTTGTGTATTACCCATGGTGATTCCTGTAGTGAGTTCAATCGGTGAGGTCGTATTGGAATGAGCGAGGAGTTTCACATTAAACTGCCGGGAACCGCAGTCGCAATAACATAGTTTTTCCTCTTTGATAGTTGTCGTCCTGGCGATGTCAGAAACTGAATCGACTTGCGATGCATCTAACAATTCACTGCAGATGTCTCATGAATTCGCACTTGCAACATGCACCATTCAACAGCCGGTGTTTCGAGAAATCCACGTCATTCACAGCGGAACGATTTGGAAAGTCCGACTTCGTGGAGTAGGATATCTTCGTAGTCTGGCGGAAATGCGAGTTTCGTGTGGGATAGGTATATCCATATGGAGTTCATTTCCGGGACAAATTCGAAGTTACGCTTTACGGATGGAACAGATATGCGACGTAGTTCGATTTTATGGCTGGTGACAGCTCTTGCGCTTCCGGCTTTTTCCGTCATCGGCCAACCGGTGAATGATGCAAAGACTCAGGAAGCCACAAAGCAGCCTCCAAAACAGTCCGCTCCTCCCACTGATTTGAGCTGGATGCCCAAAGAAGAAACCGGGGCTCTTCGCTTCCTGAAAGATCATCCCGAAGCTGATGGCCGGGGTACTGTGGTCGCCATTTTCGATACAGGTGTCGATCCCGGAGCGGTAGGATTGCAAACCACGCCCGATGGTCGTCCTAAAGTGATTGACATGATCGACGGCACTGGCAGTGGCGATGTAATCATGGAAGATCCCACAAAAGCCGAAAATAACGAACTGACAGGCTTGAGTGGCCGCAAGTTGAAACTCTCAGCAGAGTGGAAAAACCCTTCCGGCGAGTTCCGACTCGGTATGAAGTCCGGCTACGAACTGCTTCCCCCTGAACTTGTGACCGTCATCAAAGCAGAACGGGAGAAGACGTTCAAAGCAGAACAGCAGTTGCATCGAGCGAAACTGTCCCACAAACTGGCCAGCTGGAAAGCCGAGCATCCCAAGCCAAAAGATGAAGAAAAGAAAGAACAGGCGGAACTGGAAGCTCAGGTCAAACTGATCGATGAATTGCTGAAAGACTATTCTGATGCCGGTCCAATTTACGATTGCGTCGTCTTTTACGATGGCGAACATCATCGAGCGGTCATCGATACCGATGAAGATGGTGATCTGGCTGAAGAAGCTGTGCTGACAAATTTCCGTGTCGAGCGAAAATACGACACGTTCGCCGATCCGATCAATATGAACTTCGGTGTCAACATTTACGACGAAGGCAAACTGCTCTCCATCGTCTGCGATACCGGTGCACACGGAACTCATGTCGCAGGAATTGTCTCGGCTTATTATCCAGAGAATCCTGAATGGAATGGTGTTGCACCGGGAGCACAGATTGTTTCCGTAAAAATTGGCGATACCCGGCTCGATGGAATGGAAAACGGTCCCGGACTGGTTCGGGGTTTGAAAGCGGTTATCGACAATAAATGCGATCTCATCAACATGAGTTACGGCGAACCTTCACAAACTCCCAATGTGGGACGAATCGCAGAACTTTATTCCGAAGTCGTTACTGATCACGATGTGATTTTCGTCTCCAGTGCAGGCAATGCTGGTCCTGCGTTGACGACAGTCGGAGCCCCTGGCGGAACAACGTCCGTCATTCTGGGAGTGGGAGCGTACATTTCGCCAGAGATGATGAAATCCGAGTACTCACTCCGAGATGATCTGCCTGGCTTGCCCTACACCTGGACCTCACGAGGACCAACTTCGGATGGCGACATGGGCGTCGATATTTTTGCACCGGGGGGAGCAATCGCTCCAGTGCCACAATGGACACGACAGGCCAATCAGCAGATGAACGGCACCTCAATGGCGTCGCCGAATGCCTGCGGAAATATTGCTCTGTTACTCTCTGCCGCGAAACAGAATAAACTGAAATACAATCCGTTCTCTGTTCGCAAGGCGATTCAGAATACTGCAGAAGTCGTGCCCAATGCCGAAGTCTTTGCGGCTGGTCCCGGCCTGTTGCAAGTTGATAAAGCCTGGTCGTATCTGGAAAACCATGCCAAAGAGTCCAGCCAGTTACTAAATTTTGAAATCTCTATTCCAGCTGCAAACAATGGCCGCGGGATCTATTTGCGAGATCCGCATCAGACGCTAGCCGCTGCTGCTCATCGGGTGTATGTCACTCCGAAATTTCCGGAAGGGACCCCGATTGAAAATCGGCTCGAAGTGAACCTGTTCTGCAATCTGAAAGCGACTGCGGATTTCGTGAAGGTTGGGAATCTGCTGCATTTGAATCATGGTGGAAATCGGCTCGATGTTGAAGTTGATCCAACGGGACTCGAAACCGGCGTCCACTTTGCAGAAGTACTGGCTTACGAAGCCAACAGCGATGAATCGAATATTCTGTTCCGGATTCCAATTACCGTTGTGATTCCGGTTCGGGATGCGGAACTGACTGAGAATCATTACAAACTGGAGTACGAGAACGATTTCGTTCCTGGTCAACTCCAGCGACATTTTCTGGATGTGCCAGCCGGGGCTACCTGGTGTGAATTGGAAATGTCTCTGGTCGATACGACAGAGCCGAAATTCTTCCGACTCCATACAATGCAACTTGTCGATGGCGAAGATTTCGAACATGTTGAAGCCGGTAGCTATTACCAGGTCACTCCTCAAGTGGAAACGACCAGTGCATTCCGGGTTGTGCCTGGGCGAACGCTTGAAGTCGTGTTGGGACAATACTGGTCGATCCTTGGAGAAAGCCGCCTGAAATACAGCGTGCAATTCCACGGTGGCGAACCGGACGATGCCTCGATGACGCTCGCTTACGGTCAAGGTCCTTCAGCAGTCACTATTTCCAATCAACTGCAGCCGGAGAAGATTTCACCGTCTGCCAAACTGACCAAATGGAATAAAGTCATTCTGCCGGAATCTCATGACATTGAAGCGTTGACTCTGGATCGCGATGTTCTTCCCAATGGGAGTGCAGTCTACGAGTTGAAGCTGACCTATGAATTGAAACTGGATAAGAAAACATCGGTCACGCCTCACATCTTCGCCTGGGAGAATCGACTATACGATTCCGAAGTGGGGCCGTTTATCTATCACGTTTTCGATTCCAATAAGCAACGCATTACCACAAACGATATGTTTGCCGATGCCATCAGCCTGGAAAAGGGAACTTACAAAATTGAAGTCGTCACGCAACATCATGACTACGATACGCTCGACGGCTTTGAAAAGTTGCCTTTGACGATTGAGCAATCACTGTCTTCTCCGATCTCACTGGATTTCTGGTCTTCCCACGCCGCTGCTGCCAATGAAACTTCAGGGGGAACGTCCGGAATTTTGAGTGGCGATGATTCTCTCACAGTGTATGTCGATGAGCCTAAAGCGAGTTCCCTACCGAAGGGGATTTCAGCAGGCGATTATTTGGTCGGCTCAGTCACTTATTCAGCCGACGATGAAGCCGCGACGCATTACGAAGTTCGGTACTACTACACGGCCGCCGAAAGCTCGGCTACTGCAGCATCGAAATCTGATGAGCAGAAGTCTCTCGAAGATCAGGTTCGCGAGTTGCAGATGACCTATCTGAAAACACTCGATCCCACCAGCGAGGAATTCACGAAGCTGAAAGAATCGTTAATGGCGGGCGATGAGAGTACTCGCAAACTGTTGAAGATCGAACTGGAACTGCTCGATACGGATGAAAAGCGAAAAGAACGACTCGAAAAAGTCATCGAAACGGCTGAAAAACTGATTGCGACTTACGATCAGAATGAGATCGCTGCTCAATTGAGCCGTCGATCACCAGAAGATGATAAGGAGGCGAAGAAAGCCAGAAAAAAGGCGGAGACAGAGAAGGCCGAACTTGTCGATACACTTTATCGCAAGGCGCGTGCGATTGGTTATCGCGAATTGCCCGATGTGATCGAAAAAACGCCGATCGCAGATCAGGCTGCTCAGGACAAGGCCTTCGCAGACTCTTTGGCGGCTTTGGAATCCTGGGTCGATTTGAGCGAGAAGGATTACTTCCTGTTATCCGTCCGTCGCGAACGCCGTGCTGGTCGTTACGCTTCGGCAATCCTGCTGCTCGATAAGCAAATCGATGCCTCCGCTCCATTCCTCTACTACAAAAAACGACTAGACATGCTCGGTCAACTGGAGTGGAAAACCTGGCAGGAATGGCAGCAAAAACAGATGCTGCTGAAGTTCCCGGAGAAGCATCCTCCATACAAATAAGCAAATTTTGTTGTGAACCTGATTGATCGCATGCCCTCTTTATTGAAGGCATGCGATTTTTTTGATGCACCTTTCATAGAAATACAAGCACGAAGCGCAAGCGAGTGTGTCTGCCCCTATTGGACACACTCGCTTGCGCTTCGTGCTTGTATTACAGTTCAACAGTAGGGTGCGTCTTGACGCACCTTTCACGATCTCCGAATTTTACGGGAATTGTTAATACTCGCGCAATAACACTCATAAAATGGTGCGTTTAAACGCACCTTATTGCTCTTTCGAGCTTTAAAAGTCGCCCTCAAATCGCTATTCCGCATTCAGTTTGACTGCTCCCCGATATTGAACTTACACGACAATTTGCGGTAGTTGGAATACTGCTCCTAAACTCAATTTCAAAGTAGTTGAACAGGAAAATTCAACCAGTGGTGACAGTTCAAGGCTGGTCTGCAATAATCCCCTCTGCAAATTCTGACACTCTTCTAGACTTGAAGCTGAACTATGCTTGATCTGCAATATCTGTGTGACAATCTCGATGCGGTACGAGAAAACTGCGAAAATCGTGGCGTCAAAATTAATCTGGACGACTTGGTTGCCTTGCGCGATCAGCGTCGTGAATTAATTATGAAGGGGGATCAACTCCGTTCTGAACAGAAAGAGACTTCAGGAAAAATTCCAAAAGCTTCCGCTGAGGAGAAGCCAGTGCTGATTGCCCGGGGCAAGGAATTGCGAGCGGAAGTGGCTGAAATTGAGCTGCAGCAGAAAGACGTCGATTTGAAACTGCGTGAAGTGCAGACACAAATTCCGAATATGACCCATCCCGATTCTCCGGTCGGTCGGACGGAAGATGATTCGGTGACCGTTCGCGAAGTTGGGGAAAAGCCGAGTTATGATTTCGAGCCGAAGGATCATGTCGATCTTGCGGAAAGCCTGGATCTGATTGACCTCGAAGCAGGCAGCAAAGTCGCCGGGCATGGCTTCTATTTTCTGAAGAACGAAGCGGTTCTGCTGGAACTGGCTCTCGTGCAGTATGCCATCGAAAAGCTGCGAGCAGAGGGATTCACCGTGATGACGACTCCCGACCTGGCGCGCGATGATATTCTCGAAGGGATTGGTTTCAATCCTCGTGGAGAAGAATCGCAGATTTACTCCGTCGAAAATACGGATTTGAATCTGGTAGGCACTGCAGAAATTACGCTGGGAGGAATGAAGAAAGACGAAGTGATCGACCTCGAAAAGTTACCGATTAAAGTCGCCGGGATTTCGCACTGTTTCCGTACAGAAGCCGGAGCTCATGGCCGGGCGACGCGGGGAATTTATCGTGTCCATCAATTTACAAAAGTGGAAATCTTTGGATTCACCGCTCCCGATCTCGAATTGTCGAATGAATTCCATCAGATGATTTTACGCATCGAAGAAGAATTCTTTCAGGGGTTGAATATTCCCTATCGTGTTCTCGATATCGCCACTGGAGACATGGGTGGTCCCGCTTATCGCAAATACGATCTCGAAGCCTGGATGCCTGGCCGCGGTGAAAGCGGAGAATATGGAGAAGTGACCAGTTGCTCAAACTGCACGGACTATCAGTCACGCAGGCTGAACATTCGCTGCAAACAACCGGGGACAAAAGGAACTCAGTTTGTTCACACACTGAACGGAACTGCAGTCGCGGTGACGCGAGCTCTGATTGCTCTGTTGGAAAACAATCAGCAAGCCGATGGAAGTGTGAAGATTCCAGAGGTACTGCAGAAATGGGTCGGAACTGATCTGATCAAGCCGGGTTCATAATGGTGGATTTAGGCGACAAGTCAGAACTCCCATTATCACGTTCTTATCAAACTGATACAATTCTTGAAATCTTCGACGTGCTTTTGCGGGAGAGTGCCATCTGCATCTGGACAATGCATCCAAGCTCGTTTATGATTAAGGTGCAAAGCCGATAGCGTGGAGGTTCTCTCTCGCTTGCAATTCTGCACATGTCGCGGAATGTCCACCGCAATGGACCAATGAGTACCCTTTCAGAGTTTTATTTTGGGAGTCCGATTATAGTAACGCACTCCATTGTTTTGCTTTACAATTGACTCTACCCGAAAATAAAACATTGACTGAATAATGAGTTTTCTCTGGAGGTTTAATGGCACCGGGCACTATGGAAGAAACGAAATCAGCAGCGTTAAACCTGATTCGTCAACGTCAGTTTGAAGAGGCACTCGTTCTTCTGGAATCGATTGGAGATGGCGATCCGTCCGAACTCCTCGATGTATATGAGATGCAGGCAATGTGCTATTTTCGCACGAAACAGTATGAGCAGGCTTGTACCTGCTATCAGCAACTGGCCGAAGAACATCCACAAAGTGCAACCCCACTGACGAATCTGGGTGCGGTTTACAATCGGATGAAAAAATTTCCGGAAGCGGTCAGTTCGCTGCGAAATGCGATTCAACGCGACAAGCACAATTTCGACGCCTATTACAATCTCGGCTTTGCTCATCGCAATTCCGGACATCCCGAACTGGCGATTCCCGCTTACAAAGAAGCAATTAAACTGAATCCTCAGTTCGATCAAGCTCATTTGAATCTTGCGAATGCGTATCTGGATGTGAATAACAATCGCCAGGCGGTGATTCATTATCAAACAGCCTTGAACATCAATCCGGATCTCGAAGCCGCGACCAGGGGATTGAAGAAGGCTCAGGATCGTGAGATTCAATCGGCGAAGAATACCAATCCATTCGGTCGGCTTGTCGATGTGACACAATTGTCTCATCGAAAATCTGCATCTGCGATAAAGACGTTGAATATTGTCGAACGTGAAAAGGATCGCCAGGAAGTGCAGCGAATAGCAAAAGCGATTCGCAATGCGGCCCGACACGTCTCTGAAGAAGTTCGCGAAAAAATGGAGCCCGCATTACTGGCATTGACTCGGGCACTGATTGACGGAGAAAATCATCCGGAAATGATTACTCAATATTACAATCAATTCCACGCTGCAATTCCCAAATTTGAAGAGGGGCGACGATACCTCAAACGGAGTGTCCTCGAACTTCGTGGTCATGAAGAACCGATGAATACACCGGATCTGGATTTTTGAGAGAGGAAGTGTCAGGCACAGTCTGACCTGCAGCAACTCAGTTACTGGACGAAGGAATCGTTCTAATTCAAAGCGGATGGATCCCATGCTTTATCAAATTGCCATACGATCTTTTCAGTTACGAGTAGCACTCTTCCTGCTCCTGCTGTCATCTCTGTCTGAAGCTATTGCTCTGGCTCAAGAGTCAATTGTCGGCCCGCCAATTACTGCTCAGGAACGCATACTTCTTGATGATGCGACATTACACGATGTCACTTTTGTGGGACCGGAAATCGGATATGCTGTCGGCAATCGTGGGTGCATTCGCAAAACGACTGATGGTGGTCAGACCTGGAAATTTCTGCCGACTCCGGTCGCCTGCAATTGGGAATCGGTCGTCTTTCTGACCGACCAAATTGGCTGGGTGGCAGGGGGCATCGTCGCGGTCGATGGACGAACCTCTCAAGGCTGCATTCTTGCAACTCGCGATGGGGGAGCAACATGGCAGATTCAGGCTCCCGTAGGACTGGGATACCTCAAACATCTGCAGTTTTTCGACTTGAGTCAAGGTGTTGTTTGCGGCGAGTCGACCTCGAAAAATCCCTCAGGAATCTGGCAGACAGCCAATGGCGGAAAGACATGGACTGGAGTGGTGCATACGCAGCAGTATCGGTGGTTGGGCGGACATTTTGCTGAGCCAAACAGCGGCGTATTGGTTGGCGAGCAAGGACAAATCGCCCTCCTTGGCGGAAACCGATTGTTTGTCGATCCGAGTTTGAACCTGGGATCAAAATCAGTCACTGCTGTCACAATCGATGACACAGCCAAAGGCTGGATCGTTGGAGATGGTGGCTTGATTCGCTTCTCACCCGGCGGAGCCTCCTGGCAGGATCCTGCAACCGAAATCCCGGAATCGCTACGACGCATTTTTGATTTCCGCACGGTCACCTCGCGGGGAGATCGTGTCTGGATAGCCGGTCATCCCGGATCATCGATCCTGCTTTCCGAAGATGCCGGTCAAAGCTGGCAGATCGCGTCTAATCCTTCCTCTGCTCCTTTGAATGCAATCACCTTTGTCGATGATAAAACCGGATACGCAGTTGGTGAACTGGGAACGATTGTCAAAACGACTGATGGTGGTCGCAATTGGAATCTCTCTGCTGGCGGCATTCGTCGACTGGCGTTGTTGCAATATTCGTCTGTGCCGGAAGAAGCTTCGCTCTCTTTGACTGCTCGTTATTCGGGACATCATGGATATCGCACAGGAGTGATCGCAATGTGTAAAACGGAAGGGGCTGAAATCGGAGAATATGCCTCTGCACCTCTTCGACTGGAAGCGGCTCAACAACATGCGGGTGGAAATATCACAAGTATTCGCTGGACGTTACCACTTGACCTGCCTCAAATTCGCGAACATCAACCCGAGTTGATTACCCGTTGGAATCGCGCGACTGATGGTCAGCTTTCGGAGTATGTCCTGACACATCTGGTGCGGGATATCCGAACTTATCGCCCGACGGTCCTCGTCATCGATAGCCCGGAAGCTCACGATCACGCGGGATTATTAATTCAGCAGGCGGTCGAAAATGCCGTCCGCATGGCAGCCGATGTGACGGCGATGCCGGACTTGCAGTCACAGACGATGCTGGCTCCCTGGCAGGTATCGCGGCTCGTGCTGCGAAATCGAGCCGGACAAGGGGGAGATCTCGTACTCGATAACAACGATTATCTCACCGGCTTACAACAATCGGTTCGCTCGGCTGCCAGTCCCTCATATCGATTGATTCAACCAGGACAAGTGACGGGGCCACTCTTTGAGAGTTACTCGATTTCAAAGCAGACGCCGATCCCCCAGAACTTGCGTTTAAATGATTTCTTCACAGGGATTGTCCTGGGCCCGGGTAGCGATGCGCGGCGCGCAATGATTACACTCGAAGGTGACGATGCAAAAGGCGAAGCGATCGCACGTCGTCAGCGGAATCAGGCTGCATTTCTGAAACGGGACATGCATAATGAAATGAAAGCCGGGCAGACGATTGCTCAACTGAACGACTTCATTGCCGGGATGACGCCTCAACAGGCAACGGTTCAGTTATATGAAGTGGCCAACGAATACAGGAATAATCACGATTGGGATTTCTTTGAATCGGTGCTGATGAAAATCGTGGAAGACTTTCCTGCTCAGCCACTGGCAGCCACAGCGGCTGTCGATCTGATTCAGTTGTGGGGATCTCAGGAAATGAGAGCCTTGCGACTCAAGGGACGTCAGGCAACAAAAGTCCGCCAGCAGGTCGATCATAATCAGCTTCAGAACGATCTCAATAACATCCGCCCAGCCTCCGGAGAATTTGCTGAGGAGTCTCCTTCACCTATTGTCCCGGCTTTTGTTGAAACCGAAGCGAATGCTGCGATTAGTCCAGGAAGTCAAAACGATCGTTCCAACTGGAATACCACCTGGACTCAACGTGCGGTATCCTTGTATCAATTTTTGGAGAAGAATCATCCCCATACCGCGAGCACTGCAGAAGTTCAGTTCCCGATTGCCAGCCTTCTGCGTGCTCAAGGTGCGACGCGGCCAGCAAATGAACTCTATGGCAATTATCTCGTTGGCGATGAACTGGGAGAGAATCAGATTCGCAATCCTCGGCTCGCGATTGCCGAGCTGGAATTCTGGCTGCAAAGTCGTTCCGGCTTCTCTCCCAAGAACTTTTCACTTTG
Organism: Rubinisphaera italica; assembly: GCF_007859715.1. NCBI lineage: Bacteria > Pseudomonadati > Planctomycetota > Planctomycetia > Planctomycetales > Planctomycetaceae > Rubinisphaera > Rubinisphaera italica. Next base: position 4,264,592 of record NZ_SJPG01000001.1, read on the forward strand.
TCACTTCACCGAAGCCGCTCCTCGTCTCGATGCTGAACTTACGGAAGACTGCTGGAAAACCGCGACAGAGCTTCGACTTACTTCGACACTTGGAAATCCTCAGGTGATGAATGCCACCTCTGAAGAAACTCCCATCGTCCTGTGCAGCTTTGATGACACTTACTTTTATATCGCAGCCAGTTGCCCACGACGCGAAGGCTTACCGGAGAATCTCCCAACCAAAGGGGAACGTCAATACGATGCCAACCTGAGCGGATACGACCGAATGCAATTCGCCATCGATGTTGATCGCGATTATTTTTCATCCTGCGTCTTCGAAGTCGATCAACGTGGGTTGACTCACGATCGTTGCGGAGACGATCCAACCTGGAATCCTGAATGGTATGTCGCCTGCGACGGAGATCAGGACCATTGGCGAGTGGAAATTGCGATCCCTAGGAGTCAACTCGAAACATTCGGTCCGCCCGCACAGGATCCCGTCTGGTCAGTCGCGATTACCAGAATCCTGCCTGCTCAGGGAATTCAAAGCTGGAGCGGACAAAAGCAGGAAGAACTTCAACTTGGTTCTTATGGCTGGCTACAGCTTAAGAAGTAATTCACTTTTGACAATTATTATCATACAAGCACGAAGCGCAAGCGAGTGTGTTGGATTACTGTTGGACACACTCGCTTGCGCTTCGTGCTTGTATTTTCAGCTTAAACTGTCGCCCTTAGTCACGCGGAGAACTTCATCAACACTAGTCACACCTTTAGTGACGAGATCCCAGCCGCATTGGCGAAGTGTGGACATGCCCTGTTTGATGGCGTGTGAGCGAATGACGCCCGCAGAGGCGCGGTTGATGGTCAATTCACGAATCGTATTGTCGTTCTGCATCAGTTCATAGATACCGATTCGTCCGCTGTAACCAATTTCCGTACATTCGCGGCAGCCGACGGCTTGAAAGAGTTCGCGGGGAATATCGCTGCGGAAATCGGGGGGCAGTTCTTCTGCATGAGGCTGATGCGGGACTTTGCAATGCGGGCACAGTCGTCGTATCAACCGTTGTGCGAGTACGCCTTCAACAGTACTCGCAACCAGATACGGCTCCACTCCCATGTCGATTAGTCGCGTCATCGCACTGGGGGCATCGTTTGTATGCAGTGTGCTGAAAACGAGGTGACCGGTTAGCGAGGCCTGGATGGCAGAGATGGCGGTTTCGCCATCGCGGACTTCCCCAATCAGAATCACATCGGGATCGTGACGCAGAATACTGCGAAGTCCAGCGGCAAACGTCAGACCGATTTTTGAGTGAACCTGAATCTGACTGATTCCCGACGAATGATATTCTACGGGATCTTCAACAGTAATGATTTTTGTCTCGGGAGATTTGATTTCATTCAATGCACTGTAAAGCGTCGTCGATTTTCCGCTTCCTGTTGGCCCAGTCACCAGAATGATACCGTGAGGGAGTCGGATCAGTTGATTGAAGGGCTTACGAATCTCGGCTGGCATGCCAACGTGTTCGAGATCGAACACCATGCGATCTTTATCGAGCAGACGCAGCACGATGCCTTCGCCGTGAATCATCGGAATGATTGAAACACGCACATCGATTTCACGACCGGCGACTCGCAGTTTGATACGACCATCCTGCGGCAATCGTTTCTCGGCAATGTTGAGTCGAGACATGATTTTCATGCGGGTGACAATCGCCCCGGCAAACCGATTAATCTCCGGTGGCACCGCTTGAACCCGCAACATCCCATCGACACGAAAGCGGATCACAAGCCCTTTTTCGTGAGGCTCGATGTGCACATCGCTCGCCTTCTGATTGACGGCTTCGACGAGCAGTTCATTGACGAGTCGGATGACAGAAGGTGCCTGGGCAGACTCAGCTAGTTCTCCCTGTTCGTGATCAAGTCCTTCGAGCGGATCGAAATCGTCTTCGTCGCTTTGAATGCGAACCAGTTCGTTGATCGTATCGCCGCCAACACCAAGAAGTTCGCGAATTTTCTCGGCGATTTCACGACGACGCGCGAGAACGGGAATGAGTGGGATCCCGCTTTGCGTACTCAGTTCATCGACCAGTTCAAGATGAGCAGGATCACCAACTGCAACCTGAGCATGACCGTTTTGTCGAGCATAGGGTAGCAATTCATGACGAAAAATCGTTTTGGTCGGAAAGCGAGCGAGCAGGTCGCGATCGATTTCCTGATTCCGCAAATTGACCACATCCAGCCCAAATTCTTCGCCAATAGCTGCCAGCCATTGGTCTTCGTTGAGAAGTCCCGACTCAATCGCCACTTCATCCGCTCGCATCCCATCAGCATCGACAAGCGATTGTAATTGCTCCCAGTTTTCAGGAGTTAAAATTCGCTGCAAGAGGGGTTCAAGATTCATGATGGTGACGTTCAAAGAATTTGGGGAGTAGGAGAGAAGTCAAATTTATTTTATCGGCCTCGTCCACGATCCCCGCCGTAACGGCTGCCACCAAAGGGAGATCCTCCACCAAATGGCGAGCCACCGCCACCTTCAGAGCGACGACGCATCATGTCTTCAAAGAAACGTCGGCGGGAATCATCGCTGCTACTCGACGAGCGATCACTGCCACCATCTCGGGAACCCGATGATGTATTCGAACTACTGTTGTTAGAGTTGCTCGTTGATGTCGAAACTCGGCCAGAGGAACTTGTCGAGAAGGTGACTTTGGGAATGAGTGTCCCTAAGGTCTTCTGAACATCGGCGGCATTGGCGTAGTCGAGATTCACAACTCGAACCGTCCGCTTGGCTTCACGAGCCGCTTCATCGAGAGAGTTCACTAGATCTTCAACTTGACGGAATAATGTTTCATTGCAGGAGACGATGATCTGGCTCGTGTTGGAATCGACGCCGAGAGTCAGTTCGCCTGCGACCAGACTTGTCCCGCCATCATCGCCGCCACCCGGGCCACGTCGACTCTGTGTTTGCTGCGGCAATAAATCGACGAATACCTCTTTGAGAACTCCGGCGACATCATCCACACTCGCATATTTTACGGGGATACTGCGGGCGACTCGATTTCGAAACGATTCGGGAAGTTCGGAACTATCGAGTACTTGGAGTACATCTTCAATCTCCCGAACACGATCGGCAGGTCCTGAAATGTAAAGGGCATTGCTGCGGGTTTCAGGAATGATGCGAATGCTTTCAGCTGTCACGGGCTGGACTGCGGCTTGAGTCGTCAAGCGTGAGCCGAACGACGAGGTCGAAGAAGAGGATGTCGTGCCGGAAACGTCAATATCGGGAAACAACTGACGCAGCATTTCTGCAGTCGCAGTCGCTTCGGAGGAACGCAGATAATAAATCGTCCATTTGGTTTTGGACGCGTATTGCTGCAGGATTTTGGTGATCATCGACTGCAGAGCATTCAACTCGGTTTCATTCTGACCAGAAATAATTAACTGGTCTCCAATGATTGTCAGCGAGATGCCTGTTTCTTCGACAGGGGGAGACTTCTTTTCCTCTGCCTTTGGTTCTTCTACTTTTTCTTCAGCTTGAAAGACAACCGGAATTGTTGTCAGTGTGATATTTCGTTCAAATTGAACAGAATCGTTTTCCTCTGATTGAGACTTCGGTTCAGTCGTCTCTTGACGGACAGGCTCACGGTCCTCAGGTCGGACAATTCGCAGGGGCGTACGACCAGATGATTTCCACATCTGCTGGAGCATCGGTAATAAATCGGCGGGATCCTGGCCGCCGAGTGGAATCTGTCGAACCGGACCAGAATTCACGCCAAAGATTTCCTGCTGATTACCGGCTGCCTGAGACATCTGCAGTATCAAAGTTTTGACCTGCAGGAGGTGATCCGAATTGCCTCGGACAATCAGATTCTGACCGTAAAGATCGGGCTGAATAATCGGAGGTTCGGCTTCGTTGGCAAATAAGTTGGAAAGTGTCAGCAAGGCCCAGTCGGGATCGAGCCGGAACAGCGGAACGATGCCGACATCATTCGAGCTTCCTTTACCGATAATCGTACGAATCAACTCTGCAATTTCCCGCTGAGCCGCTTCGGTGCCGACGACGTGCAACACGTCTGCCCTGTCATCTTCATTGATCATCACGCCCGGTACCATCGCCATCAACGTTTGAGCAATCTCATCGAGTTCGCCCTCTTCAATTTCGTAAACTCGCAGAACCATCCCGCCCGTTTCTTTGAACTGAGTCTGTCCTTCTCGAGCCGGGAGATCGATTTGTTCGATTGCTTGTTCGACAATTAACAAATCGGCTTGTTTGGCAGCGATCAGCAAACTATTCGTACGGCTATCGACTGTGATACGGGCCTGTCCTGCTGTTGATGAGGAACTGCTGTCAGAAGACGAACGTCCCGAATCCCCACGACCACGGCCACCGTCATCTCCACCACGCATCCGCTGAGCCATCATTTCCATGAATTGTGAGCGGGGATCGGAACCGCCTCTACTGCTCCGGGAAGAAGACGAGGAATTGCTATCCATCGAAAGTTGCACCCCGAGTAATGCGCGAATCGTCGGCTCGGCATCTGCAGCTGGAATATGTTTGAGAGTGAACGCACGGAAATTCAAATCGTTCGGGCCAGCTGCCAATTTGGAACCGGCCAGCAATTTATCGACACGTCGCAGGTTTTGACCGAGTCCCGTGACGACCAGACGGTTGGTCGCACCCATGGAAACAACTTCGCCTTGAGGTCCGAGCTGGCTGCGAACATCTTCGACGAGATCTTCCGCCCGCGAACTGTTCAGATCGAAGACGATGCGAATCAGCTCATTACTGCCTCGGTTCGGGAGATCTTCCAGATCGATCGTCGGTACGAGATTCGCAGGAATTCCATTTTCGATGTTGGTCACAATCAGGAATTTGTCGCGTCGTACCAGAATGTAACCGCGTTGAATCAGATATCCATTCAAAATGTCGAGAGCTTCGACCGGCGTTTTCGGTTCTTTATCAAAGTAGGAGAAGGAGCCAGGAGGCGTGGTCTGCATGTCCAGAGTCAAACCGGACACATCGGCCAGAGTTCGCAACACATCTTCCCAGTTTGCAAACCGGAAGTTGAATTGCAACATGCCTGCAGGAGCTTCGCGAACAGTTTCTCCAGTTGGCATTGATTGAGAAGCCGTCGAGTTTGCAGGTGCAGGAATTGCCTGGGCAGGCTCGGGAGATTTCGGGGGATCAACGGGTGAACCGGGCGGTGGCGTTGCTGGCTTCTCCGGTGCAGGCCCTTCACCGAATAAATCGAGCAAGGATTCCAGCGATTCCTGACCATTCCCAGCTGGCGGTTCATTTTGAGCCTGAACAGAGACGGTTAGTATGCTCATCATAAAAACGGCAGGAAAAGTCAGGCGAATCCAGTCAGAACATTGTTTGAACATGATTTTCACCAGTTGATATCGTCTTAAAGAATAATCCAGCAGTGCCAACCTGACCAGCAGGCGACATCCATCATTATCGACGTCTGATCGATTCTACTGGGAAATCAAGCCAATTCACGTGTTGATTTTGACAATCTATGTCAATCGTAACGATTTTGCAGACTGTAATCGTTCTCGGTATCGCAAAAGCATGAACCCAGCGCACACCTTCCCCGTCAAGTCGTCAAGTCGTCAAGTCGTCAAGTCGTCAAGTCGTCAAGAGATTAAACCAGCCGCAGGCGTGAGAGTTTCGGTCGGAAATTTTGATGAAGAATTTATCAAAAAAATTGTGATATACAGGGGTTGGCAGCCGTGCCTCATTTGCGACAGGCACAAATTGGCTTGAAGTGGCAACCTGTCAACAACACGATGAACTGTACTGACAGTTAGCTCTGCTCCTGATGACGACAAATCAGCAACGATCACTCTCTGGAAAGGCCCCATGACGAGGGAGGGGGAATTGGTACAAGATAACTGCAGTTTGATAGCCCGTGCATGGGAGGAGCCACATTTAAAGCTCGATAGTGAACTCCCTGGATGCTGTGCGGGGAGTCTCGTTAAGCTTTTTTAACGAATTCGGATTTCAGAGACATCGCTCCGACGCCAGTGATTTTGCAGTCAATGTCGTGATCGCCAGTAACAATTCGGATGTTCTTCACCTTGGTGCCAACTTTGACAACGCCGCCGTTGTATTTCAGGTCTTTAATGACGACGACCGAATCGCCGTTTTCCAGCACGTTACCATTCGCGTCGCGCGTGGCATTGTCGATGGCAGTGGCAGCTTCGTTGGCAGGCGACCATTCGTGAGAGCAAGTTGGACAAACGAGCAAGGGGCCGTCCTCGTAAGTGAATTCGCCGCCGCATTCCGGGCAGTTGGGGAGATCGCTCATAATTTCGTCGCCAGTTTGTGCTTAGACTATTTTCAAATGGATTATGCAATCGTTTGGACACCAATGCCCTAAAACACGGAGTTTGCTTCTGCCCAACGCAGCCGTTTATTTTTGAATATGCTTTCAATGATCTGAGCTCATTGTAGTTGATTGTGCCTATTTGAGAAAGCCGTAGATGATTCATTCCCAAGAGAATCAACTGGCAGGATGATCGCAAATCAATCGACAAGTCGGTAGGCTTGAGAGAGTTTATTGCTTGAGTGTCATCTGATATTTTGAGTAAGTCCTGTCCAGCTGATTCAGTCGCACACTCTCCAGGAAAATTCTCAAAGGTCGATGAATGCCCCTCACTCCAATTCGAATTGCCATGCACGGCGTTACAGGTCGCATGGGGACAAACCAACATCTCATCCGGTCGATTCTTCCCATCATAAAGCAGGGAGGTGTCAAGCTTTCGACAGGTCAATGGCAACAAATTGAACCGATTCTCGTCGGACGGGATGCTGTGAAATTGAAGCACTTGGCCGAAACGGTTTCGATGCAGGAAATTGGACGTGCAATCGAGTTCACCACAAATCTCGAATCCATCCTGCTCGACGAGAGTGTCGAGATTGTTTTTGATGCTGCCAGTACGAATTTGAGACCAGAAATCTTGCGAGCGGCAATGGAGCACGGCAAAGCGGTCTATTGTGAAAAACCGATAGCCATCAATGCGAATGAGGCCAGCGAACTGGTCGCACTTGCTGAGAAAACGGGCGTGAAGAACGGTGTCGTCCAGGATAAATTATGGCTGCCCGGCATCCGCAAGTTGAGAATGCTGCGTGACCAGGGATTCTTTGGGAAGATTCTGGGAGTTCGTGCAGAATTCGGCTACTGGGTTTTTTCCGGACATGATCAGGATCAACCGCCGCAGCGACCTTCATGGAATTATCGCAGCGAAGATGGTGGAGGAATGATGATCGATATGTTTTGCCATTGGGAATACTTGATCAATGATTTGTTTGGCCCCATCGCACGTGTGCTGGCTCATAAGACGACCGACATTGCAGAACGCATTGACGAGTCTGGAGAGCCTTATCAGTGCACTGCTGATGATTCTGCCTCAGCCCTGTTCGTCTTGAAGAATGGACTGACGTGTCAGTTCAATAGTTCCTGGACAACCCGAGTCCGCCGCGACGACTTATTAACCATTCAGGTCGATGGCACAGAAGGATCGGCAGTGGCCGGACTGAGAGATTGCTGGATTCAAAGCCTGTCTGCAACTCCCCGGCCAACATGGAATCCGGATGTCCCACAGCCAATTCACTTTTACGACAACTGGCAAATATTGCCGAACTCAACCGAGTACGACAACGCTTTCAAGATTCAGTGGGAACAGTTTATTCGACACTGCGTCGATGACGCTGACTTCCCCTGGACACTATCCTCAGCAGCTGCGGGAGTTCGTTTAGCCGAAGCCGGTGCGATTTCCGCAAACGAACAAATCTGGGTGACTCTTTAGACCATTTTCAAATGGTATCTGCAGTCGCATGGACCTCAAATGCCCTGAAAACGCTGAGTTTGCTCCTGCCGGACGCTGCAGGTAATTTTTGAATATGCTTTAGAGGCAATTTCGAGCGATCGCATCAACATGACGAAGATCCGTCCCGCAGCACCCTCCTAAAACTTTCAAATTGTTCAGAGAAGACATCAAAGAGATATGATCTCGACCCAACTGATGCGGATCACCGATATCGAGTTCGGTCGATTCGTCAAGTTCTGCGTGGCTTTTCGTCGATGCATTCGTTCGGAGGCCTTGAATCCGCTGCATCCATTCTCCCTGCTCTTCGAAGAGATGCAGAAAGTGACTTGGGTGGGCACAATTGATCATATAATAAAGAGGATACCCGCCAGTTGCTTCATCCACTTGCCTGATCACGTCGGACAGTAATTCTCCCGAAGGGAGCCGACCATCGGTTTCCACTGTGAACGAGAGCACGACAGGAATTTCAATCGACTGAGCAGCACGTGCAATACCGAGTCCCTCTTCCATATAGGAAAGAGTCATCGCACTGATCATATCAGCCTGCCCATTGACCAGTTGCTGAGTCTGTCCCCGATGATATTTTTCTGCTTCTTGAGCAGTCATCATTTGACCGGGTTGATAGCCATCTCCCCTTGGCCCAATACACCCACTCAATAGAATAGGAAGTGGATGGTCGCAGAATTCCGCCCGCATTTCTTCCAGAAGTTGTACGCTTTGTTCGTTAAGTCGCTGCAGTTGACTTTGTGTCAATCCTAAAGGAGAGGCCCAGTCGGCCGAGGCACGCCACGTAACACTTTCGAGCACGAAACCGGTCTGGTATGTCTTCGCCAATTGTAAATAACTGCGAAAATAATTTTTAAGAACCTCACGCCCCTGCTCTGTTTGCATCAATGTGATTGAGGCAAAGTGAGGCAACTCGATTCCTTCATGAAAAATCAAAGTCGTTTCCATTCCGCCATCGGTCAGGAACGGCTTTTCCAGATCTAACATCAACTCAACTCGACTATCCGGCATTGTGCTCCCTTTCAAAATTTAAGACAGGCCCTGTAATCTGATTATCGAAAAGCCTGCATTAAAGGTGACACCGGAGTCGCCCAAAATTGCGAAACTTTCTCAAATCAATTCATGACGCTTCAGGAAATCGTCGGGAATATCAGCCGTTTTCTGTGCAATCAACGCAAAATAATAGAGCGGTGTGCCTTCCATCGAAAGACGATGTCGATATTTTTCCATGTGATAGATATCGAGAAATTCCGAAGCAATCAGTTCACGAATGAACCGGGAAAATCCCGACTGGTCAGATTTGTCGAGAAAGGTTTCTTTGATATTGAATGCCACCCAACCATCTGTTTGAACGAAACTGAGTGCCTGACTGAAAGCCTGCAACGGGATATCTCCGAATCCTAAAGCTGCCACTGATGTCAGACAATCGATGGACCAGCCGGAGATTTCTTCGGCAAGATCGTTATCCAGATTTGTAAAATCAGCCACATAATATTCATCATAAATATCGGGACGGTCTCGCACACAGGCAGCTTTTGCTTCGGGAATAATATCGACGCCTACTAACCGGGCGACGCCGTATTTTTTCATCACTTCTCCCATAATCCCGTTCCCGGCTCCGAGATCGAGAACCCGAAGTTCACTGAAATTCTTGCCGAAATCGTCGAGAGTCTGCTTGAGAATTTCGCCCACTTTGTTGGGAGAGGAGCATTTGAGGCGATCGTAAAAGACCTGTTCATACAAACCGGGACGCTGATAGATTTCGTCGTAATCATGAAAACGAATACGGGTTTTTCGATCGTCTTCCAGAAGGTGAAAACTGACTTCGTCCTGTCCGAGGTGATTGGCGTCCTGTGGGGGAAATTGAATGCGATGTCGTTGAAGCATTGGTTCATTTGAATTCGTTCGAGGGGAATAACCTTGCAAAGCATGAGACTTCACCGTGAAGCTCATGGCTTCATGATAAGGATGTCTGAGAAACATCAAGGCACTTCTGGAATGACCGCTCCCGAATTCAAGAAATTGACTATTTTTTCATCTTTGATCGAGTATTTCTCAATGCATTGTGCCTTCATATGTTCTGTTTTTGCCCAGTAATGTGATATTTGCTCAAGCAAAACGCAAAATATATCTTTTGGCACTACTGACTGCGTTCCCAATGAAAACCGGAGAAATTCAACATTTTTTGAACACTGATTATCACCAGATGCATTCCGGAATATATTCAAAGCCGGGTGGCGGGGGCGCTCTCGAAGAGAAGCCCCCGAATGATTAAACGTCCGGGGGCTTCCGCTGAAGCGGAGCGCCCCCGCCACCCCGTAAGACCTTTTCAGGATGTATTAGGAATTCCGGTTTCCAATTGGAACAGGGTTACTAACTGGAGTTTTGCAAAACTCTAATTGCTAACTCTTTTGCAATTTGCCCGCAACAAACAATACAAGCAGGGCTCCAATAATTGACATAACCCAACCAGCGGGATTGACAATTCCTTCTGATCCACCAGTCGAAACCAAAGAGGACAATGCGCCTCCCACAAAAGAGCCCACGATTCCCAGGATTAATGTCATCCCCCATCCCATTGCTTGAACTCCGGGCATCACAAATCTTGCGATAGCACCAATGATCAAGCCAAAAATACACCAGCTGATGACTCCGAAAATACCCATCGTTTTCCCTTTAACCGAATGTTCTGTTTGACTCGACCATCTCATCTAATTTCAAATCATTGATCTGCTTCCGATATTGTAGCTCGATACTTGCCTGGCAAACACATTGGTGATCCAAATTTTCCAGATTTCCATCCGTCAACTGTTGTTGTTAATTTCCTCCTCATACAGTCTTTGCTTCCATTGTCTACTGACACACCAGTTGAGTCGGGTACCTGTGCGAGTCCGCTTTTCACTGGTATGCATGACGTACAGGACTGGGGAGTTATGCCGTGGCGATATTGACGAACACTTTCAGTACGGAGGAATCAGCCAGCAGAGGCAGGAGTTGTTTGTAGTTGTCCATGCCATCGATTGGGTGGGTCAGCAATTTTTCGATGGTGTCGGGATACATGGCTGACCCTAAGGCCAGTGCTGCGATCCCTTCCTGAAAGTGGCGGAAGTTGCCGTTGACTGAGCCGAGCATCAGTTTGTTGCCGAGCACCCACTCCAAATTGATTTTATCGGACTCAATTTCCGTCTGACGGGATCCTCCGGTCACACTGGTCAGAACAAGTGCCCCGTTCAGGTTGAGCACGTTCATGCACTGGAAGGCAATCATGCTGTTGCCAGTTGCTTCGATAATCAGATCCGGTCGGCCATACTCTTTGGCAACGTCTTCCAGAGAGCTGTTCTTTGTACTGACATAATGAGCGCCGAATGCTTCCGTAATTTCCGCTTTGAGATTTCCCGCTGCAGGCGAGCGAGCGATGGTGCAGACGTTGAGTCGACGCAGTTTGAGCATCATCGTGGCAAGTAAACCGATTTGTCCAGCTCCCATGACCCAGGCCGTTTTGGGTTCCCAGACCTGCAATCTCTGCTGAGCGGCATAGGCTTGTTCAATCGCTTTGGCGCACACACTGGCCGGTTCGGCCAATACGCCAATCTCTTTGAGCTGTCCGGGAAACTTGACAATAAACTCCGCGTCGTCGACAAAATATTCTGTCATGAAACCATGTCGCAGATTGATGCCGCGTTCGTAATAGGTTTCCTCGCTCGTAATATCGGAACGACCGATCGTATCGTAAATTGACTTGCCGGGGCGTCTGACCGTACAGGCCACAAAATCCCCCGGCTTGACATGATCGACCTTGTCGCCGACTTCTTCGACGATTCCGAAGACTTCATGGCCAATCACCAGAAAATCATCGCCCTGAGGAGAGGCTCCATACTGGGCTTCGCTGATTTCCAGATCGGTGGCATCGACTCCAACCTGCAACACTTTAACCAGCACACCACGGCCATGAGGAATGGAAGCGAGTTCCGGTTTTTCGATATCACGCATGTGCATGGTATGGGCTTTACCCGGATGGACGGCGATCGCTTTCATAAAAGAACTCACTTTTTCTCTTGTCGCTCAGGCGTAAGATCAGATGATGTAAGAGGAATGGTAAGATTGCCCTAATCAGAACACATCCCCCGTGGATGATGTCGGACAACTTTACTGACAATTGTCAATTAATCATTCAGAATACAGGAGCGAATGTGTGTCGTCCAATGCACATCAGAATAATTCCATGAGAGAATCCCAGAGAAGTGAAAATCCGCGAAATGAAATTCAGATTGGCGAATTTCGTCTCAGGCCATATTCCGGTGGGCAATACTGGATCGATGGTGGGACGATTTTTGGAGTGGTCCCAAAAACTCTCTGGCAAAAACACTATGAACCGGACTCTGATAACCGAATTTTACAGGAAACGAATTGCTTTCTGATCGAAACCGACACTCAGAAAATCCTGCTCGACACCGGATATGGGACCAAACTTCCGGAAAAATTTCGGACGCATCATCGGATTGAGCAAGGGAACTGGCTGCTCGATAACCTGGAGCGCCATCAGATTTCCCCGGAATCCATCGACATTGTGATTCTCTCTCATTTGCACTTTGACCACGCTGGTGGATGTACGAGATTCAACTCGAAAAATGAACTCCAGCCGACGTTTCCTAATGCCCGATATGTGGTCAATCATCTGGAATGGGACATTGCCAACAGCCAGTTGCCGGAACTTCGTGGCTCGTACATCCCGGATGATTTCTCAGTTCTCGAAAAGTCTGGCCAATTACAACTGGTAGAGGATCGAGAGATGATCCTGCCTGGGATTACGGTGTGGGAAACGGGGGGGCATTCCGTGGGGCATCAGTCGGTGCTGATCGAATCGAAAAATGAGGGAGCCTTGTTTGCCGGGGATCTCTGTGCGACAGCCGCTCATCAGCAGATGGCCTGGTGCATGTCGTACGATGTGAATTTGCTGCAGACGCGACGGATGAAAACAGAATTGTTAAAAATGGCGACAGAAAATCAATGGTGGCTATTGTTTGATCATGACCCGTTTCGTCCTGCCCTCCAGTTGGGAGTGTGAATATGAAATTACGACTTCCGAAAACTCCAGTCGGAAAATTTGCTGCCTGTGCATTTCTGGCAGTGCTGGTGTTTATGGTAATGATGCGAGTTCGAGCTGCGATTTCCATCCCCGGAGAACTTGGAGTGACCGAAATGAAGTTGGCCCCCTGCCCCGATACACCGAATTGCGTTTCGACCCAGACTGACCAGGCAGACAAACTCCTGCCGCCAATTCCTTACACCGGCTCTGAAGAATCTGCACTGAATCGCATCACACAAATCCTGCAACAGTTACCTCGCACGAAAATTGTGGAAGAGAAGCACAATTATGTGCATGCTGAGTGCCGCAGTTTTCTGTTCCGGTTTGTCGATGATGTCGAGTTTCTGATTGACGATTCCGAAAAACTGATCCACTTCCGCTCAGCCGCCCGCGTTGGTTATTCGGATCTGGGAGTGAACCGACAACGAATGCAGGGTTTCACACGCAAGTTTGGAGAGTCATAAGCAGATCGATGCAAAGAATACATAGCGCCTATTCAATAACATTCTGCAGCGTTTGGCAGGAGCAGACACAGCGTTTTCATGATGTTGGTGCCCAAGCGGCTGCAGAAACCATTTAAAAATGGTCTAAAGAAGTTTCAGCCCTGCCTCAAAGATTGCATTCGTATCGAATATCTGATCGTTGGATTCAAACAGTTTCGAAATCATCTGGTGATGAAGTCGCATTTTCAATCCCCCCACGCCAACGGCTCCATAGCAAATCAAGTGATCGACTTTGCGAGCTTTGTCGCTCGATTCTATTCCCTCAATTCCCAAGGGGGAGACTGCATTCAAATCGATGACAACCTGCAATTTTTTGAATTTTCGCAGGTTTTCAAGTTTGCAGAATTCCACCCCGGCTGCCCCGGCAGCGACAATGATTTCAGCATCAGCAATCAGATCGTCAATCGGCACTTCGTCATTCAGTGCGGCTGGTTCAAACAATCCCGTTTTCCCATCGATAGTCCGACACACTTGCTGAGCACGTTCGAGTTGGCGAGAAACGACTCGAACACGGCTTCCCTGTAAAGCGAGAAGTCGAGCCACGCGTCGGCCCACAGGACCAGTACCCCCAAGCACAACGGCCTGGGCTTTCTCAAGCTTCATATGAGATTGGGAATAAATGACCGCAGCCGAAGCGGTGGTATTGCAACCGTTTGAATCCATCATGACGGAGACGCGGATCGGGCCGAAGAACTGTTCCTGAATTCGTTTCATCAGGGACTCTCCTGCTTCGACGTTGCTCCCCCCAAGAAAGATCGCTGTGTTATGTAAATCCTTTGGAGAGCGTGTGAACATCGCACCCTGTACCAAAGAAACGACATTCACCGCTGAGACATTTCCATAAGGCAATAACTGGTCGACTCCTCCGTCAATTGCGGTCACCGCATCGAAACTACTCGGATGGGAATCACTGTCGAGTTGTAAGAGAATCCGTTTCATTAATCGTTGCATTCTTAGGAATTGGCGCTAAACATTTTTCTTTCAATCAGAGTCTCTATTATCTTTCCAAGCATACGTAAAACAACTCCCGCAATCTTGGAAAACGGGAGTTGTCTCAAAACACCTGTGCGGTAAGTATTTTTACTTACCAGGCACGTTTTTTAACGAATGATCGATTAAACACCAGAGAATGGATGCTTGGCAGTATCTTTCTTAGCGATCATTTCATCTGCAGAAGGTTCGTTCTTCATGGCTCTCTGAATCGACAACTTGGTCGCTTCGTAATTGTATTCATAAATCTTTTTATCATCGGCGGCATCCCAATGAATGAAGACGCCACAAATGATGACAAGATTCTCAGCCTGATCTTTTGGAATCACACCATCAGCCACACTATCGGCAACGGCTTTGGCGACAGCATACTGGGCTGGTCCAAACATCTGAACGGCTTGCTTGGCACCTTTAATTGTCACTTTAGTGATCATCACAGTTGCTGGTTTGACGGCCAGATTCGGTTCGAGAACGGCCAGCAAATTGCTGTGACCGGCTGTTTGTTGAGACAGGGCATTTGCAAATGCAGTACCTGCAGGGCCATCTTTTTCACCGATGATTAAATCGATGTGTGCAATTTCATTTCCATCGCCGACTAAAGCTTCGCCAATACGCATTCCCATGGAGTTCTCCTTTTGTTAGTGCTAGACCATTCAATGATTACTGTTTGAGCAAACGCTCTGTTACTGTTCGAGCAAACTGCTCTGTACGATGTCCTTCCGGACCCCTTAAGGATTATGGAAATCTTGTCTCCCAATGGAGAACAACAGCGACATCCACTCTGGTCTGTTACTGAAGATTTTCATAATGTGCATGCAGTGAATTGCCGAAGCAAAGCAAGAGAGTTCAATTCGGAATCTCAAGCGACATACATGAACTCGAAATTTAGGTTCTCATTGAGCCTAAGATGCTCCCGCAGGCTCGACCAGATAGATAATATCCTCTCGAAGTTAATCCATGGTAACAAGTCCTACGGGCTGAGAACCAGCCTGAGGAATATCATGTTTGCCGACCAATTTCCAGCATGAGACGAACATCCATTTATACTCAGTCGATTTCTCCAACTCAAAATCATCGCCAGCGCGGAGCCGATTGCACTTCGCGAACGTCGCAATTTCACTGACAATGGGATTGAAACAACAGGAATGAACATGGCCAATTCCAATGAAGTTCTGATTGACGGATTTTCGACCCGGGCGGCCGCCTGGTCCGTCGTGCGGGCTGGTTTGAGGCCTGTCCTTTTTGATCAATGTCTGGATCTCGATTTGCCATCCCTGGCTTTAAAGTCTGAGCAAACGACAGAGTTCTGGAAGAAGATTCCTCGCTCGATTCCCTTTCTGCCCATTGGAGGTTGGGAAAATCGACTTGAGGAATTGCAGCAGCTTGCTGACCAACGTCCCATCTGGGGGAACTCAGCGATGGTCATGCAGAACATCCGCGATCCGATTTCCCTGCAGCAGACTATGAAAATATGGCAATATCAATCACTCAAAGTTCGTATGTCGGGACGCCCAGACGATGTTAGTCAACTGAAGTGGATTAGAAAATCCCGCTCCGCCACGGGAGGATATGCCATCAGCCTCATGGCTGACACGATCAGCGACCTGGAAGAGAATGGATATTATGAGCAGGAATACATTGTGGGACCGGTTTACTCTGCGCAATTTTGTTCATTTTTGAATTCTCAACCCCAGTCAACTGAATTTCTGGGACTCACAAAACAACAAACTGGCTGCCCTGAGCTTCCCGATTTTCCATTTGCTTATACGGGCACAATCGGAACGGCACGGAACGAAGATCTTTTTGAACTGGAGCTTAGCATTGCAAAGAAATTAGTTCTGGAAATCCAGGAGATTGGTCAAAGGTTGGCTCAGGTATACGATCTGAGGGGATTGTGGGGGTTTGATTTTATTTTAAAAGATGATCGTCCTGCGGTGATAGAAGTGAATCCTCGATACACAGCCGCAATGGAAGTGCTCGAACTGGCAACGGGCGGATCTTTTTTGGATCTGTTGCTGGCTAACTCTTCTTCGTTCATGCGTACCAATTTCAAAAATGATTCCACGAAGCCCGCAGTGATTGGGAAGGCATTTCTGTTTGCCAGATCTGAGCTGCAACTCTCTAACAACTGGAACTGGTTGCCAATCATACAGGAACTGGGAGGAATCTCTCAGAATTATTCGGCCTGGGAGATCCCCCAACTTTCAGACCTGCCTCAACCGGGAAAACGTTTTACTACTGGAGAACCAATCTGCACGGTTTGGGCAACTGGAAAGACGATCAGAAATTGTGAGGAGCAACTGTTGAGGCGAAAGCTGCTGGTCGAGGACTGGATCATGTTACAAACGAACGGAGCTGCTTATCGTGCCGCGGACTCATTCTGATTCTGAGTGTTCGAATGATTCAGGCTTTCACGAATCCAGCCTCCTCCCAGGACACGGTTATTGTCATAACAGACGAATGCCTGTCCAGGAGCAACTCCGAATTGCGGATTCTCAAAACGAGCTTCAATGGTTCCATCATCTCGACAGGTAACTTCACAATCAGCGGGGCGATGTTGATAGCGAATCTGAGCCTGACATCGAAATTGTCGAGGAACTTCAGCCAGCCAGTTGGTGCGATCTGCAATCAGTGCATTTCGTCCGAGTTCTTCGTAATCTCCGAGCACAACATCACAGGACTCCGGACGGATTTCGAGAACAAACTTCGGAGAACCAAATGCAATACCCAGCCCGCGTCTCTGACCAATCGTGAAATGCTCAAACCCGATATGTTGTCCCAGGACTTCGCCGGATTGAGTTACAAAGTTTCCAGCTGTCTGCTGCTCGCCTCGATATCGATTCACAAAGCCAGCATAATCGTTGTCGGGGATGAAGCAGATTTCCTGACTGTCTCTCTTATTGGCCGTTTCCAACCGAGCCGCTCCGGCTAACTCTCGGATTTCCGATTTCTGATATCCCCCCACTGGAAATAAAATGCGTGTAAGCAGATCGGGATGGATGCCGAACAGGACGTAAGACTGGTCTTTAGAAAGGTCAAGTCCCCGCAGCAGATGCGTTGTGCCTGAGGGATCGGTTTCCAACTGAGCATAGTGCCCAGATGCGATTTTTGTAGCCCCGACCTGCCTGGCAAAATCCCACAGGCGACCAAACTTCAGCCAGTTGTTGCACATCACGCAGGGATTGGGCGTGCGACCGGCTAAATATTCATCGGCGAAATAGTCTTTGATGCGTCCGAAAGCATCCTGGAAGTTCAAGGCATGAAAGGGGATATCAAGTTCATCAGCGACCCGACGTGCATCGGCTGCATCAGAGGCACTGCAGCAACCCTGCTTATGAGACTTTACGTTAATCACGGGGAGCGAAAGCGGATTCGATTCATCGACTGTACAGGTCTCATCAGTTGCCCCCGATCTCATAAAGAGACCGATGACATCATATCCCTGCTTCTTGAGCAAATAAGCGGCGGCTGAGCTATCCACTCCACCACTCATTGCAAGTACAACACGCTCCGGCATTTTCCCGTCCACTCAGTAATCAGGTTATCGCATCATTGGATTCAAACAAAGGCAGCCTCAGCGAACACTGACTGTCTTCTTCCATCGTACCGGTCAGAGGTCTGACGGCAATATCCAGCGCAATAAAAAAGCGATCAGTCAGACTGATCGCTTCAGGTACTTTGCGTCGCATCAGCCCTATTTGGACTTCTTTGTCGCCTTTTTTGTAGATTTTTTTGTAGATTTTTTGGCTGTTTTCTTGACGGCCTTCTTCGCTGTTTTCTTGACGGCTTTTTTAGCAGTCTTTTTAGCAGTCTTTTTAACAGCTTTCTTCACAGCTTTTTTCGCTGGAGCTTTTTTAACTGGAGCCTTCTTAGTAGCTTTCTTGGCGGTCTTTTTGACGGCCTTCTTTGCTGGGGCTTTTTTGGCTGTCTTCTTAACAGCTTTTTTGACGGTCTTCTTGGCTGCCTTTTTCTTGGCCACGTTCACTCCTCCTCAGAGTTCGATAGTGGTTGGTTTACCGCCGCTTACCGGGCAAAAGAATTCGGCAAACCAGTTCCCACGATAATGAATCCTTTCCAGACTGACCTCCAATGATCAGCCTGATGTCCTCGGCATCGTTCGAGTGAGTGCCACTTCCTGTTTTCGACTTACGTCGATTGGAGTTGACCATCACCCCTTGCCACAAAAGGACTTACACAAATCTGCCCCAATGTAAGGTTTTCGTAAAATAACGCAAGAGATTTTTATTGCGATTTTTTTGCATCGCCCAACCTTTCCATCCCTTCCGTGCAAGTCAGACAAGCAGATTCCGTTAGGTCTGTTGTCCGATCAGGCCATGCACTTTGGTTGTTCAGGAAATCATTGAGTCGCAGCAGTAGACACGATCTTTATTGCTGCATGCTGATGACGCGAATGCGACGATAGTGATTAATACAGGACTACGTTTTGTAAAGTGCTTAAAATCAGGGTGTATTGTTCGGTCCCGAGAGCATTGCAAATCCTGCGATGCCACAACAAGACAACCGCAGTGGACCCGTAAGTCTACCGAGGTAGACCACTGGGGACCGGAAAAGAGTGTAGCTTGCGATGCTGACCAAAGGCTGTGAATGTCTCTGATGCAGTTAACTGACCTGCCCTGAAACGTATCATTTTACTGACTCAGACGTCAGAAAAAAAATTTCAAAAACATACTTAAAATTCTAAAATTCCGTCCATTTTTATCTTTCTTTAGACCTACATCCCGTTTAGAGATGCCTTATGACATGCCATGTCATTCAATAATTTGCATTCGATTTTGTTATCGTTCGTCCAAAGAAAGTGTCCATCGAGGGGCATGAACCCCGTCCGTATTTGATCAAAGATGAAATAAAATTTCATCACAGGAACAGCTCGAAGTGTTTGCATCTATCGCAAAGTTTTTTATTCAGCGACGGGTCTGACTTCAACCGTAATCACTGCAACAACGAGGAACCTGTTCTTAAGAAATTTCCAAGAGTGTTCAGGAGAAATTTGGGGATGGGGAACATAGGGATTGCGATGAGTGAGATGTCTTGTTTGTTGTCATGAAGTTGTCATCAAAACATGACGCACGCTTCGGAACTTGAATAAATTACAATATTCGATCGCGAATTCCGGGAAGAGATTGCATCGAGACCTGAAAATGATGTCAACAAGGGGGTTATTTACTGAACAAACGACGGTCCACGGCCTTGTTTGAGATGCACTTCCGAATTCAAAGCGTTCGGGGTACCTTTAACTCATTATTCTTTCCTCAATTGGCGTCGCCATCCCTTCCTGCAAATCAAATATCATGTCTTTGTCCTGTTCGCATCCTGCACTGGGACCTCTTTCTGTATCACTTCAATACAGTCCTGTTCGCAGTACGTACTTTGCAAAAGTCATCCTCCTTGGGTTCAGGTTGATCACGGGTTGCTTGTTGTTGTTCCTGTCTTTCGGATGTCAGAATTTGCCTGTCGGTCAATTGAGTTTGCTCAGAAGTTCAATCAAAGAAGTGAATGCAACGGATTCCGTCGATCAAATCAGCGAATCTCCACTCGTCCCTGCTGTTGTTCCAGATTCCTCGGTATTAGAAGGGCGTTGGCGATACGAGAACGCATGGCCGGAGCCTTTCGAAGGACCAGGTGCGATTCTCGAACTGGCTCAAGTTCCTCAATTTCGCTGGCATTTCGAGCGACCAGAAACCGTTCAGAATGAACGTGCTCACAATCCTGCCACAACAAACGAGACTGAGGATCTTCCAACTGTATACAGTCGCATCGAAAAACCGACTCGTCAGCAATTGGCAGAGTGGTGGACACTGTCCGCCTTCGATGATGCTTCCGGTCGAAATGCTTGCATTTTGCTGGCGTATCATGCTCCTGACAAACTGGATGCTTCTCGATTGGATCGACTTGCCCGCATTACTCGTGATGAGATCAACTTGAATCCACAGGATTTGAACACTGCGGAGTTCGTTTCAGTGGAGCCTGAGACATTTTGGAATCGATTTTGGTCCGCCAGGAATAATCCAGCCAATGAGGAGCAGTTACCAGAAGAGACTGTTGAAAAAACCGCATCCCTTGAATCAGAAAAACCTGTCGAAAAAATTTCAATTCAACAACGGGCAGCTGCTGCTGAGGCCTGGTGTTATGTCGTTTACAATCAAAATGAAGTGGCTGAAAAAAAGTATCGTGAGCCAGGGCAGACATTGCAGGACGAAGATTTGCCTGATCTCGTCCGACAGGAATTGATGATTGGCATTGCTCGAGAAATTCCACCTCGAAAAATCCCTGGGCTATCTGAGTCCCTTACTCGAAATTCGAATCCTGCGACACAACAATTGATGCAGATTGCGGTGATGGATGCCTGTCTGGTGTATGCGATTCATCATCGGGAACAGATCACACAAAACTGGGATGTCACATCGAAGCCGATCACAATGGAAGTGGCGGCATCCGACCCGGCTGGTCTTTGGCCGGTTACTTTATGGGAACAACGTTGGGATGATTCCCCTGAAATGGTCATTCGTTTCGGGCAATGGCTGTCACTGATCAGACATCCTCTGGCAGAATCCTATCTGACACAAAAATTGAGTCATGTGGATATCAAAGTCAAGCAGGCTTCGCTTTGCAGTTTAGGATTGTTGCCTGAAAAATCTGCGAACACGTTTTTAACAAGTCGACTCGAACAGGAGCAGGGGCAGAACAAGGCTCTCGTGCTACTGGCATTGAGTTATCAAAATCCTGAGATTATGGAACGATCGGTCCACGACGAGGATCGTTCCGTTCGATTAGAGGTGGCGAAATTTGCGGGCGAGCATCCTTCACGAACGAGCCTGACCACACTCTTGAAACTGGTGAAAGAGCGAGATCCGGAAATTCAGCAGGCAGCTGTCGAAGCCGTCAAGAACTGGGATAAGGAACTCGCATTTCCTGTCCTTGCTGCTGGATTTCATCTCGGTATGTTCCAGACTCGACAGCAGGCCCGTGAATCGCTTGAGCAGCATTTTCATATTGTGATCGCTGGCATTGAAGATTCTCAAGAACAGCGGCGTCAGATTCTCGATCAAATTCAATCTGAACATCTTCCAGAGATCTCCTGGAATGAGACGCCCGTATTCCATGCTGATGCCAGTCGTCTGCAGCCGGAGGAAGATGTCTATGCTCAACAAACCCGAGTACGATCTCAATTGAATCAACTTCTCGACGAAGAACTCAGTCGGATTGAGAAGCAGGAAATCGAACAGGACCTGCAACGAACCGCGGAACGTTCGCCTGTCGTGTTGAATCGGGAGTTGGATCGACTGGCAACGAAAGAATTGAAGCCGCTGGCTATTAAATTATCGAAACTTCCCTGCCGAGGGTGCGAACCGTTTGAAAATCTGGACTCCGATCAATTATTACAGCGACGTCGGGCGGCTCGTCAGTTTGTTGAAATCGCAACTCAGGAAACCTTGCCAGAGTGGACGATTCGACTTTTGGGAGAGCAACTCAAAAACGAACAGGATCCGCATGTCTGTCGTGCGATTCTCGCGTCCATCTCAAATGATACGACACCACAATCCAGGCATGTCGCCGAAATTGCACTACTGCATCCTTGGGCCGATGTTCGCATTCTGGGGTGCCAGTATGTTCAGAAGCATCGTCTGCCACAGTTAGCTCCATTGCTGATTCCCTTATTGCAGGAACGAAATCAAGCGGTGCAGGTGGCAGCCATTCGAGCGGCCGGTTTTTGTCGCAATCCGATTGTGATCGATGGTCTTTCCACATCTGAGACATCTTCTTTACCAAGCGGTTTGCGTCTCTTACTCGGAACTGTCCCCGGGCATATCGAGCTTGAAGTCCTGCTTGCGCTGGCACGTTTAGATGACTCTCAGGGGAAATCAGAACTGATCAAGCTCGCTTATTCTCCAGATGGGGAACGAAGACGTGAAGTCGTGACCAGAATCTCGGAACTGGACGATCGCGAATTCAGCGAACCTCTCATCCGACTCGGCTGGACAGAGACCGATCCTCAGGTGCAACGTGTTATTCTGGAAGGACTGAATCGAATTATCCCCGAAGCTGAGCAACCAGATTTATCAAAAGCGAGCAACTATGATGAACGCATGAAGGTATGGTCTGTCTGGTTAGAGCAATCGAAGTCGAATAAATAAGCTCAAAAAGTTACTTGCAAAGCTCGAATGGGCGGCACGTCCCTGAGCATCGCGAAGGGCGCGATCACCACGCCCATCACTTCGTTCTGGGTCGTGCCACCCAAACTGTGTATTCCCAATTCCCAAATGACTTCGCTCACTTTTAGTATGCTGTTGAAATTGATCCCATTTTCATATGGAGGGCAATTTGGGAAAGTATTCCCAATCAAGGCTGGATAATTGTCGACGAACAGAGAATACTGTTTACAACGGAACTGACTTTATCAGGAGCAAAGGATTGGCAATAATAGGTGCATCAGGCAGTCTTGTCTGAATCTTGTGCATCGAATTTCAATTTTGAGGTATCGCATGTCGGATCAAACGACGGGAACGGCTCGTGTGGAGGATTGTATTGCCCGGTTGAATGCCGGGGATTCTTTAGCACGCGGTGAGTTACTAAACTTAACGTGCGATCGGCTCATGCGCCTGACTCATCGGATCAAACAGTCCTATCCGGGAGTGGCACGCTGGGAACAGACAGACGACGTTTTCCAAAATGCATCCATGAAGCTCTATGAAGCTTTGCATAGTGTCGAATTGAATGATGCTCGTCATTTTTTTCGGCTGGCCGCTAAAAAAATTCGCGAAACGCTGCTCGATCTGGCTCGGCATTATCAGGGACCACAGGGACACGGAGCCAATCACGCGACGATGCCCCCTGGAAGAGCAGATCAAAGCCAAGCCCCCAACCTCCTGGACGGGGCGGAATTAACGTGTGATCCAAGCCGTGTGGCAGAGTGGACAGAGATGCACAAGACGATTGAATCTCTGCCTGAAGAGAGCCGGGAAATGTTCGATCTACTGTGGTATCACGAACTGTCCCAGGAAGAAGCCGCCAATGTGATCGGGATCAGTGTCCGACAGGTCAAACGTCGCTGGCGGGATGCCAAACTGCAACTAGCAGAAAAGATGAATGGCGGACCTCCCGGTATCGAATGAGCAGAACTTCATTTTTGACAGCGTACCAAAGTGAACCCGCACTTGGACAAGCCTGCTCTAATAGCGTATTCTGTACGGGATTGTCTCGTTTCCAGTTGATGTCGTGACAGGCTGTTTGAGTGGTCGTCTTAAATAGACACTGATTTCTTGACGATCGGGTTTGTTCCACTAACCCATCGGCAGGTTATTGTATTGCATTGGGGATTCTGGCTGCGATTATGAATGAAGAATTTAAAGTTCCAGATTCCGACGCCAAAACCATCGATTTACTTCTCGATGCCTGGGAAGAGATGGTAGAACAGGGTGAGCGTCCGGCTCCGGAAATCATCTGTCGAGATTATCCGCATCTCCTGGCGGAATTTGTCAGTAAAACGGAAAAACTTGCCCAGGTTGCTAATCAGCTCAAACCCAACGAGATGACTCAGCTGAGCGATCCTGATGGAGCTCCGGAACTGAAACCTGCCGAAGAGATTCAATGGAAATGTGATGCCAGTCGGCTCCGGTATCATGCCCATGGTGGACTCGGGATTGTCTTTCGAGGATTTGACCAACAGCTCCATCGCGATGTCGCCATCAAATTTATTCGTGAACGACGTCGACATAATCCACTCGACATTCAGCGGTTTCGAGTCGAAGCAGAGATCACCAGCCGTCTCGATCATCCCGGCGTTGCACCGGTCCATGGGTATGGACTCACCGAGAATGGTGTTCCGTTTTACGCGATGCGGATGGTCGAGGGACAAACGCTTCAGCAATTCATTGATGACTATCACACCCGCTTAAAAAAAGATGAACTGCCTCGGGAGCACTCTCTCGATTTTCGCAAGCTGCTCAGCTCGTTTGTCAGTGTTTGTAATACAATTGAATATGCCCATACTCGCGGGGTGATTAACTGCGATATTAAACCGGGTAATGTAATGCTCGGAAAGTATGGCGAAACGGTCGTGCTCGACTGGGGTTGCGCCAAGTATGTTGGCAGCGAAGGAAAAGCGAAATCGGTGGGCGAAGAATCTCTCAAACCGCTTTCCGATACCGGTGGTGACTCCGCTTCTGGCGGAACCGGGGGAACGCCGATCTACATGAGCCCTGAGCAGCACGCCCAAGCCGAAGATGTCGGACCATCATCGGATATTTACGGACTTGGTGTAACGCTTTATCGATTAATAACGGGACGACCACCTTTCCCGCCAGACAGTAGTCTTTCGAAAATTCGTGAATCTGTTATTCGTGGCAAATTTCGCAAGCCGACCGACTTGTGCCCGTGGATTCCCAAGGCTCTCGAAGCGATCTGCCTGAAAGCGATGTCCCTGGCACCGGAAGATCGTTATTCCTCCGCTGAAGAAATGGCCAAAGATCTCGAACGGTATCTGGGCGATGAAGAAGTGATCGCCTATGCAGAGCCACTATCTCGGAGAGTGTCACGGTTAATGCGGCGGCATCGAGGTGTGTCTCGCGTGCTCATAATCAGTGCGATTGTTTTGATTCTGTTTTCGACTGTCTTTGCAGGAATCATGGGCCAGTTGGCCAATCGGGAATCGTATGCCAGGCATGAGGCGACTCTCATGCGAAATCGTTCACTCCAGGTTGCAGCCCGCTCGGCTGCGACTTCGATGGCTTTGAAGATTAACGATGCGTGGCGAATACTCGAAATCGAGTCCAACTCTCAGCATCTGCTTGAAGAAATGCAGGGGCCTGGAAATCAAATGGATCCCACTCAATGGGAGGACATTCAGCAATGGCTGGTAAAACAGGCCCAGTCGCAGGAAAAAGCGACGCAAGCCTCCAGTTGGTTTTTATGTAACGCCGAAGGCGTGCAAATCGCACGCTATCCGCTTGAAGATGACACCGGAACAATTTACGACAGTATCGGCTCGAATTACTCTCATCGAGATTATTTTCACGGCAATGGAAACGACCTGATTGTCGGTGAGCAGGGATCTCCACCGCATATTGAAGACATCAATCTTTCTACGGTTTATCAAAGTAGCAATACCGCCGACTTGAAAGTCGCTTTTTCGATTCCAATCTGGTCGACAGGCAATCGAGGTGGGGAGCGTCAATTCCTGGGTGTGCTTGGCTATTCTGTCGAACTTGGTCGCTTTGCCGTTCTGCAGGATGAAGCCGAGGGGCGGCTCATGCATGAAATTTCTGTGCTCGTGAATATGCGTGGCTCCCAAAATGATAAAAACTCGCAATTTGGAATGATTTTGCAGCATCCGGATTTACAAGCGATGCTCCAGAAGTTGAATCCCAATTTGAGCGATATTCCACGTCTGACCGAGGATGAACTGAACACAATTGAAAATCACAGATCGCAACGCATCGAACAGATTCACGAAGCAGGGTTCGCCGCATCGACCACCGATGTGCTGTTGATCGACGACTATGTCGACCCTTTCGACGTGATGACTTCCCCATCATACGTCGCTGCTTGCGAGCCGGTTTGCGTTGTCGGCCGCTCTTCCAAGTCGTTCAATACTGGCTGGTTGGTGATTGTGCAGGGTTTATCGAGTGAGTGAGACTGGCTTTTTGAACTGCTTACGACCAGTTCATCGATCACTCCTGCGATAATATGTTGAATCAGTGTGTAAAAGATGACCATCAGGTGGACAACCACTAATTCGGGGGCAACCGTTGTGGCCAGCACCAGAGCGACGCCGGTATTGCTCATTGCGGTCGAGTACATAACCGCGAGCCGATCTCGTTTAGCGAGTTGACAGATTACTGAGACCATCCAGGCTGCCGCAAACAGAAGTCCACAGGAAAGACTGGCAGAAAAACCGACCAGCAAAATCAATCCATTCTGCCCCCCATTGAGCAGTCCCGGCAGCGAGACTGACCCATTGATATAATTCAGAATCAACAAAAACAAACTTGTCATCACTTTAACGGTTAGCTTCAAACGGGGGCCGTATTCCTTGATAAACAGTGTGCGGAACAGGACTCCCAGCACGGCTGGAATAATGACCCACATCATCACAAACGAACCGGCATAACCACCCGCCAGTTGCTGATAATCTTTCACAATCTCTGCAGAGACAAATTGACTCGACAAATCCAGCAAGCCAGGGACAAGTAGTGGACTCAGCAAAACGCTCGAAAGGATCAGCCACATACTCAAACCGACATTCGCGTCGGAATGATGCGTCCAGCCAGCCGAGGAATTGGCCACAGGCATCACTGCAATCAGGATCAATCCGAGAAGTATCGAATCCCAGACATGACCAGAAAACAGCAGGCCCCCGACCATCGCGATTAGAATGATCAACAAGCTCGATGTGATTCGGATCGAAAGCCCCAGAGCGACCAGTTTCGGATGCCGGGTCAGGCAGAGCAGTTCCTTCAAGGGGACTGCCAGCCCCGTATTGAACAACAACCCGGCTAACAGCAGGTTGACCGCAGTAATTTGACCAAAGCCCAGTCCCCCCTCACCGAACGACTGTGTTCGCAACCAGATGCCAAATTGGGGATAGAATGCGGAAATGATGTAAACCAGCGCGATGCCTGGCAGCAGGTATCGCTGCAACATCCGCTCCAGCCAACGGCGGGTTGTGGGGTTATTCATCATGAATCTAACAGGTTTTGATATCAGTAGTTAGGAATGCAGGCACAGAGATCGCGTCGATTGAGCACTGACGCTGAATTTTTTCGATACCTCTGCGACAGGCAAAGCGTAATTTTCTGATTCCGAGGGACATGGAAAATCAGAAACTCTCTCAAAATTATCAAATCTCTCCCTATCATAATTCGAAAGTCCGTTGGTTTCCTAGGGAAGTCTACTACGCATCAGTGGATTCACATGGCGATTTTCAACATTACACACATTGCACATAATGAGTCGATTCATATGAACAGTATTTGCTATTCAATTTTGGTCTCCACTCACTTCAAACGCAAATCCACACGAAAATCTGCGGAAACTCAGGTCAGATTGCCTTTTCGAACCACTTGATTGCTTCGTGAACATTGTTGTTAGCAATCGCTTCCGATAAAACTGCAGAAACGCACGATTTCAAATAGCCGAAATTTTCGGTTCCAGGAGACATTGATGGAAAAAAAGCGAGTTTCACGCGAGGATCTCAAACCCGGCGAATTTCTCTGCGATCACTGCACCGCGAAATGTTGTCGCTATTTTGCCTTACCGATCGATACGCCCGATTCGCGAGAAGAACTCGAAAATCTTCGCTGGTATCTGCTCCACGATAACGTCTCGATTTTTGTCGATGAAGAAACCTGGTATCTGATGGTCCACACCACCTGCAAGAAACTCCGCGACGACAACCTCTGCGGCATCTACGAAACCCGCCCACAAATCTGCCGGGATTATTCTACCGACAACTGTGAATACGACGGCGAAGGCTGTTACGATCAACTTTTCGAAACAGCCGAACAGATGGGCGAATATACCGAAGCCCGCTTCCCTCAAAAGAAAAAACGTTCACGAAGAGCAGCCACACAATTGCCTATCATTGCCTGAAGTGCGAACGGTTGACCAGTGTTTGTGTCAACCAAATACGAATGTGGGTGGCGGGGCGTTCTCGAAGAGAAGCCCCCGAATCGACATCCTCGAGGGCTTCCACTGAAGTGGATCTCCCAGGCCGCCTGGAATAGAATTCCTAAGATCGATTTATCTCTGACTTTTAAATCGTATATAAAAATCTACCAACAACCGAATTGATCACCGTGAGCACACCCATTATCAAACCTCAAACCCTGCGTGGGTTTCGTGACTTCCTCCCCGCCATGATGATTCCCCGGCTGCAAATTATTGAAGCCGCCCGGGAAGTCTATTCCCAATACGGCTTCAGCCCGATTGATACCCCTGCCCTGGAATATACAGAAATCCTGCTTGGCAAGGGGGGGAATGAAACCGACAAACAGTTGTATCGGTTTGAAGATCAGGGCGGCAGGGATGTCGCGATGCGGTTCGATCTGACGATTCCCTTCGCCCGCTTCGCCGCTCAAAACATCGGCGTCCTCGGCACTCCCTTCAAACGCTATCACATTGCCCCGGTCTGGCGCGGTGAACGCCCGGCTCGCGGACGTTTTCGTGAATTTGTCCAATGCGATTTCGATACGATTGGCACCGATTCCCTCGCAGCGGATATCGAAACGATTCTCGTCGTTCACGATTTGCTCGATAAAATCGGTATCGGCGAGTTCACCATTCGCATCAATCACCGACAACTGCTCAACGGTCTGCTCGAACAACTCGGTCTACTCGAACATTCCAAAGAACTGCTGCGGGCGCTCGATAAACTTCCCAAAATCGGAGAAGAAGCCGTCATCAAGGAAATGGTCGACACAACTGGAGTAGAGTCCGGCAAAGCCGAGCAGGTTCTAAAACTGGCTGCTCTTCAGGGAGAACCAGAAGCAATTCTGGAAGAAGCCCGCAGTTTGATCAGTTCTTCCGAACTCGGACAGCAGGCCTGGTCGGCTCTGCAGGAAATTACCCAAACCTGCTCGAACATTGGCATCGCAACGAATCGTCTGTCGCTCGATCTTTCCATTGCCCGGGGACTCGACTATTACACGGGCCTGATTTTTGAAACCTTCCTGACCGATCTCCCCGACATGGGCAGCATTTCCTCAGGAGGACGTTACGACGACCTGGCGGGTTTGTACACGAAACAGAAACTCTCCGGAGTCGGCGGCAGTCTCGGTTTAGATCGATTACTAGCTGCACTGGATGAAATGAAGCGACTTGATGAAGTCGCGACAACATCACAGATTCTCGTATTGCGTTTTGTCGAAAATCGACTGGCCGACTATCAGAAAATCAGCCGCCAGTTGCACCAGGCTGGTATCGCCAGCGAAGTCTATCCCGAAGCTAAGGCCCTCAGCAAACAGCTGAAATACGCCGACCGCAAGAAAATTCCGCTGGCCCTCATCTCCGGCGAAGACGAACTGGCAGAAAATGTCTGGCAACTCAAAAACCTGCGAACGGGAAATCAGTTGACTGTGTCGGCTGATCATCTTGCTGAGACAGTGAAAGCGGAGTTGAATACTCTGTAATGTGGCTGGAGTATTGTTAAAAAAACAATGCCCACGACAAGCGTGAGCATTGCAGGATAACAAGATTAATGTGGTCTGGACCCTGATCTCAGGCCCCTCGACCCGTTACTCCATCGCTTTCAAGCGTCGATCGAGCGTTGCCATGGTTTCGTTCAGGGTGTATTCGAGATAGTCATCCTGATCGTAAATCAATGATTGAGCCGCGAGATCGAGAGCGGGCAGAACATCGTCTCCGGTGAAGAAGCTTAAAGCTCGCACGGCTTCGAGTCGCACGCGTGGGTGCTCGTCATTAACGGAAGCGGTCAGCAATTCCAGTGGATTCTCGACTTGATCCTGCCAGTAACATAAGACTCGCGTAGCCGCTGCTCGTGCGCGAGGATCTTTGGATTGCAGAACCGTCTTGAGTAAGGCTTCGTCGACGACATCGTGCTGCTGATGAACCCAGAGGCCTTCCAGTTGCAGCCGCTCGAAGGAGTCGGAGTTTTTATCGAGCGATTTCAACCATTGATCAACCTGACCAATCACATCTTGACTTTCGCCAAGTCGCAATTCCCGTCGGACGCGATATCGAACACGATCGGAAGGATTGTCCAGCAGTTCGAGCAATTCGGGAACCGATTTGCCAGAGACAACGACGGGAGTTTCCAGTTCGTTATTGGTGTTACGAATTCGCCAGATGCGACCGTGCTTGGCATCGCGGTTTGGGTCGCGAACCGAGTGCTGCATGTGCCCGACGAGCGGATTGAACCAGTCCAGCACATACAGAGAACCATCAGGAGCAAACTGCAAGTCGACAGGACGGAAGTTGCGGTCGGAAGATTGCAGCAACGGTTCGACAGGATCGGCATGGAACCCGGAACCTTCGTCTTTCATACGGTACTGCAGTGTTCCCTGGAAGCCGATGCAGTTGTTGAGCAGATAATCGCCCTGCATTTCTTTTGGGAAATTCGTGCTGCTGACAAACTCGCAACCACAAGTGGGGCGCCACTGTTTAGTCAGGAACTGCTTGAGGCGACCATGCTTGTTGGGGTAATCGACATCGCCAGAGAAAGCCGCTCCGAAATAGTTGGCACCGCCTGAAGCGTCGGCGACAAAGTTCTGCCCCCATTCATCAAAGGTATGTCCCCAGGGATTGGCAAACGGATAGGAGACGAAGACATCCACTTTTTCTGTGCGGGGTTCATAACGATAAACACCAGCGTTCACACAACGAGTGGGGCCGTAAGGGGTTTCAATCTGAGTATGATGAAATGTTCCTTCCTGGAAGTACAGTGCGCCATCCGGCCCCCAGGTGAAAGCAGAAATCGAATGGTGAGAGTCAGCGGTGTCGAAACCGTGCAGGACGATTTCTTTGGTATCGGCTACGTCATCGCCATCGGTATCTTTCAGGAAAACCAAATTCGGTTGTTGAGCGACATAGGCTCCACCATCTCCGAGTTCAAAACCGGTTGGAAGATGCAGTCCGTCAGCAAAGATGGTTTGCTTATCGGCTTTGCCATCGTTGTCGGTATCTTCGAGAATCAGAATTTTATCGTGGACAGGATTCCCGGGCAGATACATCGGGTAAGTTGGCATCGTACAAACCCACAGACGGCCTTTGCCGTCAAAGGTGAATTTGCAGGGATTTTCGAGATCTGGAAAATCCTTTTCTGAGGCGAACAGATTCGCTTCAAAACCATTCGGCAGTTTGAAAGTGGCGAGTGAATTTTCAGGTGAGGTGATTGTCAGATCGAATGTGATATTCGTTTCAACATCGACAAAGTCGCCCGTGTTGCTGTCGTCGATTTCATCGGGAACCTGTTCCCCTTTACAGATTTTATGAATACGAGCATCGCGGTTGGCGACCATCTTACGGAGCTTTTCGAACTCCGCAGGGAAGTTGACGACGCCGAAGGGCTTTTTGCGTCCCCCATAAATATAGAATCCATTGACGGCTCGATAATCGTACCAGTGCTGCAAATTCTTCTCGGCAACGGCTTCTCTTAAAGCTTCCTGCTCGATTTTCGAGGAAGCCTCGCTTTTGCCAAAGGTGCGATCGATCATGATCGGGGCCAGCTTTTTGTAGCCACTCTCGACCAGATGAATTCCATTGAAGGTGAGCGGCTCTTTGGCGGCATTCATCAATCGTAATGAGGGATGATACAAATCGACAAATCCAACACCAGTCTGCTCAGCCACTTCTTTCATGGCTGCGGTGTAGAGTTCGATGTTCTTATTGTTCTGATCCCCAGCTGTCAGATTCCGTTCGGGTAGATTTTCACTGGCAATCGGCGAAAAGAGCAGCACTTCAGGAGCAGATTCTCCATTGTATTTGGTGGTCGTCCAGGTTTTGATTTCTGAAGTCAGGTCCTGTTTGAACTTCTCTAGTCCCGCTTCGCCTGCGAAGGATTCGTTGAATCCGAATGCGGCGATAATTACATCGGGTTTGTGATCTTCAAGGGTATGTCCGTGATCGTTGAAGTCCTGGGACCGAGGTCGCAATTTCAGTTCGTCAGCCGACCATCCCAGATTTCGAATTACGAGATCGTGTTCAGGGAATCGTTCATAGAGCAGTGTTTCAAAATGATTGGCGTCCTGCATCCGTTCGACGAACGTGTTTCCGATGAGGACGATTTTATCCCCCTTGTTCAGTTCCAGTTCAGCCGCGGTTGCTGTGACGGCTAAGGCAGCGATGCAGCACATCGCAGTCATCAGGTGACGTAATTTCATATTCGTTCCATAATATAAGGTGAAGAGTTATGTCGGGCAGGCTTGCGGGGCAGGTCATCTTCAAACGATGTTGAAAAGATGCTCTGATTTGTGCCTGCCATTCGAGTTTGTCTTTACAAATGTATCAGGCAATTTGACGTAAATTCCAGCAGACATCGCATCAATTATTCCAGATAAGAACAGCCAAGGCAACCATCTCTACTGATTCGGTGTCATAAAACG
Organism: Rubinisphaera italica; assembly: GCF_007859715.1. Lineage (NCBI taxonomy): Bacteria > Pseudomonadati > Planctomycetota > Planctomycetia > Planctomycetales > Planctomycetaceae > Rubinisphaera > Rubinisphaera italica. The sequence goes on from NZ_SJPG01000001.1 coordinate 4,297,069, forward strand.
AGTGATTTGGTCTATTTCATTGGTCATGTTTATACAGGAAAGAAATAGAGAAATTGCAATACCCTCGATTTCCCAGTTTGTGTATTGCTATCCATATTTCCCGAAGAAAATCGATCTTTGCACAACTGACAACAGATGGTACATTTTCCAATTCCGAGCTTCGTCGGCGTGATAATCGTCACTGAATCCTGTCTTTTCAGTCTTTTCGATTTGATCTTACTTCGATCTCCCTAGTGAAAAACCTGTATTTGTAGGACAACAGATGCCCATCCGGGGCATTCAAGGAGCAAACGGCTCTGACTGTTGATACTGTCTCTCCTGAGAGACCCGATCCCCGACCGACAAGGATGTCGTCTCATGAAATTTTGTCGCTTCAACGTGACTTTGCCTTCTTCAGTCGCCCTGTGCCTGTTTGTTATTTCCTCAACGTCTCCCTCTGACGTTCTGGCGCAAAATGGACAACCCGCTGCCAATCCAAAACCAGCAGCACCGATCAATCAGGCCCTCAATCCAGAACTGGATCATATTCTCAATAACTGGGAAAAAGCGGGGGATTTCACCAAAAAACTCGAAGGCAAACATAAACGATACATCTACGACCATGTCTTCCTGGTCGAGAAATGGTCGGAAGGGGAGTTTTACTATGAAGCTCCTGATAAGGGGCGTATTGATTTAGAGGCACCTTCCAACTTTAAGGAAGGACAAAAACGTCCACGAAACGGCAAACAGTACGCGATTCAGAAAGATAAGCCGGAACGCTGGATTTGCGACGGCAAGCAGGTCTTTGCCATCGATGAAGATCGCAAAGAATATCAGCGTTTGCCAATTCCGGTTGATTCTCAGGGTGAAAACATTGTCGATGGCCCTCTCCCATTCCTGTTTGGAATCTCCAAAGAAAAAGTGCTGATGCGATATAACATCACTTTGCATACCCCCGCCACTGGTGGACGGCACAATCTGGAAGGTGGAATTATTCACCTGAAAGTGAAGCCTCTCTGGCAACAGGATGCTGCGAACTGGCAACAGGCCGAGGTCATGCTCGATGCCCGCAGCTATCTTCCGACTGCGATTCGACTGATTCATCCGGGTGGCAATGTGGAAACCGGTGGGAATAACGAAACGGTTTATGTCTTTGAGGACGTCGTCCGCAATGCCGATCAGGGAATTGTGGGTGTGTTATGGAAGGGAGATCCGTTTGATCCCCGCCTGCGTGGATACAAAGAATTGACACAAACTTCGATGGAACCGACTGGCAGCAGGTGAGTTGAGTTCTTTCAAAGTCACCTGATCATGGTTCTTTAAGAGAAAAACGCATAAAAATTCGGGGATACCAGGCGATAACACGAAGTTGTTTCTGGATTTTTGGGAATTCAATTGCAAGAATAAGATATCGAGAAGTTCAGAACATCTTTTTCTATTTTGAACTGAAAATATCTGTATCGAGGGACGATTCATGATGACAACGGGCGATGTACTGAGTCTGAAAAAACCGTATCATCGAAATGCGTATGAATTTGTTTTCGACGCCTTGCGTTACACTCAGGATATGCTCGACCGTGACCGACTGATCGACGGCATGACCGGAGACTCAGCTCATATTTCCGGGACTGAATTACTCGAAGGCATCCGCTTGCTGGCTTTGGAACGCTACGGTTTACTGACTCAAACCGTCTTTCGCAACTGGGGAGTTCGTTCCACTGAAGATTTCGGTCGCATTGTTTTCGACTTGATCGAACGAGGCGAAATGAAAAAGACAGAACGCGATCAGCTGAGCGATTTTGTCGAAGTCTTTCACTTCAAAGATGCATTCGATAATAATTATGTTCTCGACCTGAGCGAAGCATTCAAATCCCACCGATAAATAACAGGTATTGGCGAGCCGAGTCAGTGATGACTCGGGTGGGTTCGATTCACCCACGGCTCTGTATGTTCTACCAAGGCACAATGATCGTGAGAAAACCAGAGTCATCCTGACTCGGCTTGCCTGAAGATCACTCTTATGGAACCAGATCGACAATGAATCAGGCGGCTGTCGAAACGCAGGCTACTCCGACGGCTTCAAAGAAGCATGCTCTCCCTTTTTATCTGGCGATATTGCTGGGCATCTGCTGGCTTATTTCACTGGCAATTCTTTCCCTGTTCACGGCCAATCCCGTCACGCTCAATCGTGTCCAGATTATGAGAGCGGATGCAGTCATTGCTGCAGAGATTGTCGATATTCAGGGCACAATCGGCGTCAATGAAGTGCTTTTTACCCGGCAGGGAGTCGATGTCGAGCCTGAAACCACTTTTCAAGTACTGCCGCCCAGTCCTCACTGGCAGCCACAGATGCAGCGGATTCTGCCAATTCTGCGAGATGCTGACGGAAACTGGCGAATCGCTCCTGCACCGCTGCCGAAAACCGTTGAAATCGATTATCCCGATCGGCCCGATGTGAGAGCAGAGGTCAAGGAAATTGTATCGTCGCTACCGCATTAAATGACTGATGCGGGCAATACAATTCAGACCAACGATACCGATTGTGCGTTTTTCAGTTTGAAAATCTCATGAATTCGCCAACGTTTCTGCTCGAATGCTCGTATCGTGGTTAGGGTCTGCTTATACTCAGGACGCATTTTAGACTGGAGAGATCGTTTTCAATCGCTTGAAAACCTCTTTTTCTTCAGGGTTTTTGAAAAAGATTGCGTTCTGCGTATCTCTTCAAAGACGAATCCCACTAGAGGAATGTGATGGGATTTTGCGGAAGATGGATTTTCAACAGGACTATTGGAATGTTCCCTTTAAGAATGCGGGTTGAAAAATCTCGAAGGTAAACGAAAGTGCTTGCTCTTTCGTCGAATTCGCGGATCAGAACTCGAAATCTAAGCTGGAATGCTGCACTATTCCTGTTACTCATACAATTTTTCAGAGCATATGGGCGTCAGGACTTTAGTCCGTAGTTCATGGCTCGATTCTCACGGCTAAAGCCGAGAGAAATTCAGTTCAGAGATCATTTAGTTTTTCATCCATAGTGAACACGGGTAAGGCTTGAGGCATGAATCAACCGGAAAATGTGATTGAGATTCGCAATCTTTCCAAAGTCTATCGTGATTTTTGGGGCCGTAAGAAAGTACAGGCTCTGAAATCGCTGAGTCTGGACGTCAAAAAAGGCGAAATTTTTGGCTTACTTGGACCAAACGGTTCAGGGAAAACGACAACCATGAAGTTGCTGCTCGGTCTGTTGTTTCCGACAACCGGCGATGTGAGTATGTTCGGCGAGCCCGCTTCGAACGTCGAAAAGAACGAAAAAATCGGCTACCTGCCGGAAGAATCGTACCTGTATCGCTTCCTGAATGCGGACGAAACCCTCGATTTTTACGGTCGCCTGTTCAATATTTCGAGTGACGAACGTAAAAAACGACGAGACGCTCTCATTGAACGAGTCGGCCTGCAACACGCCCGTAAACGTCAGCTCAAAGAGTATTCCAAGGGGATGACCCGTCGTATCGGGCTGGCCCAGGCTTTGATCAACGATCCCGATCTGGTTCTGCTCGATGAACCGACCAGTGGTCTGGATCCGATCGGAACCCGAGACATGAAAGACATGATTCTCGACCTGCGGGATCAGGGGAAAACGGTTGTGATGTGTTCCCACCTGCTGGCCGATGTGCAGGATGTTTGTGACCGCATCGCCATTCTTTATGGCGGCGAATTGAAGGTCATGGGCCGAGTTGATGAACTCCTCAAATCGAAAGAGCAGGAACAGATTCTGACTTCGACATTGAGTGATGAAGCACTAAATGAGGTCAAAGCGGTTCTGGTCAAGCACAATGCGGAATTTATTTCTGCAGACCGTCCGACGGCTACTCTCGAAGATCTGTTCCTGAAAACGGTTCAGATTTCACAGGCACAGCCGGGCAAGCGATTCGTGTCTGCAGACGACAAAGCCGAGTCGCCTCTGGATAACGAAGAAAAGCCAGCGACATAAGTCTGGCTGTAACATTGGCGAGTCGAGCGTCTGGTCACTCAATCGTCGCAAAATATGACAACTGTGATTTTTTCTATTCGATGATTCTCTAGTGGAGTAACGCGAACAATGTCCTTTGACGTTGTCGGATTTGATTTTCTCGAAGGGCTGACACACTTTCTAAAAGTGTTCGGCGGCGTTGCTTTGACTGCGCTCATCGTTTCCTTCATTCTGGCCCTCATCCAATATGGTGGACGTGGACCTGGCCTGTTTTTCAAAACATTGTGGCAGGCTCTGGTCGATTTTGCCCACACTTCGCCACGGCGTGTCTGGGCGATTACCGAACTGACCTGGAAAGAGTCGGCTCGAAAGAAGGCACTGTTTGTCTTCGTTGTGTTCGCCATTCTTATCATGTTTGCTGGCTGGTTCCTGAGAGACTCTGTTGATCGAGCCGATCTGCAATTAAAAATTTATGTCAAATTTGTCCTGACAGCGATTTCGTGGCTGACGCTCCCGGTCATTCTCCTGCTTTCCTGTTGGGGATTGCCGGCTGATATCAAAAACCGTTCCCTGCATACCGTCGTGACGAAACCAATCCGCCGTCATGAAGTTGTGCTGGGGCGTTTCTTCGGCTTCACACTTGTCGGTACTGTCATTTTGCTGGTCATGGGAAGTGTAGGTTATCTGTGGACAGTTGGCCAAATGCCCGAAGCAGCGAAATCTGAACTGGTCGGTCGCGTTCCTGTCTACGGGGATATGACCTACTCCAATCGCATTGGAGACCGTCCTGATTTTGATGATCCCAACAATCCCCAGAACCCGGCTTCAGCCGCGACGAACGTGGGAGATGTCTGGGAATTCCGAAGTTACATTGAAGGGGGAACCAAATCCCGTACTTTCTACGACTTCGACAATATTGATGTCGCTGCTGCCAAACGAGCCGGACAATTCCGGATTGAATACAATTTCGAAGCGTTCCGAACTCATAAGGGAGATATCGAAAAACGATTGCTGTGCCGAATTACAATTGTCAATAATGAATCTGGATTGAGAGTCCCTCTGGAGACATTTGAGGTTAAGGAATTCAGCAACCGTTCAGCCGATAAAACGATTATTCTCGGGGGCACTGACGAAGAGGGCAACCCCATCGAAACAGTGACTTATCGCGAAGAAAACACGAACGAAGTCAAATCGGTCAACATCTTCGATGAACTTCTCAAGGGTGGAGATATCACCGTTGAAGTGCAATGCCTGGACCCGGGACAATTCCTCGGAATGGCTCGTCCCGACCTGTTCATTCGCATGCCCGATCGCCCATTCTACATCACGTTTTTCAAGGCCATCTTTGGGATTTGGCTGGAAATGGTGCTGATTATCGTTCTCGGAGTGACAGCCAGTTGCTTTGTGAAGGGGCCGGTCGCCACATTGCTGACCTTCGGAATGCTGGTTATCGGATCAGGCTTCAGTGAGCTGATGCAATCATTGGCAATCGGAACCAGTGAAGGCGGCGGCCCGTTTGAGTCGGCTTACCGTATGTTTATGCACTTGAATCCGTCTGTCAGTATTGATGATGGCCCCTTAAAAACCATCATGACGATCGTCGATCAGGCGGCACTCGGTTTCCTCTGGACTGTCCAATATTTATTCCCTCAATTTGAGTATTATAACATGGTTCCTTTCGTCGCTAACGGCTTCGATGTCCCATGGAAGGCCTCATTGCTGCCGAGTATTCTCGTCACGCTGGCCTTTGTGATTCCCTGTTTAATCCTCGGGTACTTCTCGATGCAATTAAGAGAGATGGAAGCGAAATAATGAACCGAATTTCATCACAACAGCGAAAATTGGTTTATCTGATCATCATCGTGCTCCTGCTGGCCCCGATCGTCTATTTCGGAGCCCCGGGCAACGGTAAGGATGAGAACTCGGGTGGAAAACTGGCTCAACTGCGGAGCAAGTACGACCTGGGTGAAACCAGCCTGGGAAATGTCGATCCTGCCTCAGCAACAATGAACCTGGTTCTGCTGGGACTACGGGGAATAGCCTCCAATATGCTGTGGTCACAGGCTGTCGAACAGAAATCGCAAAAAGACTGGGCTGGCTTACGTGCAACTGTCGATTCGATTGTCCTGTTGCAGCCTCACTTCAAGCAGGTGTGGGAATTCCAGGGTTGGAATCTGGCTTACAATGTTTCCGCGGAATGGGATGGCGTCGCTGACCGTTATGAATGGGTCAAAGAGGGTGCCAAATTCATGATGAGAGGGAGCGATCGCAACTACAAATATCCCGAGTTGTATTGGGAAAGTGGCCGAATTCTGGGACAGAAGATTGGCCGGGCGGATGAAAAACTCTTCTTCCGTCGCTACTTTCTTGACGACCCGAACCGAGAAGGTGGTGGTCCCGATCCTGAAGTCAATCCCGACGGAAAAGATAACTATCTGGCGGCCAAGGACTGGTTTGAGAAAGCCAACGAAGTTGAGCTTCAACCCGGCGTATCACAAAGTCGACTAGCCCGAGTGCTCTTCCGCTCTTATCCGGTTCGTTCTCAAATCGATTATGCGAACACCTTCCAGGAAGAAGGAAAGTTCGATGAAATTGAGCGTATTCGAGAGGCATGGGAAGTTGCATCCACTGAACTCCGCGAAGACTGGGGTTCAGAACGTTTTATGACTCCAGCCGGGGCGATCGTACTCGAAGCCAATGATGAAATTCTGGAAGCGATTATCCACGAAGAAGGCGATCAAGTTTCTCTGGAGCAGAAACATGAATGGGTGAACCGTCGTCAGAATATGTCCAACTATCGTTACTGGCGACTGCTGTGCCGCGTGGAATCAGAAGCGGAAACGATTGAAGCTCACCGCAATCTGTTTCTCGGAAAACGAGCCTTTATTGATCGCCAGGACACTTACGAAGCCGAGCGATTGCTGACTCAGGGGATGACCACTATGGAAAAAATCCTGGGGGAATGGCCCGAGTTGAAACAGGAAGACAACTTCCGCGAAGAGTGTCTTAAATCGGTTGTGATCTGGAGAGGTTGTAAGCAGGCACAGGGTGAAGAAATCCCTGCGGACTTCCCACTGAAAAGCCTCTGGGATTCTTATCCCGGCGAAGCTCAGGAGTACTCGGATCTCTTCCGCTCACTTTACGGCGGCTAATCGGTTAATTTGATCCAAGGACAATAAAACCACGAGAGAAGAATCATTCTCCCGTGGTTTTTTAATTGAGCTACAGGTTCACGACAAGTTGAAAATTGGGTCATATAATACGCTTTCTAATTTGAAATAGCGAGATTCTACGACTTAAAACAATATCTGAAAGATCAGTATTTTCATTGTAAAAAAATGTTTCACGCCAAGACGCAAAGCCGCAAAGAATTTATAATCGATGTCTTTGAAGCATCTTTGCGACTTTGCGTCTTTGCGTGATTCCTTCTTTTTTTCATGAGCGTTTAGAGTTCCCTTGGAATTTGATCCTGGAAATAATTTCCAATTTCACCACATTGTTTCATAGAATATAACCCATTGATTACCTTGGTAACCTGGGGGCTTCCAGTGGCTTTCAAACTGGGGTATAAACGCTCTTTCTTATTAGATTCCGTAAATCACGAAATTGTAAATCAATCAAGCATCACGAGATTGTCTCGGTGAATCACTTCGAGGAAGGGAAGCGTTCCTGTTTTCGTCCGTATCTCTTCGGAGCGTTGACCAATCAACTGATGAGCGTGATCAGAATTATAATTGCTCAACCCGCGTGCGAATTCGGCTCCATCAGCTGTTTTAATTGAAACGACCTCGCCGACATCGAAAACGCCGCGTATCTCTCGAACTCCAATTGGCAATAACGATTTCCCCGCTTCGACAATCGCTCTGCGGGCTCCATCATCGACAACGAAACTCCCTCGGGGATTGATCGTAAACCCAATCCAGCGTTTCCAGGCCGGCATGAATTTACCTCGGCCCAGAAAAGCGGTTCCGACATTTTCACCGTTCAGAATTTTCATCAGCACATGATTATCTTCCCCGTTGGCAAGTATCACATTCTCTCCGACAGAAACCGCTTTTTTGATCGCGGTCAATTTCGAGTGCATTCCGCCTGTTCCGCCGGAACTTCGTGAGGAACCAACGCAATTGAACAGGTTATCGTCCCAGTCTTCTACGTTCGAAATTAATTTGCTGTTTTGATCTCGGGGATCGCCATCGAATAATCCTTCAATCACTGAAAGAATGATGAGCAGAGGGGCGTCGAGAAGATTAGTCACCATGGCCGCGAGTTGATCGTTATCGCTGAATTTTGTTCCGGCATGTGTGGGGGTTTGTCGGACCGAATGCGGCAACTCAATATCGGATCGCATCGCTGTTGGGAATGGTGTCGCGATTTCATTCACGCTGACAGTATCGTTCTCGTTGATAATCGGCACACATCCATATTCAAAAAGTGTGTGCAAAGTGTTTCGTACATTCAGATACCGGGAGCGATTCCGGAAATCGTTGGCAGTCAACAAGAGTTGAGCCGCTCGATAACCATGCTTCTGAAAGGCCTGGTCATAGAGTCCAATCAAATGTGCCTGCCCGGTCGCAGCAGCGGCCTGCAGATGAGGAAGATCTTTAGGACGTTCCTTCAACCCCAGCAGTCTCATCCCGGCCCCTATGGAACCACTCGAAACCAATACGCAGCGTTTACCTCGTGCACGAATTTCATTGACCTGCTCAGCCAGTGCTGCAATTCGGGAAGGATCGAGAGCCTGTTTTTCATCGGAGAGCACATTCGTGCCAATTTTGATGACAAAGGTCCGCGCAGACTCAGCCAGCTCCTTACGAATTGGGTTGTTCATCCCTGAGGTCTTCTTTGAAGATGTTTGAAAGAGGTGAGAAAATGAGGAATTCAGAACGTCTAATACTTGCTCCCCGGAAGAACATTATTTGCATCAGCTGGCATAAACTCTATGGATATCGGAGTTTAACCGACTTGCCAAACGAATGCCGTCCTCTACTGATGCTTTGTGCAAATCTCCACGCCCATAAGATTGTTGTGGTTATGCCACTTAGTCGATAATAAAAAGTTCATCGATTATCGACGGCTTGAAGTCTCAGACTTTGGCACGATGATATCACCCGTCACTCTCAATTTGATTTTGCCGATACACTTGCTTTGAGGCGGAACATTCACGCGAACGAAGAGTTGACCATCCTGAGGAGATTTCATTTCGCCGCTTTTTCCGATAGAAAATGGATCGCTCGATTTCCCTTTCGCATCGACAATCAAACCCATCAAAGCCCCCAGGGGGACACCGGCTGCCAGGTCGGTTTTAACGTCTTTAGAAGCGACTCCATCTGGCCCGACCGTTTGATTAACAAGCATGCGGAATTCCCCGTTGGATTCAAATCGAATTGTATTGCCTTTGGTGACACCGACATTGGCAGGGATCCAACTCTGACTGGCATCGACTTCCAGGATCGCTTCATTACCAGCGATTCGTGCCTCTTCAAGAGAGTCGATTTTATCTTTCACCTGCTTCAGGTCAGGAGCGAGTTTGAGCATTTGCTGGAGAATTCCTTTCGCTTTTTCCAGCTCACCCAGATCTTCGTATTCCCGAGCGAGATCCGCAGACGTTTCCAGAAAATCCTGATGCGCCTGTTCGGCCTGCTGATCAAGAATCGTGACATTGGCGGCGTTGTTGCGACTCGATTTACTGCTGGAACCTGACTTCTGCGAATAGGCAGTTGTCACATCCAGTAAAAACAGACAGGTTGCTGCCATGAATGCGACAGACAACGTTACATGACTGCGAAAATGATGAGCGGTGTTCATAGTTGTGATCCCTGCGATTCAGGATGGTTATGTTCAAGCATTGCGAAGAGCAATCGGTAAACGATGCTCTGGCACGTTATCGTAACATTCTAACATGGAAAATCGGCGAATCGAAGCGGGAATTCCCACGGCGGTGAAACCGGGATGTCCCGTAGCCGGGAATGGTCCTCCGTGGTTCATTGCAGGTGAAACGGCAACTCCGGTTGGCATTTTGTTATTGATCAAGCGGCCAACACGCCTGCGCAAGATTGGTTCGAGCTGCTGATAAATCGCTTCATCTTCAGGTTGATCAGTCAGGTAAACGCAGCCGGTCAACTGTCCTTCGAGTGATTGAGCGATGGCTGTCATCTGGTCAGGATCGCTTGTCTTGACGATCAGACTGCAATTCCCAAATGCTTCCTGCTGGAACAGATCTGAATCGGCGAGGAACTTCTCGGCATCGACGCACAGCAATGTATTCTGAGCAGCACCGCCAATGTCTTTGGCCGCATGACCGCCCGTTAACAGTTCTGCACCTCCCTTTACGAGATTCTGAATACTGTCCAGCAGAGAATCTTTGACACCTTCGGTTAATAATGGTCCAGATTTCGCATTGGCAAAGCGATCGCGGACATTCTCAATCCATTTTGCGGTTTCGTTTCCAGGGGGTAAAATTACCAGACCCGGATTTGTACAGAACTGACCACTTCCCATCAGACAGCTGCCAGTGAATTCTTCGGCAAACGCATCTGATTTTTCAGCCAGAGTTCCCGGTAAGACAAAGACAGGATTGATGCTCGACATCTCCACATAGACAGGTTTTCCAGCTTTGTCGGCTGCGGCTTTGATGGCGATTCCCGCCTTTTGAGATCCAGTGAAGCCGACAGCTGCAATTCGAGAATCCCGAATCGCTTTCAATCCCTCTTCAGGTGCGACTTCGTAAATCAGTTGAATAAAGTTGGCCGGGAAATTCACAGCCATCAAGGCGTTGACGAGGCATTCGGCCATCAGTCGAGTTGTGCCAGGATGTGCAGGATGAGCTTTGACGATGACGGGATTTCCAGCCGCGACCGCAGCGGCAAAGTCTCCCCCGGAAATCCCATTAAACGCGAGAGGGAAATTATTCGGTCCGATGACAAACACAGGACCAATCGAGCGATACATCGAACGGATATTATTTGCCTGATCAATCACTGGCATAGCCCATTCACCTGATCGGGCAGCCTGGGCGGCAGCTCGCAACTGGGCGAGTGTTCGAGGGAACTCGGCACCTTTGAGTCGAGGAGTGACGGGTAAGGCGGTTTCGAGGTTCGCCTGCTCTACAATTTCATCCCCCCGATTTTCCAGCTGACTGGCATAAGCCTCGAGTAAACCGGCAAACCGATCCCCGGACCAGTCACGTGTGATGAGATCGCATTCGGACGCGGACTGCAATGCCTGCTCCATATCCGTCCAGTTACTGATCGGATATGGATCTCCAATCACTTCCCCAGTTGTCGGATTGTGCGCCTGGAATGTCTTTAAGCCTGAAGAAGGTTTCCATTCGCCAGACAAATATACGGAAGCAGTCGCCATAGAATTTCAAGTTTCAGTTAGAAAGCGATATTGGAATCGATCATATACAGGATAAGGTAGCATAAATGATTGGCGATGCCGAACAAAGAGGTAGACGTACATTTCCGAGAAATCGCGTTGCCATATCGAGGCGAATTTGCAGGATCTCCTTTGAGAACTCGTCTTTTGAACAGCGTTCGGTTTGGCAATCTCTTCATCTTCTCTTTACAATGAAGTTGTCATTGAAGGGTTGATTATCACCTTTTGATGTGAACTTCCTTTTCGAACATTCGATAGTTAGTGACAATGGCCGTTGTCTTCGACCGTTTAACTCCCTTTGAATCCTTTATGTTTACCAGCCATCGGCCCCACCAGCCAATGACGCTGTATGCTCGGCTTGTTTTCAATGAGACCTGCGATCTGGTGAGGCTGGAGAAATCGCTCAACCACACAATCGCCCGCCACCCGCTACTCAATGCGAGAGTCATCCGAAAAGGGTTTTATCCCTGTTGGGAAACAATTCCCTGGGAACCGGTCTGCATTGAGCCGACGACTCAGAAGGAGTTATTAAACCTGACTCCGCTGGACATCACTCAAGAGCGAGGATTCCGCGCCTGGGTGATAACCAAAGCTGATGAAAGCTCCTCAACCGAAATCGTTCTGGAAATCCATCATTCTTGTGTCGATGGAATGGCAGCTTTGCAGTTCATCAAAGAGTGGCGGGAAACCGACCGGAAACTCTCGCTATCAACAGGTGATGTTCCTGAGGAACCTCCTGAATTGACCAAAGCCGAGTTGAAGGAGATTCGTTCCCGCGGTGAAGAAAAACTCGGCTGGATGTCCAAGCATCAACTCAAACGAATTATTCGATTCTATCTTGCCAAAAAGGTATTGCCTCTGAAAAATCAGGATCAGAAATCACAATACAATCGCAGAGCAGTTTTTTGCCAGATCCCAGATGTGATCAATCGCCTGACCGTCCGTCCGCCAGTTGAAGGTTTGCACTGGACTCTAAACGATCTTCTGCTGACAGCTACTTATCTTGCAATTTTTCGGTTGGCCGATCCCGCTTCGACGACTGAAAACAGTCGTTTCCGCATTGGCGTGCCTGCCAATACCCGATACTTATCAAATGAACCAGATCTGGTGGCAAATTGCGTTACAATGACATTTATCGATCAATTGTATCGTAAAGAGATCGATGATAATTTCCGTCGTGATTTTTTCCGAACGATGGTTATGGAAACCAATGCGATTAAGAAACATCATCTGTTTCTCTCGATGCTGCATACTTTGCGAGCCATTTATCCCTGGCATTGGATTCCGGGTTCGATCTGTGCGTCCAGCATGGTCTTGAGCAATGTAGGCCGAATTGCTCCCATGTTTTGCGATGATTTTTCATGGAACGATCAAACCCTGACCAGCATCTCTCTCATGCCTCCGGTTCGAGAAACCTCCAACCTCGCAATTGCCATTGTTGGCATGAATACCGAGTTGCACCTCGGCATCCTGTACAATGGCGACTTTCTCTCAGATAACTACATCCAGCAATTTCTACAATATTTCAAAGAAGAATCCAGACGACTCATCGATTTACAGACTTCAACCTCGCCGTAATCGTTCCTGATTCGCATCAAATTCTTCTGCGAGTAGCCAAACTGAGAATGGCCACAAATATTGCAGAACCAGCGATTGACCAGACAATCGGAAATGAGACCGTGCCAAACTGCACGTTGAAAATTTCTGGCAGATTCATCAACTTAGCCATCCACATACCGAATAATGCCCCTACGAATCCGAGTGCAATCGACCCCAGGCAGCCTGTGCGGGAATAACCGGCAATCGCCTGCCCCAAACTTCCACAAATTCCGGCCACAAGAAGTAATAATAGAAGATCAATCAGCGTCATGGTTCTGCTTTCTCGGAAGAGGTCGTTATGCTGGAGATACGATTACAGGAGACGGTATTCGTCTAAATTCAAACTACGTGATTTTGTTTCAAAGTCAATAAGGCAATCGGATTACGAATCACAATGGAATTCAGATCGCTCACTTACTTATGACGGATCGAAAAATACTGGGGCTGACCTCGTCGATCGGAATTGTCATTTCGAGCATGGTCGGAGCTGGACTTTACACGACCTCGGGATTCGCCCTGGCTGATTTGAAAAGCCCGGCTCTGGTGCTGCTCGCCTGGGGAATCGCAGGAATCATCGCGCTGTGTGGTTCAATTGGTTATGGAGTTTTGGCGCGTCAATTTCAGGAATCGGGTGGGGAATATCTTTATCTTTCGAAGACCGTTCACCCTGCGGTCGGTTTTCTGGCGGGGATCGTTTCCATCGTTGCTGGTTTCACCGGTGCCATCGCCTTTGCCGCGATCACACTCGAGGCCAGTCTGCTCGATTTGTCGAAATCGCTCGACCAACTGCCTGCAGGTTCGATCGCCTCAACGGTTGTGGTACTGGCAGCCCTGCAGCATATGTTTCGTGTGCGAATCGGTTCTCAATTACAAAACGCAATCGTCCTGTCCAAACTGTCGTTGTTGCTGATATTTATCGCCGTTGCGTTCGCACAATTTCCGGATCAGTGGGAAAGCTGGAAATCAAAAACATCCATTCAAACGTCTTCCGTTTCACTCTCAACTTTTGCCACGAGCCTGATGTGGATCTCTTTTAGTTATTGCGGTTTCAATGCGGCGATCTATTGTGCTGGAGAAATCAAAAACACAGAACAGACCGTCCCTCGTGCATTACTGATTGGGACTCTGCTGGTCGTAGGATTTTACTGGTGCATTAATGCCGTTTTTGTGTATGCCGCACCTTATGATCAAGTCGCTGGTCAGGAACAGATTGCCACAATTGTCGCCGGAGATATTGGCGGCGTATGGTTTGCCTGGCTGATGGGGCTGGTCATTGTAATTTCGCTATACACATCCGTCTCGGTTTCAATGATGATTGGCCCGCGCGTGCTGGCACGTATGGCCGAGGATGGCAACCTGCCCGGCTGGTTCAACTTTCAGGGGGAAACACCTCGAATTGCCATCTTCCTGCAGGCGATTGCATCGATCCTGTTCATTCAAGTGACGACCTTACGCGAACTCCTGACGTACTTGAGCTTTACGTTATCCCTGTGCTCTGCAATCACTGTGGGGAGTCTTCTGCTCGGTAGGCACAGAAATCAGATACGACTTTGGCAGAAAATTGTCGCCAGCTTTTTCACACTTGCGACTTTAGTGATTTCATTTCTGGGAGCCTCGCGAAATCCCAGAGAAAGTGCCGCTGGCCTGGTGACAATTCTCGTTGGCCTACTGATTTACTGGTTGATTTCGAGAAGACGGATGAGTGTCAATCAGGATTAATAATCATTCCGGGAACGACAGAATCAATTCAGCTCAGTCCCAGCGCCAGTTTCTTCGCGGCGATGGTATCTTTGAGAATCTCGTCAAGCGTCATGACTGGTTTGAAGCCGAGCGTTTCTTTGAGTCGATTCGTATTCGGTACTCGCCTGCGAACATCTTCAAAATCGTGACCGTAATAGTCTTTGTAGGGGACATATTTGATTTCGAGGGAAGGATCGACCAGGGCAACGACCCTCTCGGCTAATTCGCGAATCGAAATCGGCTGATCACTTCCGATGTTGAACAGATTGTGTTCCAAATTCTCTTTTCGCATCAAGCCGACAACGCAGCGGACAACTTCAGAAACATGACCAAAACAGCGAACCTGCTCGCCATCGTCATAGACGGTCGGTGCAATTCCCTGGAGGGCCGATTCGACAAACCGGGGAACGACCATGCCATAATTGCCAACCTGTCGCGGGCCGACCACATTAAAGAATCGTCCGATCACAACAGGCAGACCATACTTCTGATGGTAGGCCAGGGCCAGAAATTCATCGATTGCTTTCGAACAGCCGTAGGCCCAGCGGGGTTTTGATGTGGGACCAAATTGCAGGTCGTCTTCTTCCACCCAGGAGTCTTTTGTGTTCTTGCCATAAACTTCACTGGTCGAGGCCAGAAATACTTTTTGGCCTCCGTGCATGGCTTGTCGTAACAAGAGTTCGGTCGGATAGATGTTTGTCTCGATGGTGCGAACGGGATCATCAGCCACCAGTTTCACGCCAACTGCTGCGGCCATGTGGTAAATTTCGTCCTGGCCCGCCATCACCTCGGTCAACAGAACGGAATCGGTGATTGAACCAACTCGAATGGTGAGCCGTTCATGATCCCGAATACCTTGCAGATTCAAATCCCGGCCTGTCGACAAATTATCGAGAATCGTAACATCGTGGCCTTCTTCCAGAAGATACTCTGCGATGGAACTACCAATAAAGCCAGCTCCTCCGGTGATCAAACAACGACTCATAGTGGGTTTCAATTCTTATTCTTGTCTATCGAGGATCTTGAAAATCTCATGTTCACTGTACATGAGTTTCGTGCGTCTTTAAGTATTTTTTCTGCTCACATATATCCTATCCAGACGCAGCAATGAACGAAAGCACGCTGAATGCAGACTGACCAACCTCATCAAAAATTGATCTTCTGGATGAATAGTCGATAGAATTCGCCTTTTCCTGCTATTCTTCCTGTTCCTGCACTTTGCAAAACAGTCTGGATACGTGAAAATTACCCAGAAGCCCCTGGTGATTGAAAACAATGATCTATTTTAGGGCTTCATTTACGGATTCGTTACGCCGTATTGGCTCGTTCAGTTTGATAAGAGTACTCAAATAATGGTTGAAATTCAGCGAAATCCGACACGAGCAGTCCAAATTGGAACTGCAACGATTGGGGCAGGTCATCCGATTGCCGTTCAGAGCATGACAGCCACCAAAACTCCTAACATCGATGCAACAGTCAGTCAGATTCAACAATTGACTGCAGCAGGTGCGGATATTGTGCGGGTTGCGGTCGACAGTAAAAAAGATGCCGAGGCTCTCAATGAAATTGCGAAACAGGTGACGGCGAATCTCTCGGTCGATCTCCAGGAGAATTATCGCCTGGCAGAACTGGTCGCCCCGAATGTCCAGAAATTACGCTATAACCCGGGGCACCTGTATCACCATGAACGAGACAAGCCCTGGCAGGAGAAGGTGAAATTCATTGTGAATATCGCCCGTGAACACGATTGTGCGATTCGAGTCGGCGTGAACTGCGGCTCTGTCGACCCCGCCAAGAAGGAAAAATACGATCCAGAAGATTCGATTTCTCCAATGCTCGAATCGGCGTTCGATCATTGCGATTTCCTCGAAAGCCTGGATTTCAATCGGTTTTGCGTTTCGCTCAAGGATTCCGATCCTCGCAAAGTGGTGGAAGTCAATAAACGCTTTGCCGGGAAGCGTCCCGATGTTCCACTCCATTTAGGCGTGACGGAAGCCGGGATGCCGCCGGATGGGGTCATTAAAACCCGAATTGCGTTCGAACAGCTGATCGGCACCGGCATCGGCGATACGATTCGCGTTTCGTTAACCGTTCCCAACAATCGCAAGTTTGAGGAAATTGAAGCTGGACGGGGAATTCTTGACGATATCGCACACGGACGAGTCCGCAGTGTTGTCGATTTCAATACGAACGGCTTGAATATCATCAGTTGTCCAAGTTGTTCCCGCGTCGAAAACGAAGCCTTTGTCGATCTCGCTGCTCAGGTGAAAGAGATGTCTGCTTATGCCAAAGAACACGACATCACAATTGCGGTGATGGGCTGCCGGGTGAATGGTCCCGGAGAAACCGACGATGCGGATCTCGGATTATGGTGTGCCCCCAACTTCGTGAATTTGAAAAAAGGAACCGAAGAACTGGGAGCCTATCCCTACGATGAAATTCTGGGCAAGCTGAAGCATGAACTGGACAAACTGATCGAGTCGCAGCAGTTGACCTGACCATTTTAAAATAGTTTCTGCAATCGCTTGGACACGAAATGTCCTAAAACGCTGTATTTGCTCCTGCCGAACGCTGCAGGTGATTTTTAACTACGCTCTAGATTTGCTTGCAAAAACCAGTGTAATAAATTTCCCCTCTCCCTCTGGGAGAGGGTTAGGGTGAGGGCAATTGATGTGAACGGCAAAAAAAACGCCGAAGAGATCCCCTCATCCGACTTTCGGCCACCTTCTCCCCAAGGAAAAGGAAAGGTAACGTAGGTTGCTTAACTGTCGAACATAGTCTCTCCCGGAAGAAACCCCCGCCATTTGGTGGATTTACTGGAGTTTGTTACAGTTCTGACATAAGTTATCAAGGAAAACCACACCTTCTGCTCAGTCTCTCTGCATCAAGACATTCTGCATGGACGATCAATTCTGGTATTTCAAACGTTGTGAGTTGTTCGAGCAACTTAGCGATGAGCAAATCCGCAAGCTGGAAGTGCAGAGCAAAACCAAAACATTCGATCGGAAATCTCTGGTCTATTTACCTGATGATGCCACCGATTCTGTACTACTTGTGGTGAGTGGTCGTGTGCGGATTTATCACATCACCCCCGAAGGTAAAGAGGCGTTGCTGGCATTTATCGATCCCGGCGAACTGTTTGGCGAATTGACAGTCATCGGCCAGAGTGAACGGGAAGAATTTGCGGAAACGATGGAGAAATCGCAGATTGTTTCCATTCGGGCGGAGGCGATTCGGGAACTAATGGCCGAGCAGACCGATGTCACACTGGGACTGACAAAACTGATCGGATTGCGTCGGCAGAAATTCGAACGACGCCTCAAATCGCTGATGTTTCAGCCGAATCGAGATCGCTTGATTCACCTGCTCCTCGAACTGGCAGAGCGTTATGCAGTGAAGCATCCAGAAGGCATCGCATTACGAATTCGCCTCTCCCATCAGGAGATGGCAAATCTGATTGGCAGCACCCGCGAAACGGTAACAGTAGTTCTTGGGGAACTTCAATTAGAAAAACTGGTTGCCATTCACAGAAGACAGGTCATCCTCAAAAACATCAAGGCGCTAGCCGAGGCGATTAACACGAAACCTCCTGATCTGGGATTTCTAACTTAACGAGTTGAAGAAATTTTTCCTTTATTTTTCCTAATTGTGAATTAGTTCACAAAGTCTAAGCCCACCGAATGACAATATACTGAATAAGGGCGTTTGTAAGAGGGGGAATTCAGTATGACATATAATGAAAAACATGATGATTGGACCGAATGCCAGGGAGGAGAAATTGCGGGTCTGGCAAAGAGTCTGCTTCAAAAACGGGAATTTGTAAATTCCCGTCGCCGCATCATGAAAACTTCAATAACGGCTGCGATGCTCGTTATTGGTGTGGGACTGGGCATGGTCATTATGCAACTCCCAACCAACCATCCAGATGGTTTAGCCTGTGCCGAAGTTGCTGACTATTCCGAAGACTATTTTGCTCATCAGCTTAAACCTGAAATAGTCGATCGTATTGAAATGCATCTGGATCATTGCAAGCGCTGTCGCGATCATTATGCCGAATATCAGGAAGACCATTCCACGCAACATTCGAGGTACACGAAGACAAATCTATTTCCTGTTTTAGCCCTTTGGTAACAAGCCCGCTCGAGTTCTCGCAGATGTTTCGGGAGCGAGATTCCTACGATCGGACTCTATTATTCAATGATCACATTGCACTCCGGCAGACTCTTCAAAAATACCTTCCCGTAACTCTTGGTTTGAATACGGGGATCGAGAATCACGACCTGCCCGGTATCTGTTTTCGAGCGGATCAAACGCCCGAAACCCTGCTTGAGTTTGATGGCAGCCTCGGGAACCTGATATTCGTTGAACGGATTGCCGCCCCGCCGCTTGATTCTCTCGACACGAGCTTCAAGCAGTGGATGATCGGGCACGCTGAATGGCAATCGCGTGATGATCACATTCTGCAATGCATCCCCCGGCACATCGACTCCCTGCCAGAAACTGTCAGAACCAAACAGCACCCCGGCTGAGTCTTTACGAAATCGCTCCAGTAAGAGCGAGCGAGGCATGTCGTTTCCCTGACAATACAGCGTCAAGCCATTTTCGCGACACCACCCCGAAAGCTGACGCGCACACTCGTTGAGCATCCAGTAACTCGTGAACAGCACAAACGCCCGGCCCTTCGTCTGCAGCAGATATTTCTTCAACCGCTCAACGACAGCCGCTTCATACGCTTTAGATTCCTGACTCGGATCCGGCATGTTCTTACACAGAATCAGCTTCATCTGCTTGCGATAATCGAACGGACTGCCAACCTGCAGTTCATCGCCGCTGGTCAATCCAATGCGATCTTTCACAAAACGAAACGACTGGCCGCCTATCGCCATTGTCGCCGAGGTTAAGATGGCTGAGGGGATTTTGTTGAACAGTTCATCCCGTAGCACATCCCCAATTTCGACTGGAGCAGAGATCAGTTTGATACGCATCTGACGCCCACGTATCACTTCGCCCCAGTAAACGGCATCGCCCGAGAGTTGTTCCATCCAGTTGCGGATCGAATTCGAAATCGAAAAGACGCGATCGGCAGCCGCATTGAGCTCAATCCGCTCGGCTTCATTCTCCAGATCTTCCGCAAATTCACAGATCGCACTTCCGAGTTGATTCAACTCAGCAGACAACCCATTACTGATCGGAACCTCTCCACGAACCCGCCCATTCTTTCCGGCATGTTGACTGAGCCAGTGCTCAACAGACGCGAAAAACTCATCGGCAATCATGTACAGTCGACCGACCTGCTGCTGGGCTTTGACCATATTATGATGCACCAGCAGACCTTTTTGAGCCCGATCGTTATAAAGTTTCGTCAGCAGATAATGCAGCTGAGAATTCGAGACGGCATCCCCCAAATGATCCGACGCGACCGCTTCGAGCGTGTGCGCTTCATCAAAAATAACGGCTTCATAATCGGGCAGGATCGAGGCTCCATCACGCCTCAAAGCCAGATCAGAGAAAAACAGGGCATGATTGACGACCAGCAAATCCGCATTCCAGATTCGCCGCCGCGCCTTGTAATACAGGCAATCGTCATAAGTTGGACATTTACGTCCAAGACAATTTCCATGTTCACTGCGAGCTTCTTCCCACACAGATGGCAACGGTCGAAATCCTAAATCCCCGAGACTGCCATCGTTTGTTTTTTTCGACCATTCCGAAAGTGTGCGTAACTGCTGAAGTTCCTCTTCTTTGGGAAAGAGCGAAACTGTTTTTTGAACTGCCCCCTGCAAGCGACGCAGGCTCACATAATTCGAGCGTCCCTTCACCAGCACCGCTGAGAATTCGAGCGGCAAAACGGCATTCAGGAACGGGATATCTTTTTGAATCAGCTGTTCCTGCAGGCTGATCGTATGAGTCGAAACAATGACTCGCTTTTTTTCTTTGCCTTTTTCCTGGGACTTATTGTTGAGGACCGAGAGAATGGCCGGGACGAGATACGCAAAACTTTTGCCCGTTCCGGTTCCGGCTTCTGCAACCAGGTGCGATTTTGTCGCAATCGCCTTTTCAACAGCCTGTGCCATCTCCAGTTGCTGTTCGCGGAACTCATAATTCTTGAGCCGCGCAGCAATTCTCCCCTTGGGACCGAGGATTTGTTCAGCAGTGATTTTCTGATTTTCTGTCATACTGATGCTATGATAACAACCCCGAACATTCCTCGCCGCTGAATTGTCGTCTACGATAGGCGAGGATTTCGGATTTGAATCTGTTAATGCAATGCAGATGAGATATCATAGATTAAGCCGTAGGTCAGGCTGTGCCAGACCTGCATCACAAACTAATTAATCAGGGGTGGCGGGGGCTCTCTCAAAGATAGGCCCCCGAATATAAAAACCTGCCATCCTCGACTCATAAAGAACCCAGGATTAGTCGTATGTCAGAAGCTACGAAAACCGCACCATTGGGACCGGCCACAAAACAGGTTCCCGATCAACTTGGTCGTTTTGGTCCTTATGGGCGTCGATTCGTCCCGGAAACCTTAATGTACGCTCTCGATGAACTCGATGCCGCCTACGAATCGGCTCGAAAAGATCCCGAATTTCAGGCCGAGCTGGACATGCTGCTCAAAACGTATGTCGGACGCCCGAACCCCCTCTATTTCGCAGAACGGCTGACTGAACATTGTGGAGGAGCGAAAATCTACCTGAAACGGGAAGACCTCAATCATACCGGCGCCCATAAAATCAATAACACGATGGGTCAGGCTCTCTTAACGAAACGCATGGGAAAACCCCGCGTGATTGCAGAAACCGGAGCCGGTCAACACGGCGTCGCTTCGGCTACTGCCTGCGCCCGGTTCGGACTTCCCTGTGTCGTTTACATGGGTGAAGAAGATATTCGTCGGCAGAAGCTGAATGTTTTCAAAATGAAGGCGATGGGAGCGGAAGTTCGAGCGGTCACTTCAGGTTCGCGAACATTGCGGGATGCCGTTAACGAAGCGATGCGGGACTGGATGGGAAGTGTTTCCGATACGCATTACATTCTAGGCTCGGTTGTTGGACCGCATCCGTTTCCCAAAATTGTCCGTGATTTTCAGTCCGTTATTGGTAATGAGTCTCGGGCTCAATGCCTCGAAATGACAGGCAAACTTCCCGATGAAGTTATCGCCTGCGTCGGTGGCGGTTCGAATGCAGCCGGGATGTTTTATCCCTTTATCGAAGATGATACCGTCACATTGACGGGCATAGAGGCCGGCGGCTTGGGACCGGAACCGGGCAAACATGCCAGCCCGCTCACCTACGGTCAACCTGGCATTCTCCACGGCTCTTACAGCTACGTCATGCAGGATGACGACGGTCAGACACTCGATGTCCACTCCATTTCCGCCGGTCTCGATTATCCCGGCGTCGGTCCCGAACACAGTTACTGGAAAGATACTGGCCGTGTCGATTATACGTCGATTAGAGACGATGAAGCACTCGATGCATTTCAGAAAACAGCTATGCTCGAAGGGATTCTGCCAGCCGTCGAAACGTCACATGCTCTGGCTTACGCCCTGAAAACCGCTGGTCAGCGCAGTCCAGATGACGTGATGGTCATCTGCCTCTCCGGTCGCGGCGATAAAGACGTCAATGAAGTCGCCCGCCTACTGGGCCAGGAGATTTAAATCGTCTGGTACCACGGCTCATAGAGCCTTGGCACTTCGTATGATCACTTCACATAGAATAAATCCGCGCATAAAAAAGGGTGCCCAACGGGGCTCGAACCCGCGACCTTCGGAATCACAATCCGACGCTCTAACCAGCTGAGCTATGGGCACCATCTTGTTTTGTCTGCCAGTCTGTCCAGTTCGCACTGGTGGCGGACAAGCGATACATTACCCGAGAAACTTCTCGGTTTCAAGTGATGGAATCGAATGCGACTGCCTGTTTTTCGTGGTTTGATCGCACAATCCATACGACACGGATTTTTACGGAATGTTCACTGACTGACGGTGGGAAAACCATGAGGCTGAGAAATATGATGAAACAGGTGTAACTGATGACCGATAAGAATCTGTTGCATTATCTGCAGCAATTTCTCACTCCGGAACGGCTCGAACGTTTTGAAGAAGTCCTGAATTTTCGTACGAAACACATTACGGTTGTCTTGGAAAATTTCTTCAAGCCGCACAATGCCAGTGCCGTTCTTCGCAGCTGCGACTGCTTCGGTATCCAGGAGATGCAGCGGATTGATCGCGATCATGTCCACAAAATCAATCGGGACATTACACGCGGCGCTCAAAAATGGGTCACGACGAAACTCTGGCAGAATCCCGAAACCTGCACAAAAGACTGCCTGCAGTCTTTGAAAGAACGAAATTATCGCCTGATCGCAACTTCTCCAGAACCAACGGCCACCTCGCTGTTTGATCTCGACTTAACCGAACCGGTCGCCATTATGTTCGGGCGGGAGAAAACCGGTTTATCAGAGGAAGCGATGAACGCAGCTGACGAATGTGTGACAATTCCCATGTTCGGCTTCACAGAAAGCTATAACGTATCGGTCTCGGTCGCGTTATGCCTGAACGAACTGGTGCACCGTCTGCATAATTCCGATCGGGACTGGCATTTGACCGAGGCAGAAAAAGACGAAATCCGCCTGGCCTGGGTGAAACGCTGTCTGCCGAATATTCATACTCTGGAGAAGCACTATCGACGGACGCAGTAAGTTCGCATTTGCTCGATTTACAAGCACGAGGCGCAAGTGACTCTGTTTTCATGACTTGATACACATATGGACGTTTCTTTCGCGAAATGTAAGAATACTCCACTTCAATACTGAAACCGCCCCACCTTAACATCGAGTCCAAGTTGGATGTAAAAAACAATGAACAATCCGACTGTTAATAAAATTTATCTCAACACTCCAGACACGCTATCATCACACGCTTTTGGAGTTTTAACTCGGAAATTATCAGAACTTGAATTCAGTGATTATCAATTATATTCATTGAGTTATAATGCCGATGTATCAAACTCCAGCGGTGAAAAAACATGTATTTCTTTAGTATGGGAAACCGAACATGCTAATACAAGATTTAAAGCGAGTACTCTGGATGGAGTATTAAACACTGCAGAAAGAGTTTACCAAAACATTCAAGAATTTGAGACGATAGACTTCCTGGAAAGATACTTTGTTGATGTAGAAGAACTGGCTGCAAGAAACGGATTTGACAGTGAGGAATGCGATGAAGAAGAAATATATCAAGGATGGGTTTTGAATCGCGCCATATTTTTTGAAAAGTTTTTTCGGTTGTGTTATTTCGGAAATCATTTGTTTTCTTATGATTTAATCTTGGAAATCGATTATTCATGGAACCTCACAGGGATTCAGTTTGACGGATAGGCAAGTAGTAAAAACGCAACTTCAAAACTGACGCTTTGGGTTTAAAGAGAAAAAAAAGATCCACGAACAAAAGTGCTCGTGGATCTTGCAGGACGGAACGAAGGACGTTCCGATTCAGTATTTTCGCATTCTGCCGGAGCAAACAAATCTTGCGACTTCATCTCCAAGTCATTGGTTAATCATTTTCAGGATAAACTAGTCAAGCACGATAACGGAGTGCGTAACAGTTATCCGACGCCCAGATCAAAGCCCTGAAAGGGCTTAGAAGCCTGGGATGTCGATTTTTTCTTCGATGGCGATTTTCTTGAGTTTGGAAATCGCTCTCGATTCGATTTGTCGAATTCGTTCTTTGGTCACGCCGAAACGTTGGCCGACCTGTTCCAGGGTTTCGGATTCCGTTCCTTTGTTCAACCCGAAGCGGAAGAGAATAATATCCCGTTCGCGGTGATCGAGTTGTTCGAGGATATTCATAATCGCCGAGTGCTGATGTTTCTGTGCCAGCTCCTGCTGGAACGGATTGTCGCGCTGATCGGTCGATTGTGAAAACAGATCGTCGTGACCGGTCCGATAACGATCCATCTGCTTCATTTCGGTCGGAATCGAACGGGCGTAGTTTTTCATTATCGCCCAGGTGGAATAAGTGGAGAACTTATTTCCCTGAGAGTAATCGAACTTTTCGATCGCTCGAATCAACGACATATTCCCGTCCGAAACCATTTCGAAGAAGTTCGATTGCGGTTTGACGTGCCGTTTGGCGATGGAAACAACCAGCCGCAAGTTACTGCGAATCAGGAAGTTTTTCACGACAACCGCTTCACGAATCTGTTCTTCGATGTCACTCATCAATCGGGCAGAAGGTTTTGCAGGATCGATTTTTTCCCGCATCTGTCCCGCTTTGAATTTGAGGTAATTCATTTTGCGGAAGTAGTATCCTTCTTCTTCCCGAGTCAACAACGGCAATTCGTACAGACTGGCCAGATAGGCGGGCAGCCCGGGCGGAATTTTTGGTTTCGACTCTTTGCGTTCTACTTCGGGGGGATCGCCGAGAATCACTTTCTCTGCGCCCCGTTTGTGGAACTCTTCGCTGTCGATGAAATCGAGATTGACCTCCAATATTCGGTCTGCTCTCACTTCATTGATAATGCGATGAATACTCGAACGCGTGCGACAGAATTGTCTGGCCAGATCTTCAACGGAAGTTCCCCGTTGATGTTTGTGCCAGATTTCCCGTTTTGTTTCGTCCGTTAATGGACCGCGGGCATGCGGGAAGATGGCTGATTGCGGATAATCGCGATCGTGATTCTTCAACGTATAACGGACTGTCTCGACGGACCGGCCCGTTTTCCGGGCCAGCCGTTTGCTGATTTCAGACAGGCACGCGCCATGAGCGGCCAGTTTCCGGGCACGATCGATAATTTCGAGCCTTTCCTGGGCTGTCAATTGAGTGAAACGTGAACTGCGACGGATCTCGGCTGCATTGGCTTTAATAAATCGGTCAACGTTCGACTTCAAAAAGACGACTCGTTTGCGAGCGCCCATTTTAATCTTACGTCCCACCAGTCCCCGCTGTCGCCAGCGATCAACTGTTTTCGTGGAAACGTGAAATCGTTCACTCAGGTCGTCAACCGTCATCACATCTTCCTGGACATCATCGATTTGCATATCGATACTGTCCGAAAGATCTTCGACGAAGCGACATAAATCGTGCTGAACATCTTTGCCATCGATTTTCAGATCGGGATATAGACTCGACTGATAATCGGTAATCCGCTGACAAAGTTCAGGATATTCGTAATCTCGTTCCAGATCCAATTCCGCCAGAAGTTTCTCAGCTCGCTGGATCTGCTCCAAACGAACCTTCTTAGGGGCATATCGGACCTGCTGGTCTTTCAGTTGCTTTATCACTGGATTTGCATAAGTCGCCATAATAACTCTCCTTCCGAATCGTCTTCTTCGTGAAAACTTCTCGTAAGAGACCTCCGGACATCGTGACCGGCGATTTTCCTAAAAAATCAAAATTGCTTTAACACATCCCTACTACGCTATTATGACGACACATGGTTGAAAAAAGTTCGCATACGAAGCATTTTTTTTGAAAATTGATTCAAAAAGTCCCTGCGCAATAATTCATTTCACCGTAAGGCATTGCCTCACAGTAGTTTGTGAATTCAGAAGGCTTTACAAATGGATTTGGGAATTTACTGAATCCTCTCAACATAATTATTCAACGAGAGTCATTCAGTACAGATAGAGCATGTGAGAGTCAAAAAATTTGTTTTCATTTCCTCTTAAACGTAGTATCTCTCTAAAGGGTTCTGCAAAAAACTGGGGTTTGCAAAATTTGCCAAAAATGGTATTTCTGCAAAATATGGCTCAAGATCTTACGTCACATTCAGGATGAAAGTGTGGCGTCATCGCAGTAAGTTATTGATATCACTGGGGAAGGGAATCCCATGCAGGGTGCAGCCTGGAAGCTGACAGCGTTAGCCGCAAGCTTGGCGGTTGGATTTTTTGGTTTGATGCAGGTTCAGCAGAATCTGGACAAGCAGTCACAGAATCCAACAGAATTCACTGAGAATAGTTCTCAGCTGGAAAACTCTCAATTGGGAGAGGAATCTCCGGCTTCAGGGATGCTTTCCGCTGAGGATTTTGCCGAATCCCAGAACGAACCGGAACCTGAAAACAGCCCATATTTCAGGCGGGATGCGGGAAATCCGCCGCAAGATTCCTCCTTGGAACGCTCCTCGGCTTATCCACAATCAGCCGATGCGGGTAATCTTCCGCCTCAGCAGGAACCCAATTCTTTCGATCCTCCTCCTGCTAACGAAAATCGCACCCCTCGTGTGCCTGTAAATGATCCTTTCGCAGACTTTCGTGCCCCTGTCGATCAAAAATTCAACGACATCAAAAGCGATTTCGCGAATGCCGGTCAGAAATTTGAACGGGCCACTCAAGAACAGGTTGACGAATGGCAATCGGAAATTGTTCAGACAGCGAATGAAGTTCAGACTGATCTGAATAATACGGCAGAGAAACCAGCTCAACTGATGGCTCCGGTCGTGCATGCCGTTCAGGAATTTACAGGAAATGAGCAACCAGTTTCCGAAACCGAAGCGGCTCAGGAACTGATTCAACTGGCTGCCAATACAAAAGCAAAACCAACCGATGCACCGCCCCCATTCTTTGCCTTCGACAATAATGAAGCCAAACCGATTGAGAATGCAAATCCACCTCAGTCATCTGAAATGGATCAAAAGGATGCTCCCAAGGCAGCATTTTTTCCGGAACCAGCCAATGAATCCAAGCCGAAACTTCAGTCATTTAATGTGCCAGTAGCAGGCCCGAAATCGGGATCACCATTTGATGAACCGAAGACGACAAAAGCAGACGCGCCAACTGAACTACCGAAAGTTCAGCCAGGCAGCCAATTCCCTGGATTTAATCCGTCGGAACCTCAGGATGAACCTACTCCCGTCGAGGTTCCTGTGGCCAACGAAGAGCCACTGCCAGCTGTGAATCCTCAGCCGGAATTGATGGCTCAACCGGAACCTTCGCCTGAGTTTAAACCAGAACCAGAAACAGAACCAAAACCAAAACCAGAAACAAATGGAACTCCTCAGCCCTTCTTCCCACGTTTTGAAGAAGAGGCAGCATCGGAAACTCCAAAAGCGGATGATCCATATCGACTTGTGCCGGAATTCAATGGGAATAAACCGGTCACTAAGCCAGAAGTGACTGAAACGGAGCCTTCTCCGTTCATGTTGACACCGCCGGACACAAATACGGCTCCGGAATCTGTTCCTGCTGATTCCCCAGCACCGGAGCCCGTTCCAGAAGCTCAAGCCGATCCTTTCGCGGTTCAACCTCCAGCTGAGAAAATGCCAGCCACGGAAAAACCAGCGGAAGAAATGCGTCCGTCTGGATTCCCAACGTTCTCGGCTGAGCCTGAAAATACAGAGCCGCCGGCTAAACCAGAGCCGTTCCAACCAGAACCAACTGTAGAACCAACCCCGACAGTCAGCACCTCTCCTGCTCCAGCAATGGCACCAGTTCCTGAAAAACAAACGAATCCATTTGCGAATCAGGGGTTCCCTCGAGCAGAACCGGAAGAAACGACCGGCAACGTTCGGATGAATGCTGAACCTGCTCCACTGGAGTTGAACGATCAACCTGCCGCCCCCAAAGACGACGTTTTAATTGGTGGGGCACGGGTCGATAACGATCTTTCCGTCAGCATGCTGCAACCGAAAATTGAACTGCACAAGAATGCGCCCGACAATGCCGTGCTGGGTCAACCATTGATTTACACGATCGAAATTGAAAATGCTGGGGAAGTCAGTGTTCGGGATGTTATCGTCGAAGACAAATTCCCGGCTGGCACAAAGCTGACAGGGACGATTCCCCGAGCAGAACTGGTCGAGAAAACTTTGCACTGGAAGTTTGATGAACTCAAACCGGGTGAACGGAAGAAAATTCTTGTCCGAGTTGTGCCGATCGAGTCAGGAAAAATTGGATCGGTATCAACGGTCAGCTACAAATCGACTGTTTCTTCGCAGACAATGGTGACTGCGCCTCGACTCGAAATTCAACTCAAGTGCACCGAAGAAGTCGCATTGAATGAAGCTGTCCAGGTTCAGTTTCTCGTCACCAACTCCGGCGAAGGTGATGCACAGAACGTCATCTTGAGAAACCTGATTCCCGATGGCCTCGAACACCCCGCTGGCACCGATCTCGAATATGAAATCGGTCAGCTCAAAGGTGGCGAGCAGAAGGAAATCAATCTCACGATGGTCGCCCGCAAGGTGGGTGGACTCGAAAATGTGGCTAGCGTGAAAGCCGATGGCGATGTTTCTGCTCAGGGCAAAGTCAAAGTGAATGTGATTGAATCCGTGATGAGTGTCGCTCACAGTGGGCCTACTCGACGATTCGTCGGTCATGTCGCCGAGTACAAAACGGCTGTGCAGAATAATTCGAGCCGAGTGTTGGAAAATGTTCGACTCGTCGCGCAAATTCCTCCCGGATTTGAATTCCAGTCAGCCACTGAAAAAGGGATGTATAACGATCAATTGCGATCGATCACCTGGGTGATTCCTCAACTGGAGCCCAAACAGAAGCTGGAAGTTTCATCGAAACTGGAGCCAAGCAAAGTCGGGGCTCAAAATCTGATTGTCACTGCTGAAGATTCTTCCGGTCATCAGGCGGAAATCAGTACGATGGTTAAAATCGAAGGTTTTCCCTCACTGGCGGTTCGTATTCCCGATGTCCGTGGTCCGGTCTCTCAGGGAGAGCGGGTTTCAATGCGGTTTAAAGTCGTCAATCGGGGATCAGCAGACGCCACTCAGGTGGCCGTCACCTGTAAGATCCCAGCACAATTACAGTACATCTCTGCTAATGGTCCGGTAACGGGTGTGCAAAACGGAGCCAGTATTACCTTCAAGCCGATGGCGAAACTAGTGCCGAATGAAGAAGCGACGTTTGATCTGGTCTTCAGTGCCGCACAAGCCGGGGATGGACGCGTCGAATTCGATGTGCTGGCCGATCAGATTACGACTCCCTTGAAACATCAGGAACAGGTGATAGTCTACGGCGAATAAATTTCAGATGCAGGGTGTTGTTAACTAGAGATTGAGCCAATAATTATTCGAAATTGTGCTTACGATCTTGAACAATGTCGTCCGTGCCCTGAAACCTGATTCCCATCGTCTATAACTGTTTTGCTGAACTGATACTTCCCATGACTGAGCCGTCACGCGACCTGCTGGAAACTTTTGAAAATCCAAATCCGGATCGCGATTATGTGATCGAAACGATTTGTCCGGAGTTCACATCGGTCTGTCCGAAAACCGGTCAGCCAGATTATGGCACTCTGACAATTGCTTACATTCCCGACGAAGTCTGCTTCGAACTCAAATCGTTGAAGATGTACCTGCAGGAATATCGGAATCATGGAGCGTTTTATGAAAGCGTCACCAACAAAATTCTGGACGATTTAGTCGCAGTGACCCAGCCAAGATCGATGGAAATCCGAGCCGAGTTCACACCTCGTGGCGGAATCCGGACGAATGTGATCGTCAGCTATCCGGACGAAAACTGGGACGAATAATTTTTTTAAGATAACCAGAGCGAATGGATTCTCTCTCGTGCGATATCTGCTCAACATTCTGTATCTCTCATTGCTGACTCTGGCGTTTCCATATCTGGTTTATCGACGATTGAAAACGGGTCGATACCGCGAGGGGTTTCGAGAAAAGTTCCTTGGACAGATTCCTCGTCGAGATAGTCATGCAGAGTGCGTCTGGTTTCATGCGGTCAGTGTCGGGGAAGTGCTGCAGATTGAGCCGGTCGTGAATTCCTGGAAAGAGCGGCACCCCGACTGGGAAGTCGCGATCAGTATTACGACGCAAACCGGAATGCAGGTTGCTCGGAAGACTTATCCCGACTGCCGACTGTTTTATTGCCCACTCGATTTTTCCTGGGCCGTCCGAAATGTGATTCAGCGATTGAAGCCCAGTTGTCTGGGGTTGGTCGAACTTGAGTTGTGGCCGAATCTGATTCTGGAAACTCATCGGGCTAATATTCCGGTCACTTTAATCAATGGTCGCTTGAGTGCCAACAGCTTCAAAGGCTACCGCAGATTTCGCTCATTGATCCGTCCTCTGCTCCAGCGATTCTCGTTAATCGTTGCCCAGAATTCAGAGTATGCAGACCGTTTTCTCGCACTGGGAGCAAATGCGAGTCGGCTCGAAACTGCTGGGTCGATCAAGTTCGATCGATTGATGACGGATCGTAATCATCTTCGTGTTCAGGAACTTCGGAACGCATTTGCAATTTCGCCGGACGCTCCCGTCATGATGGCGGGCAGCACAGGGGAGCCGGAAGAGTCTCTGATTCTCTCTGCGTGGAAAACACTTCGAAGCGAATTTCCAGACTTACAACTCATCATCGCTCCCAGACATCAGGAACGCTTTGACGAAGTTTCTCAGTTGATCCAGGAGTCGGGATCTCAAGTTTTACGCCGTTCACTGGTCAATTCTGGAGAACAGTCAGGGCGTGATGCCGATTCTTCAACCGTTCGATTGCTCGATACACTCGGCGAACTTTCCGCCTGTTGGGGTCTGGCAGAGATTGCTTTTGTCGGCGGGAGTTTTAATCAGCGGGGCGGTCAGAACATGATGGAGCCTGCAGGATATGGAGCCGCAATTGTGCTGGGGCCGAATACCTGGAACTTTATCGAAGTTGTCGAGGAACTCGAACGTCGCAAAGCTTGCATGGTCATCCCTACAGGTGATGAGCTGGCCGATTGTATTTCGGTACTGTTGCACCAGCCCGAAAACGCAGAGTTGATCGGCAATGCCGCCCGGAAATATGTACTCTCCCAGCAGGGTGCAACCCGGAAAACGATGGAATGGATCGAACAAACGCTGGAAATCCCGTTCAAAAGAATTCAAAAATCTGCTGCTTGAGTGAGTAAATTGAGGGGGAGATTGACTTTCCGTCCCCGCTCGACCTGCTAAAATGGCGAGTTGGAAATCTGGAGTCCAGTCGCATTCTTGACGATGTGTCATGAGTATTCACAGCTCCAATCAATACTGTGTTGAACAATCGATTCGATTTTCACGCAGTTTCATTTGCTCAAACGCAGAGTTTGTATCGAGGAATCAGAATGTCGAATTATATTTTCACGAGTGAATCTGTCAGTATGGGGCACCCGGACAAAGTTTCCGATCAGGTCTCCGATGGCATACTTGATGCCTTGCTGGCTCAGGATCCACTCTCCCGCGTCGCCTGCGAAACACTCTGCACAACAGACTTCGTTTGCTTGGCTGGTGAAATCACTTCTAATGCCAAAGTCGATTACGCAGCCATCGCCCGTAAAGTGATCGATGAGATTGGTTACAACAGCGACGATCTGGGCTTCAACGCAAAGACCTGCGAAATTGATGTTCGTCTGCATTCTCAGTCGAGCGATATCGCCATGGGAGTCGATCGCGACGGAGCCGGTGATCAGGGATTGATGTTTGGCTATGCCTGCCATCAAACCGAAGAATTCATGCCGGTCCCAATTGCATTATCGCATCGAATTTTGAATCGTTTGACGGAAGCTCGTCAAAAAGGGGAAGTGAACTGGTTGCGTCCCGACAGCAAAAGTCAGGTGAGTGTCGAGTTCGAAGGTTCCCGTCCGGTTGGAGTTTCTGCGGTTGTTATTTCGACTCAACATGCCGAAAGCGTGTCACAAAAAGAGATCAGCGATTTCGCGATTGAGCAGATTATTAAAGACGTTGTCCCTGCAGAATTCCTCAGCGACAAAACCAAATATCATATCAATCCGACTGGGCAGTTTATCATCGGTGGCCCGCACGGCGATTGTGGTTTGACCGGACGAAAAATCATCGTCGATACCTACGGCGGCTGGGGACGACATGGCGGCGGAGCCTTCAGTGGAAAAGACTCTACTAAAGTGGACCGATCTGCAGCTTACATGGCACGCTATGTCGCTAAGAACATCGTCGCAGCTGGGCTGGCAACCGAATGTGAAGTTCAACTGGCCTATGCGATTGGTGTCGCTGAGCCTGTGAGTGTGCGAGTCGATACCTTCGGTTCTGCCGAAGTCGACGAGTCAAAAATCGAAGCCGCTGTCCGTGAGATTTTCCCACTGACTCCCAAAGGCATCATCGAAACTCTCGACCTGCGACGCCCGATCTTCCAGAAAACAGCCTGGGGTGGACACTTCGGTCGTAATGATCCTGATTTCACCTGGGAATCAACAAACAAAGCGTCTGCACTGCGTGAAGCGGTCGGCCTGGGAAGTGAAGTTCCTCAGACAGAGTTTGTGATGAGCTAAATGTCGTTTGACGTGTGCCACTGCTGGCTAGTCCAGCAGTGATACATTCAACTTTGAATATCAAAATTGGGCGACGTTTTAAGCTAGACTGAACTCTAAAAAGTTGATGTTAAATAAAATTCGGCGTACGAAGGAGTGTCGCCATGACATGGAGTCAGCGTTGCGAGCAGTGGGCACGGGAGATTCGTGAATCTCAGGATCTCCAGGCGAGTTGGGCGATCGGAGTGACCTGGATCACTCTCGGTCTGCTGATGCTTTCGGCTCGGGTTCTCAGCGGATTCCATCCAGAAGCCGATCTCATTCGGCAGCTTGGTTTGAGCATCGCGCTGCTCGGTCTCGGTGTGATGTCGATTGGATATGTGCTGCGGAATCGTCTGCTGGCCAATTCTGAACGCGATCAGGTGCTGTGCATTGCCGGATTGATAAGCTGCGGAATTTTCTGTGGCTTAATCTCCAGCTTTCCAGCGAGCAGTGTCTGGGCATTCTGCCTGATGACCTTAATTACCGTCGGATCAACGCTTTTGATAGGTTCTCGTCTATTAAGTTTCTTTGCGACAGATTCCTCGGCTGAGATCGCCTCTGCTCCAGAAATTCACCCTGCTTCACAAACGAAGAAGACGGAATCGGTTGTTGAGGACGAGCAGGTTATCCAGTGGCTTTCCCGCAAACGACAATCAGACGGCTCGGAAGTTCTTGAAGGAATGCTCCGACTGGAAATGGCAGCCGGGCAGAAACAGATGTCTGCTCATGCTGTGTTTACGCCCTCACTATCCAGTCATCCGGAAATTGAATGCGAACCACTCGGCGATGCCGATGTCGAAGCGTCGATCGGCGAAGTGTATCCACATGGATTCCGTGTCGATGTCCGACGCAATACGAATGCAGACAAACCCCTTGCCGTGGAAATCGGCTTTCAGGCGGTTGCCGCTGCGAACAGCAAACATGCTGCGTAAAACTTAGAACCGTTAATTAAACCAGATTGTTATACGAAACCAGACGTCATAAATCTGTGAAAAATTAAAACCACAGAGACACAGAGGTCACAGAGAAATTTAGTTGTGCAAATCTGGAGTGACAAAAATATTGGAAATTTGGTTAAGCTTAGATTTATAAAAACTCTCCGTGTTATCTGTGTCTCTGTGGTTCAGTAATTCAATTTCACTATTGAGAAATTGAATTATTTGATTTCTGTTCTTGATCAATTTATCCATAGTAATTCTGATAGGAAAAATTGGTTTCACATATCGAAAGTCGGTTTTGATAGACGTTCTTAATATTTCTTCTGGAAACTCGGTTTACGCCAGGTGCGGCCTTCTCGTGTGAGTAACCGATCCGCTTCGTCAGGCCCCCAACTGCCGGCCTGGTAGAATTCGGGATCTTTTGTGCGGTTCTCCCAATGGTCGAGGACTGGAGTCACAAATCGCCAGGCCGCTTCGAGTTCATCGCTGCGGGTGAAGAGGGTCGAGTCGCCCCGCATCACATCGAGCAGGAGTCGTTCGTAGGCTTCGGGCATATCGATTTGAAATGCATCGTTATAGGCAAAGTCCATTGTGACCGGATGGATCTGATACTGCATGCCTGGACGTTTGGTTGAGCATTGCAGCATGATGCCTTCGTAAGGCTGAATGCGGAACACCAAGGTATTCTGCTGAGCCTCAACCATTTCGCACATGTCGCCATCGCACTCAACGGTTGAGAACAGATTCAGCGGTGGCAGCTTGAATTTGATCGCGATTTCAGTTCCACGAGCGGGCAGGCGTTTCCCGGTTCGCATGTAGAAAGGCACGCCTTCCCAGCGCCAGTTGTCGATCCGGGCTTCCATCGCGACGTATGTTTCCCGACGGGAAATTTCCGGGATCCGTTCTTCATGGCGGTATCCTTTGAGGACCTGCCCATCTTTCTCGGCAGCCGTGTATTGACCGGGGATCGCCCAGTTATCGATGTTATCAGGATCTCCGGGGCGGAGTGCCTGAAGGACTTTCAGTTTTTCATCGCGAATATTTTCACCACGGAATAACGAGGGAGGTTCCATCGCGATCAAGCAAAGTAATTGCAAGACGTGGTTCTGCAGAACATCCCGCAGTGCTCCCGATTGATCGTAATAGCCGCCACGTCCACGCTCCATCCCCTGCGATTCGGCCACGGTAATTTGTACATTGTCGACATGATTTCTATTGAGCAGAGGCTCAAATATCGAGTTTCCAAAGCGGAACAGCAAGATGTTCTGTACGGTTTCTTTACCGAGATAATGATCGATACGATAAATCTGCTTCTCAGCCAGCAATTTGCTGAGATTGGCGCTGAGTTCCTGTGAGGATTTCAGGTCGTGACCGAACGGTTTTTCGACAACAACGCGTAACCAGTTCGGGGCATCTGGGGCAGGAATCATTCCCGCTTTTGAAAGGGCCTCGACAGAAGGCTGAAACAGTTGAGGAGCGGTCGCCAGATAGACGATTCGTTGTCCGCCCAAACCATTTTCTTCTTCCAGTTTCTCCAGCGAAACTTTCAGAGCATCAAACTGCTCCGGTTTTTCCAGATCGACTTCCCGGTAATGTAAAGACTGGGAAAAGAGATCCCAGTTTTCCTGAGTGACTTCCCCGGTACGTGACGATGTTTTGACGGCTTCTAACATTTCGCCGCGATACGATTCGTCCGTCTTTTCTCTTCGAGCCACTCCTACAATTTGAGTGCTTTTGGGGAGATATCCTGTTTTCCAAAGCGTGTATAACGCAGGAACCAGTTTGCGAGCCGTCAGGTCGCCCGAGGCTCCGAAAATGAGGATGGTGGCTGGCTTCGCTAAAGCCTCTGTCGGTGTAGATGCGGAAAATTGCATGATGTATTGCCTGGCGAAATCGTTGTCGCTTATGAAAGTTTTCACAAGTTTAGTAGTCAGAGTCGAGCGGCCCAGTGCGGCCAGCTGAATCCATCATATGGAATCCAGCGAACCACATTTGCAGCTTAACGCTTTTGAGCGACAATGTCAGCAATCCGACAACATCAATTCCAACGAGTAATTTCGTTGAACGCCTGAGTGATCTGACTTCGGAGCATCCGCTGTTCGAGTTCAGGAGCCACCGAGACCACTTTTCGCAGCAGAGCAAGTGCTTCTCCTGGATAACCGGCTTTGAGCGAAATTAAAGCCAGGTCACGCCGGGAAGCGTACTGGGAAGGATTGAGCAGCAGGAGACGATTTTGCACGCGCAGGGCATGCTCCCACTTCTGTTGTTCGATATAGAGTACTTTCAGGTTGTTGAGCATGCGTGTGACAATAGTGCGATGACCGACAGATTTTAGACCGGATTTGGCGTCGCTACGAGAAACATCGGCAATCGTCTGCACCCAGTCGACACATTCGTCGTATTGCATGTAACGACCTGGGGTATAGGCATCGAGAAAGACCGGGCCTTCGATGGTTTCGAGTCGTGTCAGAAAATGAGCCGGTGCAGCGACACCTTCCAAATCGATGCCTGCGCGTTTTGCCACAGCCATATATAGGATGGACAGACTGATCGGGATGCCACGGCCGGTTTTGATCACACTATTCATAAAGCTGCCATCGGCGGCCTGAAAAGCGGCGTTATCGCCGCGTAATCCGTGCCTTGTCCCGATTGTCTCTGCAAGAAACTCGATCTGCGAATACGGTTTCTGGAAGGAAGATGTTTGCTGACGAATTTCGTCTGCCCGTTCATCGATCCAGACGAGGGAGTGGTCGAAGTCGAGATCGGGATAATAGTCGCGAGCCAATTCGAGAGCCGCGACAGACAGATCGATCTCTTCGTAACGATCACAGAGTTTCAAAAACTCGGTGTCTTCAACAAATTCCTGGCGTATTTCTTGTAGATTCATCGGTCCAACCGGAAATTTCAATCCTTGAATAGTCTTGCCACGTGCTTCCTGAATAACGTTCTAGGTC
Source organism: Rubinisphaera italica (assembly GCF_007859715.1). Lineage (NCBI taxonomy): Bacteria > Pseudomonadati > Planctomycetota > Planctomycetia > Planctomycetales > Planctomycetaceae > Rubinisphaera > Rubinisphaera italica. Next base: position 4,333,864 of record NZ_SJPG01000001.1, read on the forward strand.
ACTTCAGGGGGTGACATCCATTAATCGCATCCTACCCGGACTGGCACGAGAAGACAATCGGAATTTGGAGAGTGTAAATCATTCTCAAATGTGAGTCAGAAATCGCTGTTGCTAAACCACTTTACGAATTAGAAATGTTGCAGAGAGATGTGCAAACGATGTTCTGTTTTAGCAATGAACTGAGCAAAATCTCGAATATTCTTAAATATAATGTTCGTCACTGCTACAACTCAGTGGCTCCCAGTTTCACCGTCAATTCTTTCATTGCGTTTTTTCGACGAACGGTAATTTTGATTTCGTCCTCGGGCTGATTCGATTTCAAAGCCGCGACAAGGTCTCTGAAGTTTTTTACGTTCTTGCCATCGCACTTTGTAATAATGTCTCCCGGTTTGACTCCCGCATCTTCGGCTGGGCCATTCGGACTGACTTCTGTGATGATACAACCATTACCGGTGGCATCGCGACCGCGAATTCCCAGATAAGCCTTTCGTGGAGGAGCGGGTTTGGAATTGTTATCGGAGTCTTCATCGTGTGTGTCACCTTCGTTCAACTCTTCCCAGTCTTTTAAGTAGACTTGAACGGGGACGTGATAATTGATGCTGTTACTGACACCGATACGACTGTGAATCCCGACCACGCGACCATTCAAATCGAAGAGTGGTCCACCGGAATCTCCACCGACGAGTGAACAGTCTGTTTGAATTGTTCGGGGAGTGATTGAGAGAGTTCGACCGAGCCGAATGACAGGAAGTCGACTTGTTTCGTATCCGTTGGGATGACCAATCGCAACGACCCAGCGTCCCGGTTTTGCGAATTCATTGGTCGCCATCGGAATGAATTTGTAGGGGCCCTTGCCATCGAGTCGCACAATTGCAGCATCGGCTCGAACATCGAGACCAACAACAGTCGCGCGATGTCGGCGTCCATCTGTAAATACAATGACGACTGAGTTTCCAACTTCACCCACGACATGAGCGGCTGTCAGAATATGCCCCTCAGGGCTGATCACCACACCGCTTCCCTGACCGCCACCAACTTGAATATTAACAGTGGCAGCCTGATAGTCAGGGATTAATTCGATGGTCGCTTCTTCGAGAAGTTTTAAATCCTGGGGAGAGAGTGGCAAATCATCAAATGGGATCCGATCTATTTCAGGATCGAGTTGTTTGAGGGCCTGTTTCGGAATTTGATCTGCAACAAGATCATTCTCGGCAACATTTGCATCGGTCGCAATCTTCAGAGCGGTGCGGCTTGTGCCAAGAGATTTGCTACCCAGGTCTGAAACTCCCTGAGCCAGACTCGATGAAATCTCAACGACCAGCAGGGATGAAAACACGATCAATAAACATCCAGCCTTTACTGTTCCATTGCAGATCTTTTTCATAGATTTATTTCTCTCGATGTTTTGTTATGTTGTGAACGCAATGGCACCCGCATCATGATATCTGAATTTTTAAAAGCGGCGAGTGAATAATCATTCTATTGCAACGCAAATTCTGCTGAAAATCAAATGGAATCTTATCGACAATGAAAATTCTCCCCACCTCCATCGCTGATTGCTCGATTGTGGAACTCGATGTATTCGGCGATTCCCGAGGTTTCTTTATGGAAATGTATCGTCAATCCAGGTATACCGAATTCGGTATCGATGCGAACTTTGTTCAGGATAATTATTCCCGTTCACGGCTGGGAACTTTACGTGGGTTGCACTATCAATTGAAAAACCCACAGGGGAAACTTGTGCAAGTTCTGCAGGGGGAAGTGTACGATGTGGCAGTCGATTTGCGGGAAGATTCTCCAACGTTCCGGCAATGGACGGGCGTTCGATTGAACGCACAGACTCCTCAGCAGCTTTACGTGCCCCCCGGCTGTGCTCATGGGTTTTATGTTCTGAGTGACTCTGTCGATTTTCTCTACAAATGCACCGCTGACTACGATGCTGCCGACGAACATGTCCTGATGTGGAACGATCCACAAATTGGGATAGAATGGCCTATGACAGGAGATCCGATCCTTTCGGAAAAGGATAAAAAAGGTTTACCTTTTACTGAATGCGCGACTTACCCCGCAGTTTGATCGGCTGCTCGCTCGAATAGTTCCTGCGTCTCGAACATCGGCAAGCCGACGACATTTGATAAGCTGCCTGAAATTTGTGAGACAAATAAATTGCCCAGCCCCTGAATGGCGTACCCTCCCGCTTTGCCACGTGGTTCGTCGGTCTGCAGATACCAGTCTACTAAGGCTGAGGAGGCCTGCTGCATCTGCACAGTAGTCGTCACTAGTGTCTCGAAATTTTTCTGATTTCGATTGCGTATCGTGACAGCTGAAATCGCCTGATGGGATTTGCCGAGATAATAATTTCCAAACCAGAATTTGACGGTAGCAGCATAATCCATTTCTGGAGGCTGCCCGAGTACGAGATAATGATTATTCGTCGGCTCGACAACAATGACCGTATCAGCAGTCAGCAGGTAATCATACTTCTGACCCTTGCATTGCCGGGCAACGGTTTCATTTTTGAGACGTGAGATGCGTTGAATCTGCTGATGGATACCTTCGAGGGAATGGATTCTATCAAACGACAATTCTTCTGGATCATCGGGTGGTAGAATTTCGATCCTTGCTTCAGGATAGAGTCGTTCGAGCAGTTCCCGGCGTTGCGGTGAACGCGACCCGAGAATGATCGTCTTGCCTGATAGATCTGACATATTCATGATTATTCTAACGATCCTCTGAACACACAAGCTGGAAGCCTGTCTTTTAACACCCCTCAACCATTACCCTTCAACAGTACTGTAAAGTTACATCGTAACGTTTTATCTGATCTCGTTCGAATTCCGTATTGGAGATTCGCAGATTCATTTTATGATGCAGATCACATTCAAACCATCTGGTATTGCGGCCGCATACGAAATATCGACTGATCCTATTATTAACTCAGTAATTAGCACTGCTGGGCATGCCAGCAGTGGCACACAACGAGAAGCTTGAATTGGAACGATCTACTATGGAGCGAATTCGTTAATGCAATTTTCTGTATTGTATTTATTTGCGGAATGGATTGTCCGCATCCTGGTCATCCCAGTTATCGCCTACCGCTATCGCCCACCTTCGGCGTTGGCCTGGATTGCCGTGATTTCGTTTCAACCGATGATCGGCCTGGCCTTGTATATCATCTTCGGAGAAAACCGTCTCCCTCGTCGACGAATTGCCGAACACGCTCGGCGTCGTCGCGCGCTGCAACTGGATATGTGGCCGATGCTCCAAAAGTACTGCGTCGATCCTCAGTCTGGAATTGATGGGCAATCCAAACATCAGCTCTCAGTTCAACTGGGCGAGATGCCGGCTGTTGCCAACAATGACTTTCAACTGATCGACGATACTTCCGAAGCGATTGACCGGATTATTCAAGATATCAATGAAGCCAAGGTCTGTGTTCATCTTCTGTTTTACATCTGGCGGGATGATGAAATCGGTCGACGTGTGACCGATGCCATTATTGAAGCGGAGAAGCGAGGCGTCGAGTGCCGCGTGCTGGTGGATGCGGTTGGCTCCCGTCGCTTTTTGAAATCGCGAGCCAAAGATTTGCAGGCCGCAGGTGTGGAAATGTTTCCGATCCTCCCGGTGAACCTGTTCCGCAGACGCTTTCACCGGATTGATATGCGGAATCATCGCAAGTTGGTCGTGATTGATGGCAAGATCGCCTACACCGGCAGTCAGAATATTGTCAATCCCGACTACGGCACCAAAAAGTTGATTTGGCACGATTTGATGATGCGTCTGCAGGGGCCTATCGTCATGCAGTTGCAGGCTGTCTTCCTGACCGACTGGTATGCAGAAACCAATGCGGAACTCGAAAAAGCAGAATGTTTTCCGACGCCGGAAGCTGCGGGTGAGGAAACGCTGCAGTTATTTCCAAGTGGTCCTACTTATCACACAATGAATCTGCATCGACTGATTGTGGCAATGTTGTATCAGGCCCGCAAAAAAGTGACCATTACAACTCCTTATTTCATTCCCGATGAATCGTTGCTGCAGGCGATTGAAGTGGCTCGTTTGCGTGGAGTACAAATCATACTTGTGTTGCCAGAGAAGTCTGACCAGATTCTCGTCAGTGCGGCCCAACGCTCGTTTTATGGTCAGTTGCTTGAGATGGATGTCGAGATCTATCTATTCACAAAAGGATTATTGCATTCCAAAACACTGACCATCGATAAAACATTTGCACTCGTCGGCACCAGCAATATGGATATCCGCTCGTTTGCTTTGAATCTGGAAATGAACTTGATCCTGTTCGATGAAGAAACGATTCAAAAAATCTCGGATCAACAGCAGAAATATCTCGAATCGGCTTATCCAATTCATCTCAATCACTGGGGCAATCGTGGCTTCTTCAAAACATTCGGGGAAGCAATTGCCCGCTTGATGGCTCCGCTTCTTTAAAAAAAACGAGGTACGGCAAAACTGCCATACCCCGTTGCCCCATTTTATTATTACCGTCACTTTGACGTTTATCGTCGAGAGTTGCTCGACGATGACGCCTGACGACCATTGCTGCCAGCGGCATAGTAGATAGCCGGGTCGTCAATGATGAATTCGGTAGACCACGTTTTCCCATCGTCCTTATTCACGTTGTTGAAGAACATCGTGGTGAACGTGTGGGCTTTGTATCCGTAGGGATACTGTGAGGTAATCAGATCAGCTGATGTCAAATCGTCCACGCCTGGGCTGGCGTAATAGTGGACGGCTCCGTCTGGAGAGAAAGACATTCCCAGAGTCCACCAACCTGGTTGACTGATGTGAGGACCGGGGATTACGTTTCCTGTGTGATCACCACGCACGACAATCATTGCAGAGTCATTTTCAAACTTGCCATCGGTCTTGCTGTGGAATTGAATGAACATGCCTGGCCAGTATGGCTCGACAGTATCGACCATGGCGGTGCGGAACAGACGTCCGAAGAGGCCACCACGGTTGCTCCGACCGCCATCTCTTGAACGAGGATCTGTAATCGGAAGATCCTCTTCTTTCTTGATCGTTGTTCGCAGGTCGGCACGGACGCCGAAGTGAGATCCAGTACGATCTTCCCACTGATCCCATTCAGGCAGATAGATGCGAACGACACAACTCGGTGACCAGGAAACTGGAACCGGGCGAGTGTTGATCAATAGATCGTCCTGCTGTTGTTCGTAAGTCACACGACCGGGAATCCCGGTGTGCAGTGATTTCAAAGACAAAGCGTACTGGCTGCCTTCGAGGCCACCTGGTGGAGTTTCAACGCGAACGACATGATCTGGAGTTCCCCGTTTAGGGCCTTCTCGCCATTTTTTGTTGCTTGAATAGGCCAGAGGACCACGGACTTGCTCGTCCTGTTCCCGGCTACTTTTGGGCATGTTGTAATTGAATTTCCAGTTTCCGGTTTCAAAGTCGTCGCTTTGCGTTGTCGACTTCGATCCAGTGCCTGGAACATGCTGGGCCTGCACAAGGCTGCCGCAGCAAAGTGTGATAGCAGTTGCAAAAGCCAGACTGCGAAGGACTGGTGAAAGCATCGGTATTATCCCCTCCCTGAGATTGGACTGTGTCATATCATCCGTCGAGAGCGATTCCCTCTGCCCTCGGATCACTACGCAGAACTCCGCCTGACATAATGAATTGAACGGTCTTATCGCGGTACAACGCCATGCGCATGTACGGCTCCCTATCAATGAATATCGGATAAACCAATTTCCCTGATCACCATAAATCCAACTTTAATTCAAAATTTCGTTTTCACCGTTATTTACAGATCAGTACACAACGCCAATTAGGTTCGTTACAGTCGGAATCAGGAGTTTTCACATCGCAAGGAGTCAATCATGCAAAAACTACAATACCGCTCGCTGTTGTTTGCCATCACCCTTTCCTTACTCGGTTCCCTGACGTCTTCGGTTCGTGCTGATGGACCTCAAGATAATATCCCGGGCGAAGTCCGAGCCGTACCACCGGTGGGAATATCACTGAGTAAACAGGACCATCAGGAATTGACGACAGGCATCGATCAACTCGATGGAATGATCGAGCAATTGCGAAAACGAAAAGATGCCCGCACCCCGGCTCTCCTCCCAGATGTTGAAATCTTCGCACGAGCCTTGCGACAGAATATCGAACACTCGGAACTCTATTCGGATAACGAAGTTAAAGCGGCCAAATCGGTTTTAGCAGAGGGAAAGCGTCGAGCAGAGGCGTTGCTGGAAGGGGATGCTCCCTGGACAACTCAAACCGGACTGGTCGTTCGCGGATATCGATCTCGCATCGATAACACCGTTCAACCGTACGGCCTCGAAATTCCTCACAATTATTCGTTCGGACACAACGACAAGTTCAGACTCGATCTCTGGTTTCATGGTCGCGGTGAAAAAACGCTCGAAACGAGTTTCATCAACCAGCGGATGAACCGTCGCGGACAATATCAGCCCGCTAACACGTTCATACTGCATCCCTACGGACGCTACAGCAACGCCTTCAAGTTCGCAGGCGAAGTCGATGTGCTCGAAGCTCTTGAACATGCGAAACAGAATTACCGGATCGATGAACATCGGATAGCCGTTCGCGGGTTTTCGATGGGCGGTGCAGGCTGCTGGCAAATGGCGGTCCACTATCCCGATCTCTTCTTCGCCGCCAACCCGGGAGCAGGTTTTGCCGAAACTCCCGAGTTCCTGAAATCCTTCCAGCAGGAGACGCTCAATCCGACCTGGTACGAACAAAAACTCTGGCGAATGTACGACTGCACGGATAACGCTCTCAATCTTTATCAGTTACCCGTGGTTGCTTATAGCGGAGAACTCGATATTCAAAAGCAGGCCGCAGATATTATGGAACAGGCGCTCGCAAAAGAGAATATGCGACTCACGCACATCATCGGTCCGGAAACCAAACATGCGATTCATCCCGAATCGAACAAGATCATCACCGCAAAACTGGACATTCTCGCAGAACACGTTTCGCTCGATCCTCCCCAACAATTACGATTCATCACGCACACATTGAAGTACAACAAACTGCACTGGCTCACCGTCACCGGACTGGAACAGCATTGGGAACCGTCCCGCGTCTATGCCGAACTCGTACCCGAAAACAAACGCATTCTGGTTTCCGTTCAGGGTGTCACTGGACTGGAATTAAACTTCCCGGCTGGAACGTGCCCCTTTCCGCTGGATCAGAAAATCGAAATTCATCTCACCACCAAATATCAAAGCCGTCCATCTCTGCACAAGCAAATCCTGGAGTTGGATCGCCCGGGGACAGATCGTTCCTGGTCCTGTTCCTTACGATGGGCAGGCCGTCAATGGGTTCAACAGTCAGTCGAGCCAACCGGATTAAAGAAGAAGCATAATCTGCAGGGACCAGTCGACGATGCCTTCATGGAGTCGTTTACCGTCGTCTCCCCCACCGGAACCAGCTGGCAAGATCAGGTCGGCGACTGGGCAAGCTCCGAACAAGAGCATTTCGTGCAAGAATGGCGACGCCACTTCCGCGGCGATGCCGTTGTGGTCGACGATACAAAACTGACCGACGACAAAATCGCCAACTCTAACCTCATTCTCTTCGGCGATCCCTCCAGCAATCAATATTTGGCAAAGATTATCGACCGTCTTCCACTGGAGTGGACCGAAGAGAAATTGCTATTCAAAGGCAAATCCTACGATCCAGCCATCCACGCCCCGATCCTGATTTTCCCGAACCCCGAAAACCCGAGCCGTTACATCGTCCTCAACAGCGGCTTCACCTACCGAGAATACGCCTACCTCAACAACGCCCGCCAGGTCCCCAAACTTCCCGACTGGTCAATCATTAACCTCAACACCAAACCGAATGCACTCTGGCCAGGACAAGTGGTTGAGGCAGGGTTCTTTGATGAGTATTGGCGGTGAGAGAGAACCAGAAAGTTCAACTTAACAGGGTTTGGGTGGCTGTGGTCGAAGCGAAGCCTCAGAAAAACGGCTATCCATTCTTATACTTAGTTGCTTTGTTTTCCGTGAGCTATCGGTTTCTGTGGTCGTACGAGTTTTATGAGAACTTCACCAGAGGTGACAGATGCTCCTGGGGTAACAACAATTTCATCTACGATGCCGCTGTAAGTAGCAGGAATTTTGTGGAACACCTTCAGACTTTCGACGATTCCAATGATGGTGTCGGGGAAACAGAAGTCGCCCTGCTTAATAAAAGGAGGCTCATCTGGAGCGGGAGCACAATAGAACTTGCCTGCAACTGGCGATGCGACTTTGAGTGGCAGAATAGAATCGAGCCACTCAAAGTCACAACTGCGAACAGACCTCATTTGGAATAGATCTGATTCTGATTGGATCAATTGAGCTTTTGCATCACGAACATCGAGTTCTGCAATCAGGTGTTTTCCACGAGGGTCTTTATTTGTCACCAGCCAATGCGCGTATTCTCTAAGTAAGTCGATGTCACCGGGTGTTGATTGAATCCGTTCATGAAATGAATGTTCATCCATAAGTCATCAATAGCTTGGCTGTATGAAATGATTTAAAACACACGTTTGGGGATGCTGTTGTGGCATTTCACGTCACTGGATCATACCCATACTTCTCCAACGCAAATTTCATGCGCGTGTTGATGACCTCAGCCAGCACAGGATCGGTGGCGAATTCGTTCTTTTTGTATTCTTTCTGTCCGGCGACATACTTCTCAATTTCCGGTTGGACGTGATCGAAAGCCGGCAGGCTCAGGTCTTCGTAGACTTTTCGCATGTGCTCGATCGGGTTCTGTTCGAGATCTTCGTATTTGATTTCGGTCAGGTGGCCTTCGGGGATTTGCTGTTTGTCCTGCTCGTACGTGCGGATGCACTGCTCGTAGGCTTCGTAGATCAGTTCTTCGTTCCGTTCGAGATTCAACCGGCCGAGGGCGTTGGTCTGGAACATCACGCCCCGCAGATAGATCGTTGAGCGAATGACATCGTAGGGATGTCGGTGGATGTAGACGAACTTGGCATCCGGAAACAACTCCCGCAGAATTTCGATGCGGTACGTGTGTCCGGGAGATTTGAAAACGATCGGCTTGTTGTTGCGGATGGTCAGCTTTTTGGCGAACGTCATTAACGCCTGCTTCCACTCTTCCCGCTCTTTGGGATCCGCGTTTTTGAAATCGAAGTAGTCTTCGTAGCGTTCGCGGTGTCCCTGAAAAGCCAGGTTGCGATAGGGGGAATATGTGGTGGTGAGCAGCAGGGCCATTTCGTCTTCCTGCGGCAGCTTCCAGCCGGTCTGCATATTGTCCATCGGCCGTTTTTTCGGGACGATGAAATTCGTCAGGCCCGCCATCGTTTTCTCTGTGGTGAGAAAATGATGGGCGAAGATGCACTCGTAGAGATTCGGGTAGGTGAATCGATCGTCGAGGGTCATCAGGTTGTGTAGGTAGGTGGTGCCGGAACGCCAGTGGCCGAGGACAAAGACGGGAGGCTGAACTTCGGTCTGCTCAATCTGTTTGCGAAACCGCATTTTTTCGATGGGAGCCCAGACCGAATTGTGGACCGTCATAAACAGGGTTGGCAGGATGCGATGGAGTTGTGTCCAGTGCAGTTCCGCTCCGACTCGGATCAGTTTCGCGAAATCTCCCATTCGCATGCCGTGCCAGATAACGAGTCCCCGTTGCGAATTACGAGCAGCTTTGGGAGCGTGGGAAGCAACGTGTTCAGCCATAGGTATCACAGTTTCTTGGTATCGATGCCCCGGAAAGCCAATTTTCAGGATCAGTTTTCAGTTTCGACGATGGCATCCATCAACAGTTGTGGGTATAAGAATTGTAGAGCGAAGATCATTACTCAAACCATTTTTGACTTGAGACCGCTTCAATTTACCCCAAAACACAAACAATTCCCACCAAGGAGAACGCCCATGCGACAAATCTCTCTCATCCTCGTAGCGACTGTATCTCTGTTATCGATGGCATCAACCTTGCAGGCTGGTGAGGACGGGTGGGTTTCTTTAATGGACGGAAAGACATTCGACGGCTGGAAGATCAACGAACATCCCGACAGCTGGAAAATTGAAGAGGGGGCCTTTGTGTGTCAGGGAGAACGCAGCCACCTGTTCTATGTGGGAGATGACAAACCGTTTAAGAACTTTGAATTCCAGTGCCAGGTGAAAACTCTGCCAAACAGCAATGGCGGGATTTACTTCCACACCAAATATCAGGATGAAGGCTGGCCCAAAGGAGGATTTGAATGTCAGGTGAATAACACCTACGAAAAAGACCCGAAGAAAACCGCCTCAATTTATGCCGTTTCCAACATCCTGTACGATTCCCCGGCTGTCGATAACGAATGGTTCGATTACAAAATCATCGTCAAGGGAAATCACGTGCAAACCCTCATTAACGATAAAGTCTGCGTCGATTACTACGAACCACCGGGAGCTCAACCGGGGGAAGGCTTCGACCGTGTGCTATCTTCAGGAACTTTTGCTTTGCAGGCTCACGACCCCGGCAGCAAAGTCTATTTCCGTGATATCAAAGTGAAACGCCTGCCGGAGTAGTTCAGAATATTATAAGGGGGCTTGCTCAAGGAGCCGCCCTCACATTTTACAAATCAAATACCAGCACGAAGCGTAAGCGAGTGTGTTCTTCTCTCATTTCAACACACTCGCATGTGCTTTGTGCTGGTAAACTTCAATTTACTCTTTCTTCTCTTCTGCTTTCTTCTCTTCTGCTGGCTTCTCTTCTGCTTTCTTCTCTTCTGCTGGCTTCACCTCGGCTGGTTTCTTTTCTTCGGGCTTCTTTTCTTCGGCTGGCTTTTCTTCTGGTTTCGGCTCTTCGACTGCTGGTTTTGGTTCTTCAAAACCTGCAATGATTTCCAGTTCGGGCAAGGCAGCCTGCAGTTTTTCAACTCCCGCTTTTGTCACTCCCGACTCCCAGAGATAAAGCTTCTTCAACTTCGTCAGGCTTTCGAGTGAGGCGAGTCCGGCATCGGTCACTTTGGTGGCATACAGATTGAGATATTCCAGATTTTTCAAGCCGGAGAGATGGGTTAGCCCTTCATCGCCGATGTCTGTTTTTTCAAGATGCAGACGTGTCAGGGACTCCAGCTTTGAGATGGAAGCCAAACCCGCATTCGTGACTTTGGTGCCGCGGAGGTTGATCGCATAGACTTTTTCGAGACCGGCGAGCGGCTGGAGATTGGCATCGGTGATCTCATCACTCGAAAGATGGTAGGAAATCTCGACACGATCATCCGCTTGCGAAAGTGGCAAAACTCGGCCACCCTGTTTTTTTACGTCATCATACTGAGCATGGACTTGAGAAATTGTTGCCAGCAAAACGGTCGCAATGATGGCGAGGCGAAAAATCATTTTCTGCTCCTGTGAATTTCTGATTGAATTTGTTGATAGTTGTAGTGTATCAAGAATGAAAGATATTCGCTCACTTTTCAAGTGGATAGAGGGATCCTGTGAACTCGTCTGTACAGGAAATGAAAATGCTTGAATGATTCAAAACTGAAATGACCTTCCGCAATGTTTGGACAGGCATTCTCTTTCAGCGATTCCAACCTTTTCTATTTCTTTGCGTCTTCGTGGAGAATATGATAATTCATGAACAGATTTTAACTTTCCAGACTAAGGCCATTTTTTTGAACCTGATGTCCTGGCGGATCTATTGAATTTCGTTCTCATTTACACAGTTTGCATTTTAAACATGTTTCCTCTCTCCTTGATTGCCAAAGCCCCAATTATGAAACATATTCTTGCTGGATTGGCCCTTGTTGTTGGAGCTCTTTCTGGAGTTGTTTCTGCAGAAACTCCTGTGCTGGAGAAAGGCGATCGACTGGCGATCATCGGCGATTCGATTACCGAACAGAAACTCTACAGCAAGTTTATCGAAACGTATCTGCTGGCCTGTTATCCCGAACTGGAGATTCAGACCTTTCAGTTTGGCTGGGGTGGAGAACGGGCTCCCGGCTTTGCGGCTCGAATGGAGAACGATCTCGTCCCGTGGACCCCTGATGTGGTCACCACCTGCTACGGCATGAACGATGGTTCGTATCGCGAATACACTGAGCAGATCGGCAAAACCTATGAAGAAGGAATGCGTCGGATTATTGACCGGATGCAAAAAGCCGGAGCGACAATTGTGGTTGGCTCTCCCGGCGTTGTTGATAGTTTCACGTGGCAACGAGGCAATCCCGAATTTGATCAAGTCTATAACGACAATCTCAAACACCTCGGCCAAATTGCTAATGAACTTGCCAAAGAAAGTAAGTCACCTCATGCCGACGTGTTTGGTGAGATGATGAAATCGATGAAAGCGGCCAAAGCTGAATTGGGAGAAGAGTATCCGGTTGCTGGTGGTGATGGAGTCCATCCCGGAGCAAACGGTCATTTACTGATGGCCTACGCGTTCTTGAAAGCACTCGGATTGGACGGAAAAATCGGGACGATCACTGTCGATTTGTCAGCCGACAAAGTTGAGGCGACAACTGGTCATAAAGTGCTTAACAATAGTGATGGTAAAATCGAGTTGGAAAGTAATCGTTACCCGTTTTGCTTTTATGGTGGTTACATTGACCCGAATGGAACCTCCAGCATTTTGCCATATACTCAATTCGATGAAGAGATGAACCGCTTCATTTTGAAAGTTACTGGACTGGAAACTCCTCGTGCTGAAGTTACTTTCGGAGAGTCAACAAAAATATATACATGGGAAGAACTGAAGTCAGGAATCAATCTGGCAACGGATTTTCAGGACAACCCTTTTGTCGAACCGTTTAAGCAAGTAATGAACGAAGTCGCTCGCAAGCAGGCCTTTGAAACGCAGATGATAAAAGGAATTGTGACTAACTTTCGGCAAATGCCTGGAGAATTAGCGGACGATCCTGAAGTGCAGAATGCACTGAATACAATCCGTCGCAAAATGACAGAAATTGACGATGCCGCTTACCAAAAAGCCAAATCTGCCGTCAAACCTGTTCAATATACGATTACAGTGCGACCGCTTTCATTCAATTAAGATAAAATAATATTTTGAAAAACTTCTACATTTATTAGATTCTACGGTTTCAATCAGAAAAGAAACTGGCTCGTTAAAAGTTCGTCATCAATGCGGATCCTCATTCTTGGTCAGGTCGATGGGGGATTGAATGGCGAGCTTGTGCTGGCTGCTCGGTCACGTGGACATCGATGTGAAGTTGTTTCGATTCCCTCGGTTCGCAGTACGCTCGGTTCTTCGGGTGTGAAACTGCTGGCGAAGTCAGACTCTGGACTTGAAATTGATCTTCGAGAGTTTGATGTCTGTCTGATGCGGGGGATGCCGCCTGGCTCATTGGAGCAGATCGTCTACCGGATGGATTTGCTTTGGACGCTCGAGCAAACAGGAATGCCAATCATCAATCCCCCGAAAGCGATGGAATGTGCAATTGATAAATTCCTCACGCTTTCCCGATGTCAGCAGGCTGGGTTATCGATTCCGGAAAGCAGTTGCAGTGAAACGGTCGAAGAGGCTCTGACTGCTTTTCAGGAATTGGGAGGGGATGTTATTGCCAAGCCGATTTTCGGAGCTGAAGGCCGGGGCATGTTACGACTCACCGATTTCGAAACCGCCCGGCGTGTCTTTTATACCTGGCAACAGATCGGAGCGGTACTGTTTCAACAGCGATTCATCGATGCAGAAATGTCCGATATTCGTGTGATGGTCCTCGATGGAAAAGCAATCGGAGCAATTCGACGGACCGGAACCAATGACTTCCGCGCAAACTGTGCTCAGCAGGGAACCGCACAACGACACGTATTCACTCAGGAGGAAAGTGAGTTGGCAGTAGCCGCTTGCCGAGCGACTGGCGTCATCTTTGGCGGTGTCGATCTAATTCGCGACACTGAGGGGCAACTCTATCTTCTTGAAGTGAACGCCTGCCCTGGCTGGAAACATTTTCAAGCCGTGACAGAGATAAATATTCCACAAAGACTTATGAGTTGGCTGGAAGATCAAATATCATAGAACTAATACAATCAACTCGAATTACAAGCACGAAGCGCAAGCGAGTGTGTGTCTTGAAACCCGTGGACTCACTCGCTTGCGCTTCGTGCTTGTAGTGTTCATTCTCAGTGAACCAAACCTTCCGGCTTGTGTCGAAATCAAAATTGAGTATTGTTCTCATTTCCAATTCGCGGCGCTCGGAACGGATACCACATGATTGATGTTTACGAAGTCCCTCACGATGAATCGTCCTGGTGGCGCAGGTCGGCTGGGGGGCGTGAGGTTCTGCTAGTTTCGCTGCCGCTGGTGATCTCCTCGCTCTCTTGGACGGTGATGACATTTGTCGATCGAGTCTTCCTGAAGTGGGAATCGGGAGCAGCGATGGCGGCTGCTTTTACTGCATCGACTTTGTGGTTTGCTCTGCTCTGCCTGCCGCTCGGGATTTGTATGTATTGTGCGACGTTTGTTTCGCAGTATTCGGGGAATCATCAGCCCGCAAAAGTTGGCCCAGCCGTCTGGCAAGGATTCTGGGTCGCTGTTTTGCTCAGTCCGATATTAATGCTGGCGATCCCGCTGGCTCCGTTTCTGTTTTCTCTGGCGAAACACGAACCTCACATCACGGCTCTGGAAATCAAATACTTTCAGATCCTGTGCTGGGGTATTCCCGCGATGCTGATTGCTCAGGCACTCTCATCATTCTATTCCGGCCGCGGCAAAACGCGGATTGTGATGTGTGTCGATACGGGCGTTGCTTTGTTGAATGTTGTGTTGGATTACGTCTGGATCTTCGGCGAATTCGGCTTTCCTGCGATGGGAATTGCAGGAGCCGGCTGGGCGACGGTTGCCTCGTTGTGGGTGAAAGCGCTGATTTACGGGATGCTGGTCATTCAGAAAAAATATCGACTCGATTTTCATTCGTTTGACCTCCGTTTGAATCGGCCCTTGGTTGGGCGATTGTTGTACTATGGTGCTCCCAGCGGTTTTCAATTCGTGATCGATGTGCTCGGCTTCACCTGCTTTATCATGCTGGTCGGACGGCTCGGCGTCGTCGAAGCGGAAGCGACGAGTATGGCGTTCAGCATTGCAACACTGGCGTTCATGCCGATCTGGGGATTTGCTCAGGCGGCCAGCATTCTGGTGGGACAACATCTGGGAGAAAACCGGGACGACTTGAGTGCCCGCGCGACCTGGACCACTCTGCAGGTCAGTCTGGTTTATATGACGATCGTCTCGCTTTGTTATGTGCTTGTGCCCGGCATGTTCCTGGCTCCCTTTTTTGCAGGATCGGAATCGTCAGCCGTCGATAATGCGGCCTGGAATATGGCAATTAATCTGCTGCGATTCGTCGCCGCTTATAATCTGCTTGATGCGACGATGATGATTTTCGTCAGTGCCATAAAAGGCGCGGGCGATACGCCGTTTGTTCTGAAAGTCAGCGCGATCATGGCCAGCACGATGGTGTTCTGCAGCTGGCTGGCCGTGGAAGTGATTCACACCGGCATCTATGGCTGCTGGGGATTGATCACGATCTGGGTCTGGGTTCTGGGAATCATTTATCTAACAAGATTCATGGGCGGCAAATGGCGTTCGATGCGAGTCATCGAGCCAATTGTTGTCGAACCGGAACTTCTGGAGCAGAACGCTGCGGTTTTGAATTAATACCAGGTTAATTAAAGCAGGTTGGATTACGCGTTCCGCTAACCCAACCTGCGTGTTAAACCTGTTGAAATGCATCAAGTACTCGGGACTGGCTGAGGTGGTTTCACCTGAGGACGCCCATGATCGCGTTGTTCTTTCCAATCATTTGGTGAGTTCGAATCGTGAGGATTATAATTGGGGGATCGAAGCATTGGCTGAGGATTTCGATAATGCACCCCGTCAGGTTGCAGCATTCTTTTTTTAATTCCTTCGACCTCTTCGCTCAAACGCCGAAATTCCTGAGTCATTTCCCGAAGATGTCGGGTCAGTTGTTCGAGATCTCCGTGATGTTGTTCGGCTTGCCGAGGGTGCTCTGCAGGTTTGGGAATACTGCGTTCAATTTCTTCAGCTTCGCGGTGTAAATCCCTGGCCACTTCTCCCATTCCAGCCATCTCAAGATGTTCGGCTGCTTGATGGAGGTGCTGAATTTTTTCCAACTTTTCCTGCAAGTGGAAATGTGGGGGCCGTTCCGGGGAATGTTCTGGATGACGTTCGCGATTTTCTGGTCGACGTGCCTCAACTTCACGATTTTCTCGCAGCATCCGAGCAACGTGCTCCAATTCCTCCAGCAACTGTTGATCAAGATCTCGATCACCTCTACGGGGTGGCTGAGCGTATCCCGTGGCAGATAGAGTGCAAATCAGTGAAAATACTATCAAAAATGAGCACGAGCGGCTGAGCATAACTGAACTCCTGTACTGAAAACCTGGATGTTCTGGACTCTTTCATCCTAACAGAGTCTCCGTGGGGATGCAGGATCAGTTCTCGATTCTTACACTGCTTAAATGAGAATCCTGCAAACATTTCCGCAGGACGGATTTTACATGTTGAAAAACTGATCCATCAATAGAGAGCGAGAAGTCCTCTTCAAGATTGAACCCACCGGTTCCAGAAATGTTTTGAGAGTACTTCAGAATCAACTGAGGAATTGAGGCGATGTCGGAAGAAACGATTGATCTAGAGTCGTTACGCTGGAAAAAGTTTCCGGTCCTGGATGACGGATTTGTCTGTCTGGTCGATGTGATGGGAGATGATTCCAGCATCGTGCAGGCGGCTCGGGTCAGTTATGGTGAGGGAACGAAACGGGTTTCCGATGACCGTACACTGATCCGCTATTTGCTCCGGCATCGACACACCACGCCGTTCGAAATGGCGGAAGTCAAAATCCTTGTTCGTGTGCCGATGGACTGCTGGCGCCAATGGATTCGGCATCGAACCGCCAATGTGAATGAATACAGTACACGCTATTCAGTCGCGATTGACGGCGCGCAAACCACGCCGGTTGATCAGTGGCGAACACAGTCGACTTCAAATCGACAGGGAAGTGATCGCCCTCTTTCCGAGGAACTTGGTCAACAGCTGACGGAATCCGAACTCGCTTTTCAGAAATCGGCTCGTCAACTTTACGACGAAAGACTCGAAGCCGGCGTTGCCAGAGAGCTGGCGCGTAAAGATTTGCCGTTGTGCACATACACAGAAGCTTACTGGAAAGTCGATCTGCACAACCTGCTGCACTTTCTGGCATTGCGGATGGACTCTCATGCTCAACTGGAAATACGCCAGTATGCCAAAACGATCGGTGAAAACATCATCAAACCGCTCTTCCCGATTGCCTGGGAAGCGTTTGAAGATTATCGCATGCAGTCGATGTTCCTGACACGTCTGGATCGTGGCGTGATTGAACGGCTCAATGCGGCTGCAGCGGAGCAGAAAATTTCCCCGCCATATTCCGACGAACAATTTCTTGCGGCTCAGGATGAGACTTGGAAAGATTTGAAGCGCTGCCGGGAACGAGATGAGTGCCGTGAGAAACTGGTGCGTCTGGGATTGATGACTGAACCGACAGATACTTAATTTATGGACGATCAAGTTCAATTTTACTTGAACCTGATCCTGTTCTCTTCGTTATGTAAACCATAAATGCAGGAGCGACTGTAAATCATCAGCCTTGGATTCAAACTACTCAGGTGTGCGTATGAGAGATACTTACTCGATCATCTGGCTTGTTGCGAAGTGGTTGTTTGTAGTTCTGGTGGTGGGATTGCCGATTGTGTTTACGCAATGGTATCGGCAATATCTCAAACTTCCCGAAACAATTACGATTGCCTCCGGCACGGAAAGCGGGCAGTACCGCTGGGTTGCTGAGGAGTTGGGACGAGAGTTGACTCATCGCTATGGGATCAAAGTTTCCCAGCTAACGACGGAAGGTTCGGGCGAGAATGCGCTGAAGGTTTATCGTGGCAAAGCGGACATTGCTCTTTATCAGCGAGGGACCGTTGAACTGCAGCAGGATCAGGATGGTTTGGTTCTGGGACGATTAACTTCCATTGGCAGCCTTTACTCGGAAGTTGTGCATCTGGTTGTTGATCCAGATCATGCAGATACGCCGATTTCTGACATGCAGGAGTTTAAAATTGCCGTTGGGCCTAAACGGTCAGGCACAGAGTTGGTCGCGAAATACCTGCTGGATCAATTCCATCTGACAGAACAGGTAGAGCTGATCAATATGCCACTTCATGAAATTCGGGGGGCATTTCTGCGGGATGAAATTGATGCTGCGTTTATCACGGCTGGAGTCCAGGCTCCCCTGCTGGAACACCTGATGAAGCCAGAGGAGGATGGTTCAGCCGTTTGCGTACTGACGCCGATACCATTTACGGATGCCATTTGTCACAAATCCGGGTTTCTGGAAACTTATGTCATTCCGCAGGGAATGTACGATCAATCGCAGGCGGGAGCACCGAGTGAACCGATTACAACGTTGGCTGCTCGCGCTCAGTTGATCACTTCTCAATCCGTTTCCACACGATTGATTGAACTGATCACAACCGTTTTGAACGATCCTGAATTTCAACGTCGAGCCCGATTAAATGAATTGCTGCAGGGGGGAGAAGTCTTTGCACTTGAAGGTCTCGACTTCCCGTTACATCCGGGATCCCAGCACATTTATGAGCCTCAATTGAAGCCGCTGTTGAATGTTGACTTTGTCGAAGCAACCGAGGGGATTCGTTCCTTTGTTGTCTCACTGCTGATTGCTGCGTTCTTCCTCGTGAAATGGATTCGAGATTATCGCAATCGTAGTCAGGAACATAAGCTCGATCATTACATTAAGAAGCTGCTCGTGATTGAGCATGATCAGAAATTTCTGGATCAGAATGACCAGACCGATGATCGGAAACGCTTGCAGGATATGCTCGACGATGTGACCGATTTACGACAGCAGGCGATGAAGGAATTCACCGCTCATGAAATCAACTCCGATCAGGCGATCGCCTGTTTCGTTTCGATGTGCCATTCGTTGAGCGATAAAATCAATGCGAAAATCTCCCGCCAGCGACTCGATGCTCGACTCAAGCAATTTGCTTCTCAGATTGAAAAATCAGCCACAATAAAATGAATCACTCAGACTTTTTTCAGGATTTTCAATACTGCCGCAATTGCCAGGCCAGCAGAAATCCCAGCGATGTCCGCACACCAGTCCAGCCATTCCGGAAGCCGTCCCACCAATGCTTGTGTCATTTCGTCCAACGCTCCGAACAGACACAGTCCCAGAAAGCAGTAAAACAGACTACGCCAACGAAACGGGCGGTAGGTGATCAGACAAAGACTGACCAGCAGCCCCTGAAAGCCATAGGCGCATAAATGCAGAAGTTTGTCGGATGTTTGCGTAGGTGGGAGTTGCTCAATCGGCAAGTGCGTCATGATGAGCAGGAAAATACTGTAGGCAATAAAAATGCCCAAACTGAGTTGCTTCACAGTGCCAGCCTTAAAAATATCTGCGGAAAAACAATCTTGCAGACAAGCTGACCGATTCTGTTCCTGACGTCAACGGACAATGTCCAGAGTTGATTTCTGTCCGGCTTTTAAGTCAAACAAGTAGATTTCTTTATTCTCTTCAATCACATAGGCTATCCGTTGGTTATTAGAATCAAAGGCTGCGGGGGATAGCGTTGGTGAATCCTTAATATATTTTGATTCTTCAGCCCCGATTGTCCATTGATGAATCCCCTTTTCGGCAGTGGATTTGACGCCAAACAATAACAGCTCCTGATTTGTGAGGAATTCAATATCGCCGGCGATTAATGGTTCAGGAGGTTTGAACTCTTGAATAATGGTTTGATCCACAGGATTCACAACGGTCAACATTCCTTTATCGCCATGATTGATGACCAGTACAGAATCATCGGGAGACATCCCTATCGAATGAATGGCTCCTTTCACTTTTATACTTCCTGTTTCATTTGCTTTGAGATCGAAGAATTTGACCTCTTCATTTGCAGCGGCCGCAAAAAGTTTTCCTGAACCAGAAAATTCTATGTGCTCGTAACCCTGAAAACTTAAAGAGCCAACAGGTTGATTGGTCGTGGTGTCATAAATGTAGACGGTTTGATTCTGATCAAAAATTGCTGATTTTGTTCGGTCTTCTGAAAGCTCAAGTCGAACAAACTTTGCAGGCTGTTCAGCAACAGGAATACTTTTTGATCCATCATAGCGAACGATTTTATTTGCAAATGCAATCCAGATATTGTCATCCGTAACGTATCCGACACCATTGAGTGGACCAAGATCAATTGCGACTGTAGAAAGCGGTTTTTGACCACCAATTTCCCAAATTTCCATCGCCCCGAGAGACCGCCCAGACACTAATTTGTCACCGGTCTGGTTGAATGAGACGGAGAGGGGAAACGCACGTGGAATGAATTTTTCCTGCTTGGGAAACAGCGTATAAATCAAGACTCCAAACATCACTGCAAACACAGTTCCGAGTGAGCCAAGAATAATTGCACGTTGCTGAATATCTTCCGGCCAGAGTAAATCTTTAAGAACCGCCAGAGAGACAAAATCGGACATTTTCACAGAGGAAGATTTGACGGTCGTCGATTTCTTACCGCGTTTTTTAGCCGCCTTGAGAATCTCTTTTTCTGATCGTTCATCTCCCAGTTTCTGCAAGGCTTTAAACGCACCGCGGACAACCATCGGATCAGAATCGACAGCCAGAACTTCTATTGGACGGATCGAACGCTTATCCCCGATTTCTGCCAGAGCCTGAGAAGCGTGATAGCGAATTTCCGGCATTTGATCGCGGAGCATGGCAGTCAAAGAGAGCATCGCTGAAGGATTGCCGATTTGTCCCAGCGAGATCGCGGCCTTGATACGCACCTGAACAGTATCGCTTAAAGCTACCTCGAGAGCTTCAACCGATTCGGCGTCGCCAATATCACCCAGGGCTTTGGCACAAGCGGCTCTTACCGCTTCACTGCGATCTTCCTTGAGCATCGCTTCGAGTTCAACCACGATTGATTCATCGCCAATCGGACCGATGGCATCGACCACTCGTTCCCTGATTTCTGGTTGTGGATCTTTCAGGTTGTGCAACAGAGCAGGCATTGCCGCAGGATTTTTCAAACGTCTCAATGAATCGAGAATTTTAATCCGGAAAGTACGATCCTCTGCGATATCTGTACGATTCAACAACTCGCATAATTTGGGAACTGCTCGTTCATCACCCAGTTTCCCAAGCGTTTCCGAGGCAGCGACCAGGATATTATTTTGAGTGGATTCCAACAGAGGAATTAAAGCCGAGACGGCGGCATCGTTCCCACAGGTCGATAGTGCGATAATGACTTGCTCGCGAACCTCTTCATCGGGATCGTTCAGTGCAGCGATCAGAGCATCTTCGGCCCGCTTATCACCAAGTCGCTTCAACGCGGTTGCTGACTGCAACTTCACGCCAAGATCTTTATCACTCAATCCTCGAACTAAATAACGAATCCCTTTCGACTCCCCCAATCGGCCGATGGCTTCAATGGCATGAGAGCGGATTGTCGCAGAAGAATTGGAAGTTTGATTCGACAGGACCTCCAATGCACGAGCATCTTCCAGACGTCCCAAAGCGATTATCGCAGTCAGAACATTCGTCGCATTTCTTTCTTCAGCGGTTTCAATCAACTGGGGAACTGCTGATTCTCCGATCCGAACCAGAGCATCCGCTGCGCGAATGCTCATTTGAGGGTCTTCGTCGGCCAGACAAACCAGCGGCCCAATCGCACGGCGATCTCCCATCGCTCCTAGTCCGCTGGCAACCGCTGCTCGCATATCAACCGATTCGTGGACGAGTTGCTTGATCAGTGTTTCAAATGCAGCCTGATCTCGCGTTTCTCCGATCGATCTCGCAGCGGTTTCTCGAAGAATTGGGCGTTTATCAGTCAGATAGCTCGTCAATATTTGAATGGCATCTTCGCCGCCTGCCTCTGCCAAATCCTCAAGAGCATCGCACATTTTGTTGATCGCTGCCCGCCCATGTTCATCGTAATTCGTTTCGAGAATCTGCCGAGAGGCCTTTACAATTTTCTTACGAGCCTTGTTCTTCTTGGCAACTGAACCTGAAGAAGACTCTTCGTCCGCGGGGGCACTGATCTCGGGAGGCGAGACTTTGATTGCCTTTTTGATCGCTTTGAGTGTGAGCGGAAAATTTGAAGCCGCATCGGATCGGCGTCTTTCCCGGGTTCTTCGAAGGCCACTTGGAGACTCAAGAGGTGAAGTGACTTCTGTGTCGTTCTGGTTCAAAACGACAGAACTCTCCTGAGAGGGTTGCTTTTTCTGTGTGACTGGCTGAGTTGTCGACGTTGGCCTCGGTTTGTGCTGATGATCAGTCTGTGCAAAAGGAGACTGATAGATTTCGCTGATTGAATGAGGCTCCTGCACAGGAGAAACATCGACTGTACTTTCATCAGACCGCTGGTGCTGGGGAGGAATAGGCTTGTTGTGTGATTGAGGCCCGGACGCAGGACGCAGTTTGCCATCGGTTTTGAGTGATCGGGATATATTGAATACAGACGAAGAATTTGTTTCCGCATCTTCGGCAACAGAAAGCATATCTTCCAGGCTTAACGCATTTTGCTCAGGCTTGTTGCTGCGGTTCTCAGCAGCGGCACGATAAACACCTGATGTACGCGTTCCAGAAGTCTGTACGGGGGCGTCAAACCGATGTCCGCAATCTCGACAG
Organism: Rubinisphaera italica; assembly: GCF_007859715.1. Taxonomy (NCBI): domain Bacteria; kingdom Pseudomonadati; phylum Planctomycetota; class Planctomycetia; order Planctomycetales; family Planctomycetaceae; genus Rubinisphaera; species Rubinisphaera italica. The sequence goes on from NZ_SJPG01000001.1 coordinate 4,356,530, forward strand.
CGGACCATAGCCGCTGGAACGGAGACACCACATTGACCGCAAGTTTTTGTGTTTCCAGACATGAGTGTTTTTTGCAATGTTAACTTTGCTTTTCAGAAATCGTTTCATCAATTGTGAATCAGGCACTCCCTGACTCACCCTCTATTTAAAAGAAATCCAAAGTGCCGTGAGAACGGCAGACTATTATTCATGCTTGAGTATGATGGCTCTCAGTCCAAACCGATTTGCCTCACGAATGATTATTCCAGGCAGGTTCACCATCTTCCTGTTTCAAGAACTTCCGAATATCCCTCAGTAACACCAAGAGGGAGACTGAGGCAGTAATAGACAAATGAAGTTAGAACTTTGAAGAATACAGAAAAGGTGTTAACAAATTATGAATTCTGGGATCGAGATATCGAACTCGCCTGATTTCGCTGAAAAGTCGCAATTCTTGGGGAAATTCAAGTGATTCAAAAGTCGGGAGAGTTAACGCCACCAGGTTTTCTCGGTAAGGTATCCAGCAAGGAAAATACCCGGAAATACAGAAAAATAACTGTCTCAAACAACTGAAGGATGTGCAAAGTGAGCCTGGAAGTCATCAACGGTCACCTATATGATTACCCGAAATATTACGACCTTGTTTTCGGATCTGACTGGAAAGCTGAGTTCGATTTTGTGCAGGATTGCTGCAAGAAGTTTGTTAAAAAGCCTGTGAAACGCATCTTTGAACCTGCCTGCGGCACGGGACGACTGATGTACAAACTGGCGGATGCCGGGTTTGAGGTCGCGGGTAATGATCTGAACCCCAAAGCTGTGGAATTCTGCAATAAGCGTCTGGAAAAACGCGGGCATGCTCCAACAGCCGAAGTTGGGGATATGTCGGACTTTACAGTCAAAAAGAAGTTCGATGCCGCTTTCAATATGATCAATAGTTTTCGACATCTCACCACTGAAAAACAGGCTGTCGGCCACCTGAAATGCGTTGCAGAAGCGATTAAGCAAGGGGGGATTTTTATCCTGGGTCTACACTTGAACCCGGCTGACGTGGGAGACGATTATGAAGCTGAGGAGGAATGGTCGGCTCGCCGTGGCCATTTGCAGGTCAATACTCGCTTGTGGTCGATGGAGTATCACCCCAAAACCCGGACGGAACTAATAGGCTTCACGTACGATGTGTACACACCTTCCAAGCAGTTCCGCATAGAGGATACAACTACATTTCGGTGCTATACTCGGAAGCACATGCAACAACTGATCAAAAAAGTACCCGAATGGGAGTTGGTCGAAACCTACGACTTCCACTATGACATTGATGATCCCATCGTTGTGGACGATGACACAGAAGATGTTGTTTATATCTTGCGAAAAAAATGAGTTGAAATGCCGAATTTATCAGGAATCCCATTTGGCTTCACATTTTCTTCATAGACGTGACTAGCATGGCGGGAATGTGAGATCTTAACAATTGCATATCTTAAGCCACTTCCTCAATCGGGATCTGGACCGTAGATCTTACTTATTCCCCACAATTAGCAGTCACTCGAAAACTCCAAGGACTCACGATGTCGTTCAAAACACCTAAGTTTTTATTCGCGCTCAGTTTAGCCACCTGCAGTTTTGTGGTGGGATGTACTTATGAGGAGAAGCAGGGTTCGACTGCGGCTTCGATTGTAGAAGTCGCTGGATCGAGCACGGTCTTTCCACTGTCCTCTCGTGTTGCAGAGAAAGCTGATTCTGCAATTGGTGTGAAGGCGACGGTCGCTTCGACAGGAACTGGAACCGGGATGGAGAGACTGGCCAAAAAAGAATGTGACATCACCGGAGCCTCTCGCCCGATGAAGGATTCTGAAAAAGAAGCCTGTGAGGAAAATGGCGTGGAGCCAATTGAACTGAAGGTCGGAATGGATGGACTTTCAGTGGTTGTCAATCCACAAAATGACTGGTGTTCTGCTCTGACAGTTGCTCAGTTGAAGAAACTCTGGGAACATGGCAGTCAAGTGACAAAATGGAAGCAGCTCGATGAATCCTGGCCAGATGAGCCAATCAAACTGTTTGGACCAGATGACAAGTCTGGTACTTTCGACTATTTCAATGAAGAAATCATCGGTGAAGTTCCTGAGGGTCAAAGCCCCTGCCGGGAAGACTACACACCAGCTGTGCAAGACAATGTTTTGGTCGAAGGGGTCAAAGGAGACAAATATGCCCTCGGTTACTTCGGCTATGCCTATTACATGATGAACAAGGACTCGCTCAAAATTGTCGGGATTTCCAACACAGACGATCCTGCTGATGCGGTCATTCCTACTGAAGAAACGGTCGAAAACGGAACCTATGCTCCACTTTCCCGCCCACTGTTCATTTATGTGAATACGGAATCTCTCAAGACAAAGCCTGATGTCGCCAAGCTGACAAAATATTTTCTAGGTGAGGGGCAATCCGCAGTCACAGAAGTTGGTTATGTTAAGCTTCCTGAAGCGACCCTGGAGCAAGGCAAAGCCAAGATTGATGCAGCCTTGGGGTCTGAATAAATGGCTCTGTAATCGACACTCCCTGAAGCCTTATCAGGCAGCAGGGAGTTTTCGTTACTTATGGGAAATGTTATCGCAATTCTACCCCAGAACATTGAGTAAATCGGATCGGACCATTGAATAAAGAACGACACAGTTTGGCCGCCAAAACCAGCTTTCGGCGGACCTGGGAACAGTTCATTCAGTTTGTCCTGTTTAGCTGTGCTGTGGTCTCAGTTGTTACAACGGCAGCAATCATTTTTGTTCTGGTCACGGAGTCTATTTTCGGAATTGGCGATTCCATCGCATTTTTCCAGCAGGTTCCTCTCTGGAGCTTTTTAACAGATACCAAATGGGCTCCCGAATACGGGGAAGGGAAATTCGGTATTTTGCCGTTGGTTGTCGGCACCATGTGGGTGACCGGAATTGCGGCTCTGATCGGAATTCCTTTTGGTCTGGCGACCGCTATCTATCTCAGTGAATATGCTTCTCCTCGAACCCGCGGTTATATCAAACCCATACTCGAGATCCTTGCAGGAATTCCGACGGTGGTTTATGGATATTTCGCACTCGTGTTTATTACCCCGTTGATCGTGGAGCCATTAGGGAGATTTCTCGGGGTTCAAGTTGATACATTCAATGCGATCAGTGCCGGATTTGTAGTTGGCATTATGATTATTCCAATGGTCTCCTCGTTAAGCGAAGATGTTTTACGCGCGGTTCCACGTGGATTGCGTGAAGCAGGATATGCACTCGGTTCGACTAAATTTGATGTTTCTGTAAAAGTAGTCCTTCCCGCTGCTCTTTCTGGAGTGCTTGCATCCTTCCTGCTGGCGATCTCACGTGCCTTAGGCGAAACGATGGCGGTAAACATTGCTGGAGGAGTTCGACCGAACCTGACGATGAATCCCTTCGAACAGATTTGTACGATGACATCCAATATCGTCAAAATGGCTGGTTCAGATTCACCAGTCGGAAGTGTCGAGTACCGCAGTATTTATGCTGTCGCGCTGACACTATTTGTAATCACCCTCACGATGAACGTGATCTCACAGTTTATTTTGAACAAGTACCGCGAAGTCTACCAATAAATCAAGAACGATTGTTGTGAACTCACGGAGCGGGCTGTTGTTGCTCTGATCAATTTTTGATTGAGATTATCACCTGACATTAATCGTCTAACAGACAGCCAGTGTTCGTTCACTGAATGACTTCTGGACTGAATGTGCTATAGAATACGACGACGTAGTGCATTGCAGATTTAACGACATCATCAAGATTTATTCAAGGTTATAGCAAACTTATTACCGCAATGTCCGATCCATATTATCAACGTCTTCAACGCAGACACCTGGTCAGTAAAATTTTTACTGGAATTTGTTTGATCGCCACCTGGTTTGGATTGGTCACACTCGCGGTGTTGATGACTGCACTCGTCCTGAAAGCAACAGGAACCTGGGATCCGACATCAACCGGTGAAGCTAAAGCGACTCAAAACTGGCTCACTCCGACCTTACTGACTAATCAGGCCTCCTCCCAACCGGAGAAAGCCGGGATGCTTGCCAGTATCTGGGGAACTGTCTGGTTGATTGTGATGACTGCAATTTTGAGTATTCCTGTGGGTATTGGTGCAGCGATCTATCTTGAAGAATATGCCCGAGAAAACAGGCTGACTCGATTCATTCGGCTCAATATTTCGAATCTGGCGGGTATTCCTTCAATCGTCTTTGGTATTCTGGGACTGACTGCATTTTCCAGGATGTTCGGTCTGTTTTCTGAGCCGACAGTCATCGGAATTCCCATGGGAATTGGCATGCTGAAAATTCCACTTCCATTTGGAAAGTCTCTGATCAGTGGATCACTGACAATTACTCTGTTGATTCTGCCAATTATTATCATTGCTGCCCAGGAAGCATTACGTTCTGTCCCGCAATCGATTCGACATGCGGCTCTGGCACTTGGAGCGACGAAATGGCAGACAATCTGGTCTCAAGTGCTTCCCGCTTCTTTGCCCGGAATTATGACCGGTGTCATCCTTTCACTATCACGAGCGATTGGCGAGACGGCTCCAATTATTGTTGTGGGTGCGGTTTCCTTTATCACATTTAATCCCGGCTACATGGAAAGCGTGAGTGATCTGGTCACTGATCCCGAAGTTTTAATGCAGGTTCCTGCTAGTCCATACACTGTGATGCCACTGCAAATATACATCTGGGTGCTCAACTCACCGGATCCTGAATTCAAAAATGTAGCATCTGCTGCCATTGTCGTCCTATTGACCGTACTTCTGCTTATGAATGCATTAGCCGTCTACATTCGAAATCATTTTTCCAAGCGTCTCGACTGGTGATGAAAGAGGCTGATTCCTTTCAGTTTTCCCTAAGTTTCCAATGAAATCTTTTCTTCAGTTCACATTGCTATACAATAGAATCCTATGGAACTAAATGCCTTTGAAAATCTGATTTCGAAACGGGATGGCGATCCTCCCGAGACTCCCAATACGGGCACAGCAGGTAGCAAAACACCTGCCCCCAAAGCACTAACAAAAGTGGAAACCCGTAATCTCGATTTCTATTACGGTCCTCTGCAGGCTCTGTTTGGCATTTCCATGGTGATGCCGGAAAAGTCGGTGACTGCCCTCATCGGTCCTTCAGGATGCGGTAAGAGTACTTATCTCCGGACCCTGAATCGAATGAACGACATCATTGAAGGGACGAGGATTACGGGAGATATTCTTGTCGACAATGAAGACATTTACGCGTCTCAGGTCGATGTGGTCGAGTTGCGGAAAAAAGTTGGGATGGTGTTTCAGAAGTCGAATCCATTCCCGAAATCGATTTATGATAATGTCGCTTTTGGTCCCCGAATTGGGGGAATCAAAGGGAAATCACAACTCGATGAGATCGTCCATCGCACCTTAAAGCAGGCCGCGATCTGGGATGAAGTCAAAGATCGACTGAATTCCTCGGCTTTAGCACTCTCCGGTGGACAGCAGCAACGACTGTGTATTGCCCGAACGCTGGCAACGAATCCGGAAGTGATTCTGATGGACGAACCAGCCTCGGCTCTGGACCCTGCTTCGACTTCTCGCATCGAAGATTTGATTTTTGAACTCAAAAAAGACTACACAATTATTATTGTCACGCATAATATGCAACAGGCGGCTCGTGTGAGTGACTGTACAGCATTCTTCTTTCAGGGACGCCTGATTGAATTCGGGACGACAAAATCGCTGTTCACGACACCCCGGGAAAAACAGACCGAAGACTATATCACAGGACGCTTCGGTTAATTCATTAACGCCATGTATTCAATTTATTTAATGGCAGGGAAGTAACTCACGATGTCCGTTCATCTCATCAGGGATTTAGACAACCTTCATCGTTCCTTAATGACGATGTGCACAATGGTTGAAGAGTTAATTCACGCAGCCGTGGAAACTCTTGCTCGACCAGATCTTCATAAAGCTCAGGAACTGGCCGAGCAGGATCGTGAGATTGATAACTACGATGTGGCCATCGAAGAAGATTGTCTGAAAATACTTGCCCTCCATCAACCAGTTGCCACGGACTTACGACGGATTACGGCCGTTATGAAAATCTCAGGAGAACTCGAACGCGTTGCCGATCTGGCCGTTCACATTGCTGAACGATCCAGTTGTCTCGTCGGTTCGACTTTCGTTCAGGTTCCTCCAAAAATTCATACAATGGCAGATAATGCCGTCAACATGTTGCACGAAAGTATCGATGCGTATGTCAATCTCGATACCGCACTGGCCCGCAAAGTGTGCCGTCAGGACGATATCGTCGATGACCTGAATCGCGAAATTATCGAACATATTACCAACTTGATGACTCAATCCCCAGATATTATCGAACCAGCCTTACACATGTTTTCTGCCTCCAGACACATCGAACGCGTGGCCGATCATGCCACGAACATCGCTGAAGATGTTGTGTATCTGGTGGAAGGGGAAATTGTACGGCATCGGAATCGCTCTGAAAAAATTGCTTCATAAACATACTGAGCCGGATTGCGAATGAGCCAACAGACAATACAGATTATCGAAGATGAGCGTTCCATTTCGGATGCGCTGGCCTACAATCTTCAAAAAGACGGTTTTGAGGTGATCTCCTCAACAGATGGTCAGGACGGCTTACGACGGGCTCAGGCCAATCTGCCTGACCTGATTGTTCTCGACCTGATGCTCCCCGTGCTCGACGGCTTGGAAGTTTGCCGACAATTGCGGTCAGACTCCCGCACCAAGCACATTCGTATTCTGATGCTGACTGCCAAAAGTGAAGAAGTCGACGAAATTGTCGGCTTCAGTATGGGAGCAGATGATTACGTCACCAAGCCATTCAAAATCAAACCGCTGATCAGCCGCATCAAAGCCCTGCTCCGACGGCCAACTTCCAAGAACAATGCTCAGGATTCTGTCACCTGCCGCGGAGTTTTTGTTGATCGTGTGAACCATCGTGTCACCGTCAACAATGAAGAACTTCCGCTCACTCCCACAGAATTCAAACTGCTCTGGACACTCGCCCGACAGGCTGGTCGTCCCTTCCGACGCAACGAATTGATGGACACCTGCCGCGGAGAAGATGCCAACGCACTTGAGAGAACGATCGATGTTCACATCCGCTCGCTTCGCCAGAAACTGGAAAAGGCAGGTGACCTGATCGAAACAGTCCGCGGTGTCGGTTATCGGTTCCGACCGGAGTAACAGATCGCTGAGCAATAACTTAAAATTCCAACTGAAACATGGCCCTAAATCTGGTCATGTTTTTTTATTGGGATTGTTGGAAAATTGACTCAGAGTGATTTGCAAAACGAATTTCCGTTATAATTTCCATCATCTCTTTTCCAATGGAAACCTCGTTCAAGGTATTATTCAAGTATGTCTGGAGCACGATGGTTCTCTCGCACCTGGAAACAGATGATCGGACAAAGTCCGTTTGAAGGGGACATCCAACCGACGCGAATTCCCCTTTATTCTCCGTTCTCAGGACGGCCGACGCTTCCGTTTCCGCATCCCTGGAATTATCAACAGCCGTTGAGGATTCTGGAAACGTTTTTTCATGAAGCGGATGGGGTAGAGTCATCTGGGAAACACAATCGTTATCTCGAAATTTTGGGATTTGCACCCGTTTTCGTGACACGAGATCCGGGAGTCATCCGCGCCATCACAACAGCGACAGGAGATAAGCCGGGGCAGTTCGATCGCGACACTCTTCCTTCAACAGGAATTGCCCGCGCGACAGGCAAAGATACCCTGCTCTTCAGCAACGGAGTCGAGTGGAAACGACAGCGGAAACTGTCCGCTTCTCCATTCGGTAAAACCTCATTGTTTCAGCCGGAAGTTTTTCATGAGTTTGCAGAAACCTTTCGGCAGACAGTGACAGAGCGACTCGAAATTCTCCATCAGCGATTAGCCGAGAGTGGGGCATCGAAATTACGTGTTCAGCTGGAGCCGGAAATCAAAGCCGTGATGCTGGAGTTACTGACCAACAACTTTTTCGGCACCGATATATCATATGTAGATTTACGCAATCGCTTCGTCCCGGCTCTTGAACGAGTGATCGATCATATTGTCAGCGATACCGTCTGGAACCGTCTCGGGATTCCTATTCGCAAAATGCCTGCATTCACTGCTGGCATTGCTCAGGCTAAACGGGATGATGCCGACTTTGAGGATTTGACGACGCTGGTACTAGATGCACGAAAAACAAATCGGGGACACTGGAAGCAATTCAAATCGGATTCTCCCGACGAAGCACTTCGCAGTAACATCAAAGTATTTCTCGCGGGAGCACTCGAAGCAACAACGTCCTATGCTGCGTGGACCTTGTCTCATCTGGCACATGATCCCGTTGCACAGGATCAGGTCTATTCCGAGGTCAAAGAGATGACCGATTACTCTCCGGAGAACCTGGAGCAGGCCAAATACTTCACTAACGTACTTGAAGAAACGTTGCGACTCACGCCGTCACTCTATTTTCTTCCCAGGCGGGCGACAGCTGACACCTGGATCGAAACCTCTGATGGTCGCAAACTTCTACTTCCTTCCGGAACTCATATCCTGCTGGATATCTGGCATGCGAATCGGCACGAGGATCATTGGGGAATTGAGAAATCGGGATCCCCGGCTACGGAGTTTGTCCCGGAACGCTGGAGCGAACTGGCAAAACGTGGAGGCAGCTCGAAAGACAACCTGCATTTTGGATTTGGACACGGACCACGCGTCTGCCCGGGAAAACATTTAGGACAACTTGAAGTCGCGCTGGCAGTTGGGGCATTTGTTAAACTTTTTCGCTTTCAAGCCGTCGAATGTAAACTGGATGCTAAAGCTGGCGTTTCCACTAAGCCTGCGGACGGAGTGTTAATCGACCTGGAGTTGCGTTGAGGAATTGAATCGTGAAACGTCATGACGGTGCGTGGAACCCAAGTTCATCTACTGCAGTTTACAGAATACTGCAGTGACTTTTTGATGGTTTGAGACCTAGGTTTCCAGTCAAACACCCGCTACATTTTTGTGGAAACGGCTACAAGAATTGAGCCGTTATCTTTGGGCGATTTTGAAAGCCTCCTAAAAGACGTCCATGATGAATGAATATCCTTTATGATATGGCTTTTCTGTTTCTTTGGGATATAAGAGGTTCAAATCCTTGTTATTGACCGGCATCTGCATTTGGACATCAATACGGTCGAGCATGTTGTTGTGACAATTAAACTGCTGGAAATCCTGGGGCTCGATGAGGCCAAGATCCTGGTAAATCCGATTCCAGTTAATGGGTTTCCTCTGACCTGTAGCATTTGCTTCCTGGCTGGTAGAAATGACGACCAGCAAGAACATCATCATGGTTGGCACGGCAAGGAATATGTGTCGAAACATAGGTGTTTCCCTTTCGTTCAATTGGAAATTACCTGAAAAAATATAACCTCGGCAGGTCTTAACATGTTACTGGAAGCGGCTCTACGCAATTAGAGCATTTCCAAATGGTATCTGCCTTCGCATGTGCGATGATTTCCCTGAAATGTTGCATTTGCTCAGGCAGAACGCGGAAGACTGATTTTGGATATGCTTCATAAACATGATGATCCCATTTCGTGAATGATGTCAGCGGTGTTGCTTCTGCAATTCCGCATGCGACTAATAAAAAAACGTGCGACTGGTTAGGCGCACGTTTTTATTATTCATTCACTTTGAGATTACCTGATTCCGCTCCTGAGAGCAGAAAATCCTTAGACCATTTTCAAATGGTTTCTGCAGTCGCTTGGACTCCAAATGACCGTAAAACACTGAGTTTGCTGCTGCCAAACACTGCAGGTGATTTTTGAATATGCTCTAGAAGGTATCCATGATGAAGTGGAAACCCTTGTGATAGGGTTTTTCTGTGGGATAGAAGTTGTACCAGTCTTTATTGTAGACGGGAATCTGCATTTCTGGTCCGTATCGGTAGTACATGTTGTCGTAACTGCCGTGCTGCTGGAAGTTCTGGGGATAATAGAGGTAAGGATAGTGGTAGAACCGATTCCAATCGGTCGGTTGTCCCTGTCCCCCTGCGTTGGCTTCCTGACTGGTGGAAATCGCGACCAGCAACAACATCATCATGGTTAAGCCGGCTAGGGCCATGCGTCGAAACATCCGTGTTTCTCCTTCGTCGAAATTAGACAGCGGCTTGAAGCCGTATTGCCCTGATGGGGCTTAATTTTGGATTTTGATTACTACATCGCGCACATTAAAACGCTCGCTACTCATTACATCGGCGATGCTGGCTCCATCACATCAGGAAACTTTCGCGTAATCGCTTAGTTCGACCGGACGAATTAACAATTCAATCGCTTTGTAAAGAAGTCATTCACTTTTACAGACTGTGTCGTTTCTACAAATTGCGAATTCGCTTCAATTTCAGTGGCTCAATAATCTCTCAGTAAGCGGCAGCGATCTTTGCCAGAAATCATTCGAGAAGCCTTAACTTGAATAATGGTATCTACTTGCGTTTTTCTGTTGTGATTTTCACAGAGGTTGCATGTTCTGCTCATACAAATCTGGAGACTGTCTAACTGACGAACCGTTCAATTTTGCCTGTCTCAATAATAAACAGTTAACTGCATGTTGAATGATCATTATGACAGTTTATTGATCACCTTGAAAACAGAATTGGCAGCTAAGGGAGCAGTCCTGGCCATCAGGTCGAGCAAACCTCGCCATTTTCCACGAAAACGAGGACTCACTTCAATCAAGATTTATGGCTCAAGCTTTGCATATTCATTCTGCAGAATCTTTGTTTTAAGGAGAAACAGATGGCGATGTGTTGCAAAGTGCTGACTCTGTTCATGGTGTTGTCAGTAATTTTGGGAGGGAGGCATGACGTGGCCGGAGCAGACCAACAACGTTTGATCCCTGCTGCCCTGGCTGGCGAAGCGTCCTCTTTGCGATCGTTCTCCATTACAAGCTTTGAAGATTTAGTGGCTTACGCCAAGTTGAAAGCTGCTCGCCCTTATCAGCCGGAACAGCAGGTGGCCGAGTCGCTCCAGCGATTGAGTTACGATGATTATTTGAAGATTCATTTTAAGCATGACCACGCGATCTGGGCGAAAAGCAGTCCGTTCTGGATCGAAATGTTTCATCCGGGATTTGTGCAGAAGAATCAGATTCTGCTCAATCTGGTGCAGAACAAGCGAGAATTCCAGGTCCCCTTCAACCCGGCAAACTTTGAATACAACGGCGACCTGACAAGCAGCGATGTACCAGAGACGACTCGTTACGCAGGTATTCGACTGGCAGGTCGATTCCCTGGTAATGACGATCCCCAGGAGATCCTGACATTTCTCGGATCGAGTTATTTTCGATGTCGATCTGCTGGTGGAATTTACGGTTCTTCAAATCGAGGGTTAGCCGTCAACATCGGCTCGAATCAACCGGAAGAATTCCCTGTCTTTCGAGAGTTCTGGGTTGTCAAACCGGACGCAGTTTCCAATCGGCAAATTGTATACGCCTATATGGACAGCCCAACGTTAACGGGAGCCTACGAATTCACATTAGAGCATGGGAGAGAGACAACGACCATTGACGTCCGTTCGATTCTCTATTTTCGCGCACAGCCGGAGCGACTCGGCATTGCCCCCATTACAAGTATGTGGATGTGGGGTGATGGTTTAATTGCTCCGCCTGTCGATTTGCGACCAGCCGTTCACGATGCCGATGGCTTACTTGTTGAGTCTGAAGAGGGTTGGACATGGCGACCTTTGTGCCGACAGAGTTATCCCTCCGTAAGCCGAATTTCCAATAAAGAAGTTCGTGGCTTCGGATTGTTGCAACGCAATACGGAATTTGAAACCTATCAAGATTCGTTTGCTCAATATCACAAGCGTCCCAGTATCTGGATTGAGCCCAAAAATCAATGGCCCACCGGTCATCTCGAACTGTTCGAGCTAACCGCCGCTCATGAAGGGATCGACAATATCGGAGCGTACTGGGTTCCCGACACTACTAAGCCGCTACCTCAAGGCCTGCCGATTTCCTATCGCATCTCCTATTTTCAAGGCGATTTGAAATCGAAATGCCGGGAATATCTGGGCGTTGCCGATTCGTTTCAGGTTAGACGCCAGTCCGATTCCAAAGTCCATCTGACAATCAATTTTTCTGGTCCTTCATTGGCCGATCTGGCACAGGAAACCCCCGTCGAGATCAATCTGAGGACCACCAGAGCGGAAGTGATGCACCGCAATTTGATTCGACGACCTCATGGCAAGTGGAGTCTGCAGTTGGTGTTAGAGCCAACTTCAGATGCCCCCTTTGAAATACAGGCTGGCCTCAGTGATGCCAGTCGCAAGTTGACGGAAACATGGAGTTATCTCTGTCCAATCACTCCACCATCGTATGAGTTTCCCCAGGTTTACACACGGAACGAATAAGTATTTCAGATGTGAAAACAACGGATTGAACTTTCACCTCAAACAGGATCCAGGATCATGAGCAAAACATCGCTTTCACTCGCTGCAGTTCCCGATAGTTACAAAACTGAACAAACAACCGAGGACCGCCGTGCCGACGCAGTGGTCGTACGACGTGCTGTAATGGTCGTGCCCATGGAATCAATTTGCGCCTTCCGCCACGCTCATCCATTCCGACTTGTCTGGTGGTTGCGCGCAGATGGATGGCAGCAGGTCTCTGCTGTGCAATTTCGTCGGGTGCGTCAAACCTTCATCTATCTGGGGCTGGGTAGTTTTGCTGGAGAAAAATCGTGATGGAATCCTCTGCAAGATCGAGTTACCAGATTCGTCAAACTCGCTTAGCACTGCTGATTGTCTCTTTGTATTCGACAATCCTGTTAATGGCGCCGTTTGTCTATGCGATCTCACGCAATGGGGTCTCGTCGTTGGAGTCTGTCTCGACAGTCTTATTTGCGATGCTGTCCTTCTGGGTCTCGCTTGGATTCTGGAACGCCTTTTTTGGCTACCAGAAAATGTCACGGCTCAAAAGAAGCGAGTCTGCTTCAAAGCGGAAATCGATTTCTCTTGAAGTGCAGGAGCAGACAAAGACCGCCATTTTGATGCCGATCTACAATGAAGATCCGGAAGCGGTCATTGCCCGCCTGCATGCGATCATACAATCACTTCGAAAAGTGAATGCAGAAAGCGGTTTTGAGATTTTTGTTCTGAGTGATACAACCAATCCCGATATCGCTTTGCGCGAAGAACTGGTCTGGTCCCAATATTTGGAGCGATTCAAACCATCCATCAATATTTATTATCGGCGACGTCTAAAAAATGCTCAGCGGAAAGCCGGGAATATAGCAGACTTTTGTGAGCGTTGGGGAACGAGTTACGACTTCATGCTCGTCCTTGATGCCGATAGCGTGATGGCTGGTGAAACCATTGTCGAAATGGTTCGGCGTATGGCAGCCGATCCCAAACTGGGAATCCTGCAGGTCTCTCCCCGTCCATTTAATCGACATTCTTTATTCGCCCGACTCCAGCAATTCTCTGCTGCTGCATACGGTCCACTCTGTGTGCGGGGATTCTGTTCCTGGACAGGAGTGGATGGAAACTATTGGGGACACAATGCGTTAATCCGCATTCGTCCGTTTATCGATCATTGTCATTTGCCGATTCTGCCTGGGCCTCGTCCGTTAGGCGGAGAGATTCTCAGCCACGATTTTGTCGAAGCCGCTTTGATGAGGAGAGCCGGTTGGAAAGTTCGCGTCGCTGCCGATCTTGAGGGAAGCTACGAAGAATGCCCCACAACATTGGCTGACTATGTACAACGCGATCAGCGATGGTGTCAGGGAAATATGCAGCACGCACGACTGGTCGTCAGTGAAGGATTCCATCCTTTGAGCCGGGTACACTTTGCTATGGGCGTGATGTCGTACATTGCTTCACCGCTGTGGCTGACATTTATGCTCGTTACATTTCTTTCGCAGTATCTCGAATCGTTTCCTACTGGCGCAACAGTCTCTGCCAGTTATGTGATGGCCTGCATGTTTGGTATTTTTGCAGTAACAATGGGATTGCTGCTCGTTCCAAAATTCATGGGGCTGTCTTGCCTGTTTCGTGATCGCAAACAGGTGACGCAGTTTGGAGGTCCACTCGCGTTAACCGTTAGTGTTTTTTTGGAGATCTTTTTCTCCGTTCTGCTCGCCCCCGTGATGGCTTACTATCACAGCCGTTTTGTCTTGATGACATTGATGGGCCGAACGGTTTCCTGGAATTCGCAGCAGCGTGAAGAAACTCGTGTCTCCGCAAAGGATGCCTGGTCGATGCACTGGGATGTGTTTGCGTTCTATGGCTTACTGGGGACATTGGTTGCCAGCCTGGCACCACAAATGTTGCCCTGGTTTGCACCGATTCTAGTCGGCCCTTTGCTCGTCGTTCCATTTGCGATGATTCTGGGCAGTGCTCGTTTCGGCCGCTGGTTAACAAAACATCAATGGCTCCTGATTCCGGAGGAGCAGGCTGAATCACCACTGCTCAAATCGATGCAAGAAGTCCTGAATGATTTTGAGCAGCATCCTGTTGTGAAAACCGGTGAAGATATATTCGAGTCGGTATTGCGAGATATCAACAGAACGACAATGCATCTGCGAATTGCCGAAGCAACCAATTGCCTGGCACCTGAAGATCAGGAAAAGGATATTGAACTCGAATTACTGGTCAACCGTAGCGACCTGCTGAATGCACCCATCGAAGTTCGCCGTAGAATCCTGACAGATGCGAAGACATTCAATCGACTGGCTGCCAGTTTTCAGCAGGCGTGACGTATTATTTCTCACCAAAAGCACGGACCTGATACAGTGGTAAGTGCCGGTAATAAACTTCGAGAGTCATTACCGAGAGGCAGGTTTGATAGAGTCGTCCACCGCGGTTGGAGTGGGGATCGGTCGCATCCCAACTCCCGACTTCCGGGCCTGAACGAACCTGAGAATTGACGAGCCATTCCCGCATTTCTTGATTCCAGGTGGTCCAGACATTACCTCCGAGATGATGCATAATCTGGGTGGCGTAATAGTTGTAGTAAATATTTTCTTTGCTGGGACCCGTCTGACTGATCAAGCTGGCTCCCTGTCGTAATACAGGATGTTCCCGCCCCCAGCCCAGATACATGCGGCACAATAAGCCGATTGCACTCGTGGAAGATTTCGGGCCTTGGCCGGGGAGATAGCCATACTGACTGCCCTCGGCTCTCTGGCAGGCATCGAGTAAGTCTTCGGAAGTCGTGAAACCAATTTCGGAAAAACGGAGCCCGGCTGTCTGGCCACTTTTAAGTGCCATCACCATCCAACCCGTCACCGACAAGTCCCCGACATCTTCCGGCTTATAGCGCCAGCCTCCAACTTCACGATTGCGAATGCGAACAATGTATTCTAGAGATCCCTGTGCGTATGTGCGGAGTGTTCGATCACGTGTCATGCCGTAAGCTTCGCAGAGTGCGATGGCAGCCAGAGCATGCGCATACATCACATGACTTCCACCCGGCACATCCGTTTTGTCGGCTCCGGTTCGACCTCGAAAATCAATTCCTTCGCGAACTTCCGCACCTTGAGAGATTAAAAACTGGAGTCCCTGATCGACGACCTTGCTGTATTCTCCCGGCTCCGTATGCACATGACCGGCTCCCAGAAAAGCCATTAAAGCCATGGCGGTGGCACCAATCGGGCAATTCCGCAAGCTACCTGCTTGATGATCGGAATGCTTATCTTCAGGTCTGCGATGATCGAAGCTCCAACTGCCATCTTTCCGCTGACGATCTGCTAACCACTTCAAACCCCGTTCGACTGCTTTTTCGCTTTGCTCGGTCCCGCCAAAGAGTTTGATCATTTCACTCCGGGAAGCTGCAGAGCGTCCACCGAGATGAGACGTGATATCGAGTTCAGGAATCTTGACCAAAACCTCAACGGTCGGCGTGCCGTTGTCGGATTCGGTTCGCATCATGTTGAGTTCAGGAGCGCCTCCTGGAGTTGTTGAAATCTGCCTGGTCACAAGGTCGAACTGAGCTTCATCGACCTCAACTTTCAGCTCGGCCAGGTCAGGGATATCATCCAGCAGTTCCACTTCGTCTTCGGAATACTCGACAATCGCCGAAAGGTATTCTTCCGGGCTTGGAATCTGGAAGACGATCAATGCCATGAAAATCAGCAGGAGAGTATGCAAGACGAGACTCAAAGCAAAGCCGCTGACCAGAAACCGATCCAGAAACCCCGGCTTGGATTCCGGGATTTGGTTGTCGGAGTCGATTAAGACCTCCACTTTCACGTTTGCTTGTGGTGGCTTCATATTATTCAGCTGTTGGAATGAATTCAAAAAAATACGGACTAGAATTGCCCGTATTGATGTCTCTTGAATTATTATTAGACAGTACGTATCGGATTAGAATACGCATTCTTCATAAAATTGTCACTCCGATTTCCCAATTCTCTCAAATAACGCTTTTGAGAGCAGTGGCAGAACAGCCGTTGCATCACAGTACACTTCAGCAAAACGGCCGCCCTCGTGCGGGGGAACAAATTTCCCCCAGCTGACCCCTTCCGAGTACGTGCAACCAGACAGTCCACCCCAGTGGACAGGTTCCGGGCAGATTCTTACGCCGTACTTGAAGCGGGGAGCCTCCAGATTTGTCCCAACGCGGTTATTCGTAATGTCGACATACGGTCCCACTTGTTGCGACCAGTTTCGAGGAACTCCGCCGCCAATTGTAAAGATACCGATTTCTTCACTCGACTGAATAAATCTCGCATAATGCTGCAAATCCAGAAACGGATTGAACGGAGCCATCTCGCGGAAGACTTCGTCAGAAGTCATTTTTGAGGGATCCTGTCCGTTTTTCTCGAAGGCATTTTTCATGGCCCATGTCGAAACATCCAGTCCGATTTCACTGTCAGTAAAAGCCGGAATAAACACGGGAACATTCTTCTGATAGGCACTCCGCAGAATGCCGGGGCCTTCATCGAGTCGTTCGAGTTCTTCGCCAAGAGCACGGCACAATCTGGCAGAGGACCACATGCCGTCTTCCGGTTGAGAATCGTTCAGCACTTTCCGCACAACAGCTTCAACATTGTTCAGATTCGATTCCATTTCGAGTGTATCATAAATTCGATTGTAGCCCTGCTCGAACAGTGTCTCATCGGATTTCGTCGGATCATAGCGATAGTGCGTCAAGCCGATCGATTCTGTCAGGCCGTGTGCAATCAAGGCTCCCGTTGCGACAACGGCCTGGACAATGCCCCGGTCGATCAGTTCGCAAAAGATCTGTCCCTGCTTGGCGACCGTCATCGCACCCGAGAGAGTCATGACCACGGCACACTTTTCGTTTTTGGCCATCTCTTCAAGCACTTCAAACGCCTGACCGAGTTGTCGTCCAGCGAAGGCCGTGTTCGACATCGCATGCAGTAATTCGGCAAATGTGTTTGTTTTATTCAAATCAATCGGCTGCAACGGAACCAGTCCATCGCTGCGTCCATCATGTAAATGCCGATTTTGTCCGGGACAATGTGAATCCATCAATCCATAACTTTCTTGAATGCAGTAAAATCCGTATTGGAAACTTTTGAGTTCAACATCACCCAGGCGAGCCAGTTATAGGTCGGGTATTCTCACGATCATCATGCAGGATATGATCGTTAACCGCTTATTAACCAAACACACCCGAGTCATGACTGACTCTGCTCGCCTGAGTAATTCATATTAACGACTGCAAAAGGTCGCTGTCGACTTGATTCGTTCATTTGCCGTCTGCAGAAAAATTGGCATCCAATATTGATTCGACAGTCACCGTTACAGGAGTTTTTAATTCCGCAGCGACCGTGAGGGGATGAGCTTTGCGTCGTTCGAGGCGATATCCCAAATCTACAGCGGCCGGGAAAAATCTCTGTAAGTGATAGCCGACATACGCAGCCAGAGTAATTGGAACAAGTCGTTGATTTCGTTCGGCTGCTCGAATCGCTTTTCGGGCTACAATTTCAGGTGTCGTCGTAATCCACCGTGGTGGAGCCCGTTTGCCTTCGCCTTCGGGTCGCAGCATACTGTCGAACAATTCAGTCCTGACAAATCCAGGACAAACAGCTGTCACACCCAGGCCATACCGTAAATACTCAGCTCGCAGTGCATGCGAATAACCAATTAAGCCGTACTTGGTGGCATGGTAAGCCGTGCTGCGTTGAGTTGGAAACAATCCAAACATACTTGCGATGTTGACAATGTGAGAACGCCTCTGTTCGAGCAGGAGAGGAATTAATGCGTGTGTTAAATTCAGTGGAGCCACAAAATTAACTCCCACGACGCGATGCAATTGTTCGGCACTCATTTTATCGGTCTGGCCGTAGTAGCTGATGCCGGCATTATTAAAGAGCAGATCCAATCCGCCCAGTTCTTTACGAACGAGTTGAGTAACTCGTGCAGGAGTCTGTTCATTGCACATGTCTGTGCACAGCGTTTGGACTTCTACATTATGGGCACGACATAGCTGAGCGGTCTCTTCAAGCTTTTCGCCTTGCAGATCGATCAGGCACAAATGCACTTTCTTCGCCGCAAGCTGTAAGGACAATTCACGTCCAATTCCAGAGGCGGCACCTGTGACCACCGCTCGTTTTCTATGAATCTTCCACATAAGGGCGAGCAATGACTTGCGGAGGGCGATTGTAAACGTAATGGCGAGAGCAACTCACTAAACGTGATCGATGGATTGAGTTTCGAGTCGATTAGTAAAGAAACGAAAAAACATACTCATTTGTGCGCTGTTGATTATCTCTAACGAAATTCTTCACAAATGTTGCGTTGGCTTTGAATTCCGCTGATCACTGAGGATACACTGTTTAAGTTCGCATTGCATGTGTTCTGTATGACGAATTCGCCTTATTAAGCGTTCCAGCAATCCCACCATTATCTGGAGAAAGATAACATGCCCCAAAATTCTCAGTCCTCGCGACGATCCTTCCTTAAGACTTCAGCAGCTGGCGCGGCCGCCGGTATGCTCACTCAGCAACTCTTTCAGGCCAATGTTCATGCCGCAGAAGAAACCGTTCTGAAAGTCGGACTTGTCGGTTGTGGCGGTCGAGGGACTGGAGCAGCACGCGATACTCTCTCTGCAGACCCCAACTGTAAAATTGTGGCTCTGGCCGATATTTTTAAAGATAAAGCCGAAGCGGCACAGCGACAACTTAAAGCAACCGAATACGCAGACCGGGTCGATGTATCTCCCGATCGTATCTACGAAGGTTTCGACGCTTACCAGCAGCTGATCGATTCCGATGTCGACGTCGTCCTGCTGGCGACTCCTCCCGGTTTCCGACCGATTCAAGTTGAAGCCGCCATCAAAGCGGGCAAGCATGTCTTCTGTGAAAAACCTGTCGCGGTTGACCCCGTCGGTTGTCGACGCGTTTTTGAAGCGGGCAACCTGGCCAAAGAAAATGGATTGACTCTCGTCTCTGGTTTGTGCTGGCGTTACGAAGATGGCATGAAAGAAACCATCGGCCGCATTCATGATGGTGCCATCGGAGACATCCAGGCGATTTACAGTACGCGTTTCAATGCAGGTGTCGATAAGCGCCAGCCACGCACCGCAGGCATGTCGGAAATCGAGTACCAGATTCGCAACTGGTACTACTACACCTGGCTCTCAGCCGACTTCTTCGCCGAGCAGTTTGTCCATGAACTCGATAAAATTTCCTGGATGATGCAGGATGTTTATCCCGAAAAAGTACTCGCCACCGGGGGACGTGAAACTCGTATCGGCGAGGAAAACGGAAATGTGTTTGATCACATCGCAGCCTGTTTCTACTACCCGAGTGGTGTTCGTTATCACGCTGCTTCCCGTCAACAGATTGGCTGCACGAACGAATTCCAGGATTTCGTTATCGGAACAAATGGAACCGCTGATTTGATGGCCTACAAAATCAACGGCCCGAATGAATGGAAGAAACGTAAGAACGTCAACCAGATGTACCACAATGAGCATGTTGCTATGTACGATTCGATTCGTAATCAGAAAGCGCTAAACAACACCGAATATATGGTGAAGAGTTCGCTGATGGGCATCATGGCACGCATGTCCGCCTACACCGGTAAAGAAGTCACTTGGGAGCAGGCCTGGAACTCCAGCCTCGATCTGAGCCCGACCGGTTACACATTCGAGTCGACCCCAACTGACACCAAGGTGTCCGTACCAGGAGTGACACCTCTGGTCTAAACATCTAATAATGCGTTCTTATCTGAATGCACTGGGATTGCTCCGACAAAACCAGTAAAATCAAATGATGACGTAACTGTCAGCGAGCCAGGATAGAAATATCCTGGCTCGCTGAATTTGATATTGGTGGATTGAGTTTTAATAGCCATCGAAATGAACGTGGACAATTTGAGATCTGTTCGCATTGACCTACACCTGAGATCTCATAGACATCTATTTTTATAGAAGGCAGCACCATGAAAGGTCCAGGACTGAAAACCCGACTGGATGTTCGACGAGTCTGGAAATGCCCTCAAACGGGTCGCATTCTCAAGACTCCCGGCCATGTCACGCAGTTCGTTTCACCCTTCACAAAAGACCGCTGCTGGATGCAGTTCATCGAAACCGAACATCCTCCCCGGCCGATGGTTCCACTCGATGAAATGCTTTCGCACATGTATTTTTCAGCAACTGAAGAAGAGGTCGCTGCAGAAGACTCTCTCGAACAAGAAATCGTCAGTGAGAACTCAACAACCAAAGAGGATTCTCCTGGCCCTGAGAGCGAGTCCACTATGGTTGACAGTGATGCGGTCCCAGAAGAAGACCAATAAAATTCGGTATTGATTTTCCCAAAGACGGAGAGATAACTAAATTGTTATCGGCTGATTCCTGACTTCAATTTGAAAAATAATCATAACCCGAAGCGTCAGCGAGGGGACAGCGTTCAATCAATATCCGGGTTAAACTTATACTCTTATAGTATTAATGTCGTCTCACGTGTCACGTTGTTCTCCTTGGATACAAGTGGGAATCTGGGTTAACAATATCTGTGTTCATCCGCGTATATCCGTGGTTCAAATTCATTATCAATTTCGACAAGCCCGACTGAAAGAATACTCACGATGAAAGCGGCATACATCGAACAAACTGGTGATCCAGAAAACATCAAATATGGCGACCGACCTGATCCGTCGATTCAGGAACATGACGTGTTGATCGAAGTTGCTGCGGTTGCTGTCAATCCGATTGATACTTACATCCGCGCCGGCAATATCGCTATGGATTTGCCTCTTCCCTACACCCCCGGCTGCGATTTTGCGGGAACCGTCAAAGACGTTGGTAATCAGGTCACGAAATATCACGTTGGTGATCGCGCCTGGGGCAGCAATCAGGGACTCTTCGGAAAGCAAGGCAGCTTTGCAGAACTGATCTCCGTCCATGAAGACTGGATGTATCCGATTCCCGAGGAAGCTTCCTTTGAACAGGCGGCAGCTGGGGCACTGGTTTCCATCACTGCCGCTCTGGGACTGACTACTCATTCCCATCTGGCCGAGGGTGAAACCTTATTCATCAACGGTGGCAGCGGTGGAGTCGGGTCAATCGTTGTTCAGATGGCCAAAGCCATGGGGGCCCACGTCATCACGACGGCTGGCTCGGATGTGAAAGCTGACTATTGTCGAAGTATCGGAGCCGATCTCGTTCTCAATTATCGAGATCCTGAAATGGACCGTCAGTTACAAAGCCATCTCGATCAAAACGGCAAAATCAATTTCTGGTGGGAAACACTTCGCTCTCCCGATATCGCCCGCACGATTCCCTTCATGGAAAAACGCGGTCGCATTGTCGTGATGGCAGGCCGAGAAGCAGAACTCCTGTTTCCACTCGGTCCGTTCTATGTGAACGATTTGAAACTGATCGGCTTCGCCATGTTCAACGCTTCGGCTACCGAGCAGCAGGAAGTCGCCTGTAAAATCAACGATTTTTTCAAAGCTGGCCAGCTGACCATCCCAATCGGTAAAAACCTTTCCCTGAAGGATGCCGCTCTTGCCCATCAACTCCAGGAAAAGAAAACACTCGAAGGCGAAGCCGACTTCCATGGCAAAATTATTCTGACACCGTGACCTCAGTTTAATTCGCTCAATACGATAGGAATGGTAAATCTGGGAGGCTGCGATTCGCTACGACCCCAGTCCCCTTCTCCACTTCTGAACGAACGACTTCCCTTATTTTTCTGATTACAGACTGACCAATGCTTCAACGATTCGTCAAATGGCTGGGCAAACACGAATTGACCACGTTGATTCTGATTGCAGTCATTGGTGGAGGAAGCTGGGGCTTTCTCAAACTTGCTGATGAGGTTTTCGAAGGCGACAGTCAGGATTTTGATCGTGCGGTATTACTCTCATTGAGAAATCCCGATGATCTGACTGATCCGCTCGGACCTCTCTGGTTGGAAGAAGTTGGTCGAGACGTTACGGCTCTGGGTGGCAATGCGATTCTAATTTTTCTGACCATCAGTATCGCTGGCTTTCTCGTGCTTCAGAAACAAAAGTGGGTCGCTCTCTTTCTGGTTTGTGCCGTTGTCAGTGGAATGCTGATGAGCACTGGCCTTAAGCACTTCTTTGATCGCCCTCGTCCAGATCTCGTTCCCCACGGCTCTTACGTTTACACACAAAGTTTTCCTAGTGGACACTCGGCACTTTCTGCCGTCACCTACCTGACTTTGGGAGCCTTACTCGCGCGTGTTCAAACCAGTCGTCGCCTGAAAGCTTATATTCTCCTGCTGGCATGCTTTATCACACTGGCCGTCGGAATCAGCCGAGTCTATCTCGGCGTCCACTGGCCGACTGATGTGATTGCCGGCTGGACTCTGGGAGCGACCTGGGCTGCGATCTGCTGGATGATCTTTCGCTGGTTTCAACGTGAAAAACAGATTGATCAGCCTGAAACATCTGTTGACAGAAAGCCCGCCTGAGACACTGCAGGGAAGCCGACTTATATCAATTCCCGAATCGATTCCCATTCAGAAACGGCCTGCAATATTTCACGTGGGATGTCGGGTTCAAGCCGGAGTACCCCTGGATCGACGAGCGTTCTCAGAATTGTCGATACCAGATTTTCTATCGTAATCGGTTTCGATTTCGGAACACTTCCATCCCGAGACGACTCTCCAATCACCTGCCCCATCGGCAATCCGCCGCCAGCCAGTATCAGCGGAGCCAGGTTTCCCCAATGATCCCGCCCACCATTTTTGTTGATCCGCGGCGTACGTCCCATTTCTCCGCAACAGACCAGTAGAATTTTATCGCTCAATCCCCGCTCGTGCACATCGTCCAGAAATGCAGAGACGGCATGATCAAACGGCCTGCCCATATACCGCATCCCTTCGGCAACTCCCGCATTATTGACATCAGCATGCATATCCCACACAAAGTTAGTTGTGATGGTGACAAACCCTGCACCCCGTTCACAAAGCCTGCGTGAAAGCAAAAGCAGCTTGCCCAGTGATTGCCCGTTATCGACATAATTCTGATAGTTCTTCCACTTCTTGCTGATATTATCGGGACGGGCAATGGGGCTGGTATCATATCGTGCCAGCGTCCGGTCATCTTCCTGTTTCAAATCAAAGGCATCGGCCAAACCACCGAGTATTGTCTCAAATGCCTGTTGACGAAATGGCGTCTGCAGTGAAGTCGAGTCACTCCGATCCCGCTGCCAGCGTAACTGATCGAGTTCTGATAACAACTTTCGGCGATCGTTCAATCGTCGCATCGATATCGAGAGCTGCATATCATCCTGCAAATTTCCTCCCGCTCCTGGAGCAAACGGTGCCAGAGCGGAGGAGTAGTTTCCAGAGGACCCGAACTTCCCAAAATTCATCGTCGTTGGCTGGGCTTCCGGTTCCACCGCTTGTGGATAGAGTGCAATATTTCGAGGCATCCCGGTTACCGGATGATGTGCTCCTGCAATTCGCGAATAGAGCGTTCCAAGATTGGCATCATTCGTCGACTTATGCACGATCGGCTTAATGTCGTGACGGCTATCTCCAGTCGTAAATGAACGGACAATCGCCAGACGATCCGCCATCGTTGCCAGCCGCTTGAATGTGCCACCGAATGTCACTCCCGGCAGATTCGTCTGCACTTCGCCCGTCGTACTGCGAATTTCAACCGGAGCATCCATTTTCGGGTCAAACGTCTCAAATTGACTCGGCCCGCCGTGCATAAAGAGAAAAACGACCGCTTTATCCCGCAACAGCGATCCCATCCCCGCAGCAGAGCCAGCCTGACACATCTGCTCCAGCGTCAATCCTCCCGCCAGAAGGGATCCGACACTCAAAAAGTGCCGTCGCGAACCGAAACGGTTTCCAGCTTGTCTCTGATCGTACAGATGTAGCATTTCATCCTCCAGAATAGCTCAGGAGAAACTTCATTTTGGATCGATAACAGCCCCCTGACACATTCATTCTGCCTGATACAAGTCCTTCACGTCCAGCGGTGAGAGCAGTATTTCCCAGAAATTTTCAGAGACAATAAAATCAATTTTCCAAAGCATTTGCAATTTCAAACCGATTGTTCATAATACCGTCACAGGTGATGACCACCACCCACGGGGGATTAGCTCAGCTGGGAGAGCGTTTGGCTGGCAGCCAAAAGGTCAGGGGTTCAAGTCCCCTATCCTCCATTTTGTCACTTGTTGCCAATTGGTGACACACGGTTCCTGAACCCTTGCAATGGCAAGGGTTTCTTCTTTGGAGAAGGCAGATTCGCGACTGCTTTGGCCTGATCCTGAATTCCAAAATGTGTCTATCGCATTGTCAATCGGATATTAGACCATTTTCAAATGATTTCTGCAGTCGCATGGACATCAAATGGCGTAAAACACTGAGTTTGCTCCTGCCTTACACGCTGCAGTTCATTTTTGAAAATGCTCCAGAATGCCGTAACATTTGCTGTGCTTCAGGAATTGAACAGCCATTCTGCAAGAGTTCGGTAATGTGTCTGTGTCACTCAGCAGCATGGAAGTCTGCCACACCATCATCATCTTTGTACGGAATTCCGCCCCGTTCCAGATCTTTCTTGACCATTAAACAGGTTTTCTTCCGTTCCAGAGTATGTAGTGGTTGTAAGTCCGGAGTCCGATACCATCCGAAGCTGTTCACTAAAAAAGGTGCGTCGAAACGCACCTTTTGATCGTGTCGAGATGACAATTCTCTTATGCAGCGAAAACCAGGACTCGGTGCAGTTCTTCGATGGTCGTTTCGCCCGAGAGGACTTTCTGCTTGGCGGCTTTTTCGAGGGACATCATGCCGCGTTCTGCGGCTAGTTTATGCAGTTCCCGGCTTGATTTGTTCTGGATGATTGCATCGCGAATCTCGCTATCGACAGGCAGAACTTCGAAGACGCCAGTCCGGCCCATGTAGCCGGTGTGGAAGTTGCAGTCGGCTGGAATGCCGCGTTTCAGGGTGACTGATTCCCCTTCATTGGGATCGATTCCCAGGAACTGGCAGGCTGCGGCATCGGGATGGTAGTCTTCGCTGGAATTGCTGCAGACTTTGCGGAGGAGTCGCTGTGAGATCACACAGTTGACGCTATCGGCAATGAACATGGGGGGAATGCCGAAATCGCGGAAGACATCGATGGTAGCGGCTGTTTCGTTGGCGTGCAGCGTGCTCAGGACTCGAATTCCCGTCAAGCCAGCGCGCACGGCAATGTGCGCGGTTTCGGGATCGCGAATTTCGCCAACCATGATAACATCGGGGTCCTGACGCAAAACGCCGCGGAGAGCCTCGGCAAAATTGAAGTCGATTTTTTGATCAACTTGAATCTGGTTGACCCCTTCCATGCGCCGTTCGACCGGGTCTTCAATGGTAATCAGACTTTTGCCGGGATTGTTGAGGAGTTCGAGGCAACTGTACATGGTTGTACTTTTCCCGGAACCGACTGGCCCAACGCTCAAAATCATTCCGTAAGGTGCCTGGATGTATGTGCGAACAGATTCGGCCTGAGCGGGATCGAGTCCGAGCTGGTCGAGGCTGGTGTATTCGCGAGCGTTGGGCATCAAGCGGAGAACGAGCCGCTCGCCATGAAGGGTGGGCCCACCACCGACGCGGATGTCCCGCTGTCCTTTGAGGACGGCATTGGAGATATGTCCATCTTGAGCGACACGACGCTCGGTAATATCCATTCCGGCCATCAACTTCAGTCGCGAAATGACCTGAGAAGTCATCCCAGGTTTTAATTGCAGGATGCCATGCAGAATTCCATCGACACGAAGGCGAACGTGCAAGCCATCGACACGGGGGTCGAAATGGATATCGGTCGCCCCGAGTTCGAAGGCCCGTTCGAGCAGTAAATCGACCAGCGGTCCCGGTCCGACAACATCGATCAAACTTCTGAGTTCTTCCTGGAGGGCTTTCTGGCGAACTTCTCCTCCGGAACCTTGAGAGTTGGTGTTGTCAGATGCGATCTCTTTATCATCATTCATCGTATTAACTCCTCGGTCTGAGCGGCTGTTGAACTCTCGACCATCATCATGATGTGGCGTAGGTATGTTCAATGATCTTCAGTAAATGTTAAATCATCGTTCGTATGTTTTTAATCTCTGCAGAAAAATGAGATTTCAACAGAGTTTGCAAATTGACAGAGAGGCAGATATTCGAGATTGGAAAACGGAATGTTAACGACATTAGAAACCGTATAGATTGCTACGAACCTGAAGGTGAGAAAGGGTTACTGGATGACTCTTTGCCACTTGTCTCTTCAGGCATTGGAGTTGTTGTCGCTGCCGGGCTGGGGACATTTTCGGCTGGCTCAGATGATGTCAGCTCTTCCTGGGGAAGTGAATTATGCGAACTACTCATCTCGACAGTCTCTTCGATTGTGATTTCTTCCAGTGCGGGTTCTGAAGTCCCCGTTTCGCTGGAATCGGAAGAGGTTGGAGCTGGAGCTGGAACTTCCGGGCTCACGACTTCATTGTTCAAAATCCCTGGATTCAGGATAATGACTGCCAGGCCAATGCAGGCAAGCAGGAGGAATCCGGCGACAACCCAGCCAGCCTTTGAGCCCGTGGAATTATTCTTGCCGGACGATGTCAAATTGGAAGTTCCTCGTAATCCTAAGGCGGAACGAGCTTCTTCACGTGTATTGACAATGGTCCAGACCTTATCGAGTGAGGCCAGTTTCAGAACTTCCTTAACCCCATCGTGTGGGCAGACAACACTGATTTTTCCATCTTTAGCCTGAGCGGCCTTCCAGACACGCACAATCAGGGCGACCATCGCCGAGCCCATGTAGTTCAAGGGAGACAGATCGACAATGATGTAAGGATTTTTTTGCGTTGACATCGAGTTCAGAACTTCAGTTCCAATTGCGTCGATGTCTCCCCATTGAACGTTATTCAATTCGGGCAACAGGACCAGCACGGATACATTTCCGTCCTGAAGCAATTCGAATGAAGATTCAATTTGAGCCACCATTGTCTCCATGTGTTCAAGATGGGATCACAAATGCAAGTCTGATAATATGATAACGGATGTCGACAGTTTTGAATATCTGATGACAGATTATGTTTTGCAATGTGAAATTCTGATAAACGCTTGCCAAGAATCGGCATAGAAATCGGGTATCTATTGCAGTGAATGCTGATATGGAGATCAACCATTGTTCTGAAGTTGAATAATCAGAACCTGCAATTTGCCTGGCCCGCAAATCTTAAGCCCACCCTCAATCATACAATAGAGCGAGTTTAACAGATAATTACAACATCCGTTAGCAAATCCCTTGCCTTGAACGCGCACGGACGTCTACCGGAGAACCAGGAGATTCGTTCGCAGGGGGAGCTTGGGAATTATTAATGACACCATTGAAGTGTTAATCAAAAGATATGTAATTCCTTTTAATCATTCTGGTGTTCTTTAATCTTCAACAGGCAATGTAAACGTCACCTCACATTTTTTACAGCGGATCTGCTGGCCAGGTGTTTGTGGATCGATATCGTACTGATCGCTGCCGAGAATATCGGTGACGTTGTACTTGGCTTTGCAGTTGGGGCAGTGAGTAATCGTCCGGCTACCACTTAAGCGAAGTTCTGCTACAGGATAATTTGTGGATGGCGATGCCTCCCGCTCCTCAGAGGTTGAGAGTGAAGAATCCGCAGAGGATGAACTTTGTTGATTGGGTTGATGACGTGTCAGCATATCAATTGGGACGGGTATGACGACGGTAGTTTTATCGTTACTGACATCACTTAAAGTTTGCAGCACGCGGAGTGTCATCGCTCCGGGAGACCGGCCGAGGATGTCGGCTGCATCACCAAAAATCTGGGCGACATAACGATCCGATTCTGCTTTGATCTTGATTGAATTGGCTTCCTTTTGAGCTTCCGTCTCCCGCATCATCGCCCGTTGGAGGCTGGCATCGAGCTGGGCATCGGTCAGACGAATATCGACATCCCTCAATCCCCAGTCAGCCGCGTTGCGGGCGATAATGGTTTCGACTTCTGCCGCGATTTTCATTTTCTCATTGCGAACGTCCTCAATCGTTTTTGTGCCGAGAACATCAGCGATAGTCGTTAAAGCCATCTGCTGCATCGTGTAGCGATAGTTACTCACTTCCAGTAGTGCCTTCTCGGGATCGGCGACGCGGAAGTTCAAGTTGCCGGAGATCTTCACCGAGATATTGCCGTTGAGCACGATTTGTTGTTCGGGGAGATCAATTGTCTGTAGCGAGCGTTTTGTCTTCATGATCTGCTGGACGAATGGAATCGCAAATCCTAAACCGGGTGTGACCATGCCCGAGAATTGTCCCAGTGTCAGTCGAACTCCAATTTCATCCTGCTTAATCACATACAGACCCAGGACAGTAATCACATTGCTGGCAGACATTATTTCCCCTTAAAACGATGAATGGACATGCAAATTTTTGAAAGAGTTGATAGCCTGAAACGTACATTTTACAGAATGGTTCACGAAAACTCGCCCAAACATCCACTGTTTCCTTCCGGGAGTCGTTATCCATGAGCAATCTTCTACGACGTCAATTTCTCCAAACCACTTCTGCAGGCATGCTGGGTTTGATGTCTGCCCCCACCTTATTCGCCGACAACAAATCGCCCAATGAAAAAGTGATTGTGGGTGTTATGGGAACATCCCGCAATGCTAACGGTAGAGATGGACGGGGCACGCATCTGGCAAAGTCTTTCGCAAGCCTGCCGAACTGTGAAATTAAAACCGTATGCGATGTCAACTCCCAGAATGCCGGATTTGCTCAGGAAGGTGTCGCCACAAAACAGAATCGGAAGCCGGAAGCGATCGCCGACTACCGACGCATGCTCGATGATTCCGAGATCGATGCGATTGTCATTGCGACACCTGACCACTGGCACGCTCCTGCCGGGATCGCTGCGTGCCAGGCTGGTAAGCATGTGTATGTCGAGAAACCCTGTTCGCATAATCCTCATGAAGGGGAGATGTTTATTGAAGCGGCTCGCAAGTACGATCGCCGCGTGCAGATGGGAACACAGCGACGTAGTCGGCCAGGGTTACAGGAAGCGGTTGCAAAACTGCATGAAGGGGTGATCGGAAAAGTGCTGTATGCGAGCTGCTGCTATTACAATGCCCGGGGGGGAATCGGGTATGGAAAACAGACGCCTGTTCCCGACTATTTGAACTGGGATTTGTGGCAGGGACCGGCTCCGCATGTGGCTTACCGGGATAACATCGCCCCTTACAACTGGCACTGGTTCTGGGACTGGGGGACAGCTGAAATGGGTAACAACGGCGTGCATTATCTGGATGTCCTCCGCTGGGGATTGGGTGTCGATCATCCGCAGGAAGTGAGCAGCACGGGCGGTAAGTTCCGGAACGAGGATGATCAGGAAACGCCCGATACGAGCATTTCGACGTATCACTTTGGAGATTGTTTCATCACGATGGAACAGCGAAGCTGGATCAAGACAACCAAATTTGATCCGGGCACACCGATGAGATTCTTCGGCGAAGGGGGTTCGTTAGAGATCGTTTCGGATTCGGGCTATCGCGCTTACGATCCGAACGGAAAAGAACTCGCCTCCGGCTCTGGACCGGGCGGAGAAACCAATCATCTGCAGAATTTTGTCGAAGCCATCCGTGGCGAAGCTGAATTGAATTGCGAAATTGAAGAAGCCCACAAGAGCACTCAGCTGTGCCATCTGGCAAACATCTCCTACCGAGTCGGCAGACGCATCGCACTGGATGAACAGACCCACCAAATCAAAAACGACCCTGCAGCGATGAAGCTGTGGAGCCGTGAGTATGAGAAAGAGTTTGAACCACAGGTGTGATCGATTGAGTTTGGATGGCGGGGGCGCTCCGCTACAGCGGAAGCCCCCGGAAAATTCATCGATTCGGGGGCTTCTCTTCGAGAGCGCCCCCGCCACCCTTGTTGGAATCGATCAAAAACTATTTCTTGAATTCCCAGCTGGTATTGTCGGCGAAGTTGACATCTCTGGGATTGATGGCGACTGATTTGGTTTCCTCGGGGGCGAAGAAGGCCATCGTACCAAATTTACGGGTTTCGCCAGCCGGGACGAGATTCCGCTCTCCAGACTGGGAGTGCGGGAAATCTTTGAGCTTCTTGCCGTCGGCGTCGAGGTAATCGTTATTGACTGAGAAGTTTGAAATGTCCTTATTGGAATGATTGGTGATTGTATATTGCATCATCATATTGCCGTTTTCTTCGGTCAATTCCAGGAATTTGAAACTGACAGGAGCTTCGCCGGGAAAGCTGAGCTTGGCAATCTCTTCAGGCATATTTTCGTACTCTGTCAGAGGGATATTGGAAAGCGAAAGCGATTCTTCAAATTCCTGGAATTCTTTGACGATCTGAACCTGAAGTTTAGCGGGAGCCTTATCGAAGTAAGCGTTTTGAGTGCCTTTGTCGCCTGTCCAGAATCCGCCTCCACCGCTGGATTCGAACGGATTCCCCTCTGCATCAAGCCCGAGAATTGTGATCTGACCGTTGGAAAGTCCCGTGTACTCGACTGTGAAATTCGAACCGGCATCCGGGTTGATCCGAACCTGTTTGAGAGTGAGAGTGAAATTCTCTGTTTCAATCGTCTCCCCCTTTTCGAGTTTGTCGAACGTCTGGGTAATAATTTCCGTGGGTATGGAATAATGAAACTGAGTATCAATCGACTCAATTTGCTGGACGGTCTGAACCAGGTTTCCCAGAGGTATTGAATCCTCAATGATGGCATGCTTGAGGCTGACTTGAGGCATCAACATCTGGTAGCCGGAGGATTCGATCTGGAGATTGAGATTACCTGTTCCCGTTAACTGGTCGATGATCCAGCGGGCTTTGGTTTTGTTCTCGGAATCAGCTTGATCGGTCACCTCCTGCAGACTGGAAACAACAGCACTGGGGATTCCGGCCGCAATCAATTGCAGTTTCAAATCTCCTGCCGCATAAGGAGGATATTCTTCAAGGGATTCGACAAGCATCAAAAAAGGACCGTTGGTCGCCACAGGAGTCTCTCGTTTGCCCTCTTTGAATCCCAGTAACTTGAGTTTATATCGCGGAGTAATTCCGACCTGCTCACACGCAGCTTCGATCACCTGAAGCCGGGAAACATCCTGCAGATTCAAGGTGATCGGCTTAGAGAAAGCTTCTGAGAAATTCTCTGCCTCAAACAATTCAAATCCACATTCCTCAGCCATTTTCTTGATGAGTTCACCAGCCGGCTGATTGTCGAGAGAGACATCGACCTGCCAGGCGTTTTTGTATTCTTCGGGAGTCAACGCCTGCATCGGTGGGATCACATCGGGCTCGGCATACTGAAAATCGAAATCATCGTATTCCTGCATTTCTCCGAATTGCATCTCGGTCTCATCACCAGCCATGTTGTCCATATTAAACAGTTCATCGGGAAGATGAATTTTCCAGCGATCCTTCATTCGCTGAAATTCAATCGGATTACGCTTGTCATCGTTGACAACGATCGCGGTCGCCTTATCTTCATCGATTTTAAGCTCTTCCAAATTCGCATCGGTCACTTTACCCAGATCAAAGTTCCCACCCGATTCGGACATCCAGCCCATGAGGTCTTCCAGAAAGGCCGGCTTGTTTTTGATCGCACTGCCAAGCATCCGCATCATGTTTTGTGGATCTCCGTTAGCAGCGGGCGGTTCTAAACCCGGAAACGGGGATTCCGCATCGGGTCCAGCCCCATGTTTTTTCATCAACGCTTCAAATCCTTTTTTGCTGTCCGGATCGAAAGCGGCGGTGAGAGAAGACATGAAGATCATCACCCCACACAAAGAAGCCTGAGAATCTTCCGTCAGACAATTGGCACCCGCTTTCCAATTCCCCGCTTCAATATTCGTTTTGAATGTCGCAAAAGTCGCTTCAGGCTTACTCAAGTCGAGACTGAGATCTTCCTGAGGAACATCTTTTGCTTCAGAGGTTTCGACTTCTGGAAGATTCACCTGCTTCTGCTCGGGAGCTTCCTGAGAACTACAGCCGAGAACCGTCAGGAGCAGGAATGATGTTAAGATCCGCGATCGTGTAATCTGCATGAGTGGTTCCACTTGTGGTTAAGTCGATGTGAGTTGCGAACAGCTTTTACGGATTGAGGCGAATGCCTTAGCTTAGCAGGCTGTGATACTAGACGGATCAAATCCGTGATTGGATCAAAGAAATTGGAGAAAATAGACTGAAAAATTTATTCCCCATTTTCAATGGCACTCCAGAGAACGCCCGTGAAATAATCGAATGCGGCGTGATCGTCTATTTCTGTGAGGACTTCCAGATTCGCTTCCTGGTGTCGGACTCCGCGTCGATCAACAACCAGCATGCCACGTGTCAATTCACCACCAGTTTCAACATCAACCGACATCAGCCTGCGTGAAAAGAATTGAGGGCGGACAGCTGCCGCTAAAGCGGCAAGGCCGTTCAAGGCGATCCCTTCCTGTCCCAGATGTCGGCGTGAAGAACGCAGCGCGAATGAAAGTAGCTGGTGCACCAGGTCGGAAATGGGAGACTTACTGTCCTGAGGCAGTCGGTCCAGCGCTCCGAAATTCAACCGCAGTTGATCGGAAATATCGAGCGGGACCAGAGTTTTGAGGCAAGAAGATTTAAAGACATAACGAGCCGCCTCGGGATCGGCGTAAACATTCCCTTCAGAAGTCGCGGTTACATCTCCTCCTTCGTTGATCGAGCCCCCCAGGCAAATGAGCGTTTTGACTTCCTGTAGAAAATCGGGAGCGATTTCGCAGGCCAGGACAATGTTCGTCATTGGGCCAAGTGTGAGCACGGTTACTTCATGTGGATTATTTCGAACGACATCGACCAAAACTTTCGCCGACGTATGAGGACTGGCCAGACTGACCGCTGTTGTCGGGCAATCTCCCAAGCCATTCTCGCCGATCAATAGAGGAATCGGCACCTCCCGTAATGATGAGATTAATGCGGGAAGTT
Source organism: Rubinisphaera italica (assembly GCF_007859715.1). NCBI lineage: Bacteria > Pseudomonadati > Planctomycetota > Planctomycetia > Planctomycetales > Planctomycetaceae > Rubinisphaera > Rubinisphaera italica. The sequence goes on from NZ_SJPG01000001.1 coordinate 4,389,922, forward strand.
CTACTTCGGTGCAACCGAGCCTCGGATATTTCTGGGGATCCATCCGATTGAGAATCGTCTGCATGTTCTGATTGGCTTGCTTCCCGCTAACGACTCCAGCGGTCGCCGTTAAAGCCAGCACATCGATTTGCGGATCGAGAATGGCAACCATAATTGTGAGCGCATCGATGAGACCGGGGTCTGCATCGATCACCAGTTTGTGTCGACGAATCGGCGACATGGACTTGGTCGGTTGAGATTTGACTTCAGGCTCAAATTCTTCTGGCATTAATTCTTCAGGACTCATCGGTAACACATCCCAGGGAAGCAGATTTCACGGTCATAATGTATCGATGCAGAGTTCCACGTTCGTATTTATAAGGAGGCATGACCCAGTTCGCTTTTCGAGTCGCCATCTCTTCGGGTGTGACATCGATACTGATTTCATTCTTTACTGCATCAATGGTAATCGTATCTCCGTCTTCCACCAGAGCAATTGGCCCACCTTCCTGTGCTTCCGGACAAACATGCCCGACAATGAAGCCGTGAGACGCACCCGAGAAGCGGCCATCGGTAATCAATGCAACATCTTTTCCAAGACCAGTCCCTATCAAGGCAGCGGTCGGAGAAAGCATCTCCGGCATCCCCGGCCCACCTTTAGGACCTTCGTAACGGATAACGACAACATCCCCTTTTTGAATTTCCTTATTCTCAACGGCGACAATCATGTCTTCCTCGCAGTCGTACACACGAGCAGTCCCCGTGAACAAAGTTCCTTCTTTCCCGGTAATTTTCGCGACCGCTCCCTCGGGAGCCAGATTTCCCCAGAGGATTCGTAAGTGCCCCGTCGGCTTGATCGCATGAGCGACATCATGCACAACATCCTGCTCCGGAGGAAAGTCTGGAATGTTCGCCAGATTCTCTGCCACGGTCTTACCTGTGACTGTCATGCAATCACCATTCAGATATCCATTGGCCAGCATGTATTTCATGACCGGAGGAGTCCCACCCGCTTTGTGCAGATCGACCATCGAATATTTTCCACTCGGACGCATATCGCCGAGCAGAGGTGTCCGCTCGCTGATTTCCTGGAAATCTTTCAAGGTCAAGTCGACATCGACTGATCGAGCCACCGCCAGCAGATGCAGTACCCCATTGGTCGATCCCCCGAGTGCGATAATCATTGTGATCGCATTCTCGAAGGCTTCGCGCGTCATAATATCGCGAGGCTTCAAATCCATTTCGAGCAGTCGCAAAATGTAATCGCCGGTCGATTTACACTCAGCTACTTTGAGATCATCCGTCGCCGGAATCGAGGAACTGTAAGGCAGCGACATCCCGAGGGCTTCCATCGCAACCGACATCGTGTTCGCAGTAAACATCCCACCACAGGCCCCCGCACCGGGGCAACTGTTCCGCACGATGTTATGCCGTTCTTCATCGGTGATGCGACCAGCCAGGTATTCGCCATAAACTTCGTTGGCGGAACCGACGTCAATCATTTTTCCATTCCAGCAACCGGGCTGGATCGTGCCGCCGTAAACCATGAGGGCAGGTCGATTCATGCGGCCAGCCGCGATCAGGCAGCCGGGCATGTTTTTGTCGCAACCCGGCAATGCGATGAGGCCATCGTAGAAGAAAGCCGACATCACGGTTTCGATGGAATCGGCAATGACATCCCGGCTCTGTAAAGAGAAGGACATTCCCTCGGTCCCCATCGAAATGCCATCGCTCACACCGATGGTGTTAAATCGCATTCCGATCAGATTCTTCGCCTGCACGCTGTCGCGAACAGCTGTCGCCAGATGATCCAGATGCATATTACAGGGATTGCCATCGTACCAGATACTGGCAATGCCAATCTGAGGTTTGTTCATATCCTCATCACTCATCCCAGTCGCATAGAGCATCGACTGAGAGACACCCTGCTTCCGCGGCTGGGTAATCCGGCTACTGTACTTATTGAGAGAATTGGTGGCGCTTGGGTTTTGGGAGATCATTCGAGATTCCATCAACTGGTGTTCATCGAGATTGAGATTACATAGGAAAACACAATTCTAATCAAAATGACCACCAGATTCACAGTTCAGACGATTCCTGCTGCCCCAGACGGACAGGGAAGGGTGGCTGGGGTCGTAGCGAAGCGCAGCCCCCAGATTTGATGCCCCCGTCTTATTTCAGAAAAAAGAACCGCAGATGAACGCGGATAAACGCAGATAAAATGAATCCGCGTCCATCCGCGGTTCATAATTTCCATAGTAAACTGGAAAATGAGAAAGCATGACGCGATCAGTTCACCCCCATCTACGATCTACAATTTCATAGATGGAAATCCGTCATTCTTCTGAGACAGGGTTTACACCCCGTAAATACCCCCAACCCATTCATGATTATGATTGCGAGAGGGGCTGAATCCTGAAAATGTATGACAGTATCTGTGAACGCCGTTTGTTTGCAGGATTGCGGGTGATTATACTATTTCGAACATCTTCAATTCGTCGATCACCCTCTTCCTCAAAATGTCATCTGCTATTTTATGACGATTTCCAATTCCATTTCGCTGCCTGTTCTGAATGATCAGAACGAAGAAGTCGTCCCGATGCAGGCGACTTCTCCCCTTTTGAATTTGTCAGGGGAGCAAAAAACCTGTCGGATGGTCACGCTGGGATGTAAGGTCAATCAGTACGAAACTCAGCTGGTTTATGAAGCCCTTCAGAAAAACGGTTATCGGGAAGCAACAGAAGACGAAAATGCTGATCTGTGCGTAGTAAACACTTGCACCGTAACACATACTGGTGATTCCAAATCCCGACAGGTTATTCGGCAACTCTCACGGAAAAACCCAGGAACCCGCACATTGGTGATGGGCTGTTATGCGACCCGGGAGCCTCAGGATCTGGCAAAGTTGCCGAGTGTATTTGAGGTGGTGACCAATAAGCGGGAACTTCCAGACATTCTGCAGCGTCATGGAATTTACGATATGCCGGTTGGCATCAGTGAATTCGAAGGCCGAAAACGGGCTTATGTGAAAGTGCAGGATGGCTGCATTCTGAAGTGCACCTATTGCATTATCCCCTCTGTCCGTCCGGGTTTACAGAGTCGTTCTCCTCAGGAAATCGAAGACGAAGTTCGCCGATTGATTGATAATGGCTATCTGGAAATCGTCATCACTGGCGTGCATGTCGGACATTATGGCGTCGACACGACGCGAGGGAAATCAGGGAAAGCTCCGTTTCGGTTATGGCATTTGTTCGAGAAACTGGACAAAATCCCAGGGAACTGGAGAATGCGACTCTCAAGTATTGAAGCGGTTGAAATCAATAACGAGTTCATCTCAGCAGCGGCTAACTGCAAGCATCTTTGCCCGCAATTTCATCCGGCTCTGCAAAGTGGTTCTGAAACCGTACTGCGACGGATGCGGCGGCGGTATAGCATGGCTCGGTTTCAGGAAAAACTGCAACAAATGCGGGAGCGGCTCGACCATCCCGCCTTTACTACCGACGTGATTGTCGGCTTTCCGGGTGAAACTGAAGCCGAGTTCGAAGAAACGTTACAATCTTGCCGGGAGGCACGGTTTATGAAAGTGCATGTTTTTCCATACAGCGGCCGAAAAGGGACGAAGGCGATTGATTTTCCCGATCAATTGCCCCCACAGGTTATTAAAGAGCGCGTGGCCCGACTGAGTGAATTGGAGCGGGATCTGGCGGAAGATTATTATCGAGAGCGAATTGGGCAGGCATCTCAGGTTTTTGTGGAGCGTCTCTCCCAAAAGCAGGAAGGCTGGGTTCGCGGAACCGATGAACGTTATGTGCCCGTCGAATTTCCCGGGAAGAAATCGGAGATTGGATCGTTTCAAACCGTAACGGGCCATCAGGCATTCCGAGACCATCTTTCAGCAACTCGCGGCGGGCCAAACCATGAGTGATCACACAAAAAACTTCCAACCCTTTTATTTCTCGCTCGAACCGTCCGGTAATATTGCGGTGGTACGTTTCAAGCACCCTCGACTTTCCGAAGAAGATAATGTCGAACAGCTCGGATTCGAGTTGATGCATATCGTCGATCAACTCGGCTACAATCAGATTGTCCTCTCGATGAAAGGTGTCGAATGGATCACCTCTTCCATCATCGGCAAGTTGATTCATCTGCATCGTCATCTCCAACGGATTAATGGGGAACTCGCCCTTTGCGAACTGGCTCCCGGTGTTGTTGATGTTATGGAGACCAGCCGTTTGGACACCTATTTCTGCATTATGCCTGGGGTAGAGGAATCCATTTCTCAGTTTGAGACTGAGAAGTGAGCAGGCATCTTTACCCGAAGCGTAAGCGAGGGGCCTGCGTGGAATTCATAATCGGTGATATTTTGTCCATTTCAACCCTGTTGAATGGATGGCAAAACAAGCGATGTTAATACTCGCAGATCTGTTTTTTACATGAGATAACTGGCACGAATTGATATTAGAGTTTAATCGAATTCATGATCGAAAGCCGTCCACTCGCTGACGCTTCGGGTTATGATGCTCGGTGCAATGTATTTGTGATAAACGGACAGGCTGGAAGCCTGTCTTGCGGATGTGATTTTTGCCGGGATGTCATCGGCACCATTTGAAAGATTAAATTTGTCATATTTTGTCGCGATCGAAGGAATCGATGGGTCCGGTAAAGGAACCCAGACTGCCGCCCTGCATGAATACTTTCAGCAGTCGGGTCTCGGAACCTCTTCCATTACATTTCCTCGTTATGGTGAAACACTCATCGGTCGGCAGATTGGTCGATTTCTGGATGGACAATTTGGCGAACTGCAACACCTGCACCCGATTCCCATCTCCATGATGTATGCCGCAGAGCGATTTGAATCCCGGGAATTGATTTTCGAAAAGCTGAATGGATCCGAATTGCTAATTTCCGATCGCTACGTCGGATCCAACTTCGCGCATCAGGGAGCCCGCCTTCAGGGAACCGAACGAGCGGAATTCCTGGAGTGGATTCAGAAACTTGAGTATGAGGTCTTTGGAGTTCCGCGACCAAATCTGGTGGTCGTTCTCGACTTACCTGCTGAAATCTCAGCGGAACGGGTCGCGATGAAAAATGCTCGTCATTACACCGAACAGGTGACCGACCTACACGAATCTGACTGCGATTATCTGGTCGGAGTTCGGGAAGTCTATCTCGAATTGTGTGAACAGAATGAAGCCTGGCAAGCCGTTTCCTGCCTCACTCCCTCGGGAGAAGCCCGCTCGCCTGAAGAGATTCAAAATGAACTTCGGGAGTTAATCACTTCTCGAATGAATCTGCAACTTGACTCCAAAGCGTAACGATTCCCCCGCTTAAATCGATTCTGCCGATCCTCTCAAAATTGACGCTTGTACGCATCAATGTTCAATCCTGATGTTCATTGAACATACGGTTCGATACTAAGTGGGTGGCACGTCCCAGAACGAAGTGATGGGCGTGGCCGGGTGCCATGCTTGCATCACGCAGCAGGGCAAGCATGATTGGACGCAGTTCAACAGATTATCTCCCAATCAAAATTCCTGTTGGGTTACGCTTCGCTAACCCAACCTACGGGCTACGGGCTCGAATGAAACCCATGACAACACTCCCCGCAACCTCTGAAAAGCCGTTGGCCCGTGATGGGTTTATAATGGCGATGATTGCGCTGCTGGGACTGGGCACCATGATGGTTTTCTCCTCAACAGGCGCAACCCGCGTCCTGGAATTGCGGACTGATTACCTGGTCAAACACCTGACATTTTTGAGTCTGGTGGGCGTGATGTTTCTCACGGTCATCAATCTGCCGACACGGTTGATTCTGAAGCTGGCTCCCTGGATGTATCTGGCTGGACTTGGGTTACTGGCTCTGGTTCTGATTCCCGGACTGGGAGTAAAGATCAATGGAGCCCGCCGCTGGTTTCATCTCGGACCAGTCTCGTTACAGCCGTCTGAATTTATGAAAATCTTTCTGCCTTTGTTTTTGGCCACGATGTCCCGCTGGTCACGACAGCGCACTTATACCCTAGCTAACGGCATTGCTTTTATCGCGATTCTCATCACTCCTGTGCTCATTGCGATAGAGCCTGATCTCGGGACCGCAGCTATTGTCTTTTGCATGGGAGCCTGCTATTTATTCTTAGCGGGGTTTCCGCTCAAGCTATTCGTTGCGGGATTCAGCTGTATGGTCCCGGTGCTGGGCGGATTGATGCTCTATCGTCCCTACCAGTTAAAACGTGTCATGGATTACGTCACCGCTCTCGGTAACTGGGAGAATGCTCAATATCAGGTGAAGCAGTCTCTGCTCTCTATCGGTTCGGGAGGAATGTGGGGGATTGGCCCGGGGCGAGGGTTGCAGAAACTGAGTTTTCTGCCGGAATCGCACACCGACTTTGTGTTTGCCGTGATCGGAGAAGAACTTGGACTGGTTGGCACGCTGGCGACAATTTCTCTGTGGTTGTTGCTCTTCTTGTGTGGAGTCAAGCTTGTACAAAGTGTACAGCAGGATCGCGAACGTTTTGCCTTAGCCGGAACTCTGCTTGCGGGCATTGTCATTCAGGCGGCGATCAATGTCTGTGTTGTGACTTCGCTCGTTCCTCCCAAGGGGATTTCGCATCCCCTGCTCAGTTACGGCGGCAGTAATCTGCTCGCAACAATGCTTGCCTTTGCACTGATTATCAATTTGACTCAGCAACAGAAAAATACTCTTTCAGACGACCATTTGCATTCGACTCAATTCGATTAATAGTCGTACCACAACCCAACGCCAATCTGCATTTCATGTTCATCGTAGAATGAAAACTGCGGGCTTTCCCCGTTGTAATAATAGAGACCCGTACGGAGCGTTCCCGCTGTGAGGTTGTCACCCTTCCAGGCCCAACCGGCCTGCAAAGCAACGTTTCCACCAAAGTTGACTTCCTCGCGAAGATGAGTATTGAAGGCGATGAAAGGTTTTCCCTGAGGCCCAGTTGGGCATGTCGGACCGTAATCGAATCCGAACTGGAATTCCCAGGGTTCGGAAATTTCATTATGAAACGACCAGCTCGTCTCGGCGTATAATCGTAACTCGGGAAATGCGTAATAGGAGTAGCCGAAGACGAACGCATCTCGGTAATAATTCAACCGATTGAAGCCAACATTGTTCAGCAGAAACTCATCCCCAAGATGCGAACTGACATGATAAAACCCGAACTTATAGCGATGCGGCCCATCTCCATAAGTTCCGAGCAAGTCGTAGCGATAGTCGGTTGCGATCACATCCAGATCACCCCAGTTCTGTCGCAACTTGGCACCGCCGAGCAGGTCGAACTGAAATCCTTCTGGAGTATCGTGCGGACCAAAACGAAACAGGCCGAGACGCCCCCCCATCGTTGAATCGACATAGGTCTGATCTCCACTCACGTTGTCGATCTGAGTCGACAGTCTCGGTTCCGCAGCACTGGCCCAATAAGTTCCATAAATGAAACCTTCCGGCAGGAATTGCCGTTCCCAGATTTCTACATAAGGGGAACAGTATTGGGCGGTTTGAGTTTCCGGATAATCAGGGCGAAACGGCGGAGCTTCGCTAGTGATCAACTCCTGTGCATTCACCGGAAAGCCGCCGCAGAGAGTGAGGATTATCACAAACAGCAGGCCTGTTTTAATCAGTGTGTGGTTGTGCCCCACAAAATACTGTTGCAAAACGGCTGCAGCATCGAATGTTATGGCAGAAAATTTTGAAGGGTTTCGCATTGGTTCCTCCTTGAACCATCACCGCGAAATAATCGTTAATCATCGACATGAAAACGTCGTTAGTTTGAGCTGATAAACTCGGCTGTGGTCTGTTGCTCAGTGTCGATTTTATTGCCAGGCTTTTCCCCTAGCAGGACGAGCATCGTGCGGATGATGCCGGGGATATCCTGTTCTCCCGATCCTGATCGAGCAACGACTGTCATTCCATGAGCGGTGTTCACAAAGAACGTCGCCAGATCCTCCGGTCGATGTCCCTCGGGAAGTTCGCCTTGATCTTGAGCTTCCTGCAGTTTCTCCTGCAGCATCGATCGCATATCAGTAATCAACTTTCTGGCTCGCAGACCAACGGCGTTCTCGCTGGCTCCAAATTCAATAATCGTATGACTGACCAGACACCCTTTGCAGTCATGTTCTTCCTGAAACTCCTGCCAGCCGCGCACCCAGGTCCGAACATTCTCCAGCGGAGTGTACGGTCCGTTCAGGATCTCCTGAGTTCGGAAAAACACATCGTTGGCGTACAGCTCAAAAGCTTGCTCGTAGAGGGCTTTCTTATCTCCAAATGTCGAGTACATGCTGCCGGAATTGATGCCCATCGCTTCGAGCAACTCATCACAGGAAGCCGCTTCATAGCCTCGTTTCCAGAAGACATCCAAGGCAGAGGCTAACGCCTGCTGCTCATCAAATTTTTTCGGTCGTCCTACCATGGTTGGTTTCGGGATTCGATTTAAAGAATGAGTGGGGTAAACAGCCATATGCCATTAACTAGCATTATCGTCCTTTTTGAATCTTGATTCAACATGTAATTGAATCGGGTTTCAAAAATGCAAAAATGACATTTGGGGGAATTCTGACGGATTTCTCAATTTTACCGCCACTGAGCCGACCAGTCGGAGGTCTCGTATCCACTGCGGATTCTCCATTCTCTCAGCACGCCGAGCAGTTCGCGTTTCTGATCGATGAAATTCTCGTCATCCCATAAGTTTCGGACTTCGGTCGGATCATTCTTGAGGTCAAACAGCTGCCCCCAGGGCTCATCGAGAAAGTGAACGAGCTTCCAGTCCTTACTGCGGACCATGGTCATGAATTGCGTTCCAGTCAGAATGCCATCCTGAGCCTGCTCGGCAAACACATACTCGCGCTCCTGCCACTCTTCCTGAAACATCGCTGGTCGAATCGAGCGGGCTTCCAGACCTGCAGGCACTTCCGCTCCCGCCAGTTCCAGAATTGCCGGACCAATATCCATCTGCTGACACAATCCCTCAATCTTCTGACCCGCAGGAATCCGACCCGGCGACCACACCACCAGCGGCATTTTTGTGATCGTATCGTACATCGTCCATTTCTGACTGTGACCATGATCAGTCAGGCAATCGCCGTGATCGGAAGTGAAAATCACAATCGAATTTTCCAGATACCCCTTCTTGTCGAGTGTATTGAGAATCTTACCAACCTTCTCATCGATCATTGTGACATTGGCCAGGTAGTAAGCCCGCTGACGATGCCGTTGCTCCTCAGTTGGATTCAACTCCAGCACCACGGAATCGTGATCGACTTCCTGATTATGTGTCCGCAATTCCTTGAAAGGCTCCGGCTGCCCGGCAAGTTCTTCCTGCGTCACCTCAAGTAATGGCAGATCTTTTTTCAGATACGATTCCGCATAGCGGGGGATCGGATCGTAAGGCGGGTGCGGCCCCGGAAATCCAATCTCCAGAAACAATGGCTGCGTCAGCGGTTTCGATTCCAGCCACCAGCAGGCCATATCTCCGACAAACATATCGCTGTGCAAATCTTCAGGCAGTTCCCAGTCGAACGCGCCGAGAGCATCGCGATAATCGTCCCGCTTCCGATATAGTTCCCGCTGCTGCTTCACATGCCCGCGAATCTGTAGAGCCTTGTCCCACTCGTCAAAATAGAATCGCTCTTCGAGATATCGATCTTTATTCTCAACGACAAACCGCTCATGAAAACCGAGCGGCGTATCATAAGGATAACTGTGCATCTTCCCGACATTCACACACCGATAACCAACCTGAGCCAGCTTTTCGATCCACGACCGCCGCCACAAATCCGCATTCTTGAGCACACCCGTCGTATGCGGATAGTATCCGGTAAACAGACTCGCCCGCGCCGGCGCACAAGAAGCAGCAGTGATGAAACAGTTCGTAAACGTCGTTCCCTCATTCACCAGCCGATCCAGATTCGGAGTTTCCATGTAGGGAAACCCCAACGCATTGATCGTATCAAACCGCTGCTGATCAGTAATAATAAAGATAATATTCGGCTGGTCGGACATCGCTTAACTTCAATGAAAAATCAAAAGTACTACTCAAACATCGCACTGAAACGCCGCTGCATTTCTTCATGCGAAACATCTTCAATATGGGAGCCGAGCAACCATTCGTGACCAAACGGATCGAGCACTTTCGATGAGCGCTCCCCATAAAACTGATCCTTCGGCTCCATCACCAGTTTCGCCCCCGCTGCCACCGCCTGTTTTGTCATCGCATCGACATCCTCCACATGCAGGTGCACCGACGATCCCGTCCCCTCAAACGCTTCAGGCCCCTGAATGCCATATTCGGGATACTCATCGGAAAGCATAACCGTCTGCGATCCAAATTTCAGTTCCGCATGACCAATCCGCCCACCCGGCTCCGCCATCCGAAACTCTTCCACCGCTCCAAACGCCTGCTGATAAAACTCAATCGCCGCAGCCGCATTACGAACCCGTAAATACGGATAAACCTCGTGAATGGCGTTCGCTGTCATCGCTGAAATCCCGAATAGAGTGATGTCCGAATGGACGACTTGAACTTGCTCCAATAAGAGCAGTACATGTTACTCTTATCATTCTACTTTACAAATTAAGAACCGCAGATGAACACAGATAGACGCAGATATTTTGCATCTGCGTTTATCTGCGGATAAGTTCCTAAATTTAAATCCAAGGTCCAGTCGTCAAAACTTCAGCCTGACACAAATCCTGCAATGAAGTCATCAGTTTCGCTTCTGAATTCCGCAGCACGAGTAATGTCCAGTTCGCAGGTCGTCCAATCTGAATGGTGGTTTCCATCCCTAAGCTTTTTGCTCCATTGATCGTCGCCATTTCCAAAAGTCTCCTCGGTTCCACATCGGGAAACTGCTGTTTTAGAAAGCGAACTTCATTCCAGATCGATAAATCCGGATTCGAACCTCGACCATCCGTCCCGATCGCAACATTCACACCAGCCTCCAGCATCGATTGCCAGGGATGTTGTGTGTGTCCAAAATAATGATGTGTCCTAGGACAGTAAACGATATGCATTTGCGGATGCTCTGCCAGGAATTGTATCTCCTGTTCGTCCAGATAATTCCCATGAGCGAGCAGCACTCGGGGAGCATGCGAAAGCACCTTTAATAAATCGAGTGGTCTGGTTCCAGATGGATACATGTCTGCCGACCACATTCCGAATTGACTGAGCATGTCAACCAGTTCGCCAGTTCCCTCTGTCAGCAATTCCAGCTCGGCTTTCGTCTCTGCCAGATGCATCATTAAGGGGATCCCCATGTCTTGAGACAACTGCACACAATGCTCCAGTAAATCGGGGCGGACCGTAAACGGGGCATGTGGACTCAAGCCAAATCGGGAACTTCCAGATTCCTGCACAAACGCTGAAATCTGCTCCTTTTGATTTGTGACCGCTTCATCCGTCAGGCCAATCACTTCCTGAAACAGAATCACTTCCGGTTGATTGTCTCCCGTCTGAGGATAACAGCCCACTGGCTGCGTTTTCACATCAGCCAGAAAACCAACGCTTACTCGTGCAGACTCTTCAATTCCTGCTCGAATGGCAGCGGAGACATCTTGATTCTCTCGCCTCGTTCGCATCGTTTCGCCAATCCATTTTGGGAAAGGTCGATTCGTAACAAACGGTTGTTTCAACTGACTGAACTCGAGATGGCAATGCGCATTCACCAGTGGCGGGATAATGGCTGCATTGCCCAAGTCGGTCGCGTTTGGCGAACGTCCGGCTGTGATCTCCACAAGCATGCCCTGCTCGCAGATGAGCGTCACATCCCGTAAAACTTCATCCGATTCCCCTGTCCAAAGCAGAGGAGTATAAAAAGCAGTGGCGATATCTGTCATGCCTCAAGGATATTCTCTCAAGAGAAACATTCCCAGCCATACAACATTAGCATTCGCTCCAGGTGTCTGTTGTATCGGAGTTTGATATTGTATCTGTTAGAGTTTCTATTGAATGATCGATCTCCCTGCTGACAGAAAGTGGTTCTATGTTCAAGCGACGTTTGTTTCTCTCTGTATTGTCTTCCTGCGTTTTGTCGAGCTGCTTAACGACTCCCCTATTTGCTCAGGATGAAACCAAGTTGCCGGAGCGTGATCAGTTTCATCTGTTTCTGCTCATTGGTCAGTCCAATATGGCTGGGCGAGGGAAGGTGAGTGAAGTAGACCTGACTCCACAACCCCGTGTCCTCTGCTTCACCCAGGAACAAAAATGGCAGCCCGCAGTCGATCCACTCCATTTTGATAAACCGTCGATAGTCGGGGTCGGGATTGGAAAAACATTTGGAACGATCATTGCGGAAAAGAATCCAGAGATTGTTGTCGGCTTGATTCCCTGTGCCGTGGGCGGTTCGCCGATCTCCTCCTGGGAGCCAGGTGGCTATCACGCACAGACGAAGTCACACCCTTATGACGACATGCTCAAACGCTGTCGTGTGGCTATGAAGTCAGGGAAGTTGAAGGGAATCTTATGGCATCAGGGGGAGTCGGATTCGAATCCAAAACAGAGCGTTGTGCATGAACAGAAGCTCCACGAATTGATTGACCGGTTGCGGAAAGATCTTGACGCTCCCGAAGTGCCTTTCATTGCAGGGCAGCTCGGTCAATTCCCAGAGCGCCCCTGGTCAGCTGATAAAAAGCTCGTCAATCAAGCTCATGAAACACTTCCGGAAAAGGTTCCACACACGGCTTTCGTCCCTTCCAACGGACTGACACACAAAGGCGATCAGGTTCACTTCAACGCTGAATCCTACCGGGAATTCGGCAGACGCTACGCCAATGCTTATCTAAAGATGATCAAAGAATGAGTTCCCTGCAGGATGCTGACATTTCGATGGAATCTGCTCAGGACGACCGGGATTTCAGGGATCGTATTCGTCCGAAGCGGTGCAATCGGCAATTTCGCACTCTCCTGACTGAACAATCCTCGAAAACCGCTGGTATTCCATGAGCCCTGCGGGCTATACTTTCGGGACACTTCTCGAAAATCTATCTTCAAACGACCGAGAGTTCGCAAGTCTGAGTTGAACACCGCAACTTGCAAGAATCAGCAAAACACCGAGAACGACATCAAGGAATCGTTATGTCCACTGGAATTCGCCGCTTACTATTCGCATCGGCCATCGCCGCAGGTTTAGTAGCGCTCATGTCAATTACCGATATGATCGTCGGAGTTCCCTTCGCCGGCTTCAGCACGATGATGGACGTCATGTTCCTGCTCAGCTCCCTGCTCATCATCTATATGATCCGCCAGTGCTTCCAGGAACTGCGGTAAGCCGGTGCGAGATACGAAATCATACAAGCACGAAGCGCAAGCGAGTGTGCGATTGATACACCTTTTGTTAAACACACTCACTTGCGCTTCGTGCTTGTAATGCTATGACGATTGCCGTGGCAATCAATCCTCGTCATCAATGAGCGAGACCATGTCGTCTTCGTCGAGGAGCTCGAATTCGGATGAGTCGATTGTCATTGGATCGGGTTCGATGACTTCGGTCCGTTCTTTCGCGTTCAGGCTCTCGGCATCATCTGGGCCCATGAAGACTTTGAACTTCACTTTGGCGAATGCGAGTTCATCGCCGGGGAGAATTGCTCCTCGCAGCACACGTTGACCATTCACTTTGGTGCCGTTTGTGCTGCCAAGGTCGCGGATAAAAAGCAGGCCATCGGTGCGGGCGACCACGCAGTGGATTTTCGAGATGCTCGGGTGTTCGATGACGACATCGCAGATCCCCTGCTTGCGACCGACAATGGTCACATCTTTGGAGATCACGATTTCGCGACCCTGAACAAGAGGTATCAGTTTGGCTTGCATAAACAAAGCATCAATTAAAAAAGCCCGGATAGTTACACTCTCAGTGTGAACGGCATTGCTGACAGAGTCAAGCAGGCAATCATGAGATTCGAAATCGCAGGGGAATACTGCTATGTTTACGCTTTGCAGCGGATTTTAGGAATCTGACAAGAATTCCCCCACGAAACTTGTGCACATCACCGACGCACAGGAGTTCCAGCCATCGCGGCTTTACGCTGCCATTCATCGAGGCCAGCCTTCAAGAATCGAGTGAACTGCCCTTGTTCCCGCTCGGCTCCTTTATAACTGCTCAAAATGGTTTCTCCATCGGGAGTAACAACTGCATAGGCTGGCATCGTCGCATCGTTAAACCAGTCTGATTGCAATCGACGATTTTTAACCAGCAATTCCTGAGCGAGTTCCTTGTTCATGTCGGGAATGCTGTCCGTATAGAGTTGCACGCGGACAAAATTTTTCAGCAACTTGTGGTTTTCCTCTTTCGGGAAGACGTTCACTTCCATAAACCGGCAATTCACACAGTTGGTCCCGGTGAAATCGAAGAAGAGAGGTGTGTTGGTCGCTTTTGCATACTCAATCGCCTGATCGACATCAAGAGCATACAGCAACTCATCATGCTCGAGCGCTGGCCCCAGTTCGACATCATCCAGAGATTTGTAGGAAGGAGGAGCGAACGCGGCGATCTGCTCCCAGAGAATTCCTTCTGGTTTCTGAGCACCATAAATTCCACTGGAGAGATAAGCCGCAAATCCCAGAAATGAAATTGCGAAGGCGAGCCGCAACGCTCCGATGGAATCGGTCGCGCTGTCTGAAGGGAGTTTAAACATTCCCAACAGATAGAATCCCGCGACAATGCACAGCACCATCCAGGAGGTCATCACGAGGGCATAATCGAAAATGTAAGGTGTTGTGAAGATGACGATATCTGCAACACTTAAAAATTTGAAAGCTGCCCCGATTTCCATCAACCCGAAAATTACTTTCACATTGTTCATCCAGCCGCCGCTCTTAGGAAGTTTCTTCAGATAACTCGGGAACAATGCCAGCAGAAAGAACGGAGAGGAAAATGCGGCTGAGAAGGCGATCATTCCCAGTGCCGGCCAGTAGTAGTTCCCCTGAGCAGCCATTGGCAATAACAAGCCAACGAATGCAAATGTGCAGGTGAATGAGACCAGCGTAAATGTGAAGGACATAAACAACACGCCCAGCACACCCCCCTGCCCCTCTTTCGACGAGGACCAGGTCAACAGCCAGGAGGGAACCCGAATTTCAAATAGCCCCAGCATGCTCATACCAAAGAAGACCAGGACTGCGGCAAGAAACAGATTGAACCACGGATTGTTGGCCACCATGTTCATCCCGGCAGCTCCAAAGACCGCTGAGACAAAAATCCCGATTATCGTGAATGTGGAAATGATGCCCAGGCAATACAGGAAGGCCATTCCGAATGGTTTATGATGCTTCGCTTCTGCCTGTTTCAGGAAGAAACTGACGGTGATTGGAATCATGGGGAAAACGCACGGTGTCAGCAGTGCCATATAGCCAAAGATAATTCCCGTTAACAAAAACGGAATCAAACCCTGATCCTGAATCGCTATTTCTTCTTCAACAGGACCAGTTGCGGTCTCGGCTGGAGCTTTTTCGTCGGTAATCTCCAAGGATGCCTGAGCCGTGCTGGTATTGCCCAGCAGTTCAAAATTGACCGTATTGGGCGGCAGGCAGCTGCCACTTTCTTCGCAGAGTTGGTACATCAACGAACCGGTAATGGGGCCTTTAAAACTGTCTTCATCGAGTTGATAGCGTTTCTGCCAGGTGATTTCGTGATGGAACACCTGCTGAACGATGTCGACATCCGGCTTGACGATTTCTGGTTTTTGTGTCGGCAGGAATCGGGCATCAATCGCCTTGAGACCATCAATTTTCGGAACGTTGATGGCAGTCGGGATACCAAACATTTCCGGATCCTGTGTCTGTGCATACAGATGCCAGTCGCCATCCACTTTCGCAGTGATCGCCAGCACAACAGTTTTCACGGCTTCATCACCACTAGAGGTGTTGAGCAGTTTGATATTGAGGTGAATCGGATCGGGTCCACCGAATTCCCGTTTGGGGTCGATTGTGGTTTCTGCGAGTACGGTTCCAGAAATCAACGCGAGAGTTTCCGTCTTTTTCGGCTCGAAAATATCTTCGGGCATATCCGGAATTTGGGGCTTAGCCTGCAGCATTTCTTCGAGAGTTGGCTCACTGGCTGCCGGGCCTAATTTGGCCTGCAGCAAAATCGGTTTGGTAAACTGATTACAGGTCGAATCGTCGCAGACCTGAAATTTCAATTCGCCGGTAATTTTCGGAGCAGCCGAGCCAGTCACGCGGTATTTCCGTGTCCAGCTGACACCGCCATAAAACTTTTCGAGCTTCGCATCATCAAATAACGGCTCCACGACCACTTTCGGGTCCTTACTCGGCTTGAATTTGTCATCAATCGGTTCGAGACCGACAATTTCTTCCAGACTGATTTTCGTCTCTGCTCCGATATTCGGATTCTGCGAGTAGACGTAAGCGGCTCGATCGGTTTTGACTTCAATCGTTGCCGTAATTTCTTCGCCAACAACGGCAGTCGCCGGGGAAAATGTCATGGACACTTTCGGTACTGAAGGTTTTGCAGAATCAAACCCCGGCAAACTGAGATTTCCACCGTCTCCCAAGGGGGATTCGAGCTGTGCGTAGCTGGCCGTCGCAGTCATTAAAAATGCGATGAGAGCAGCATTGAGTGCGATAACAGTTATTTTTCGACCGAATTCGATCATTGAGTTCACCTGCAGAAAACATTCTGATTCACTAAAGAAGCGGCCGCCTGGCCTGACTTCTGGAATTTCCGTAAGCAGTCCTGTCCAAATAGATTACAGGCTTTCCAAAATCGTGGAAAGCCGAACTGCTCAATTGCCCCGAACAGTTATTCGAGATCAATCACACTCTATTATCGACCGTTCATCTCGCCCCGTCCGTGAAACAGCACACAATTGGTCCCACATTCGCCAATTGAGACCGAATCGTGATTTCCTGTCAGCACCGGTTGTTGAATACAATACTGGCCTGTACATTCAATTCAGTGAAAGCCGCTGACCAGTCGGAACAGGCCTACCACTGAACAAATTGTAGGCGGAGTTTTTGGTCTCGTCTAACGAGAACTCATAATCGAGCTGAGGACCTCTTGTTGAAGAGTACCCAAATTAATACGCACGGATTTCATTTTATTGAGTTTGAGACACACTATGGATTCATATTCTGTCCCACAATGGCGAATCGGCGAAGGGCACGATGTACACCGTCTTGCTGAAGGTCGCAAGCTAATCGTGGGAGGCATTGAAATTCCGCACACGGTCGGAGCTGTCGGTCACAGCGATGCCGATGTGCTGCTGCATGCCGTGACTGATGCCCTGTTAGGCGCAATCGCAGCCGGAGATATTGGCGAACTCTTTCCCGATACCGACGATCAGAATAAAGACGTCAATTCAGCAGTTTTCCTGACCGCGGCTTTGAAACTGGTTTTGGAACGAGGCTATCACGTTTCAAATCTCGATTGCACCATCTTTGCTCAGTCCCCTAAACTCTCCCCATACAAGCAAATGATTCGTAAACGACTGGCGGAACTGCTGGGCATTTCCATCGACGTTGTGAACGTGAAAGCCAAAACCGGGGAACAGGTGGGGCCGATTGGCCGAAAAGAAGCAATCGGCGCATCCGCCAGCGTTTTATTGATGCGGGATTGAGGAACATACGAATATAAGCACGAAGCGCAAGCGAGTGTGTCAGATCGAGTTATATAAACACACTCGCTTGCGCTTCGTGCTTGTAAATGAAACTTGTGGACATCGTCAGGGACTACCTGAGGAATTAAGGAACAACAGTGGAACGGATTCTTGGGATTGATCCTGGTTTGAATCGCACCGGATATGGTGTGATTCATCGGGAGCAAAATCGCGTCATTCTGGATGAAGGGGGCGTCGTCGCTACAAATCCGTCTCAGCCTCTCGCAGAACGAATCTGTGAAATCGCCTGCGAAATCCGTGAAGTGATTGATCAATGGAAGCCAACCGCTCTGGCAATTGAGCAGGTGTTTTCCCTCGGCAAGAATCCTAAAAGCGCCATCCTGCTGGCTCATGTTCGGGGAGCAGTTCTGGCCAATGCGTTTGAATCTGGCTTGAAAATCTATCATTACAAACCTACACAAATCAAAAAATTACTGACGGGCCATGGGCGAGCTTCCAAAGAGCAGATGCAGCACGTTGTAAAAACAGAACTCGGCCTGTCGGAAGTCCCTCGACCTCATGATGTCGCGGATGCTCTGGCGATAGCTTTGTGTCATCTACATACTTCCATCCCTGATCAATATGCCGCGTGATTCGATTTCTTGAATCATGGACACACACTAATACAAATCAAAACTGTCTGAGCCCATAGTGGCTCCAGAAAACATAGAATACTCAGGAGTTTATTTTTGATTGCATCGATACGAGGTCCGCTCAAGTCCCTTGAGGGAACGTCGGCTTACATACAGGCTGGTCCGTTTCTACTGGAAGTTTACATCCCCGATTTTGTCCGGCGTCAACTACAGGGAAAAATCGGACAGGAAGTCGAACTGCTCACGATGGCCTATCTGGATGGCAATCCCCAAAAGGGAGGCCGGATGACGCCGCGTGTCATCGGCTTTATGACGGAAGCCGAGCGGACATTTTTTGAACTGATCTGTTCTGTCGATGGACTGGGAATCAAAAAAGCCTTGGCAGCAATTGTTCGGCCTGTCCGTGAAGTCGCCTACGCGATTGAGCAGCAAGATACAAAAACACTCAGTACTTTGCCGGGCATTGGGCCAGCTGTCGCCGAGCGGATTGTGGCCAAGTTGCGACGGAAGATGACCCGCTTTGCCCTGATGGTCGATCGAACATCCGATACAGCTGATGCTCCATATCGGGATATGATGTCTGAAACCTTTGAAGCCTTGATCGCATTAGGTCATACTCATGATGACGCACGCAACAAAATCGACAGCGTGGAATCCTCCGGGAAGAAGTACAAATCTGTTGAAGATGTACTCAGTGCGATCTATCAGCAGGAATACAAATAATCCTTTCAGGCGAGTCTTGCCGCTTTTAATTTAGAGTTACCAACATCATGTCAGACAAAGTTCGCTGGGGAATACTCAGCACTGCAAAAATTGGAACCAAACAAGTAATTCCGGCGATGCAGAAAGCTGCCAATTGTGAGATTGCGGCGATCTGTTCCCGGAGTTTGGAAAATGCTCAGTCAACTGCAGATGAGTTGGGTGTCGACAAGGCGTATGGCTCCTACGATGAGTTGTTAGCCGATTCTGAGATTGATGCGATTTATAATCCGCTGCCGAACCACATGCATGTCGACTGGTCGATCGCTGCTCTGAAAGCCGGTAAGCATGTGCTGTGTGAAAAACCACTCGGGTTGACTGCAGCCGATGCTCAACGGCTCGTCGATGCGGCTGCTTCTCATCCCGAACTCAAAGTGATGGAGGCGTTCATGTATCGCCATCACCCGCAATGGCAGAAAGCGAAAGAGGTCGTTGATTCAGGAGCACTCGGTCAGCTTCGTACGATTGATTGTACGTTTTCGTATTTCAATCTCGACGGAGGAAATATCCGCAATCAGAAGGAATTGGGTGGCGGCTCATTAATGGACATCGGTTGCTATCCGATTTCCCTTTCCCGATTTATTTTCGGAACAGAGCCGAATCGAGTTCTGGGTAGTATCGATATCGATCCCGATTTTCAGATCGATCGCCTCGCTTCCGTTGTCATGGATTTCCCGGCTGGGACTTCGACATTCACCTGCTCAACACAAATGGTCCCCTATCAGCGAGTCAACATTTTCGGAACGGAAGGTCGTTTCGAAATCGAAATCCCCTTCAATGCTCCAATCGATCGTCCCTGCAAAGCCTGGCTGCAAACAGCTACTGGAACCGAAACGCTCGAATTCCCTGTGTGCAGTCAGTACACAATACAGGGGGAACTTTTTGCCAATGCGATTTTGAAAAACACACCAGTGCCTACGCCACTCAGCGATGCGATCGGCAACATGAAAACGATTGAAGCAATTTTCACAAGTGCCGAACAAAATGCCTGGGTTTCGTTATAGCGAAGATAAATACAACTCGTTCCCAAGGAGGACCTTGGGAACGAGTAACCCGGAATAAGTGGACAGCAGAGATCCTGAGCTTTGCTGCGCTCCGATCCCAGCCAACCATTGTCGATTAACACACCCGCTTGCGCTTCGTGCTTATATGATCTGGACTCAATTTAATTGAGCTTTGAGAAATTTGTCGACGTCTTCAACAACTTGATCGAACCAGGGGAGTTGGTTCCAGCAGCCATGTTTGGCGTCGGGGTAAATAATGAGGTCGGTTGTCACACCGGCAGCTTGCAGTTTTTCACGTGCGGGTTGATTTCGTGGAGGATTATCGAGTTCGCCAGTAATAAACAGGATGGGAGAATCTCCTGCTGAGATTTGTTCGTAGGCATCGGCCAGGCGATACTGATCCATTCCTTCATCAACACTTTTTCCGATCCACTGATTCGAATAGAAATCTGGATTTTTGCGGGAGTTCTCGGCTACCGAGCCTGTCATTATCTGCAGTGGACCAGCCATCACGACAGCTGCCTGCAGTTTCGAGGATTGATCCTGCCAGCCCCCTGCGTCCTGAAGTTCCGGGTTGTCGGAACCGGTCGCCATCAAACCGACCAAATGTCCTCCAGCTGAGCCGCCGACGGCAGTGATCTGCTGGGGATTGACATGAAACTCTTTGGCATGGGCTCGCAAGTAGCGGACGGCTGCATTGCAATCATGAATCCCAGCCGGGAATTTTGCTTCTCCGGCCAGACGGTATTCGATCGCCATGGTTGTATAACCTCGTTTCGCCAGAGCAATCGCCAGAGCACGAAATTTCGTTTTGTCACCTTTGACCCAGCCACCACCATGGACCACAACAATGGCTGGATTTTGATCCCGCTTGGTTGTGGTAGGGACAAACAGATCCGCCAGCAGTTTTCGGGAGCCGTATTCGGCATAAACCACATTGCGATGAGCTTCGATGTCTGCGGGGATTTCAGTGCTCGGGCGGTTCTGATTAGAAGTTTGTTTTTGAGTCGGTTCCGGCGAGCGGCCGGAGACATTCATCTTTTGTCGATACAAACCTCCAAAGCCTGTGATATACAGCGACTGCATTTCGTTGTCGCCGAAGGTGCAGTTAATGGGACGCGTTGGTGTAGGAAACTTTTCGATCAGTTCGCCAGCAGGATTCCAGATCCAGACATCGCTTGCTCCACAGCAGTAGACATTACCTGCCCGGTCGGTACACATGCCGTCGGCTCCCTTTTCGGGGCCATCATCCATAGTGGCAAACAATTTCCCTTCTCCGACCTGGCCTGGCTGTTTGACGGGATACGACCAGACCTGCTTGTCTGCATAAGCCGAGACATACAGCGTTGCTTCATCGGGAGAAAGGATGATGCCGTTCGGAGCAGATAAATTTGCGACCACCTTGGAGTCCTGGGTTTCAGGATCGATATAGCGTACTTCGCCGGGGCCGGTTAGTGTGTAATAGATGCCTCCCTGCATGTCGACGACAAGGTCGTTCGGTTTTTGAGCTGGCTTGGCGGCTTTGTCGTGCTGATAGATCGTTTTGAGTTCGTTATCCTCTAACACTGCAATGCGACTGTTGCCGTTATCGGAAACGTACAACTTGCCATGATTATAAAATGTTGCGCTGATGCGGACATCGGTCAGAATCGGTTTGGACCAGCGATTGGCTCTTGTCGATAACAGGTTGAGTTGGCTGCCCTTAACGTCGGGAACGTAAAGCCCCCCCTGATCGTTCCAGGAAGGACCATCAGCCAGTCCGAAGTCGTCTCGAATAAGTTCCAGTTCGGAAGAGTGATCGACCACCGTTTCTGCGGCAGAGAGAATTGCGGAACTGCAAAGGGTCAAAAAGCCGAGCAGTGTCAACGAAAGCCAACTTTTCATAGTGAATCCTTACCGTGGGAGTTTCAGTCAATTGATTGAATTGAGATGATCGACATTGTGTTATCAGCGATAATCAATGTAACTTGGCTTATCTGTTGTCGCAATGTTGTAGGCATTCAGGAGTTCTTATGGCGATCATGTCGTTCCAGAAACCTTCTGCAGAATTTCTTTCCCGTTTTCTGAATGGGCAGAAAGAGTTGGAATTCACCTACCCGGAATTTGGTGCGACAGCGGGAGAGTTGCCGCAGGGATATTTGGTCGACCGGACTCGAATTGAGTTAGGGAATGGTTTGACAGTTTTTGAGAAGGCGAAGCAGGCATTGGAACAGTGGGAGCAGTTTCAACTCGGTTGGGTGGAAACGTGGCCCCGAGAGGTTCCTATTCAAACGGGGGAAGAAGTCGCCATCATGGCGAAATCATTTGGTTGCTGGTGGTTGAATTCGTGTCGAATTGTGTATTGCATTGATGATCAGGACGCGATCACCAAATTCGGATTCGCCTACGGCACCTTGCCAGGCCATCTCGAATGTGGGGAAGAACGATTCCTGATTGAATGGAATCGGCAAACGGATATTGTGGCCTATGAAATTCTCGCCTTCTCGAAACCGGGACACCTGCTGACACGCCTGGGTTATCCGTTTGCTCGGAGAAATCAGAAACGATTTGCCAGAGAGTCAGCCGCTCGTCTGCAACATGTTGCAAGTTCAACAAAATCGAGCAGAGTTGAATTTAAGAATGAAAAGGCTGATTGATGAAATCACCCGAATCTCGATCTGTCCCGGAAAACAAGCCTCCGAAAAAAAGTCGGTGGATTTTTCGTTGGTTGAAGCGGAGTTTAGTGTTTTTTCTGGCTTTGATCGGGAGTTATTTTCTGATCATTCTGATCGGCCTGCTGCCCGCTAATTCCGACTTTGAAGAGTCACCCGATGGCATCGAAATCTTTATCACTTCCAATGGCGTTCATGCGGATGTCGTGATGCCGATTGAGACGGATGTGGTCAACTGGCGAAAGACATTTGAAGGAGTCTCGTTTCCTCAAAATACAGACTGGGCAACTCATGTCGCGGTAGGCTGGGGTGACAAAGGGTTTTATGTGGAAACTCCCACGTGGGCGGACTTGAAAGTTTCAACCGCGTTTCGAGCCTTGTTCACTCCCTCACCCTGTTGCCTGCACGTGGTGATGCAGAATCAGCCGAAGACAGGAGAAAATGTTCGGGCGGTGAAGATTTCAGAGGCACAATACCGCAAAATGGTCGAGACCATTCAAGCCTGTTTTCTCCTTCAGAAGGAGAATATTGCATCAATTTCTGACTCAAGTTATGGCAAATACGATACGTTTTACAAAGCGATTGGCAATTATCATTGCCTGAACACCTGCAATTCCTGGGTTGGCTGGGTGATGCGGGAATCGGGTATTAAAGCCCCTCTGTTGACTCCTTTGCCTAAGTCGGTGTTCCTGTATCTCCCTGCACCTGAATAGGATATCGATCAATTTAATTGTCGAAATTGGAAACCGGAAGCCGTTACAGATGTTAAATGATATAGTGAAATATGTTTTCATAATTTCATCATTTTGTGAAATACTTCACGAACTGCTAATTTTCACAGTGACATAATCAGTGTCGGGGATAAAATACCCAGTAGTCAATCAATGCCGACGCAAGTCGAGTACTCACTTAATGGAGGTAAAAGATGTCGGATAATCAGGATTTGAATAATCAGGAAACTGGATTTGAAGATTCTCCCAATATGGTTCCAGGTGAAATTGTTTCCGGCGAATCGATTACCGAAAAAAATAGCTCTAAGTCTCAGTTTGGAAAATTGATGATTGCCGTCGCCTTGCTTCTGGTAGCTGGTGGCTGGGGTTACGCCAAACAGGATGAATTCAAAGCGGCTCTGGGCATGGAAGTCGAAAACAACTTTCCTGGTTGTACGGCTGGAGGCTCCTGCTGCAGTCATGCGACTGAGCTGACCGAAAGTGGCGAACCAGGCATGTGTTGTCATGAAGAAAAAGTCGCCGAGCATGCCTCGTGTTGTGCAGAAATGCAGAAAAACGCGATGGTCGCTGCTTTGCTGGAAGGTGTTACCGAGGAAGGTTTGAATCCCGAAAATTCTGAGTCGGCTCCCATCGCAGCCGAGTTGGTAGTGACAGATGAAGCCACTGAAATCGAAGAATCTGCTACTGAAGAAGTGGTTCCTGTGATCGAATCTGAGGAAGTAGTCACTCCCGTTGAAGAAGTTTCTGCCGAAACTCCTGCAGCGACGTAATCGATTCTATGCTTCCGATAATTAATAACGCTCTGCATAACTGCGGAGCGTTTTTTTATGGTTATAGAAACTTTTCCAGACTTGTGTGTGCGATCCGTTTGAATTGTCTGGCGTTTATTGCGGAGAGCGAAATAGTCACTTATGATTCAAAAAGTTAGCTCGAGCTCGAAAGAATTTTGGATAAAGTCGGAATCAACTGGAATGGCACAAACGAATCGCATTCGCCGCCTGCTGCGGATTGTGGCGATTCTTCACTCGGGACGTTTAGTAAATGCTCCCGATCTGGCTCGGGAATGTGAGGTCTCCCGTCGCACAATTTTTCGCGATATCGAAAATCTGCGGGATTCCGGGCTACTCATTTCGTATGATGAAAAAAAGCAGACCTATCATTTTGAGAGCAGTCAATTCCTGATTCCAACCGATTTAACGGCCGAAGAAATACTGGCATTACTGGTGCTCTGTCAGGATTATGCAGATTCCGAAACTGGAATTCCTCATCTGGCACCGGCTCGAATGGCGGCCTTCAAACTCGCCAGTCGATTGCCGAGTGAGGTTCGTCAGTCGTTTGGAGAACTGTTGGACCTGCATCACCTGCAACTGCCTCCGCTGGCGAAACAGGACGAGACAAATCAGATTTACGATCAGATTCAAACGGCCTTGAAAACACAGCATCCTTTGCAAGTGGAATACAACAGTTTTGCAGATCAGGATGTGATTCGGACTCGGCTCAATCCCTATGCCCTCTATTTTGGAAATCGCAGCTGGTACGTGATTGGACACGCTTCTTTGTTTCGGCAAGTCCGTACATTTCATCTGAAACGCTTTCACAAAGCCGAACTTCTGACCAGGCAAAACTATAAAATCCCGGCTCGATTTTCGCTGGAAAATTATTTTGGAAATGCCTGGCAGATGATCCGGGAGACCTCTCAAAAGCATGAGGTGATTGTCCGCTTCGGGAGAAAAGTGGCCGGGAATGTGGCCGAAGTCCACTGGCATAAAACCCAGCAGATTGAAAAATATGCCGATGGCACGATCGATTTTCGAGTTGAAGTCGAAGGACTCAATGAGATTTGCTGGTGGATTCTCGGCTACGGAAATCAGGCTTATGTTGTGCAACCGCTCGAATTACGTAATATGATAGTGAAACACGCTCAACGTATGATTGAGCAATACCTTCCTCCGTCCAGATGATTCGTGCTTGTGATCATCTTCCCGCCAATTCGATTACGATTTTAATTCTGGAGAGTCCTATGAGAACATTCCTAATGTCTTGCTGTGTAGCATTTCTGATTTCAACCGCAACTTCTGCAGACGATTTGAAGAAGGGAGATAAGCCAGTGCTACGCATCGGAATTATTGGTCTGGATACATCACACGCGGTTCATTTCACAAAAACGATTAACAGTAAGACACCTTTGCCGGAATTTTCCGGATGCAGGATTGTCGCCGCGTATCCTCAGGGGAGTGCGGATATTGAATCGAGCGTAAGCCGGATACCAGGTTATACAGAAGAAGTTCAGAAATACGGCGTCGAGATTGTCGACTCGATCCCTGCACTGCTCGAAAAAGTCGATGCGGTTTTACTCGAAACGAACGACGGCCGTCCTCATCTTGAACAGGTGATTCCGGTTCTCAAAGCGGGCAAGCCCGTCTTTGTCGACAAACCTGTCGCGGCGTCTCTGGTCGATGCGATCGCAATTTATCAGGCTGCAAAAATCCTGGATGTTCCACTCTTTACATCGTCCTCATTGAGATTCACGACCGGAGCACAGGAAATTAAAGCGGGAGCAATTGGCGATATTCTTGGCTGCGACACCTTCAGCCCTTGCCCAATTGAACCAACGCATCCCGATTTATTCTGGTACGGAATTCATGGCGTTGAACCGCTCTTCACCTTGATGGGTCCAGACTGTGAAACGGTGACTCGAGTCCACACCGAGAGCTGCGACGTGGTTGTCGGAACCTGGGCTGATGGACGGATTGGGACATTCCGCGGTCGTCGCGGAAAAGATGGCAAATACATGGGAGGATACGGCGGGACCGCATTTGGTACGAAGGGCACTCGGCCGATCGGCAGTTTCAGTGGATACGAGCCTCTTCTTTCGGAAATCATTAAGTTCTTCAAGTCGGGCGTCGCCCCAATGGATTCGCAGGAGACATTGGAAATCTACGCCTTCATGGAAGCTGCTGATGAAAGTCGTCAACAACATGGAAAAACGATTTCTCTGAAAGCAGTCATGGATGATGCGACTATTCAAGCGAAAGAATTATTGAAAACGAAATACGATCTGGAATAATTGATCCACTTCAAAGATGCCTGCGTTAAAAACTTGAGAATACTCTGAAAGGTCAAATTGTGAGCCCGCAGGTCCGACGCTGCCGGACCTGCGGAGTATTTTTTGATTCAAGGCAGGCAGGAGAAAGTTCAATGTCAGCACTTCAAACGCGCAGCAAGTCTCTGGATGAGATTGAATTTGAAATCATTGAGTTTCCAAACGGAACCATGAAACGCTTCGTCTACGAGAATGGAACATCGTTCGAGGAATATAAGTCACATGCGTCCTGGCTGGGGATGCCTTTTTATCATCGGACTTCCGGAAGAAACCCAGTGACTGGGAAGCTCGTTCCAGCAAAAGGGGTAATTGCAGTCGGCCGCCGCGCCTACGGCGTAATTGCCTGCGGTCAGATGGCGTGTGGATTGATTACGTTCGGGCAATTGTCGCTGGGCGTTCTCTTCGGAGTCGGTCAGGCGACAACCGGTCTGGTTGCGGTTGGACAACTGGGAATATCTGCATTTTTCGGATTGGGACAGATTGTCATTGGTCACATGGCAATCGGACAAGTTGCCTATGGGCGTTATGTCCTGGCTCAACTCGGGTGGGGCGAGCATGTCTGGGATACACGTGCCGTTGATCCGGTAGCCGTGCAGAATTTCGAGTGGCTGACAAGTTTGCTTATGTGAATGTCGCGTTGGTTATAAAAAAACTGCTGGGCAAGCCAGCAGTGGCACACATTTAATATTTTCAGTCTCTATGTCAGGCTGATTACAGCAACGTTTTCAGCTGAATCAGCCAAACGGGAATCGCTTCTTTTGGAGGTTCTGCGGCTTCGTATTCCAAAGCGACCCATCCGCCGTAATTGGCTTCTTTGAGGACATTAACGATCTTGCTCAAATCGGCGGGGACTTTACGATCATTCTGCCAAATTTCAACTTTCACTTGAGCGTTCACCGCATAGGGAGCAATTTTAGCCAGTTCTGCATACACATTGCCGAAGTTTCTGAAGTTGCCGGAGTCGAAATTGACACCAAACCAGGGAGACTCGACCTGCTTGACGATCTTCAGCATATCTTCGGGGGAAGCCGTGATTCCTCCATGATTTTCGAGTGCCAGAAAAATACCGTGTTGTGCAGCGATTTCACAAGCGGTATTGCAGGCGGTAGCACATCGCTGGATCGCTTCTTCAGTCGTCGAACCCTTCTGCACTTTCCCCGCGAATATCCGAATGGCGGGTGCTCCTAATGTGGCATAGGCTTTGATCCACTTTTCCACTTCATCGAGTTGTGACTGCAATTTTGCAGGCTCGACACAAAAGTCGTTGCGAATCGCACCGCCAGAAATGCTGATGCCAGCAGTATGGCAATGTTGTTTTAAATCGAGCAGATAGGCATCATCAAAATCTGTGGGGAAGTAATAAGACGTCAGCTCAACGCCGGGCACATCCTGATCTCGGCAGTAATCGACGAGATCGAAAAGAGTCATTTCTGCAGGTTTGCCTTTCTGAGCCGTCAGTTCTTTGCGAAAGGAATACGCCGCCAGCGACAACTTCATCGGCCCCGGCTCTTTACGTGCAAATGGTTCTATCGCCAGCGCAGGATTTGTCAGGAACAATCCAGCTGCTGTTGCGGACGTTGCCAGGAATGAGCGTCGGGAGAATGGTGCGTTCATAAATTAAGTACCTGTTTCTGTTCGTTATAAAAACTGATTTTTATTATACGATTTCTCTTTGAAAATTGCGAGAAATGACAATCCACTAGCGTTGGATTTGACCTACAACTCACGCTCGGCTGCCCGGGCTTCAATCACTTCCAGTTGAACGAGATCTCCTTTATTGATACCGGGGCAATCTTGCTGCAGATCGTTCCAGGTTTTTTCATCGGTCAAATGAGAGCGCCAGAAAGGCCAGGTTCGACACTGGATGGGACGAACCGGATAAATCGTACACTTGCGAGCCCGGCTATCGAAAAAGGTGCAATCGCCGTTCGCAAACTCCGTCAACGACTTCTGCCCTCGCAAAGGCCGGGTGTGCATGAGGCGTATTTCGCCGATCGGTTTCTCCAGGTACTCGGCGATCGCCTGAATTTCTTCCTCTGAAACCCAAACCGCACCCGGCCCACCCGTGCAGCAATTCCCACACTGTGTGCATTCGAATTTCAAACCATCTTTGTACCAGGACATAGGGAGAGATTAGGGGTTAGAGGTGAGTGGTTAGAGTGGCCAGTGCTGAGTGGCCAGTGGAAAAAAATTGATCGCAGATATTAACAAGATTTCAATCGAAACCCGATTCATTCCGCCTTCTTGGCTGGCATCCACAGTGGAGCAGGGTTCTCGGGATCTTCTGTGATGCGGGCCAGTTGAAAGAGGAGATCGGAGAGACGATTCAGATAGATCATTCCCTGATCGGAAACTTTTTCTTGATCGGCCAGTTTCCAGAGATCGCGTTCTGCCCGCCTGCAAACTGTGCGTGCCAGATGCAGCGAAGCTGGTAAGGGAGCCCCGCCTGGGAGGATGAAACTCGAAAGAGCAGGCAGTTTCTTATGAAGTTTGCCGAGCCAGTTTTCGAGTCGTTTGACCTGATGATTGGTGATTCGCGGCGGAATCTGGATTTCGGAATCCGCAGGAACGCACAATTCTGCTCCCAGATCGAACAGATCATTCTGGATCTGTCGAATCCAGTCGTAATAAGTGGCAGGCACAGGACCGGCTAATGCCAGTCCGAGATGGGCATTCAACTCATCGAGTGAGCCGAGGCATTCGATGCGAGGATCGAACTTGGTCACTTCCGTGCCATCACCAAGTCGAGTTGTTCCTGCGTCGCCGGTTTTTGTCGTAATGTTATCCAAATGGACCATATGATTGCAGTTCTGTTTCCGTGTCCTGAATTCTCAATAACACGTTATAGCGAAAATTCAGGAATTCACCACAATCAAAAGCCGAGCAAAAACTCCTGACCAAATTGATGATAACAGAATCAATTTGGGTGGCGGGGGTGCTCCGCATTAGCAGAAGCCCAAGGAAGTTCAACGATTCGGGGGCTACTCTTCGAGAGCGCCCCCGCCACCCTTGTTTATGACTTTCGCAATCGTTTGAACATGTTTCATTCGGAAAGGTAAAGCAAGGTCAACAGTTTAGAAAGCTCAAAGTGGTCCTGTTCACTGCCGACGACGATTAGCTTATTGCCTGTAGGAATAATTTTGAGATCTTTTGAGCCTAACGCGTCCTGTAATGTCTGGACAAGATTCTCTAAATTCTCCTTATCAGTAATTTCGGTAACATTGTAGAGCCGCCGAATGGGATTGCTCTTAGCCTGTTCAAGTGTGGTGATTACGAGCGCTTCATCCCGGACTTGATATGTCAGTTGAAAAGTCGGCAAGACCTTTTCTATCGCGGCTCGTAGAGAAAGTTCCTCATCCAGAATATCGACAATCGCGTCTCCGTGCTTCGCCAGGTTCTCAGTCGCAGCGTTGTCGAAGACAATCGGAATTTCATAAAGATCCTGAAGAAACTCACAAAACTCATCCAATGGAATCTCATAAAAAGCAAACTCGGAGCGTTCATCGAGCAGATTAAGAATCTGCTGCTCGCGATTGCGATCTTTTTCAGAAACGATTGGCCAGCGGGATGTCGAGATTGCGGGTCGGCTTTCGTAGCGATAGTAAGCGGGATCGATCAGATGCACAATTTCCCGTGCAGTTTTGCTTAGAGGAGTGCCGCTATTCTTGGCCATTTCCTTCAACGCATTTTCCAAATGTCTCGACTGGGTCAATAATTCGACGTCATCACGTGGTTCGGGGAGATCGGTCATGGCCTGAGTCACTCTTGGATTGGCTTTTAATCGAGACAAGACCCAATTCTGCAACTCCGGTTCATCAATCGATTGGATCGCATGGGCAAACCACTTCTGAATTTCGATGAGGGATTGGTCGGATTCATAAGCGAACCTCTCGACGGAAGCCAATTGGTCTTTTAACCGATCCATCTCCTCCAGGATTTCCTGCCGGTCCTCTTGCATGTCAGAGAGTCGAGCGTCGAAATGATCTCTCTTCTGCATTTGCTGAAGCTGCTCATCAAGAACATCATGCTCTAGCTCAGTTCGACGATCGACCGCTTGATACATTTGTTTTGCGATCTCATTGAGCTCTTTCTCAGAGAGCAGTGGTTGAAGCTTATCGAGTAGATTCTCAACCTGCTTTTTGTCTTCTTCGACTCGCTTCTTGATATTTTCCTCTCGTTCCTTGAAAGACTTTGCCCGCTCCTCAATCTCTTTTTTCCTTTTGGCTTCCTCAGCTTTCATCTCCTCCGCCAATTCCTCCAGAAGTGAATCGTCCGGCTTTTCAATTGGAGTACCAAAGGGATCTGTGACAGGATCTGGTTGATTTCCTCCAAACGGATCACTCCCCCCAAATGGATCGCCTTCTTGTGCATGGATGGATGGAGTGAAAACGAGTAGGCTGAATAAGACCATCAGGGATGGAAGCTTGAATAAACTCATCGAGTTAATTCCTTTTTGTGACGGATTTCGTAACTGACTGGTCATCAGTTTTCATGATGCGCATAATAGAGAAACTCCAAATTATCTGGAGACTCCCCGGAACGCAATCAATTTTTGTACAGCTTGGGGAATCGCTCCAGAAAACAATCCTCATAATTCTCCTACCAAATACAACACCTTCCAACTTCAGGTTTAACCCGTTTGTCGATATGAAACGGAAATTCTCACTTTTTGTCACGACGCTGCTTTTGTTCGTCATACTGGGGATCAGTTTTTCCTCCCCAACGTGGCGGCACGCGCATACAGCTGGCGATCATCCGCACCAGCATGGTCACGGCAACGAACCGGACCATGGCCATTCACATACTCACTCTCACAGTCATGACTACTCTCATTCGCATCGTCATGGTCATACACATTCTCATGTTGATGAAAAGGCTGCAGCCGTACAGGAGCATGCTCACTTTTCTCTCTTCGGATATGTGTTTACGATCGCACTGCCTTCCCGCTCTGAGGCCCCAAAAACAGCCATGACTTCTCAAGCGATCGATTCCCAAATTGTCGAAGCCCAGAAAGCACTGGGGGTCACATTCTGGGAAGCTGAAGAATTTCTTTCCTGGTCGGTCCTGTTGAAGTTTGACCTGCTTCCATTAAATGGGCGTCTAAGTTCTCCTATCCTCATTGGAAATGGTTCGCTCATTCCAGACAATTCTCAATGGCTTCGACTGATGCACGAAGCCCCGCCGACTCCTCCTCCGAAAATGAATGAAATGACTTTTCCCGTCTTCAATGGCGAATTCATTTCTTAAATTTTTTCCGGTTTATCCGGTTCGAGGAGGATACTATGCCCGTCCGTAAGGCATTTACGTTAATCGAACTGCTGGTCGTGATCGCAATCATTGCCATCCTGGTGGCATTGTTACTGCCAGCCGTCCAGCAGGCACGTGAGGCGGCTCGGCGTTCGAGCTGCAAAAATAATCTCAAGCAGATCGCACTCGGTCTGCACAATTACGAAGCGACCCATTCCACATTGCCGCCGGGTTATTTGTGGATGGATGGAACACGTTACACAACGGTTGCCAATCCAGGATATCCCGTCAATTACAATGCGATCGACAATCACATGGGCCTTTCCTGGGGAACAATGATTCTCCCCTTCATGGAGCAATCGGCTTTGTACGACAGCTTCAATTTCGATCTCCCCTGTTTTGATCTTGCCAATCGAGTGCCACGAGAAACTCATTTGAGCGTATATCTCTGTGCTTCCGATCCCGATTCCGAAGGTGAGTTTGTCGAGCGGGATGTGAATTTCGCGGCTTCCAGTTATGCCGGTAACTGGGGACCAGCAAATGGTCGCGCCAACACGCCAGCCGATGCAACAGATGACGTGAATCTCGACGACACCCCGGCTCCCAACTCTCAGCCGTCAGGTGCCAGCTTTCCTGCCTGTGGAGGAATTCTGTATCGAAACAGTCGAACGAAATTTCGAGATATCACCGATGGCCTCTCTAATACGCTCGCCGTTGGTGAGCGAACCAATGGGAGGATCGTCGGAGACGATGGTCAATTTGTGACTGGAGCCGGTGGTGGACATGAAATCTTTGAAAATGCCTGGGCAGCGGCTTGCCGCGATGAAACCGATGCCGGGGACGATCACGGACATATGGTCCTGTTCGACACCGAATTCGGTCCTAACCGTGCCCGACAGGATGCAACCGGAACCTATAACTACGGTCCTGACCGTGGCGTCTCCGCGCCGCATCGTGGCGTGGCACAATTCGCATTGTGCGATGGCTCGGTCCGTGGCATCAGCGAAAATATTGATCTGGGAACTTACCGTTCTCTTAGTTCGCGACAAGGGGGAGAAGTGATCGGCGAATTCTAACCGAATTACATCTTTGAGTGAGACTGAATCTAGAGCATGGTCATGATTTGTGATCATGCTCTTCTATTTGAGTTAACACTCACTCACATTCACAGCAAGTCCACCTTCCGATGTTTCCTTATATCGAGACGACATATCGGCTCCCGTTCGTTTCATTACCCGGATGACACGATCGAGTGAAACGAAGTGTTTTCCATCTCCACGTAACGCCAGTCGACTCGCGTTGATGGCTTTCACTGCTCCCATTGCATTGCGTTCGATGCAGGGGACCTGCACCAGGCCTTTTATCGGATCACATGTCAAACCGAGGTTGTGTTCCATGCCGATCTCAGCTGCTTCTTCCACTTGGTGTGGCGTTCCGCCCAGCACTTCCGTCAATGCTCCGGCTGCCATCGAACAGGCGACGCCGACTTCTCCCTGACAGCCAACTTCGGCTCCTGAGATGGATGCGTTTCGTTTATAGAGTGATCCAATCATCGCAGCCGTCAGTAGGAACTCTTCGATTTTCTTGGTGTGAACTTCCGGACAGAAGCGATCCAGATAGTGCAACACCGCTGGAATGATTCCCGCTGCTCCATTGGTTGGAGCGGTCACAACTCTGCCGCCGGCTGCGTTTTCCTCATTGACCGCCAGGGCATACAAATCGACCCAGTCGAGAATCGACATCGGATCGCGGAGGGAAGCTTCTGCCCGATCTTTCAACGCGCGATACAATTCCGCCGCTCGACGTTCGACTCCCAATCCGCCAGGAAGAATTCCCTCGATATGACAGCCTCGACTCACACACTCCTGCATTGTCTGCCAGATCTTCTGCAAACCGGCACTGATCTCCGCATCGGTCCGAAAGGCTCGTTCATTTTCGCGAGCAATCTGACTGATGGAATACCCCTGCTCATCACAAATAGCCAGCAACTCACGAGCAGAATTGAATGGAAACGGTACCTTGACGACTTCTTCAGGTTCCTGTTTTCCTTCGCCACCTTCGCGAACAATAAAACCTCCGCCCACCGAATAATACGTCGCCAGATAAATGGCTGATTTCTGATCTTCCGTAAACGCCTGAAAACGGATTCCATTCGGATGAGCTTCCAGAAAGATCCGACGATTGAAAACCAGATCGGTCTCCTCATTAAAGGAAATTATCTTTTTACCAGCCAGGCTCAATTGCTTCTCACCGCGAATGGATTCGAGTTTTCCGGCAACAGAATCGGGATCGATTTCATCTGGTTTCTCCCCCAGCAGTCCCATCAGCACAGCCGAATCGGTTCCGTGACCATGTCCAGTTAGCGCGAGAGATCCATACAAATCGACCTGGATCCGAGTAACAGAATCGAACAATTGATGATCGGTCAACTCCTGTAGAAACGCTTCCGCAGCCCGCATCGGCCCCACCGAATGCGAACTCGATGGCCCTATCCCGATTTTGAATAAATCGAAAACACCAAAATAATGATGATTCACGACAGGTTGTTCAGTGGCTTGCGACATAGTTCTTTAAGATTTTCAGTTATCTCTGAAGTTTTGCAAAACCTCACTTACAAGTTCGATGCTCAAACGAGTGAGTCTATTCTCAGATCAATTTGAAAACCGGAGAAATATGAACTCCTAACAAAACTGAAACTTATTTTTTACACCACAGAGACACAGAGGACACGGAGTAAGCCTGAAATCCAAGGCTTATGAAGAGTTCAATTGTTTGAGCATGACAGAACTCTCCGAAAATTTCTCTGTGTCCTCTGTGCCTCTGTGGTTATAATATTTCTCAAAATCTGTTGAGTCATTTTCAAAGTTTGGTTTCAGACTGAAGTTTTTCAAAACTCCAGTAATATATTATCGGCTCAGCTTCGGTTCCAGCCAGAGTCCCCAGTCATTACTGGCACCGTCATCGGTGGCGTGTGTCAATAGAATCAACTGGGAGACCCCCTCGATGTTTACATCGAATGAAATCAATTCACTCGAGGTTACCGTTTTCGATTGCCATAGGGTACGACCATCTCCCTGGATTTCAAAGGCAACCGTTCCCGAGTCGTGCCCCGCCGCGATGCCCACTTTGCCTTTGATCGTCTTCCATGCTTTATTCAAGGCATATTCGTGCCGGGCAGGTGCATGAGCATACAAACCAGTTTCGAAGATCTCACCATTCGATTCGAGCAGCATAGCCGGATCGGGAATCCGATTGAGCGTCGGCTTTCTCCAGCCGACCGAAACGGAGGTTGGTTTAAAACTCGTCAATCCCATTTCAGACTGACGCCCCGAATAATCCCCGAGGATCTCTGTCGGCTCCGACATATCGACAAGCCGTTTGGCAATCCGTTGTCCTTTTTCAGATTTGATGAATTTCAACTGACGATGAATCTCACTCGACTTCCCACTGGCAATCGCTTCCAGCAGAGGTGTCAATTCGAGACGCAATTGAATCGTTGAAACATCTGGAATTCCCTGAGCGGAAACCTCATACGAATATTTCAACTTGGAAAGACTTCCCGAATCTGCCAGGGCTCCGTTGCAATGCAGAGGGACGATTCGCAATTGACCACGTTTTCCGGGAGCCAGAGCAGAAGTCTGAAATTCAAAATGGCCATTGCTGTCAGGAACAGCAGTCGCAGTTGTTGAGTTGTAGTCTCCGCCCCCTTCGGGATCGAAGTAAGCGACCACGCCGTAAACGGGGGGCTCTCCTTTCACCGTCCCTGAAACCTGAATCGCCTTCCCTGCCGTCTCAACAGAAAGATTACTGACGGTGACACTAGCAGAATCGAGATATCCTTTGACTGATCGTGTGAACTGCGGATGCGAAGCCAATCGCATTGCATGGGCAAGAGAAAGAATCGTGCCTCGACCTTCACCCCGAATCTCATCTCCATATGTGCGATTTCCCGAGCCCATCAGCGGCGTTCCACGAACCTGCTCATCGGGCCGTGGAGCACAGTGCGGCAAGCCGAACCCATGCCCCATTTCGTGTGCGATACCGCCAATGAAAATCGAATTGTGTTTCCCGATTGAAATTCGACCATACTCTCCATCTTGAATCATCGGTTGCTTGAGTTTGATATTCTCAATCGCCAGTTCCGGAGAATCGAGTTGCCAGGCCGTTCCACTCTTGTTGGAGCCACCCGCATAGTAAGGAGAATTGTGCGTAAACGTGAGCGTCTTCTCATTCCAGTCAGCCAGATTACAGAAGATGACCATCGTTTCCTTATCGCCATCGATATCCTGCTTTTTCAATTCAACCAGACATTCCTCCCGAATTTCCCCGCCCGAACTCTTTTCATAGTGTGATGTAGGATGTAAGCCTTTCACAATATGCAGCACAACGTTTCCTTCACGATTCAAATGGAGATTGAACGTGCGATTTCCGAAACCATGTCGTTCCATTTCTGTCTCATAAAACAGTTGGATGTGCTTCATGATCTGATCGAGACGCTGTTCATATCGGGCGGGAAATTCCCGATCTGAAGGAGTCCAGCACACCACTTGTAATAACCGATCCCCCTGTTCCGGCTGCGATTCATGCCAGGGATCAAGAATCTTCCGAGCCGCGATCACCAGCTCTTGTTCTTTGACTGGTTCAGCAGCCGGTGCGTTAAAGGCAGGAGCGAGAAGCATTAGAATGAGGAATAGCTTTTTCATCAATAATTTTCACTTACAGGAACAGTAATCAATTCCAAATACTGGATCAGCTTTATTCGCTCATATCATGCTTTTGAAATGAGTTAAACACAGAGATCACAGAGACTTATTGTGTAGTAAATCAAAGACGCCCCCAAACTGCGAATCTTTTAAGACACTGCACAGAATGAGTTCTCCGTGTGCTCAGTGGTTTAAGAATATCCAAGATATTGCTAGTTAATTAGTTAGGAAATCAATAACAGTGCATACAAAGATATGCACCCGAGCTGATCGTCCCATTATTCACGCACCAGCGGTAATTTCTCCGAAGGCATAATCATATCAATACCATTGCGGAAGGGATCTCCAGGCTGTTGAATCAAACGTCCTTCTCCGCAAATGTAGGCACTGCCTCGAATGGTCGGGATGATGCCGAGTTCGGGATCGATTCGATACGTCGCCACAAACCGACTGCCGATGATACTTTCCTGAATCCATTGTTCACCGGGTTTTAGCTTTCCATCAGCTGCCAGACAAGCCAGCTTGGCGCTTGTGCCGGTGCCGCAGGGAGAACGATCGTAAGCTCCCCCGGGACAGTAAACAAAGTTGCGACTATGGGCATCCTCAGATTCTGAAGTTCCGTACAATTCGATGTGATCGATTTCTTCGCCATCGGCTCCGGTAATCTGCTGTTCCCTCAGTTCTTTTCGTATCAATGCAGATGCATCGCTAAGTTGCTTGATATATTCTGGCTTGACCGGGACCGGGCTTTGCTCCACAAGAAAAAACCAGTTACCGCCCCAGGCGATATCACCAGTAATCGTTCCCAACTCCTCGATTTGGAGCGTGACCTGCTTGCGATACCGATAGCTTGGAATATTTTCGACAGCCACTTCATTCTTCGTCAGTAAATTCGCTTCGACAGTGCCGACGGGTGTCTGAATGCGAATCACTCCCGGCTTAACACGCTCAAGATAGGCCAGCGTAGCCGCAACACCCATGATGCCGTGACCACACATATTAAGGACGCCGCAGTTATTGAAGAAAATCACTGCCGCATCACACGAAGGCTCATCGGGTTGACACAGGAGTGCCCCAACAATTGCATCCGATCCTCGCGGCTCATGGATTGCCAGTCGACGATAGTGATCGAATCGATCACGAAAGATCAATCGCCGTTCAATTAAGGAACCACTCCCCAAATCGGGACCGTCGGCAATGACGACACGCGTTGGCTCGCCTGCGGTATGGGAATCAACAATTCGCATAGAGTTCCCCTTCAGGTTGCCAGGTTTTTCCAGACCAGGCGGACCACCATTTTCGGAAGAGATTCCATTGTGTCGAGATAAACTCTTTTTGACTGCTCGAAAGAGCGTCATCAGTATTGAAATGATATTCGTATTCCGGATTTCCTTCCAGCACCATCAGATATTTGTAGTAAAGAACCAGATCAGGCCCTTCGTCGAATTTCGAAAGAACCTTTAAGGCTCCTTCGAGTTCGAGGGCCAGCTTTCTCGCCTCGGCATCACCCGCGGCTGCCAGTTCGCACAACTCAACCAGTTTAAGAACTTCTTTCGGCAGGGCATTCCCAACACCCGTAATCGCACCTGCAGCTCCGCAATTGACAAACCCGTGAAAGACCTGCGTGTCAACACCAACCATCAGCGTCAAATCGACATCGCCACTCGTAATGTGTTCAGCGGCATAGGTCAGCGAATCGGCACCCCCAAATTCCTTGAAGCCGACGAGATTCTTGTGATCGCGACGCAAATCGAAAAACAGATCCGCCTTGGTTTCAAAACCATAGTACGGGCTGTTGTAGATTACCGCTGGTAAATCCCCACCCGCTTCCAGAACTTCCGCGAAATGGGCCCGTTGAGCAGCAGGGGAAGACCCACGGGAAAGCACTCGAGGAATCACCATCAAACCAGCCGCCCCGACATCACGGGCATGACTGGCATGAGTGGCCGCCAGTTTCGTATTCTGGGCTCCTGTGCCAACAACTACGGGCACTCCCGCTTCGGTCAACAGACGAACCCCCTTGATCCGCTGATGATTCGTCAGCAAAGGCCAGTCGCCCATCGAACCGCAATAAACCACAGCTCGCATTCCTGCTTCGATCAACTCCTGCCCTTTGCGGACGAGGGCCTCGTAGTCAGGTTCTCCGCTGGTATTGCACGGGGTCATGAGAGCAGGAATACAGCCTTGAAAAACCTGAGACTCTGCAGCCATGGTGACTCCTTATTTTGCTTGCAGGCAAAACATGAATTAAAAAAGAAAGTGGTTTGATTTTCCGCAAGCCATCCCAGAGAGTTACATTCAATGATTGTGCCTGTCATCATATTTGAATTGTGAAGACGAAAACGAGCAGAATCTCTCAGAGTTGACAATATTTAATTGTACCGCATTTGAGAAGACTCTCAATAATTGATTCTTTGATAACTATGGTTAAAAAATACAAAAATCACCACGAGAATCGACTTCAGATTCTCTATGAACACTTTCCAGCTCTTAAAATCATAGTGGAGATGTTTTCGACTCTCGACGATATCAATCTCTGCATCAAAGATGTTGATGGGCATTATCTCTACGTCAATCATGCGTTCCTTCGCAGTGTGCCTCGATTTCGTCGCGAAGAGGTTCTCGGAAAAACCGCTTTTCAGATTTACAGCGAAAGCCTCGCAATCGGCTATCAGCATCAGGACCAGCAGCTGCTCTCCAGGGGAGAAAACCTGAGCGATCAACTCGAAATGATCACGAATCCCGATGGTACACTCGGCTGGTATCTCACCAACAAATATCTGCTCATCGACCAGAAAAAGCAGGTCCATGCCATCATCGGCATGTCGCGAGATCTGCATGCGGTTTCCACGAAAGATCCCCGTTACGCCAAACTCGCCGTCGCCTTAAGGAAAATTCAAACCTGTTACAACGAACCGCTCCGCATTCAGGAACTGGCCGATGAAATCGGGCTCTCGATGAGCCAATTCGAACGCCTCATGCACTCGATGATTCAAATCACGCCACGACAATACCTCACCCGACAACGCGTCGAAGCGGCAGCTCTGTTATTGCGGAATACTGACAAAAAAGTGGTCGACATCGCCCTCGACTGCGGCTTCTCCGACCAGGCCTCCTTCAGCAAACAATTCAAGAAAATCACTGGGTTGCCGCCCTTGAGATACCGGAGTGTGAATCGTCCTGATTAACTCTCATAGGCCTGAGTGGTGCCACTCAGCTTGGAATTTCAGATACCAATGACAATATTCATTGATTAGTCATTGTTGCTGAGTGTTCAAACTTTGCACGGCAATGACTTCTCATTTCTTTCCGGGCTCCGCGCACCAAATCCACTCTTATTGATAACAGAAAAGCCATCTTCATTCTCGAAGATGTCAATTACTTTAGCCTTGAGAGTCAAGCGACATGAACGTTTCAAAAGCAGTTGCCCGTGCACAATTAATTCCCGGGCATATGTCCCATGCGGAACTTGTTCTTCTCTCATCCCTGGCTGCAGATTTGCCGACGGGTTCCCGTTGGGCAGAAATTGGAACTCTCTGCGGTCGCAGTTTAATGGGTGTCGGACTAGCCGCATCAGAAAATACGGAACTTGTCTCTGTCGATGTGAATTGGGGAAGCGAGCGTCGTGCAAGCGTGAGTGTTCACGATGTCTTCAAAGAACTCGCTTCCACTCGAGGTGAGAGCTTAGCTCTCCATGCTCTGCGGGCTGCTTCTCATCGAGCCGTGCAGACATTTCGAGATCACTGGTTCGATGTCGTTTTCATCGATGCCGCTCACGATTACGAAAGCGTCAACCAGGACATCCAACTCTGGCTACCAAAGGTGAAACCAGGCGGGCTGCTATGCGGTCACGATTTTTCCAGAGACTGGCCGGGGGTGATTCGCGCAGTGAATGAACTGCTGCCTCAACGCAAAATCCAGGAAAGCATCTGGATGTACCGCGTGGATCCAAAGTGAGGTACCCATAAATTCACAGTTTTCCGTTAATGTGATTTTTACGGCCTGATTCAAGCTCGAAAATTTCTATTTTTTGATTGTCTCTATTGAGTTACAATCCGTTCTGATTCTGCAGATTATGGATTCGATAAACTCAAGGAGACGCAGGGATGGTTATCTCTCCGAAATATCAATATGCCTTTGTAAGCACTGTTAAAGGGGGAACGAATTCCTTGTACGATGTGCTCACCACACATTACGAAGGAGTTCGATACGGCGATTTTCATTGCAATGATGTCCATGAAATCCCGAAAAACTGGCTGATCTTTTCGACGTGCCGAAACCCGTATGTAAGGGCCGTTTCGATCTGGTGGAGCACTTGTATGCGTGGTAAGGATCGCTATCAGTTTCGTCAGCTCTGCAGCAACCCCGACTCCTTTGAAGAATTCGCCGAATGGGCCGCTGCTGTACAGCCAGAATTGCAATCGATGGGCGATTCCCAGCGTCAACTCCTGATGACTCAATCGGCCAGACACGGGGAGATCAATTTTGATCAGATTTTACGTATGGAACACCTCGAAGCTGATTTCGAAGCCCTTCCTTTTGTGCAATCTCACAATCGAGAACTGCCGCAGTTGAACCCTACGGTCGGACAACGTCTCTCTGCAGAAAATTATCTGACCGAACGTGCCATCGCAGCCGTCCAAAACTGGATGAATGACGATTTTGATCGCTACGGCTATTCGCGTGAGGTGTCGCTGGAAACGAGCCTTGGGTAAACACAATGGAAGATCGAGCGATCAAGTGGAATCGAGTTCGTCGTTACGCATTGGCACTCTCATTATTTACAGTTGTGTATAATTTGGTCGAAGCCGGGATTGCAATTGCTGGTGCAAATTGGAGTCACTCATTGACGCTCTTTGGATTTGGACTCGACAGCCTTCTGGAGTCCAGCAGCGGTTGTATTATGATCTGGCGATTCTGGAAGGATCATTCGGTGAATGATCTTGCAGTCTTTGAAAAATTTGAACAGAGGGCGACTCATTTAATCGCTTACACATTTTTTCTGTTAGGATCGTATATTTTAATAGATGCGAGCCTGGCTCTTTATTGGAAGAAAACACCTCAAGTCAGCCTGACGGGTATCATTCTGGCAATTGCTTCTTTAATCGTGATGCCGATTCTGTTTCACTTGAAATATCAACTTGGAAAGCAAATCGAGAGCCGAAGTCTAATTGCAGACTCCAAGGAAACGCTCGCTTGCGTTATGCTCTCGGCTGCGATGCTGCTGGGCCTTGGAGCGTATGCTCTTTGGGAAATCTGGTGGATCGATTCTGTTACTGCTATTGTGATCTCAGGCTTTCTGCTACACGAAGGTTATGAAATGCTCGAAGGGGAGTGTGGGGCCTCCGAGCATTGTCATTGATTTTTCACAGTGTATTGCAGTGTATTACGACGAGGTCATCTGCATTTCTTCGATGTCCGAGGGGGGCAGCACTACGCCCATCTTATCGAATATTTCTTCCAGCCCCGGTTTGAAGACATCTCCCATCAGAATATCGGTCATGTGATTGCGACACTCGGGGAACTCCATGAAGAACTTTGCAAAGCTGAAGTCTGGAGCATAGAAGGCATAAACCAGCTTCTTGAAGTTTTCTAATCCACTAATATACTCTTGGTTCCAACGACCGAGTTGTTTTGGCGAAAGATCGTTCATTTTGTAACCATCGATAATCGCATCGGCGGCCATCTCTCCAGATACCATTGCCAGTAAGACACCCGAAGAATAAACCGGATCGACAAATCCGAAGGCGTCGCCAATCATCACCCAGCCTTCGCCAACTGTTTGAGTGGCTCGATAGGAAAAATCTTTTGTCGTTTTGAAATCGCCAAATTGAGTGGAGGGTTCAAGTCGACGTTGCATCTCCGGGCACTTGGAAAGTTCCCGGGCAAAGATGTCGGCTGGTTTCAAACTGGAATCGCCAAACATGTAGTTCATGCTGCCCGTGCAGCCGACACTGACAATGTTGTTTGAGAGTGGAATGTACCAGAACCAGGACTTCTTGCCTTCTGTCTGCATGATGAGAGTCGCTCCTTCATCGCGACCTTCATCCCGTATGGCATTCTCGAAGTAGCCCCAGAGGGTCCCCTTTTTGAGCAAGGGATCTGATTTTTTCACGCCCAGCCTGTTGGCGATCATTGCCGATTGCCCTGATGCATCAATGACTATTTCGGAAGCGATTTCCAGGACCTGATCTTCACCTGCGTCGTTTTTCAGTTTCACTTTCACGCCAATAGCGCGTTTGTCATCGAACAGCACGTCCATCACATGAGCGTTTGTCCGAACAACAGTCCCATTCTCGACAGCTTTTTCCAAGAGAATTGAATCGAAGTTCCCCCGTTCGACCTGCCAGGTCTGGGAGGATTCGTGGGGAATGTATTCGTCAAAGTAAAAAGGACGAGTGACTTTGCCCATCTCTGTAACGAACTGAACGCTGTACTTTTTCGGGAAGGCTGAATTTTTCATCCGATCGAGTAGGTTCAACCGCTGTAAGGTTGGATAGCACTTCGGCAAGAGTGATTCACCGACATGGAAACGAGGTGTCAAACCGCGTTCCAGCAAAACAACTTTTTTACCAGCTTCAGCCAGTAACGCTGCACATGTTGCTCCTGCAGGGCCACCACCGAGAACAACGATGTCGTAGTGATCTTCGACAACAATATTTTTATAAGGGCAGTTCGTACTAGGTGAAACTTGAATCATAACATTTACCTGCTGATATATTCCTATGTGAAGTGCATCGTTGATTCGACACAACTTATTTCATTTTATGTCAGAGAGCGGACCGATCCAAGTATTTTTTCTACTTGTAATCTTGCTCTTCATCACTTTTACGACAGGACTCTTGCCATTGCCGGGCAGCTAATATCATTGATTTCAGTAATTCTGGCTCTTGGGCCGCTAAATCAAGACTTTCTTCAGGATCGGCTTTCAGATCGTATAACTGCCATTTTTTCCCGCGATCTTTTGTGTAGATCTTGTGATTGCCACTCATCCAGGCTACTTGTGGGCCCGATTGGAATCCAATCGGTTGTTTCCGTTCTAAGGACTTTTCTTGTAATAACGGCAGCAGTGAAATTCCATCCAGTGGCCTATTGTCGGGATATTCCAGCTGCAAAGCATCCAGAATTGTCGGCAGATAATCGCTTGTTACCACTGCAAAGTCCGTCTCAGTTCCAGGTGTAACAACTGCAGGCCATTCAAATAACCCCGGCACACGAATGCCGCCTTCCAGAAGAGAACGTTTACGCCCCGACAATATTCCAGCCGACCCCGGAGCTGAGTTTGCCTGACCTTCGGGACCATTATCTGAACAGAACCAGAGCATTGTATTCTGATCGACCTGCAGATCTCGCAACGATTTGCGCAAACGTCCAACTTGATCATCAAGTGCAGAAACACAGCCGTAGTAATTCCGCTCGTACGTACTCGCTTCAGGATAAATCTGCTGATACTTGCGATCTGCGACAACGGGCAAATGCGGTGCATGAAACCAGATCACCGCAAAGAAGGGCTGATGATTTTTTGTCGCATTTTCGATGAAGGGAATCGCACGATCCATGATCAGCTGGGAGTCGTCGCCGGATAAATCATCCGCAACAATTTCTCCCCGTTCGTTCCAGTAATGAGTGCCGTAAATCTTCGAGTCTGCTCGCGGAACAAGAGGATCCCAGGCTTTGCCGTTATTTTTGACTGGAGCAATCAGCGGATCGAAAGTCGGTACTTTGGATTCGGTCACAAAGCAGACATCATATCCATGCTGCTGAGGTGGCGAGATGTGCTGCTTATTTTTGGGTCCACCACGATTGGCATCTTTGATTTCCGTCGTCAACGTTCCCAGATGCCACTTCCCGAAATGTCCGGTGGCATAACCGACTTCGTGCAGCAATTCCGGCAATGCGATTTCTTCCTGCTTCAAATGACCGACATTCGCGGTGTAAATCCCATAACGATAGGGATGCCGCCCTGTCAGACAGGAGCCCCGCGTCGGGCTACAAACCGGAGCCGCTGCGTAAAAGCGTGTGAACTTCAATCCGGCAGCCGCCATCTCCGAAAGATGGGGCGTCTTAATGGGGGAGTCTTCATTGAAGCATGTCAGATCGCCATACCCAAGGTCGTCAGACATCATCAGGATAATATTGGGTACACTTATTTTTTCTGCAGAAAGTGCTGTATTTGCTGAACCAATTGTTGGATGCAATGTCCATGCAGCCAGTATGAGTGCAGTTATTCTGTGTAGTAAATATCGATAATTCTCGTATTGAGCATTCCGGGGCAGAGTCAGTTTCCAAAGCATATTGGCTCCTTAGAGTGTGAATTGATCAATGACGCCGGGAATCTCTGATATGGAGTATCCGAGACAGGCATCAGCCGGTCAATCAAATGCCAGGAGTTTCTGTGATTAAACGGGAAGACACATGAAACGTAACAAGAAAAGCGTCGCCAATCTCATGGATCGTCGTGGCACTGGAAGCAAACCGATTTTTGGTATTGCACACATCCGGGAAGCAAAAAATGAATTGCACTGATTGGAGAATTGGGCCGACCAGGCCAGTCGGCAGATCGTCACCAGTGTGCCCATGGGAGCAAC
Organism: Rubinisphaera italica; assembly: GCF_007859715.1. NCBI lineage: Bacteria > Pseudomonadati > Planctomycetota > Planctomycetia > Planctomycetales > Planctomycetaceae > Rubinisphaera > Rubinisphaera italica. Next base: position 4,434,900 of record NZ_SJPG01000001.1, read on the forward strand.
GTACGGTAGAGGATAAACGCACGCTTGCAGACAGGGTAAGAATTCAAGTCGATTAGGTGTGCGACAGAATGGATGAGCAGAACGCACAAAATAAGAAAAAGTGAGAACCTGAATTAGTATTTCATTTGCAGCTGTTGAATGGACGATATCGTCCACCCTCACGTTTACTCTTTCGGGATGGATGGAAGGCTTTGCAAAGGAGATGGGCGTAGTCGAAACAAGCCAACCAGGCAATAAGGCACCGGGGGAACGCTTTCTGGTAAAAAGCACCTAATTTCATAGACTCTCAATGCACCGGAAGTGTCGTTCAATGATCCGACTCAAGAGTTCTTTTGTGGTAAATCACCGGGTGACCTATTTCTTCCAATGCACTTGAATTTCGCTTTTATTGGAATGGAGCCTTCGCTAACGTTTGCCTGCTTCGATGTGATGAAGAACCCTCAAGTTGAAAACGATTTCGAAAGATATCGCCAACAATTGAATGAGTGTTTCCGGCCTGCGGAGTAGAAGAGAGCTTGGTAGCATATTGTGATTCAAGCTTGATCCTTGCGTCGAAGGCGTAAATCTTCCTGCCCCAGCGTCTCCAATTTGGACTCCAGGTCTGCGATCGTTGACTCAAGCTCCTGCACTTGTTTCTGGAGCTGATCGATCACCGGAGCGACGGCCTTCTGCGGAAAACGCTTGTGGATATGCTGTGGACAGTTGATGTCCCAAGCCTCGATCTCAAAGAGGATGACACGTTCAATCTTGCCGGGGTAATCTGAGTCTCGAAGTTTCTCTTCAAGGACATCATCCCCTTCGACAACTCTTGCATTGCCCCACAACTTAATGCGGCGACTGTGAACGTAGTCCATTAGAAAGATGAAAGCCCTGGAATTCTCAGAGAGATTTCCCACGCTGATGTACTGCTGATTGCCACCGAAGTCAGCGAATCCAAGTGTCTTTTCATCGATGGCTTTCAGAAATCCCGGTGGTCCACCCCGGTATTGAATGTAAGGCTGTCCTGCACTGTTCGCTGTTCCCAGATAGAACATATCGAGTTCAGAAAGGAATGATTTCAGATCAGGTGTCACAATCGTTTTCCAGCCGTGTTGTTCGACTTTGGCATAACTTTGACGTGATCCCTTTTCGGATTGGATCGCTTTCACTGCCGAGGTAAACGCCACATCGCTTGGATAGCTTGTCATCGGATTCACTCCTTACCTGAAATAACCCGGTTGCGAACAGAAATAGATTGTCATTCATGGCAGAGGGCCGGTGAATTTGTTGTTCACCGGCCCTAGCAGTACATGAATCGTCAAACAGAGACTGCTTCCACCTTTGGGAAATCAATTTCAGTTTTTGCGACGTTATTGAAGAAATTCGTCAACACACTGAGGCTGATGTGAGCGATGACTTCTGCAACTTCTCCTTCGGAGTACCCTTCAGCAAGAAACTGATCGAGATCCGAATCGTCGATTTGACCGTTTGATTCGAGAACTCGATGCACGAATTGCAGAAGTGCATCAGCCTTCGAGTCGCTCGCATGACCATTGCGGCTTTCGATGATTTGGCTTGGATTCAATCCGACCATTTTTCCAATGGCTGAGTGGGCAGCGAGGCAATATCCGCAGCCATTATGCTCAGCGACAGTCAGGGCGATCCTTTCTCGGTCCTTGGCCGAAAGTGTACCTTGGCTCAAAGACTCATTGAGACTGAGGTAGCCAGCGAGGGCAGACGTCGAGTGGCCAAGCGTTTGCATGAGATTGGGGACACGCCCCAGTTTGGTTTTGACCTGCTCAAACAGTACCTGAGTTTTGCCAGTTGCAGTTTCAGCGAGTAGAGGGTTGATACGTGACATGGTCGTTCTCCTGAAAAAAAGGTTAGAAAGCAGACTTATATGCCTGCGTGGTTCAATACTTGGATGTAAGGTCAGGCGACATTGGGAATGCCAGCGTCGTCTTCCGGTCGTGGACCTGGGGCTGACCAATGGAACTTGCGTTGCACTTCCTCGATGGCGACATCATTGATGCTGGCATCTCGACGCTGCATCAGTCCTTCATCATCGAATTCCCAGAGTTCGTTTCCGTAAGCTCGATACCACTGGCCATCAGCATTGTGGTACTCGTATTGGAAACGGACGGCGATCTTGTTGTCGGTGAAACTCCAGAGGGATTTGGTGAGGCGATATTCGAGTTCCTTTTCCCACTTGTCGGCAAGAAACTCTCGAATCTGCTCACGACCACGGACGAACTGACTTCGGTTTCTCCATTCGGAGTCATCCGAGTAAGCCAGCGAAACACGATGTGGGTCACGGCTGTTCCAGGCATCCTCGGCGGCACGAACTTTGGCGACGGCAGTTTCGAACGTGAACGGCGGTCGAATTGAAGTTGTCGATTGCATTTCATTTCCTTTTGCTAATGGGGTTTTGATCTTGCTGTCTGGGCCGTTCTCGACTAACGGCCTGTACGTTGAGGGAGCCCTACCGGGCCAGTTGCTTGCCAAGGAAGTCACGGATGAGTACGGCGATATAACAGAGGACACATGGTCGTCTACGACGGATCGTCATTCGCAAGCCTCATAAGCCGTCTACGAGCAGACTCAAGTGAATCTACTAACGCCGCACCACCATGTTCGTCATTCTCGGCAGCAACGATCTCCAAATCGTTCACGCCGATGAAGCGGAGCACTGTCCGCAAATGTGGATCAAGGTGATTGAGAGATCCATTTCGACCACCGGGACCGTAACCGCCATCTCCCCGTGAGATGACTGCAATCATTCGTTTGTCGTGAACGAGCGGTGTATATGTCGATTCTCCGTTGTCGGGATTGAATAAAAATGTCCGACCTACACGCACAATTTGATCGATATAGGCTTTGAAACCGCTCGGCATCCCAAAATTGTAGAAAGGAATCCCGGCGACTATGGAATCAGCTTCGAGAATCTCGTCTACCAATACGTCACTCAATTGCAAGGTATCTTGCATTGCTTGACTGCGTTCATCAGGTTGGGCAAACGCTGCTGCAATCCACTCTTCTGTCACATGCGGCAATGGGTTTCGTCCAATGTCACGATAGGTCACGGTGCCGTCTGGGTGGCTGTCCCGCCATCTTTGAACAAAGTGGGCTGTCAGGCGACGTGTGTGAGACCGGTCGTTACGGGGACTTGAATCAATATGAAGTAGATGAGGCATTTCATTCTCCTTTCTGATGAGAATTGGCCAGGAAAGCGTTCACTCAATTCGACAACTTGAATCGCTTTGATTCGCAGTCAGGTCGTAGCCGGTGAGTTTGCCATCACCTTGGCAGTATTCGGAATCACACCGAATGCTTGCTCTACGGTATCGAGCAGTTCTTTGGTGCGGCCTTGGGCGGATTCTGGGTTCACGGAATTGAGGCGTTGAATTGATCTTCTCCTAAGCTTGTAAACAGGTTTCTGGTTAGCCAGGCAACACGCCCGATCAAGATGAAGTACAGACAGGTCTGTCTTGTTGTGTCAAAAGAAATGAGTTGGCTATTTACTTGGTCAATTGCTTGCCAAGGAAATTGCGAATCAGCACACTGATTTTTGTTCCATCTTCTTCGAGGGCAAAATGCCCCGTATCAAGAAGATGAAACTCCAGGTTCTTGAGATCACGTTTGTAGGGATACGCTCCCGCCGCTGGGAAAATTGCGTCATTCTTCCCCCACACGATCAGTGTCGGTGGTTGATGTTTGCGAAGATATGCTTGCCAATTGGAATACAGCGGTGGATTGCTGCCGTAGCTATGGAATAGAGCCAACTGAATCTCCTGGTTGCCGGGGCGATCCAAGAGCGGTTGAACATGTCCCCAAGTGTCGGGGCTTATCGTCTCAACATTGCGAACCCCGTAGGTGTATTGCCACTTTGTCGCATCGAGTGTCAGCAGAGATCGCAGCTTGTCGCCTTGTTCTTTTGTACGTTTCTTCCAGTACGACTTGATCGGTTTCCAGAATTCGTTGTCGATGCCTTCCGCATACGCATTGCCATTTTGAACGATCAGCGTTTCAACTCTTTCGGGATGCTTTACAGCGAGCCGGAAACCGACTGGTGCCCCGTAGTCCATCAGGTAGATGGAATACTTCGTCAGCCCGACCTTCTCCGTGAACTTATCCACAACATTCGCCAAATTCTCGAACGTGTACTCGAACTCATCGACGGTAGGCATGGAACTGTATCCAAAGCCTGGGTAGTCGGGAGCAACTACGTGGTATTTGTCAGCCAGTGCCGGAATCAGATTGCGAAACATGTGCGATGAAGTCGGAAATCCGTGCAGCAGCAGGACCGTAGGAGCATCCTTGCGACCCGCCTCCCGGTAGAAAATGTCGAGGCCGTCGATTTTCACCGTGCGGTAGTGAACCTGGTGGTTTGAGTGTTGAGTGTTCTCCGCATGTGCAAACGAGCCGATGGAAAAGAGGACAGCGAGAGCCAGTGCGGAAAGTTTCGTTTTGAAAATAGTCATGGTTCAGTCTCCAAATCAAGAAGGTTTCAGTAATAGAATTATTGGTTTCAAGTCAGAGTGCTGAGAGTTGCTCGACGGCTTCCTCGGCGCTCCAAAGGTCGCTGGCGAGAAAACGGAAGTTCGTCATCGCCGCTTCGTAGCCGTCGTAACCGGGAACTTGGGCAGCAGCGGTGGCATCGCCGACAACAGCGACTTCGAAGCCCTGCTCCAGAAGCTCTCGAAGATGAGACTCGACGCACAGATTGGCCGACATCCCAGCGAGGATCACTTGATCGATTCCTCGTTTACGAAGTTGGAGAACGAGGTCATTGGTCTCAGGACCATAGATCTTGTGCGGGCTGGTAATAACGGTCTCGCCATCATTGATGAATGGTTTGTACTGCTCCAGCCAATCCGCTCCTGATCCTGTGAAATCCGTGAGATCAAGAGCGCTGGGGCGGTCGAACATCTTGATGTCGTGCATCAGACGCTCCAACGCCCCCTCGAAATGCCACTTGTGATCTTGGGGGTAGTAGTAATGTGGACTGATAAACAGCGGAACGTCATTTTCTTTCGAGGCGGCCAACAACTGACCGATGTTCTCAACCGTTTTGTTTTCTGTGACGTTCTGGCCAACGACGCCCCACGTAACGCCCTGCGGGCTCAGGAAATCGTTCTGAGGGTCAGTGACGACCACGGCGACGTTGCTTTTGTGTAGTTCCAAACCGGGTCGAGGTATTGCGGCATCAGTTCTGCGACCAGAACCATAAACGACACTGGGTTGGTCAGCGTTTGCAGTTGTCGAGTCAGACATGCTAGTTCTCCTTATTTATACAGACAGGTCTGTATTGTAAGTGGTAAAAAAAAGAGAGGGTTTACTTGCGTTTACGCGAACTTTTCGAGACGAGCATCAGAGCAGCATCCCGAGCGACATCAGCCGGTTCAATGGACTGTTGCATAACAGCGGTGACAATTGCTCCTTCGACCATCAACGCAATTGCTGGAGCCACCATATCCGCCTTAGTAGTTCCTGCGTATTCGGCGATATTCTGTTTCAACATTTCATAGAATCGTTCCTTATGCTGGGCCGAGAACTTTGAGGCGGCGTGTTCCGCATCCGCTAACTCGACATTCGAATTGATAAACATGCAGCCCCGAAAGCCGGGGCTTTTGAACCAGTCTTTCAGGGCGGCGAAGAAGGCTTCCAGTCCGTCCATTCCCGCCTTGCGGTGTCGCTCCATCCACTTTTCGAACATGGCGTCAAACTTCGCCTCACGAAACTCAAGTACGGCGAGAACCAGGTCGTCTTTCGAAGGGAAGTGGTTGTAGAGCGTCATCTTGGCCACACCCGCCTCGGCAATAATGCGGTCGATGCCGACCGCTTGAATGCCTTCGGCATATAACAACTGTTCGGCTGTCTCGATCAGTCGCTGGCGGGCGTCGGATTTTCGGGTTCGTGTCTTGCTCATGCCTAAAGTATACAGACCTGTCTGTTCTTGTCAACCTCGAAAATCAGAATTCTTTGTAGATCGGCCAGAGTGTCGTTTGCTTCTTGATTATGCGAGTGACCGTGTGAATTTCGAAAGGTCCAGGCGAGTGAGCACATTGCCTGGATACTTCGAACTGAAAGGAACCAGTGGCTCTGTACCTTATCGGATCGAACCAGTCATCGGAACACCGATGCAACTTTCGCCCCGAAGAGCTTCAACATGCCACTCAATCGGCCTCCGCTGATGTCTCAATGGCAAACGTACGTTTTTTATTCCTACATGGCAATTTGCACTGGCATGATGTTTCTCGCAGGTGGTCTTGCCACTATTCCTCTGGGTCTGTGCGGTGCGGGCGCTGTTGCGAACAACCATCGCAGCAAAGGTCACAATGTCTTCAATCCGTACATGAAGTTGTTGCCGCTTGATTTGGTCAATGCGTCACCACCACCGCCTTGGAATGATGGCGGTCTGACGTCTGTTTCGGGACGCAACTAAGCAATGATGTAGCCACATTCGTCACTACGAGATACGAAGAACAGCAGCGATCGCACAGAGGTGACGGACAACTTGTTCGTCGATGACACGACCGACGAGAGTTTCGATTTGACCCCAGTAAAGATAGCCTGCCTCAAGTTCGCCGTTCTTTGGAGCATCAGGCTCACGCGAGTAAGCCTCCGACAGCCAGGAGTCGAGTCGTTGACGCTGGTCGGATATCTCTGTTTCAATTCTCGTTTGCACGTCTCTCCTGAGACAAATAACTCTGGCGGTAACGAGGCCGCCACCAAAAAACTCGATTTCACAACCCGCGTCATCGGCGGCTCCAGTTCACCACTTTGTTATCGCTCGCTACGCTCTGCAATAATTTCAGCGTAGTAAGGACGCAAGGCCGTTGCTAATAGATGGATGTGGATCAAGACACCAATCCCTGCACCGATGCCTCCAATGAATGGAATCGGCGATGACTCAAGCAGCCATTGTTTCCACGGCCCTTCCGGAAGGAATTCCAAGCACAGGAATCCAATCAAGCATGCGATCGCGGCACTGCCGATCACAATCAAGAATGAGCGAGTCCACAAACGCGGGCGCTCCGAGCGGAGTTGTCGCCACGCCTTCGTGTGGACGCTGTCACGATACTCTTGAGATGGTAGGGCGGCGAGTTCTGGAGTTTGGCCGAAATAGAAGTAAACGTTCATTGATCACCTTCCAAATGGGAAGTCACTCGAAATTGTTTGAGTTGCTGAATGCGAATTATACAGTTGATGGTGGACAATGTGTGATGGCGAAAAATCAACATGTTTACGTCCGATCATCAATGTTCCTTATTAAGATGCGGATCGAAATAGAATACGTCAGTCGGATAGGGTAAGCGTCATCCGCGAGGTTGGCCCATACTCGATTAGCCACCTTTGCTGGCGGCCTCCATGGCGGCTTGAGCTTCCGTGCACTTGCCGGCAAACAACAAATCGGTTGCCATTTGGAGTTGTTTCATGCGGTTGGGATCTCGCGCATAGCGTTTTTTGAGTTGATACAGCGTTACAGGGAGCCGCAAGTCTTTCGGACCATACGGCAACTGCGATTTGGCGTTTCTTTGGACATGTTCCAGATAGCGATATCCAGACGCCTTTGTTGGTTCGATGACCGTTCCTTCGCCGTAGTCATTCCAAGTCGCGATTTGGATGATTTGTGAGTTGCTCTTTTGGGCGAGGGCGAAGGTTTCGGCGAATGTTTGTCCGTTGCGAGCATCGATCGAGCCGTAGCTGTCGTGCAGTTGTGCTTGTTTGTAGATGTCGCGGAACGCCGGGAACGCGACCGAAATAACCGATTCTCGTGCGTACAGGGAAGTCAGGTATTGACGCCAAACCATTGGAGTTATTTCGTGACCGCCGGTAACAGGCGGCCAGCCAAACGCACCATCCAATCCCATTTCTTTTGAGAGATGTGGAAGAGCGTAAAGCAGCGGGCGATGTTGAAGACCGGATAAGAGTTGGACCCATTGATCCTTCGTGAAGTATTGAGGACCGAAGACAAGCAAAATCGGGCGCCCATCGATTTTGACATACGCGTCATCGTCAAACCAATTCTCGGCGAGCCACTTCAGAACCATTTGGCCGTGTGCCACATCACGTTGCTTCGGCAAGGCCTTTTCTTCGATCATATGTTTGATGGTTTGATCTTCGTAGCAGACCGCAAACTGCAGCCCGGCCTTGTTGAGGTGTTTGACCAAATGCTCGGAGTTGCGGTGTATTTCAGCATAGTCGCGGAACTTTTCGATGCCGTACCAGTCGATGATCACGCCATCGATTCCCGCAAATTTCATCAGCAGCACGTGGCATTCCAAAGCGTCAGGATCGTTGGAGTCGTAGAGGTCGATCAGCGGATAATCGTGTGAAGCAACTTCGCGCTGGCCATTCGATTTGACGGTGTCCGGATTGAAGTGGTTCATCGTCCAATGCCAACCCCAGTAACCGCTGGCCGTCTTTGAAGCGTACCACGGCATGTAATGAACCAGCACGGTTTTGTCGCGGCTTTGAGCGTAGAGATCGGGTGTAAGGCCGAGCGCCGTGATGAGGACGCAGAGGCATGAGGAAAGGATTCGACTGTTCATAGTGGTGGATTGGGTTGTGATGGCTAACGTCTGCCGTAACCGGGAACGAACGGAAGAGTTTGTTTTTAGTTGCCGCGCAAATGAGTGCTCCGGTTCACGGCTTTGTTCTATCAGGTTCGCCGACCTTGGCATCTTTCAGTCGGATCTGAGCCCCTCCGACACATTTCCCAGACGCATCATCGCGTACCTGTATGTGAATAACGGAGTCGTCAACAAAGTCAGTTGACTGGCATCCCACAGAAAATCGAACGACATCAGTCTTACTCTCTCCCTCCATTTGTCGCAACGGAAATCTACCGATCCCTTGATTTGCTTTTCGCAGATCACAAGTTGCATAGTCTCTCAGGCCCGGACGGTCGCACTGAATATCGAGCCAGAACGTATTTCGGTCTGCATGCGGATAAACGCGTTTGACGAGGACAAGTTGAATCGGAGTCGTCGTTGACAAGTCATCGGAAGTGGTGTTCGACGCCACAGCCAATGAGCCTGCGACAAGCAGGGCCGCAGCGAAGATACCGAATGCATTGAATAACTCATGACACTCTTGTATTTCAGAGGGATTTGCCACTCAATTCACTATTTAAAGCGGAGTGCCGCGATTAATCGGCACACCAATCATGCTGCCATTGAAAACCATGCCCCCATCGACGAAGCCCTGAAAATCGAATTCCACCCGTTTACCGGTGCGAATTTTTGTTGTTTGAACCGCCAGAACCAGACGGGAGTTCGGGAAGACGGATTTACGAAAGCGGACATCTTCCATCCCGCCAAAGCCGAGATATTCTCCACCGAGCAAATCGAACTTGCGGGCATAAAACCCCGCCAGTTGAGCCGCGCATTCGCAGAGAATGACACCAGGCATTAATGGAAAACCGGGCATATGGCCAGTGCACCAGAATTCTTTATCGGTGACATCTTTATAGCCAACCAGACCATTGGTTTCGCGATCGACATACACAACAGCCGTCAGCTGCTCCATTTCGTGTCGCTGCGGATTGATTTTACGAATGTCATCAATCGTGTAGAGTGGATTGTCGAAGTCTAAATTTTCGATGTCGTAAAGAGGGCGAGGCGGCATGGCCGTGGCTCCTTTCTGTTGGCCAATATTTATTGAACTGTCAAACAGTCCGATGTCAGCCAGTTCACAATTATCACTGCAATTTGCAGTTTTTTGTCGCGGTTTTTGATAGCTTAAACCCAGTTTTAATCCATCACCCGCTACATATTCGATGAAACGCCTATAATAGAGAACATAGAATATAAGTTCACGCACGAAAATGCGAATCCTCAGCCAGTCTCTCCAAAATTCATAGGAAATCAGTTCTGTGACAAGCTTGCGTCGACTCCTCCTGCTCTCTGCACTGATTTGCGGTTGTACACAGGAACAAGCACTACAGTCTCCAGTCCCGGATGTGCCTGTCCAAACCAATACCATTGGCATGAAATTTGTCACCATCCCGGCTGGTGAATTTCTGATGGGGGCTCCTGAGACGGACCTGAAAGCCGAAGAGGACGAAAAACCGCAGCACCGGGTCGTTATTACTCAAGACTTCCATCTCGGACAGTTTGAAGTAACCCAGGCTCAATATGCCGAAGTGATGGGTAATAATCCCAGCGAATTTTCAAAAGGAGGACGCGAGGCCGATGCCGTTAAAAATCTGCAGACGGATCAATTCCCGGTTGAATTCGTCAACTGGTATGAAGCCAATCTCTTCTGCAAAAAAATCTCCGAACTCCCCGCAGAAAAGGCTGCCGGCCGGAGTTATCGACTTCCCACCGAAGCCGAGTGGGAATACGCCTGCCGGGCCGGCACAACGACACGATTTAGTTTCGGAAAAGAACCTGACCCCCGATATGCTAATTATTTAGGAGATATTGGACATCCCCGGCCTGTCGGTTCTTATCCCCCCAATCCATTCGGCCTGTACGACATGCACGGCAACGTCCTGGAATGGTGCTCCGACTGGCATGTCGACGATTATTTTCAGCACTCTCCCGTTGAGGACCCAACCGGACCGGAAGAACCGATCGAGGACGCCCGAGTCCTCCGCGGCGGCGGCCATGGCTTCAAAGCTGCCAGCTCTTCGTTTCGAGACAGCATTCTGCCCAATCGTCGAGGTAACTCACACGGGTTTCGAGTGGTGATGGAAGTGGAAAGAGTTATCAGCAATGAGGCGAGTCAATCAAATTGATTCTCTCTCAATGAGAAACGTCTTTCTCCTGGACACATTCGACACAATCAAAATCCCGAAAATGTGTAATTAACGATATTGACTTTGATGTTTCAACGTGGTGACTCAAAGTCCAGACCATTCGTCTCAGAAATTTGCTGACTTGAATTTTCGGTCATCTCATCCTGCAACATTGACGAACTTTCAGGAGAGAAAAATGGTAATAACAGAATTCCGGGAAGGCGATCGACTTGCTTTTCGTCGGAGTACTTCATTAAGCCAATCCGCATCTTTTCGTGGCCATACTCGGGTTGAGCTCGATAAGTTCCCATCAGGTAGTCCCACCAAGGTAGATTGAACCCAAAGTTACTGTTCGTTTCGCGATGAATGACTGAGTGATGCACCCGGTGCATGTCGGGAGTGACAATAAACCAACGCATCAGTTGATCCAACCAGCCAGCCATTTTGACATTGCTATGATTAAACATACTGGTTGCGTTGAGCAACACTTCAAAAATCAATACGGCCAGAGCTGGAGCACCAAGCAGAAGAACTACGGCGAGCTTGATAAGAGCCGAAAGCAGGATTTCAAATGTGTGAAAACGCAAACCCGTTGTGACATCAATATCCAGGTCTGCATGATGCACCATGTGTAGTCGCCAAAATAAGGGAACTGCATGAAACATAACGTGCTGGAGATAAATCGCCAGATCGAAAGCGAGTATGCAAAGCAGGATGACTAACCAGAGCGGCCATTCGACCAAATGCAAAATCCCCCAGTCTCGGGAATCGGCAAATATAGCCGCTCCAACAGCTGTCATCGGGATGAAAAGCCGGACCAGGCAGATATTCAAAGCCACCAAAATTAAATTGCTGGCCCATCGTGTCGACTTCTGAGCCACAAGCAGTCGCCTCGGCAGAAACAGCTCCCAGAGTGCCATAATGAAAAGAACAACCAGAAAAATTCCCAGTCGAACGAAGAGTTCGGTAGATTGCTCAATCCCTTCCATAGCGTTTACTCATATCTGCAGTTGAGGTGGGAAATTTTGAGGAATGTGGTGATCGCAACTGGAAACCAAACTGTATAACATTGTTGGACCAATCCCCACAAATACCATACCTCTAAATGATTAATCATGATTCCATCGGATCGATGTGACACGATTTGCAGGATTTGATTTCGCCTCGTATGTTACCGTACAACTCATTCAATAGGATTTGAGAAGCATTTTAACCGGCAAAATATATCCATGTTCTTATTTTCAAAGAAAATCTTCATGACAATTTCAGCTTACCTCAAATTCACTTCGCTGTTAACAATCGCATTTTTCTTTCATGCAAACATCGATAACTCATTCGCCGCTGAGCAACCCCCCAATATTGTATTTATCCTGAGTGATGATCAGGCGTGGACAGATTATGGTTTCATGGGGAATGCAGAAGTCAAAACGCCTCATCTCGACAGGTTGTCTGAACAAAGTCTCGTATTCGAGCGAGGCTACGTTGCTGCACCACTGTGTCGTCCCTCACTGGCATCAATGTTGACAGGACTCTATCCGTTTCAGCATGGGATTACAGGCAATGATGTTGATGGAAAGAATAAGCGTGCGGAATTGGACAGACCGGTTCGTCAGGCATTTCATCAGTTCCCAAGCTTTGTCAAACTGTTGTCAGAAAACGGATATCTGGCACATCAGTCTGGAAAATGGTGGGAGGGAGCCTGGGAAGATGGCGGGTTCACGCACGGCATGACCCATGGCGATCCCAAACGAGGCGGCCGTCACGGGGACGAAGGACTGAAAATCGGACGCACGTCTATGGAACCAGTCACAGATTTTATTGACATGGCAACTGCGCAAAAGAAACTATTCCTTATTTGGTATGCACCTTTCCTGCCCCACACCCCGCACAATCCTCCGCGGCGAATTTTAGAGAAGTACATGCAGGCGGGACACGAACCTGATGTTTCAAAATATTATGCCATGTGCGAATGGTTCGATGAAACCTGCGGAGAATTACTCAACCATCTGGAGGAAACGGGACAAACCCAAAACACGATTGTGATTTATATCTGTGATAATGGCTGGGCCGCAGCAAGTACGAATGCGAACGATCCCAACCAGAAGTTGTGGTCGCAATACGCGCAACGATCAAAAGGCTCTCCATACGATCTGGGTGTTCGCACCCCCATCATGATTTCATGGCCGGGACATGTGAAGCCAGCACACGTTCAGGACTTGGCACATGCGATCGATATTTTCCCCACCATTGCAGCGGCAACGGGGCTCAATCCACCACCCAGTCTTCCTGGTATCAATCTGCTGGATGAGAAAAGGCGATCAGATCGAAATACTGTATTCGGTGTCTGTAATTCGGTCCATAATATGTCGCCGGGTCATCCCGATGAAACATTGCAATACCTCTGGTGTGTGCATGAAGACTGGAAACTTCTTGTTCGCTTTGAGGGCAAGGATACGACACAGTATCGGAATCTCCACATTTGGGATCAATCTCCAGTCAGGTTATACAATCTCAAAGACGATCCGCATGAAGAAAACGATTTGTCATCTTCCCATCCGGAAATCGTGCAACAGCTGAAATCGAAGATCCATAACTGGCATCCGGTTGAGGAATAGTTTAAGTGTTATGCCGGTTTTGGCTTAATGAATAAAACTTCGCCTCGTTCAATCCATCCTTTTCTCAGATCGACTCGAAACCAACCTTCGCTATTTTTTTTGTGAAAGCGAACTGGGGATCGCTTTCCGAATTCTTTCAGATCGTACTCGGCCCAGGTCTTGCCCATATCTGGTGAGATCGTAAAGCCTGTTGAATAGGGTGAGGCGGGGGCGTAGTGTGCAGAGAGTATTACTTCGTCCTCGATGATCATGTTGGCGGATTCATAGAGCGGATTGAAGAGTCGGGTATGCTTTTTGATATCCACGAGATCGCCCGGTGCACAGGTAAAGATTCCACGATCGTGCGGCATGGTGCCGTTGTTTCCATTGGCATCGGCTGCCCAATAAAGTTGGCCATCCACAAAGTTGATCCCACCGGATTTAAAACGTGAGTTGGAATTCACCGAAACGAGAACCTGCCAGTCCCATACATCCTGAGTTTTATCATAAGTTCCGCGCAGCCAGTGACATTCCTGCTTATTTGTCCCATCGGCTGCCGTTCGATCGTGATCGCCAGTGCAAGCATAAAATGCATTCTCCGACGGGTTGTAAGCCACGGAATGAACATGGCGACAGACCACAGGATTTTCCGGGTTGCCGAGCATATCCCCTTCTTGGGCATCCTTCTGTTGAAAGACTGGATTTTGACCAAATGAATATGCGATTTTTACAGTCTGGCCCTGATCGGTCGAATAATAAATGTTGACAGGAACCGCTCCGCCCATGACGTTGCAATAATTCCCCCAGACCAGCATCTCCTCACCATCAACATCCCAGGTATGAACGCCATCGAGCGGATGGAAGTACCAACCGGGATTGTTCGGATCAAGTGGAGTATGAGGTCGATAATCGCTGCCATCAGGATTCTTGACGATGACTTGATTGTAAGTCTTTAAATCATCGGTACTCAGATAAAGTTTTGTGCGCGTTGCAAAGAGAATGTTTCCATTTTTCATGATGCAGCTGAAAGTAATGTTATCTGCATTGCGAAAGTTCGCATCATGTGGCCAGGTTTTTCCATTGTCTTCAGAGAGGTAGACTTTTCCGTAGCCGAACCCAAAGGCTTTATTGTCACGTTGCGAATCAATGTACGGCCCTTCTGGCGCGAGGCGGTACCAGAAATGATCTGTCGATGCGATCTCACTTGAATCTGCCTGAACAGCTTGATTACCTGACAGAAGCAGACTGCCGAAACTGGCAGCAGAAGCCGCCAGGAAGTGACGTCGTGTGGCCTGTGAAATTTTATCCATGATTAGTTCTTTCTCATGCTCGTATTGAAGAGATTGGAATGAGCGTCTCGGATCGGATTTGGCCGGACTCAATGCAATAATCACTTTAATCGGATTCAACAAAAAAGCCATGATACGAATATCACTGACTTGATGCTGAATCTCAATAAGTGGATTTCCCGAGGCCGGATTTCCTGCTAAAATATGCAGCCTTGCTTATGGTTCCTTAGTGCACCTGTCGCGGTATGAACCATGTGTTATCCCGTTCAAATTACTAAATGAATTTTGAATTATGACCATTAAAACACTGTTTTTATCGATCTCGGTTCTCACTCTATTTGTGTTTTCAACTTCAGACATGTTCGCTCAGGAAGCAGATGGCACTCAAAAGACTGAAACAAAGAAAGCTCCTCCCAAAAAATCTCGCAGACAAACCACTGTCGGTCCAGCTATTGGGGGAAACACAGCCACGCCCGTCGATCGTATTCATGCCGCTGATGGATTTCAGGTGGAATTACTGTATTCTGTTCCCGGGCTTGAACAAGGTTCCTGGGTGAATTTGTGTACGGACGATCAAGGACGTCTTCTCGTTAGTGATCAATTTGGAGGACTGTATCGGATTACACCTCCTCCCGTTGGAGAGGTCGTCGAACCGGAATCCGTGGAAAAAGTGCCCGCGGATATTCGAGCGGTCAACGGAATGGTCTGGGCATTCGGAGCGCTGTATGTTGGTGTGAATGACTACGAACAGAAAATTCCCTCTGGCTTGTATCGGATTACCGATAGCAATGGAGACGATCAACTTGACAAAGTCGAACTCCTGCATGAAGTGAAATCGAAAAGTGATCATGGCGTGCATGCACTTATGCCGACTCCTGACGGTCAAGCTCTCTATCTGATCACTGGCAACAATACGACTCCACCCGAGTTGGCTGAGACCTCACCTGTCGCGCAGGTCTGGGGAGAAGATCATCTGCTGCCAAGCATGCCGGATGGACGAGGTCACAACCGGGGAGTTTTGGCCCCTGGTGGAATTATCTATCGGGTTTCACCAGATGGAAAAATTTTTGAAGCTTACGCATCCGGCTTTCGAAACATTTTCGATGCGGCAATCAATCGTGATGGGGAACTGTTTACTTACGATGCCGACATGGAGTACGACTTCAATACACCGTGGTATCGCCCCACGCGAATTTGTCACGTAACCAGTGGAGCCGAGTTCGGCTGGCGAAATGGAGCCGGCAAAAGAATGCCATTTTATGCCGACAATCTGCCCGGTATTCTCGATATCGGTCCGGGATCTCCCACTGGTGTCACGTTTGGATATGGCGCGAAGTTTCCTGCGAAGTATCAGAATGCCCTTTATGCTCTCGACTGGAGCTGGGGCAAACTTTATGCCGTGCATTTGCAGCCCGATGGTTCTTCCTACAAGGCAACCAAAGAAGAATTTGTGACCGGTGCTCCGCTGCCGATAACCGATGCCATTATCAATCCCAAAGATGGGGCCATGTATTTCACAATCGGTGGCCGTCGCGTTCAGTCTGGGCTTTACCGAGTGACCTATGTGGGAGAGGAATCGACTGCTCCCGTTCCCAACGTGAGCAGCGAGAGTATGGACAGAGCCATAAGGCATCAACTGGAAGCATTTCACGGCAAGCAGGATCCTCAGGCAATCGAATTCGCTTGGCCTTATCTCTCCAGTGAAGACCGTTTCATTCAATTTGCAGCCCGGACTGCGATAGAGCACCAGCCAATCGAGACCTGGGCTGACAAAGCTCTCACAGAGCAGGATCCCTCCAGGCAAGTCGTTGCACTGCTGGCCCTGGCACGGGTCTCTGGAGTCTGTCCGCAGCATCGAAATGAGAAGTCTTCGCCTGTCGATATCGAGATGCGAAAGAAACTTCTGACCGCAGTCCTGTCGATCGATGTCAGCAAGCTGGAACTTCCTGAACAACTGACATTACAACGGACAATTCAGATCATTCTAAATCGATTTGGAAGACCAGATGAGGCAATCGTTCAGAAATTGATTGAACAGAACGATCCCCTCTTTCCTTCGGACTCAGCCGAGTTGAACTGGTTGCTCTGCGAAACGCTGGCCTGGCTGCAGTCTCCCACGGTCGCCGAAAAGGCGATGAAACTGATCGCCGATGCTCCCACGCAGGAAGAGCAAATGCAATACGCGCGATCCATTCGCATGCTCAACACCGGTTGGACGAAAGAATTGCGAACCGAATATCTGGAATGGTTCCTGAAAGCAGCCAATTACAAAGGGGGGGCGAGTTTCGATAAATTTATCGAGTTCATCCGAGATGATGCTGTCGCCTCAATGAGTGATTCTGAAAAAGAAGCCCTGGCCGAGCTCCTGGCAAAGAAGCCCGTCAAAAAGTCTGCTCTGGAAAATCTGGGAGAGGTGTTTGTAGGTCGAGAAGAAAAGACCTGGACGCTTGATGAATTATCAGCCGTCGCACAAACCGATTTGAAAGATCGAGACTTTGAAAACGGTCGCCGGATGTTTGCCGCATCGGGCTGTTACGCCTGTCACCGCTTTGGAAATCAGGGCGGCATGACCGGTCCCGACCTGACCTCTGCAGGACGCCGCTATTCCCCGCACGATTTACTCGATCAGGTCATTAACCCGAGCAAAGTCATCAATGAACAGTTTTCTGCAATTACCGTAGTTACCGAGAAGGGATTGGTCCATACCGGTGTCGTCGTGAATCTCAGTGGAGACTCGATGACACTGAATACCGATTTGACCGATCCCAATAAGCGGGTCTCTATTGATCGAAAAGAGATTGATGAAATCGTTGTTTCGAAAACCTCACCCATGCCTGCAGGGTTATTCAATAAAATGACGAAAGATGAAATCCTCGACTTAATCGCCTACCTGATCAGCGTGGGCGATTCACAACACGAATACTTTGCGAAATAGTCGCTACATGACCGTGCGCGATTTTTGGACACTCTTGAAATGAGAGATTCGCTCGATATGCTGCATCAAATCCTTAAATAATCAGTGATTTTCTGGGTGGCACGTCCCAGAACGAAGTGATGGGCGTGGGGATTGCAAACGACCACGCCCTTCGCTTTGCTCAGGGCGTGCCACCCATGATCCAATCATTTCGACTTCAATCTTATTCCAACTGTATAATAATTGCGCACAGTCATTTAGTGGATCGTTCCGATTAAAACTTCGGGTTTTGTGCCACTAATAAT